>CBDCCE010000009.1:0-44934 GCA_965214575.1 Puia sp.
ATCCGTAAAATAGGGTATACGAAAAGCGAATATATGTTTGAAGCCAATTCCTGTGGTATTTTCTCTGCCATCCATGAACAGTCCGCCGATATTAACCAGGGGGTTGACAAGACCAAGAAAGAGGAACAGGGGGCAGGTGACCAGGGGATGATGTTTGGGTACGCCACGCACGAAACGGACGATTATATGCCACTGGCATTGGATCTCTCTCACAAGCTGCTGATTGAACTGGCTGCGCTGAGAAGAGAAAATAAAGAAATTAAATATCTGCGTCCGGATGCCAAGAGCCAGGTTACTCTGGAATATGATGATCAGAATAACCCCGTCCGGATTGATGCGATTGTGATTTCCACCCAGCATGATGATTTTGATACGGAAGCCAAAATGCTGGCAAAAATTAAAAAAGATATTGTTAACATTCTGATCCCCCGGGTAAAGGCGAAGTATAGGAAATACGGCCATTTATTTAATGACAAAATCAAATACCACATCAATCCCACAGGTAAGTTTGTCATCGGCGGTCCGCACGGAGATACGGGACTTACCGGTCGTAAAATTATCGTGGATACTTATGGTGGAAAAGGTGCACATGGTGGCGGCGCCTTCAGTGGAAAAGATCCTTCGAAAGTGGATCGCAGTGCGGCGTATGCCACCCGGCATATCGCGAAGAATCTGGTGGCTGCCGGTGTGGCAACTGAAGTGCTGGTTCAGGTTTCCTATGCGATCGGAGTGGCCCAGCCCACTTCCATTTATGTGAATACATTCGGAACAGCAAAAGTGAAAATGACCGACGGAGAAATCGGGAAGATAGTGGAATCGGTATTTGATATGCGCCCCTATTTTATTGAACAAAGGCTTAAACTGCGTAATCCGATTTATAGCGAAACGGCAGCTTATGGTCATATGGGACGAAAGCCCGAAATCATCGAGAAAATATTTGTTTCGCCCGATGGTAAAACCATCAGGAAAAAAGTGGAATTGTTTACCTGGGAAAAACTCGATTACGTTAAAAAAGTAAAACAGGCCTTTAAATTAAAATGATGAGTAATGATAAAAAAAAGGTCAGCCCGGCGCTGGCCTTTTTTTATCCTCGTTTATTACCAATTGATAATTAAATTCGGTCATGGACAATCAGCCGAATCCCTGGACTGTACTTGAACAGAAACAGGTTTACGACAACCCGTGGATCGGGGTTACGGAATTTCAGGTTCTGAATCCTTCCGGTGGCAGAGGAATTTATGGTACGGTTCATTTTAAGAATTTTGCCGTCGGCGTACTGCCACTTGATCAGGACTGGAACACCTGGCTGGTCGGGCAATATCGTTTTCCGCTCAGCCAATACAGTTGGGAGATTCCGGAAGGAGGGGGCCGAATGGATCAGGATCCGGTGGAAGGCGCAAAAAAAGAATTGCTCGAGGAAACCGGGCTTGTGGCAAAAAACTGGACGCGGATTCTTACCATGCATTTATCCAACTCTGTAACGGACGAAACCGCGTTTATCTATCTGGCCCGCGATCTGGAACAGTTTCCTGCCCAGCCGGAAGAAACCGAAAAACTCACTCTTAAAAAATTACCTTTTTCAGAGGTTTTGATGATGCTGGAACGCGGGGAAATCACGGATTCCATGTCGGTAGCCGGCATTCAGCAGGTACAACTCATGATTTATCAGGGGAAACTAAAAAAATAAAGATTGAAATCTTCTGACATTATTATCGGGCGCCAGCCCCTTATCGAAGCCATGCTGGCCGGCCGTGCCATCGATAAAATTCTTTTTCAACGAAATGTGAGTGGGGAATCGATAGGCGAGATCCGGAAACTGGCTGAAAAAAGGGGTATACCGATTCAGCAGGTACCGGTGGAAAAAATGGCCTCTCTGTCGCGCGCCAATCATCAGGGAGTGATTGCGCTGGCTGCGCTTTTTACCTATATGGATCTGCAAACGGTGATCGACCAGGTGGTTTCTGAGGGGCAGATTCCTTTATTTGTTTTGCTGGATGGGATCACGGATGTGCGGAATATCGGCGCGATTGCCCGCAGTGCCGTTTGCTACGGATCACAGGCGCTTATTATTCCGGATAAAGGTATTGCTGCGCTCAATGAAGAGGCTCTTAAATCTTCTGCAGGGGCACTCGAAAAAATTCATATTTGTCGTGTGAGCAGTCTGTTAAAAGCGGTGGACAATCTGCACCTGAATGGCATCCTTGTTTTTGCCAGTGCCATGAAGGCGGATAAAAAGATCTTTGATCTTCCACTGCAGCTGCCCTGCTGCGTGATGATGGGAAGTGAAGACCGGGGATTGCAAACCTACCTGAATAAAGCGGCTGATGAACTTTTCACCATACCCATGCCGGGTCAGTTTGATTCGCTTAATGTGTCAGTGGCCGCAGGCATTATCCTTTATGAATCCATGAAAAAAAGAATGGAAATTTAAATTTGCGGAAAATTGGGTTATATTTATTTGCACCTCGGAAACAGTCATCGTCGGGAAGGGATCAATGCAATTAAATCAGGTTATGAATCAGCCCGGTGTTCAGCAGGTTTTTTTTCAGCATATCAAATCCAACCTCGCTACTCATCTTTCACTGGTGAATGAGGTTGCCGGCCTGCTGGATATCAGCAACGACAGCGCTTACAGAAGAATCAGGGGGGAGAAGCCATTGAGTTTTGAAGAAATTAATGTGCTGTGCACTCACTACAGAATTTCCCTGGATCAGTTATTTCACCTGAAAAATGATTCTTTTTTATTTAGCGGCCCCTTACTTGACAAAGACAATTTTGGTTTTGACAGGTACCTGGATCACCTGCTTGAACAATTGAATTATTTTAATCAATTTGAGAACAGGGAATTGTATTATCTAAGTAAAGATCTTTTTATATTTCATTGTTTTGGTTTCCCCGAACTGACCGTATTCAAGATTTTTTTCTGGATGAAAACCATTGTACAGTACCCTTTTCCCGAAAGCGATCTGTTTGTCATGGATGCACTTAGGGAGAGTGTGTATAAAATCACTTCAAAAATCAGTGAGGCCTACAACCGGATTCCCTCAGTTGAAATCTGGAACGACGATAGTATCAGTGCTACGATACGCCAGATTGACTATTACCGTGAAATCGGTGTTTTTCCTTCAGAAAAAGAGGCCATGGATGTTTACAATAGCCTGCTTGCGATGATCGATCATATTGAACTTCAGGCTGAAGCCGGTTGTAAATTTCATGTGAAGGGCAAACCCAATGCGTCCAGTGCGCAGTACAAATTTTATGTGAATGAGTTTATCCTGGGTGATAATTGCAGTCTCGCTATTTTGAATAATACCAAAGTGGTTTATCTGAATCACACTGTGCTGAATATACTGATGACGAAAGACGTGGTTTTTGCGGAATACACGTACCGGCACTGCCAGAATATGATGCGCAAGTCAACACTCATGAGCAATGCGGGTGAAAAAGAAAGAAGGCGATTTTTCAATGGGATGAGGGAAAAAGTGGAACGGAGCATTAAATCCATCTGATATTCTTTTTAAAACCGGATTTCATTTAGTTTCGTAATATGATTCAGGAGGAAAAAACGGATCTGGTGAAACTGGTGGAATGTCCGCGTGATGCCATGCAGGGATGGGTTTCATTCATACCAACCGAAAAGAAAATTGACTATCTGAACGCTTTGTTGCAGGTCGGTTTCGACAGCCTCGACTTTGGCAGTTTTGTTTCTCCAAAAGCCATACCTCAAATGGCTGATACGGGTCAGGTTACAGGCAGATTAAAAAAAGCTGATTCTGTAACCAAACTATTGGCCATTGTGGCCAATACGCGCGGAGCTGAAACGGCGGCTATGTATCCGGACATCAAGGACATCGGGTTTCCATTTTCTATATCTGAAACTTTTCAGCTCCGTAATACGAATTCCACCATGGCCCAATCGGTGGAAACAGTAGCGGCATTGCAGGAAATTTGTTTTTTAAGTAATAAAAATCTGGTTGTTTATATATCTATGGCCTTTGGAAATCCCTATGGGGATCCATGGTCAACTGAATTTGCCCTTGAATGGATAAACAGGCTGGTAGCGATGGGTGTCGGAATTATTTCGTTGGCCGATACCGTAGGCCTGGCTTCACCTGAACAGGTGTATGGTCTTACCCGATCTTTGGTGGAAACGTTTCCGGATATTGAATCGGGCGTTCACCTGCATGCCCGGCGGGAGCATAGCCCGCAAAAACTGGAAGCAGCCTATAGCGCAGGTTGCAGGCGATTTGACGGAGCCCTGCTGGGAATCGGAGGCTGTCCCATGGCAGGCGACGAACTGGTAGGGAATATGGACAGCTTACTGATGATTGATTATTTCCGGCAAAGAAAAGCCCTGCCTCCTTTAAATGAGCAGGCATTGGACGAATGCAGGCGGATTGCAGGAGAAATTTTTTTAAATCATTCCCATGGAGCCCTTTTTTCTTAACATACATATTCCTTCTCCTGCGGAGCTTGTACACTATCCTCAGAAGATCCTGCTCAGCGGTTCCTGTTTTACAGAACATATCGGCAATCATCTGGCCGATATGAAATTTGATATTTTACAAAATCCAAATGGTATTCTGTTTGATCCGCTGAGTGTGGCCAAAAGCCTGATTTCATATATCGAACCCGTAGAATACCGGGACGGGGATCTTTTTTATTATAACGAGCTCTGGCAAAGCTGGAATCACCATAGTTTTTTTTCCATGGGAACAAAGGAGGAAGCCCTTCGGTTGATTAACCGGTCACAGCAAAAAGCACATCAGTTCCTGAAGCAGGCCGACTGGCTCATCATTACGCTGGGGTCTTCCTTCAGTTATATTTTGGCAGAAAGTGGTCAATCCGTAGCGAACTGTCACCGCGCCCCCGGCAACTGGTTTAAGAAGAAACTATTACCAACAGATGAGATGCTGGCGGTTATGGATGAAGCCCTGCACCGTCTGTTTGATTTTAACCCGGCTGTCAAAATAATATTCACGATTAGTCCTGTCCGGCATATCCGGGATGGGGTTATCGAAAATAATCGGAGCAAAGCCAGGCTGATTGAACTGGTTCACCAGCTCGTGAATAAATTTGACAACTGCTATTATTTTCCGGCTTATGAACTCGTGATCGACGTTTTAAGGGATTACCGGTTTTACGACAGGGACCTGGTTCATCCCAATTTTATGGCAACACAATTTGTACTTGAGCACTTTATGGAAAATTATGTGGACAGCGATTCGAGGGTGATCGCAGAAGAAATCCGAAAATTACAGATTTCGCGTAAACATCGTGCTTTACATCCCGATACCGATGCCCACCGCCGTTTTCTAAAGGAGCAACTGGAGAAAACGCGCGAGCTTTCAATACAATATCCGATGATCAATTTTCAGCAGGAACTGGATCATTTTTCCGGCAACCCGGACAGCGCAAATTCAGTTTGAAAAACTTCCACACTACCACACTACCACACTATCAGTGAATCCTATCCCCCCGAACCGCCATCTGATGCATCAGGCCAGCTTCGTAATCCAGCCATTCGGACCAGCGTTTACGGGTTTTTTCTTTGCCCAGATAGTTTTCAGCCAAATCAATAAAGAGGTGATAGTGGCCCGCTTCACTTTCCATGAAACGGCGGTAAAAGTTGCGCAGATATTCGTCCGGCAGTCCTTCACTAAGCCGTTTAAACCTTTCACAGCTCCGGGCTTCTATCATGGCCATCGTCAGGAGTTGGTCCAGGAAACGTTCTTCAAAATCGCCTCCCTTGCGCTGGAAGGAAATAAGATGGTTCACATATTCGTCTTTTCTCTGTTTCCCCAGCTTATATCCTCTTTTATCCATTTCAGCCAGAACCATTCGGAAATGTCCCCATTCCTCAGTCACAATAGGAGCGAGCTCGGCTACCAGCCGGCTGCGATCTGAGTATTTTGTGATCAGCGTAATACAGGTAGTGGCTGCTTTCTGTTCACAAAATGCATGGTCCGTCAGAATTTCTTCTAAAGAAATATGGGCCAGATCCACCCAGCGCGGATCCGTAGCCAATTGAAGACCCAGAATGTTCTTATCTGTTTTCATGCGTTTTGCAAATGTCTGAATTAAAGGGATATTTGATCAATTAATTATGAATGATCATTTTTTGAATAAAAAACTGGAAGAAAGATCCGCATCAGGATCGCTGCGTTCACTGCGTCTGAACGGTAAGCAGACGGATTTTTATTCAAACGATTATCTGGGAATCGCAAAGCAGGGATTGATAGAAGGAGCCCTGAAAGGCAAATCCTATTCTCATGGATCGACAGGATCCCGGTTGCTTGCAGGAAATAATTCACTGACGGAAGAAACGGAAAAAAAAATCGCCTTATTTCACGAATCGCCGGCAGCACTCATTTTTAATTCGGGATACGATGCCAATTTCGGCCTGCTGTCCTGCATTGCAAAAAAAGACGATCTGATCCTGTACGATAAATTGAGCCACGCTTCTATTCGCGATGGAATCCGGCAGTCCTTCGCCCATTCTTCATCTTTTGCCCATAACGATACCGATGACCTGGAGAAGAAATTAAAAAACCGCGTTATTGCACCGCATGGAATTTGTTTTGTTGTTACCGAATCCGTTTTTTCAATGGATGGTTATCAGGCGCCTCTGACAGCCATCGCCTCGCTTTGTGAACGTTATGAAGCCCAACTCATCGTAGATGAGGCACACGCCACAGGCATCCTGGGCGAAAACGGATCAGGGCTGGTTCAGCTTTTGAATCTGCAGCAAAGCTGTTTTGCGCGAATTCACACTTTTGGTAAGGCCCTGGGTTGTCATGGAGCGGTCGTTCTGGGTTCTCAGCGACTTCGCGACTATCTCATTAATTTTTGCAGGCCTTTTATTTACAGCACCGCCCTGCCTGCGGTATCTGTTGCTGCCATTGATGCGTGTTATTCTCTGTTTCCGCAGATGAAAGATCAAAGAGCCCATATTCAAAAACTGGTTGCGCTGTTTGACCTTCCGGGATTCAAAAAGTCGGATACAGCGATTCAGTGTTATGTGGTGCCCGGCAACGGTGAGGTAAAAAAGCTCGCCGGCATTTTATTGGATCATAACTTCGATATTCGTCCGATTTTATATCCGACGGTTCCGCTGGGCGCAGAAAGACTCCGCATCGCCCTGCATAGTTTTAATTCAGCAGAAGAAACTGAAAAATTGATTTCGATTATTTGTGCTCAATAACCACCCCGGATTATCAGTCTACATCCTGGATCTGGATCGGGCTGCATTTGGATTTTTTAAAGCGTTGCCGATGGCGGAACCGAATAGTCCATCGAAACCAAGGCGAACACCCACCTGGCCGGGTTGGCCATTCAGGTAGGATCCAATCACATCCACCCGCAGGAGTTTAAATATATTTTCCAGTCCTGCAAATATTTCAACATAGTTGTTGGACGAGTTCACATAAAATGCATTTGATCCGACCACCAGGTTCCATTGCAGATTTCTCAACAGAGGCACTTTATTGGTCAGCATGCCATTGAAGTGATGCTCTATATGGCCCACGCCATACAAGGATGCCGTTGTGCTGTTCAGATAGTAAGGAGCCAGTTGAAAACTGTTCAGATAAGGACTGGCATAGAATGTCTGGTTGCCATTGAATTGCTGATAGTCCATGACGTATAGGGATTTTGTATTCAGAAATCCACCTATACTGAACCGGTATTTGAACACTCCCCTGAGTTTGAAGTTGATATTATCCCAGACAGAGAATTGCCATTTTTCATAGTTCACATCCGAACCGAGAACGTTGGGTATACCAGCCCGGAATGAGATCGCGAGGGTAGGATATTTGGAACCGATGGCCAGGCGGTTATCCGGAAATTCAATATACCGCTGACCGGGTTTGAATTGCAAATCTATACCGGCGATCAGCGCCTGGTTGCGTTGAAAATTCTGGCTGATGATTTCATAAGGATAATTGGGAGTGAACGCTTTTTCTTTATTTCCGAAGAGGGAATAATTACTTGTATTATTTAAAGGCATGCGGTCTTCGTATAATAAAGTACCGCTAAGCCTTAATCCGTTATCGAATCTTTTTTTATACTCTGCACTGCCAAAATAATTTTCGTAAATCTTCATGTAGTTGTCGCGAAAAAACAAGGTATACAGTGCATTCATTGCAGGCCCGATCGGATTGTCGGGATTGAACTGACTAACCCGTTTTCCGCCAGCCAGTGTCCAGGATGAACGGCTGAAACTTTCTCCATCCAGATCCATCTGGTAAATTTTTTTGCTGAATGTAAGGTTTGCCCAGGCGTTAAAATGCGTATTGCTGAATCCATACCGCACATGAGGCGTAAATTCTATACTGTTTCCGGTTTTTTTATACTCTTTCAACAGACTGACCTGTTCATTCAGTACTATTCCTTCTACTGTATTGTATTCCAATCCCGGAAGCAGCGGACTGATATTTATACTCAGTGGTTTTTCAGGATCGTAGTCCGACCTTCGGACTCCGTTCAGCAATACATTGGTCACTGTAATACGACCCTGCTTTTTGCGCAGGGAGTCAGCTGCCCTTTCCAGATAAGTGGAATCGTTGTGGCTTTTAAATGTGCTATCCTTTATCCGAAAATCTTCCAGTTCTTCAGGCGCCAGCGGAACCGGCCGCAGAGAGTCCCAGTAGGCGAATGTTTTTTTGTTGACTCCGGTATCATATCTGACCACCACGTTGTTGAAGTACTTTTTTCTAAAACGCGGATCGAGTTCGTAGTTACTGTATACATTCAGAAAATTGCCCGACACGTCAATGCCAAACTTTTTAAAAGAGAAGTCCACGACCTGATTTTGTGTGCGCCAGATATTGGGTGCGATGGGAACCTGTATCTGCCGGATGCTGAGAGAATCCACAATTTCCAGCTGGTAATCCTTCGTCAGCAGAAGATCGAGACTGTGAATTCGCCAGTCACCTTCTGTGATATTTATGGTGCCGGAAAAAAGGGGTTCAAATCTTCTTTTGGGTATCACGCGAATCTGGTTAATCTCTTTGCCATCTTCAAAAAAGGAACCCAGAAATTTATATTTATAATAGTTCAGTGCCCCGTCTGCGATAGGTGAAACATATCCGCGCGGACTCAGCTGGGTAATGAAAATATTCACATTATTGCTGTAAAAATTGATAAAAGTCGGAAAATTAAATCCGTATCCATTTGATCCGCTTTCACGTCCGGAAATGACTTCCAGTTTTACTTTATCCGGCTTTTTAAAAGCAATTTTAGTGAGCGACTCGGAAAGGTAAATGATGCCACGTCCATCGGAATCTACACCCAGGTCTTTCCGGTCTTCATCCGAAAATGTTTTTCCCAGAATTTTAGAAGGCAGTTTGCGGCTGCGGATCAGGGTTTTGATATATGCTTCACAGGTAAAAGAGTCCAGCGGATTCTCGTATGACTTTCTTTTTTTGATGGCGTGCCGGATAATTTCGTAAGCGGGATCTTCACCACCCGGTTTTACTATCACTTCTTTTAAACTGGTTTGCTGTACCGATAATTGAAAATCGAGGGTAACGGATTCGGTACCCAGTGTCAACTGTTTTTCCTGCCGGGCATAACCGACGTACTGACAAATAATAATATACCGGCCGGGCAAAAGGTCGAGAAAATAGCGGCCCCTGTTATTACTGGTTGTTCCCTGGGAACTGCCCTTGATAAAAACTGAAGCAAAGGGAAGAATATTTCCTTTATCGTCAGTCACCGTGCCGCTGATGCGGGTTGCATGCGCCGCATGAAACAAAAACAGGAAGGAAATGAGTAACTGACATGTTTTCATCACGGGCCAATATAAAATATACGAGGCGGGCTGTTAAACGGTTTCCACCGTCGGAACGGGATAGATCAGTCTGCGCAGATACGATCCTGCAAGTGCAGCGAAACCTGCTACCAGTGCACCGATGATGGAGGTAATAACAATCAGTAATACGGAAGAACCCCCGAGCGGCAGTATGCTGGCTATTTTCTGCGACAGAATGCCGTTGTTTTTATTGTCAATCCACCAGGCCAGCACTTCCCAAAGCAGAAATACACCAAGAAAACCGGAAAGAAAAGAGAATGCCGGTTTTTGGGGAATGGCAGCACTCACCAGGAAAGAAGCCACAGCGATACCCCACCAGGGCATATAAAGGCCTGCTACAAAAGCAAGGAGCGCGGTAACCACAATAGACAAAACATATTTCAACATAGATCAGGATTTGGTTATCCGAATAATGGCTTTTACCCGTTTATCTGTTTCTTCATCTTTAGTCATCATCCAGAGGGGATAGTATTTTCCGTTAGCCCAGTTATCAATGAAGTTATCATAATAAGGGGAACCCGGATTGCCACTTTGTCCGCCCGGGTAAATACCATAAGCTTCCGTATTTTTTGTCAGCTGCACAATCATGCGCCAGCTTGGGCCGTGATCTTTTCTGACTGCGCTGATGGAATACTCACCACCGCTGTTGTCGATATCCATCCGGCTGAACGGATCCAGGTGAGCCAGATGGCGGACCATCGTACCTTTGAATTTACCCCAGGTCAGTTTTCCTTCTCCTTCGAGTTTTTTATACGTCACACTGGCTTTTTTAAATGCAAGGGTAACATCTTCCCGGAGAGTCTCCCGCTGGGGCGTATTGATATCATCCAGGAATTCATAGGCGGTATCTCTCAAAATGCCCTCGAGCAAAGTGCTGTTTACCGGATACAAAACGGGAGGGCCTGCCTGGGCCAGTTCATCCTGCCATACAATCACTTTGAGACTGTCCCAAAATATATTAAATAGTGTTGCACCCTTACCATCGGCTTCGTATTGCAGGTTCCAGTCCTTCAATTGCTGTAAATAGGCCAGCTGATCTGCACTGAGACTGGCCGAATCAATATTCTTCAGGAGTACAGGACGCGCCATTCCCGCAAAAGGATTATAGGTGTCGGTCTGCAGTTTCATCATGTCTTCCACTCCGATTTCAGTCATCTGACTCAGATACCGGTTAATCATGAGGCCCCGGTAATTATGATATTCTCCTCCAAGATAATAGGGTGAAGTCAGCGGGTTAACAGGATACTGGTTTGCGCTGCTCACGAAACCTCTGTCCGGATTATACATGACCGGATCCTCCTGTTGTGGAATCATTCCCTGCCAGGCATAACTGCTGTCTGTTCCCGGCATGATAAAATCTCCCTGTCTTCTCCACTTGGCGGGAAATTCACCTTGCGCTGTAATGGCGATGTCTCCATTCTTACAGGCAAAAACAACATTTTGGCCGGGAGTGTGCAGCCATTTGATGGCGTTTTGGTAATCAGCGTAATTTTTGGCGTGGTCCAGATAGTTAAAAATCAGGAGTTCGTCGCCTGCATCATGCGCCTTCCACCGGACGGCATAGTATTTATTGTTCGTTTTCCTGTTACCCGAAAAGCTTTTGTCGTACATCACGGGACCGAATACGGTATAAGCAACCGTATCTATATAGTCCAGCGTGTCTTTAACAACGATGTGTTCATATCTGAAATCAGTAGCTGTCCACTGACCATTATACATATATTCCTTTCGGCTGTCGTCTTTAAAAGTGATTTCGTAATAATCGCGAACGTCGCGCATGGCATTTGTAAAACCGAAAGCGCAACTGTCGTTGAAACCGATTACGACTCCGGGCGCTCCCGGAAAACTGGCGCCATACACGTTAAAGGACGGGCAGGTAATCTGTATTTCATACCACAGCGAAGGCAGGTTTAAACCAAGATGGGGATCATTGCAAAGAATGGGGGATCCGCTCCTGGTTTTAATCCCGCTAACCGCCCAGTTATTACTACCATTGTTTTTGTCTGGTTTGGAAACTGCCTGCACATCGACCGTGTCTTTGTTTTGCAGATAAGCAGAATCGCTGCCAGCCGGTGCTTTCACGATAACTCCGGGTTTAAGCGTATCCACGGGAATGATGGGATCGAGAGAATCCTGCGAAATGGGAAACATTTTATTATAGGTGGCATACCCAAGCAGGGACCTCAGATTGGTATTTTCAAAATCGGTTTCAAAACCAGCCAGATCCAGCGACATGAATTTGAGGAACAAAGCCGTTTTAAGATTCGTCCACAGCTCGGGTTTATAACCCAGTAATTTGTATTCAACAGGTAATTCACTTTCTTTCAGACTGGATATATAAGCATTCACGCCTGAGGTATAAGCATCGGCTTCGGCTTTGGAAACGGGGTTTTTTTCGATTTCTGTAACGGCTTTTTCTGCGGCGTAGACCATGCCCAGCCTTCTTTTTTCCCGGTCATAATTCAGGGCCCGGGGACCCACCAGTTCACTGAGTCGACCGGCGGCAGCATAAGTCTGAAATTCCATTTGCCAGAGCCTGAATTTTGCATGCAGGTATCCCTGGATATAAAAGGCATCTTCATCGTTCCGGGCAAAAACATGCGGCACCAGGCGCTCATCCAGATAGACTTCAGCCGGATCCTTCAGGCCGGGTAATTGAAGATCCTGGCCAAAATCACGGTCCACCGGGTCCGCATTTTGCCAGAATCCGTGCTGCGGACTCAAAAATTCGCCAAATGCCGGCGCCTGACCCCAGCGGGTATTGAAAACAACGATGAGGAGAATGGTAAGGGCTGAAGAAATCAGGAAGGGAACAAATTTCATGGATTGGTTTTCTGCGTTGAAAATCATTTAAAAGTAAAAAATTTTTAGCCAAATTCAGAGGGTTTCGTGAAATAGACCCGGGTTTCATAAAACGTCCGGTGTTTAGTATTTTTGCAGCGTGGCGAATTTACATAACCGGATATCACAGAAAGAGTTAAAACAAAGGCTTTTCGAGGAAAATGTTCCTCGCAGAACCCTGTCATTCTATCGGTATTTTCCGATTCCTGAACTCGCTGCATTCCGCGATGAACTTTATCTGCGGCTGAATGAATTGCAGGTTTTCGGGAGAATATATCTGGCCGCAGAGGGAATTAATGCCCAGGTGAGTGTGCCCATCATTCAATTGGATGCGTTCAGGGCTTTTTTGGACAGCATGGAAGCGCTCCGGGGAATTCGTTTAAATGCAGCATATGCTGACGATGGAAAATCGTTCTGGGTCCTGAAAATAAAAGTCCGGGATAAAATTGTCGCCGACGGTATTCCGGATCCTGAGTTCAGTATGGAAAAGAAGGGACAGTACGTAGATGCCGAAACATTTAACCGGCTGACGGCGGATCCGGACACGCTGGTTATAGATATGCGGAATCATTATGAATATGAAGTGGGTCATTTTGAAGGGGCGATGGAAATCCCAAGTGATACGTTTCGCGATCAGCTGCCCCAGGCCGTCAATATACTGAAAGACCAAAAAGACAAAGCGGTGATCATGTATTGCACAGGCGGAATACGATGTGAAAAAGCAAGTGCCTATCTGCTCCATCGCGGCTTCAAAAAGGTATTTCACCTGGAAGGCGGTATAATTCATTACGCCAATACAGTAAGGGAATTGGGGTTGGAAAATAAGTTCATCGGAAAGAATTTCGTGTTTGATGAAAGACTTGGCGAATCGATTTCAGGTGATATTATTGCCCATTGCCATCAGTGCGGACAGGCGGCGGATACGCATACGAATTGTCATAACAGTGCCTGTCACCTTTTATTTATACAGTGTGAAGATTGCGCAAAAAAATATGACGGATGCTGCAGTGAAGATTGCATGAAGGTTTATCATCTTCCGGAGGAAGAACAGAAAATTCTCCGCAGGGGAAAAATAAAGGAGGATAAGATTTTTAATAAATCGAGAAGAAGGCTAAGGCCGGGTCAGGATCCTGCTGCGATCGCCTCATCTTCCGCCGGCACTTAAGTTTTTCAGACTTTCAAGTATCAAAAAAAAAGTTTCGTCTTCGCTCAGGCGAAGAGGCACAAATTCTTCTCCGATCACTTTTTCATACAATTCGATGTACCGGTTTGAAATCGTCTGGACCCATTCATCCGTCATGTGGGGAACCTGCTGTCCTGTTTTTCCCATAAAACCGTTTGAAATCAGCCACTCCCGGACGAATTCCTTGCTGAGCTGTTTTTGTTTTTCTCCTCTGGCCTGTCTTTCTTCAAATCCGTCTGCATAAAAATACCGGGATGAATCCGGTGTGTGAATTTCATCCATTAAAAATACCTCATCACCCATTTTACCAAATTCATACTTGGTGTCTACCAGAATCAGCCCTCTTTTGGCAGCCAGTTGCTTTCCGCGTTCAAACAGCTGTAACGTATACTGTTCGATCTTTTCATAGTCCTTTTTCTTTACCAGCCCCCCTGCGATAATTTCCTCTCTGGAAATGTCTTCATCGTGTCCGGCCTCCGCTTTGGTGGAAGGTGTAATGATGGGATGCGGGAAATAATCATTTTCTTTTAGTCCTTCAGGCATGGTAACCCCACAAAGAACTCTTTCGCCGGAGGAATAGGTTCTCCAGGAATGCCCCGTGAGATTTCCCCTCACCACCATTTCTACCCGAAACGGATCGCAACGCCTGCCAATACTTACATTAGGAGCGGGGGAGCTGAGCCACCAGTTGGGACAAATATCCTGCGTGGCCTGAAGCATGTGTGCAGCAATCTGGTTCAGAACCTGTCCTTTAAAAGGGATGAGACGGGGCAGAATAACGTCGAATGCGGAAATGCGGTCAGAGGCCAGCATCACGAGTAATTCATTTTTGATGCTGTACACATCCCGCACTTTGCCCTTGTAAAATGATGTCTGATCCGGGAAATGATAGGAAGCCATGCCGATGTTTTTTGCAAAGAAAGTAAATTAAGACTAATGCCTGAAGCATAGTTTTTTATCGATCGGCTTTATACTTTTTTATGTACTTTACCGTCTATAAAATCTAACGATCTAAATTGTTTGCAATGAAAACCTTCAAACACTGCCTGCTTTGCATTCTTTTTTGCCACTTCATTATTCTCAGAACCACGGCCCAATCTGTCACCGTCTCCGGTAAAATAAATAACAATGAAACCAAGGAAAGTCTCCCGGCAGTTTCGGTTGTTCTGAAAGGAGGAACAACAGGAACCTTTACGGACAATCACGGAAATTTCAAATTGACAGTGAACCATAGTTTCCCGATTACATTAATTATTTCCTCTATTGGTTTTGAAACCAAAGAGATCGTTGTAGAATCTGCTGCGGCTGTTGTGGAAGCCGGACTTAAACCAGCTTCAGCCATGGGAACGGAAGTGGTTATTTCCGCCACCCGTTCACAAATCAGAAGTCTGGAGTCTCCTGTTTCCATAGAAAGAATGAGCAGCTCGGCCATCCGGGAAGTAGCCGCCCCTTCTTTTTACGACGCCATTGGAAATCTGAAAGGCGTTGACGTGGTCACTTCTTCCATTTTATTCAAAACGATGGGAACCAGGGGATTCAATGGAAGCGGCAACCTGCGTATGAATCAGCTGGTAGACGGAATGGACAACCAGGCACCGGGACTGAATTTTTCTGTGGGTAATATCGTGGGACTGAATGAACTCGATGTGGACAATGTGGAATTGCTGCCAGGCGCATCATCTGCCCTGTACGGTTCGGGCGGAATGACCGGTACTATTTTAATGACCAGCAAGGATCCCTATAAATACCAGGGTTTTAGTGCGCAATTCAAACAGGGCGTGAATCATATCAGCGATCCGAGTATGAAGGCGGCGCCTTACGAAGATATAATGGCCCGTTATGCCAAATCGTTTGGCAAATTGGCTTTCCGGGTTTCCGCTGATTATATACAGGCGAAGGACTGGACCGCTACCGATTACCGGAACTACAGCCCCCTGCAGGGTACACCTGTTGCGGGCGACAGAAGTCTGCCCAACTATAATGGCGTAAATACTTATGGGGATGAAAGTGAATATTTCAATGTAAAAGACCAATATGCGTCAATTTCTGCCGGTTATGCGGCTCAGTCGCAGCAGGCAAAAGCAGCAGGTGACGCGGCAGCTGCAGCGGGTAACAACGCGCTGGCAGCCCAGTACTATGCTGCTTCGGCTCAGGCAGCAGGTGCGGCGCAGCAAACCGGGCAGATTTCGGGAGCTACTCCCAAGAATTCGGGTGTAACCAGAACAGGGTATGCAGAAAGCAGCCTGACCAATTATAAAGCGTATAATTTCAAAGCATCTGCGGGCCTGTTTTATAAAATCACCGACAATACAACGGCCAGTTTGAGTGGAAATTTTGGCAGCACGAATACAATTTATACCGGGACCGACCGATACAGTCTGCAAAATGTGACGATTGGCCAGTATAAAGCAGAAGTGACCGGAAAAAACTTCTATGTCCGGGCCTATACGACACAGGAAAATGCAGGTAACTCATCCGATCTGGTGGCCACTGCTACGTTAATGAATGAAGTGTATGCGCCGACAAAAACAGTCTGGGCACCTACCTATCTGGGTACTTACGGCCCCGCTTTTGCAGCTGCTCTGGCCGGAGGACAAACTCCCGATCAGGCTTATGCCACTGCCAGCGCCGCTGCACGCGCCGCTGCAGACGCCAATCGTTTCCAGCCAGGTTCTTCCTCCTTTAATAAATCCCTGGATTCACTTAAAAAACTGGCGATTCCGGCAGGCGGAAAGTTCAACGACCAGTCTGACCTGTATGTCGGGGAGGGTATGTACAATTTTGATCAGTTCAAATGGGCCAGCATTACTGTAGGCGCTTCCACCAGGGAGTTTGTGCTGAATTCCCACGGTACTATTTTCGCTGATACGGCAGGAACGATTAAAATCAATGAAACCGGCGCTTTTGCACAGGTACAAAAAGGATTTTTAAATGATCTGCTGAAGCTGACATTGGCGGGCAGGTACGACAAGAACTCGAATTTTAAAGGAAGATTCACACCTCGGGTTACCGCAGTGTTCCAGATCGCCAAGGATAATTTCATCCGGGCCTCCTATCAGACTGCCTATCGGTTTCCATCAACGCAGAATCAATACATAAACCTTCAAACCGGCTCTGCCAGGCTGATCGGCGGACTTCCGCAGTTTATATCTTATTACGGGCTCACTTCAGATACTTATGATACAGCATCACTGGGAAATTACCAGCGTACGGGCGTTGCTCCAACCCAGTTTCAGTTTAAGGAATTCAAGCCCGAAACCGTTGCTTCCTGGGAGTTGGGATATAAGGGTATCGTCGCCAGCAATCTGTTCATCGATGTATATGGATTCTATGCTCAGTATACTAATTTTATCGGATTGACGGTTCTCGTGAAAAATCCGCTGACGCAGGGACAGACTGCCCAGAATACTTTTGGGATCTATACGAACAGCAGCAATAAAGTAAACACGGTAGGTGCCGGCCTGGGTCTGCAATATAAATTTCCAAAAGGATTTTTTGCCGGAGGCAACCTGGCCTATAATGATATAACCAACAACGACGCCAACGTGCTGACCCAGTTTAATACGCCAAAAATCAAGTACAATATTTCTGTCGGCAACTACACGATAAAAAAAGTATTCGGGTTCAATATTACCTACCGCTGGCAGGACAGTTACGTGTATGAATCATCTTTTGTTTCCGGCACTACACCGGCATACGGAGCGCTGGATGCGCAAATCAGCATGAAGCTGCCGGCCCTTCAGAACAGCATGATAAAGATTGGTGCAACCAATCTGCTGAATAAATATTATTCTGATGCCATCGGAAATTCCCAGGTAGGAGGGTTGTATTATGTGAGTCTGGGGTATAACATCTTTTAGTTAGTATGAGAGTACAAAAGTAAAGGAGTACAGGAGTGGTAATTTGAATATGTCATTCTTATACTCCTGTACTCCTGTACTTCTGCATTTTCCTAAACGTTAAACCGGAAATGCATTACATCTCCGTCTTTAACAATATATTCTTTTCCTTCAATCCGCAGTTTTCCAGCTTCCCTGCAGGCGGCTTCTGACTGGTACTTGATAAAATCTTCGTAAGCTATTACTTCAGCCTTGATAAATCCTTTTTCAAAATCCGTATGGATAACGGAAGCAGCCTGCGGTGCTTTCCAACATGTCTGAATTGTCCAGGCGCGAACTTCCTGTACACCGGCCGTAAAATAGGTTTGCAGTGCAAGTAAGGAATAGGCGCTTCTTATCAGTTTATTCAGCGCGGGTTCTTTCATTTTGTACTCTTCCATGAACATGGCTTTGTCGTCTGCATTTTCCAGTTCGGCTATCTGCTGCTCAATGGAATTGTTCATTACAATCACCTGGGCATGTTCCGCTTCAGCAACCTTTTTAAGTGCATCAGAAAATTTATTTCCGGTATGCATGGATGTTTCATCTACATTGGCGACATACAGAACGGGCTTGTCGGTCAGCAAAAAGAGATCGGCAATGGCCGTCTTGTCGTTTTTGTCGAGTTTAAGTTCCCTGATATTTCTGCCTTTTTCCAGATGCTCTTTACAGCGTTTCAGCACTTCAAATTCAAGTTTCTGTTTTGGATCGGCGGTCCTTAAAAGCTTTTCCGCTTTCTGGTATTTTCTTTCAACGCCATCCAGATCTTTGAGTTGTAGTTCGGTATCAATAATTTCTTTATCGCTGACCGGATTAATGGCTCCCTCATCGCGCAGGATATTTTCATCTTCGAAACAGCGGATCACATGCACGATGGCATCCACTTCTCTGATATTGGCAAGAAATTTATTCCCGAGTCCTTCCCCCTTACTGGCTCCCTTAACCAGTCCGGCAATGTCTACAATTTCGATCTGCGTGGGCACAATACGGTCGGGGTGCACATATTCGGCCAGTCTGTTCAGACGGTCATCCGGCACATCCACCAGGCCCACGTTGGGTTCAATAGTGCAGAACCGGTAATTGCTCGCCTGGGCTTTTGCACTGGTACTGACCGCATTAAACAAAGTGGATTTGCCTACATTGGGTAATCCTACAATGCCTGCCTTTAACGCCATGATAAAACGGTTTTGATTTAAGAATAGCTTCGTTTTTGCGCCCGCAAAGATAGATCAATTTGAGGGATCGTTATTTAATTACTTATATTCAACCCACAATTCCGGATATGGCCCTGAACCTTCTTTGGATCATTTTTTTTCTGCTGGCTTTTGTTACTGCCCTGGTGCGTCTGATCTTTTTCGGCGACACGGAAATTTTTAAAACGATCATCGACGGCGTATTTGATTCTGCGGGAACCAGTGTTCAAATCGCTATCGGACTGATCGGTATTTTAGCCATGTTTCTGGGATTTCTTAATATTGGGGAGAAGGCGGGCGCCATTAATTTTCTTTCGCGCATAATTGGCCCTTTTTTTAACAGACTTTTTCCTGAAGTGCCCAAAAATCATCCTTCCATGGGCCATATGGTGATGAATTTTTCTGCCAATCTCCTGGGTCTCGACAATGCGGCCACGCCGTTCGGACTGAAAGCCATGAAAAGTCTGCAGGAGCTGAATCCCAGCAAGGATACGGCTTCCAATGCGCAGATTATGTTTATGGTTTTGCATGCGTCCGGGCTAACGATCATTCCCGTGAGCATTATCGCCCAGCGGGCCATTCTCAAATCGAATGATCCCACCAGCATATTCATTCCATGCATGATTGTCACTTTTGTTGCTACCGTGGTCGCTTTATCGGTGGTTGCCCTGAAACAGAAAATCAATCTGTTTCAGCCGGTCATCCTTTTGTGGGTTGGGGGGATTTCCATTATAATTGGCGCATTGGTATATTTTCTGCGCCTGCATAACAGCATGATAGATCCATTTTCCAAAATCTTCAGCAATGGTCTGATTTTTCTGTTATTTGTCGTTTTTATCGTCGGCGGACTGGTGCGTCGGGTTAATGTTTACGAAGCCTTTATAGAGGGAGCAAAACAGGGTTTTCAGGTAGCGGTGGCCGTGATTCCCTATCTGGTTGCCATGCTTGTCGCCATCAGCGTAATACGAAGCTGTGGTGTGCTGGATTTTATTGTCGGTGGTATCGGATCGTTCTTCCATTTGCTTGGTGTCAATACCGATTTTGTAGCGGCCCTTCCTACCGCCCTGATGCGTCCGCTCAGTGGCGCAGCCGGAAGAGGTATGATGATTACCACGATGACCCAATATGGCGCGGATTCTTTTGTTGGCCGGCTGGCCTGCATCTTTCAGGGGACGACAGATTCAACGTTTTATATTGTGGCCCTCTATTTCGGATCGATAGGCATCAGTAAAGTACGTTATACTATTCCGGTTTCGCTGCTCGCCGATTTATCTGCCATTATCACTGCGATTCTGATCTCTTATATTTTTTTTATTCATTAGTGATCCTGCCGGAGAAGGAGTACAGGCGTGGACAAAACCATAGAAACAAACTCTCGGGGAATCAGTTTTCAAACAGTTCATATTTTGTCTTTGGCCGTCGGTTGTCTTCCCATTTGAAATTGCGCAGTCTCATCTCGTCCAGGTTTACTTTCTTAATGGGATACATCACGCCATCGGCATCCTGACGGAGCACCACTTTATTCAATTGTTTGTTGAGGAAAATCATGTCGATCACGTCGGCTTTATTTACCCTGTTGACGCCTACCATGGCCATACTGTCGTCCTTAATATAATAAACCGCTTCAGCGCTTCCTTTAGCCCGCATATAATCTATTACTCCGTTTTTGAAATATCCATTCAGCGTATTTCCTTTTATCTGGTTATACATATTTACGTTCGTTTTACCGACCACCAGGCTGTTTTCAAAAACAAAAAGACGATCCGGCTTCTTATTCCTGGTGAACAGAAACATGGTATCACCGGTAACCTGATATCCACCCGCCCAGGCAACCGGATTCGTGTAAAGCCTGAAAATGGAATCCAGACCGGAATAATAACAACTGTCAGCAACTGCCTGAAGGGAATCGGAGAATATCCTTACATGGTGATAAATCTGCAGGTAACGCAGACTGCTGTCATTCGGATTTTTTGCTGTCCGGACGATCGGCATGCCCTGAACCGAGTCGGGCGTTCTCAGAATCGAATCCGGAATATTACTCGAAAACACCGTGTCCCCCGATATATATATAGAGTCTACATCCTGCTTCAGAATAATCAGGGGATGTTGAGTAGCCAGAAATGAGTTTGTTTTTTTATTGGCAACCATCGAATTGGATATCAGGGTGAGATTTTGCACCGTATCTCTGAATACCGCATTACCCGTGGCTATACTCACACCGGTGCTGTCCTCAAAATGAATATTATCTGCCGTGATGGTTTCTCCTTTGTCGGTTATGGTAGGTCTTTTTCCAAACTGGGCGCGGTGATTTTTCAGATCATAAAAACCTTCCCTTGTCGTGATGGTGCGACCCGTGCTGTCCCGGATGAATGTTTTTGTTATAAAGGTGGCGAGCTGCTGTTCCGAATTATAAAGCAGGGAATCAGCCGTCAGATCGTAGGCCGGATCTTTGAGCTTTACATTTTTTTTGAAATATACGTCCTTGGTATCTGCATAATATGTGCCTTCCTTACTGGTGACAGTTGTGGTTTTATTCACCACTTTTCCGCCATTGTAATAATCACCGATATGCATATTCATATCATAATGCAGTTCGTCGGTTGACAAGGTTCCCTTACCATCCTTTAATTCCACATTTTTCTGAAATATAATGTTCTTGCTGTCCACAAAATATTTCATATAGTCAGAATAGATGTCCGTGGAGTCTTTATCATTGATATGAACGTGCCCGAAGGCTTCTATAAAATTGTCTCTATGGTTTATCGACAGACTGTCGGTATAAAAAAGGGTTTGGTCACTTTGCAATTTTACATGTCCGAAAAGCAATTGGAGGTCCATGGAATCTTTATGGATCTGTCGCAGGGTATCGGAATGCCAGATGTATACATTGCGGACGCTGTCGTCTTTTTTGGATTTGAAACCAATGGCCATTTGCGCATAGGTTCTAAATCCCGACATGATGAATATCAGGAGGGCCAGAAAGCAGACCACTTTTTTCATTAATTCTTAGTTGGCGGATTCACGGTGCTGGTATCGTTCAATGGGGCCGTAAGCGGTTTGTCTTTATCCTTTCGTCCGAAAACAGAAATGCTGACATACCTCTTAGGGTGAACGCGAAGGTCGTCCATTAAGATATTGAGACTGCGGGAGGTGTTCTCAAGATTTTGATAAAGTTTTTTGTCGTTTAACAAAAGACCCAGGGAACCGTTCGTACTGTTTACTTTGTTGATGGCATCTTTCAGGGAGTTCATCGCCGCCTGCGCGCTGGCCAGTGTTTCATCGATTTTTGCGTTGGCCAGTTTGCCTGTCGTTTTTTCCAGATTATCCAGTGTGCCCGTGATCCTGGCGTTATTACTGGCCAGGTTATTTGTAAAACTGTCCAAATGAGACATCGAATGCGCAAGAGAGCTGGTGCGGTCATTCAGCATGATCTGAAGCGAGGCCGAAGACTTGGCGAGGTTGCCGATAATGGAAGTGAAATTGTCTTTTACTGCGGGATTAAACAGGCTGCCCACCACCTGTATCAGCGAGTCGAGTGAGCCAAGTGTGCCATTGAGGGTTGCGACGACCGGGCTGAGGCTTGACTGAAATTCAGTCAAAATACTTCCTTTTTCTATAGCCATCAGCGTATCGCCGTCCTGGATATAGTCTGTGGCATCTCCTTTTTTTATAATGATATTGGAAGAACTGATCAATCCCGAATTGATGGAGGCAATGGAATTTTTGGGAATGTTTACGTCCTTTTTCATACTGATAGTTACCAGGATCCCATCAATATTTTTATCAGTAGCCTGAATGGCATATACGCTGCCCACATCCAGTCCCTTAATACTAACCGAATTGGACAGCTCCAGTCCATCCACATTTTTGAAAATCGCATATATTTTCTTGCTGTGTTCAAAAAGGTCTTTCCCTTTCAAAAAGTTAAAACCCAGAATGAGCAGCACTATGGCAATGGACGTCAGCGCACCAATTTTAGTCTCGTTTGTAATTTTCATTCTGAAATTTTAGTTGGATACCCGCTGCCCGTATCACTATTAATCCTTACAAACCTAAGGAAAAAGATCATTCGTCGTTTCGGGTCTTTTTATTTGTGAATTGAATCCGGCGTTTGGACGGGCGGAGCAGTATTGCCCCCTTCCAGCTGGTTTTTATACCGTTCCAGCGCGTCGACAATATTCTGGACAACTTCCGACTGTCCCTTTTCGCTATTCAGGTATTCCTCTTCTTCCTTATTGCTGAGAAAACCCACTTCAATCAGTACACTGGGCATGCCGGTAGCCTGGAGAACCTGTATACCTACGTCACGCTGTTTGACGCCGTAACTCTGCCTGCCTGCGGCTGCAAAAGACTCTTCCACCATGGTGGCAAACAGGGCACTATTGTCAAAATATTTTTTTTCATACAGCGTGGCGCGCATACGCGCTTCGGGAGATGTCAGGTCAAAGGCTTCTTCGGCCGCAGCGGTGCTGTCCGTAACATCTTCTCCACTCTCTTCCCTTTCATTAATTGCGTCATTTTTATTCTCCTGCTTTCCTGCTTTCCAGATATAAGTTTCCGTACCCACACGGGTATTTTTTACCCAGTATGATTCATAAATCGGGGCGTTTACCATTTTTTTCGTTTCTTAGAACCCTTTCCCACATAGACCATCTTTTTCTTGTGGCCGATCACTCTCTTTTCATAATATCCGCCGGGTGGATGTGGTGTGGCGTTACAATGGATACTGATGAACAGATCCCCTTTGGCCTGGTTTGCGATTTGTGCACGGCCGTGCAAGTCATCCCTCAGATTGGTTGCGCCATTCACCAGCGCGTCTGTTGTGCGCGTAAAAACAATTTTTGTATTTGGAAAAGCAGTCTTAATTGCCTCACCCAGTTTGAGCGAAATTTCAAGCGTTACATCTTTTTCTACAGAGATCAGTCCCCGGGTTCCGGGATAAATGCCACCGTGACCGGGATCTATTACTATAGTCCGGATTTTTATTGCCCTGTGGCCGGCACCGGAATGAAAGGACGAGAAAGTAAAAAAAATGAAAGTGGAAATGATCAGACAGGATAACGCTCTCAGCATAGTTTTCTTTTGACTTTCAAGATGTTAATCTTCACGATTTCTTAAATAGATACCCCTATTTTTGTACCATTGTAATGTATGAATAACGGGGGCAAAATTAGTTTAAAATACCTTTCCACGCTGATTTTAACCCTGCTATTCTTTTGTATAACTGTTAACAGTTCAGCCCGTTACTTCAAAAATCAGCATTCCCGGTACTTTACAGATACGGATACCATTCCCGGGAAATCGGATTCCATACCCGTTAAGAGGATGCCTTTGCAAAATAAGACCGTACTCATGGATTCGGCTGTAGTTGACACGCTGCCCTTTCATTCTGATTCACTGAGCCAGCAGGTCGACACCTTTCATATGCATATTTCAAAAGATTCGCTCGACGCGCCTATTACCTATAGCGCGCAGGATTCGGTAGTGCTGGATGTGCCGACCAAGAATATAACCCTGTACAACAAGGCAAATACCAAGTACAAGGACATCGATCTGGATGCTTACAATATACGTATGGACCAGCCCAATAATCTGCTGATCGCCACATACGCAAAAGATACGGGAGGCGCCATGATCGGCAAACCCCGGATGACCCAGGCAGAAACGAAGATGGACGCGGATTCCATCGTTTTCAATATGAAAACACAAAAAGGGATAACGGTTAACACGTTTACGCAAAGTGGTGAAATGTTTGTGATGGGGGAGAAGATGAAAAAAATTTCCAAAGACGATTACTATGCTTTTCACGGTCGTTTTACGACCTGTAATCTGGATACTCCGCATTTTGCTTTTCGTACAAACAAAATGAAACTGATCAATAAAAAAATGGCCATTACGGGACCCGTACATCCAGAATTTGAAGGGGTACCCATTCCTATCTATATCCCATTTGGATATTTTCCCATTTCTCAGGGGAGGCATTCGGGTTTCCTTGCGCCAACTTTTGATGTCAGTCAGCAATATGGTCTCGGCCTTACAGGAATTGGCTATTATAAAGTCCTGAACGATAATTTCGATGTGGCCTTCCGGGCAGATCTTTATTCCTACGGGGGATATACGCTGCATCTGACCCCTGAATACAAGGTACGATATCGATTTAGTGGCCGGTTAAATCTGACCTATCAGAGTACACGAATTTTAAGCGATGATGGCAAATCGCCGTATATAGACAATAAAACCTATCAGATTCAGTGGGCGCATAACGTGGACAGCAAGGCACATCCGGGACAGAATTTTTCAGCGAACGTGAATCTGATGTCCCAGAAATTCAATAATTACCAGCTGACCAATCCGCTGGCTACTTACAATAACCAGATCAACTCTTCTATCGCGTTTTCCAAAACCTTCAGCGATGGCAAGTACAATTTAACGGTTAATGCCAACCACAACCAGGATAATCTCACCGGCCTGGTAAATATCAACGCGCCATCGATCGGATTCACGGCGATCACGATGTACCCGTTCGCACCCAAAGACTATATCGGTACACCCAAATGGTATCAGAAGCTAGGTATTGGTCTCAATTCCAATATAACAGGCATGACCAGCTTCTACGATTCGCTGAGTAGTCTGAAGCATATTCTGGATACTTTTAAATATGGTGCCCAGAATAATATTCCAATCTCACTCGCCCTGCCCCAGCTTGGCTTTTTACAGATCACTCCGGGTATGAGTTTCCAGAACAGGATATTCAGTAATAAATTTGACTATAACTGGGACACCCTTCGAAACAAACTCGATACGACCAATCAGAAAGGCGTTTTTACTGCCAATTCAATCAGTTTTTCACTGGGCCTGAGTACCGCTATATTCGGAACTTTCCAGAATTTTGGAAAAAACAGCCGGATACTGGGCATACGGCATACGATCCGGCCGACCATCAGTTTTTCGTATTCTCCGGATCTGTCCAAGAGTTACTATAAAAATGTCCGGTACACCGTCGAAGGAAATTACCAGAACATCAATCTTTACAATGGAAATGTGTACTCTGCATTTGGAGCCGGCACATTTGGTGGCATCGGTTTCGGAATAGACAATAACATAGAAATGAAAGTGCGCTCAAAAACCGATACCAGTGCCGGTGCTAATGAAAAAGTAAAACTGATAGACGGCTTCGGATTTACCGGCAGCTTTAACTACCTGGCGGATTCCTTCAAACTGAGCAATATCAATCTTTACCTCCGGAGTACACTGTTTAAGAAAATAATCTTTTCCTTCAACGCCAATCTGGATCCCTATCAGCATGACAGCTTGGGAATTCCTATAAACATGTACGCCTGGCAGGGAAAGGGATTCAGCCTGGGGAGAATTACCAATACCAGTGTTTCTCTTACTACTTCATTCAAAAGCAAACCCAAGGATCCTAAAAAAGACGAGGCGGATAAAAAATATGCCGCCGACAACAATATGCCAATGACCATTGATGAGCAGCAGGCGCAGCTGGACTATATACGCAAGAATCCGGGGGAATTTGTGGATTTCAATATATCCTGGTCAGCGAATGTTTCTTTTGCATTTAATTACAGCACAAGTTTTGTTGTGAACAAATACAAATCAACCATCAACTCCTCTCTCATTCTGAATGGTGATTTTAACCTGACAGAAAAATGGAAGGTTGGATTTAACTGTTATTACGATGTCAAAAACCTTCAGATTCAAAACTTCACCACTTTTCTTTCGAGAGACATGCATTGCTGGCAATTGTCCATCAATGTAACGCCAGTGGGTGTTTATCGTTCGTTTAACATCACTATCAATCCCAAATCCAATATCCTCCGGGATTTGAAAATAAATCGCACCAGATCTTTTTACTGATTGGCAACGATATACAACTTCATGAGTTCGAATACCCTGGCTTTGAGCTGATCAACAGGCTCACCGGGACTGACTTCCACTGCAGGAAGAAAATCCATAAATAATTTTACAGGCATCAGGTAAAACCCTTTGTCAGGCGGATTGGCTTTTCGGGTATTAAAAATGATCATGGGAATAATTGGCTTTCCACTGGAAATCGCCAGGCGAAATGCGCCGTCGTGAAAGGGTTTGATGGGCTCATCCGATGTATTGCGTGTGCCTTCGGGATAAATACACATATGCAAGCCCATATCGAGAACTTCACGCATTTTCGAAAAACTATCCCTTCTGCTTTTTTCACTTTTCCTGTCTACCAGTATACTACCCGTTTTATAAATCAGTCCGAATAAAGGAATCCTGGCCATTTCTGCTTTCGCGATGGTTTTATTACCACCCGGAATTCCGGGTGAAGAAACCGGCACATCAATCAGTGCGTTGTGGTTGCTGACCACGATATAGGTCTGTCCCTTTTTGAAATATTCCTGACCCGTAATTTTCAGGGGGCATCCTACGAGTGCCAGAAAAACATCCATCCAGGTCCTGGAATACCGGATGAAACGATTTGTTTTAACAGGCTCCTTTTGAAAATAAATAAAGAGAAAAAAGGGGATAAGGAAAATAAGCATCGTGATAACAAATAGCAAGGCCCCCCATACTGCCCAGACCCTGCCGAATATATTTCTAAATGATTTCACTTCGTAGTTACGTTTTGAGTTATAATTTCCAGTTGATCGGATCTGTTCCGTTTTTTGACAGGTACTGATTTGTTTTGGAGAAGTGACGACATCCGTAAAATCCTTTATCGACGGAAAAAGGAGAAGGGTGGGCTGCTTTCAGAACAAGGTGTTTGGTTTCGTCTATCAGTGCCTGTTTTTCCTGCGCAAATTTACCCCATAGCAGAAAAACCAGCCCCTTTTTTTCGTCTGAAAGCTTCTGAATCACCGCGTTCGTAAATTCCCCCCAGCCGGTCTGGGAATGGCTCATAGGCGTCTGGGCCTGAACTGTCAGGTAGGCATTCAAAAGTAAAACACCCTGTTTAGCCCATGGAGTCAGGTTGCCTCCGGTGGGTATCGGCAGACCGGTATCTGTATGCAGTTCTTTAAAAATATTCTGTAAAGAAGGCGGGGGACGCACGCCATCCGGCACCGAAAAACTCAGTCCATGCGCCTGACCGGGACCATGGTATGGGTCCTGCCCAAGCAATACGACTTTTGTTTTTTCAAAAGGGCTCATGGAAAAAGCATTGAATATCTCAGGTCCGGGGGGATAAATGAGTTTTCCCGCATTTTTTTCAGTCTTTAAAAAATGAACGATGTGTAAAAAATAAGGCTTGGTGAATTCGGCCTCCAGTATTTTTTTCCAGCCTGTTTCTATCTGAACATTCATAAATGCAAATTACGTTTAGTTGGTGGTTGACCGTTAGATGCTTGTGACGATGTACCCGGATTCCCCCTGATCCTACCCTTTGGGTACCCTTTGCTTACCCGATGGGTACCCGGAATCCGGGTAGGCAAAGGATATGCAAAGGGTAAGCAAAAAGTACCCATCCGGTCAGCAAGCCCTTTTTTACGGGCGGAAAAAGGAGGTATATTTAGTCACTCAATATATTTTCAAGTTGGTGAAAAGCGAAATCCGTCCTGCTGTTTTACTTCTTGCTGCCCTGTTTTGGTCGGGTTTCGTCTATTGCAGCGGCCCTGTCCATTTATTGAGCCCCGATCAAAAAATCCGGTATTCTTTCGAGCTCAGGAACGGAACGCCGGGATATAGCCTCTACTATCTCGGTAAAAAGAGAATCGGATTTTCATCCATAAACCTGGTTTTCAGGAATGATTCTTTAAGCCAGGGCATGAAACTGACTAACACGGTTCGCCTCGACTCTGTTGAGAATTATACGCTTTTAACAGGCAGATCTTCTGTGGTAACAGATTCTTTCAGGCAGATGAGTTTGTTTTTGAAGGAAATAAATTCACCTTACAGGCAACTCATTATTCAGGTAAGGGCATTCAACGACGGTGTCGCATTCCGTTATCTTTTTCCCGGTGAAACAGGCGATTCGGTTTATATACGCAGCGAGGAAACAGGTTTCCGGATTACCGGTAATCCCCTGGTGCATGCGCTGCCGCAGGATAACTTTTCCAACGCGCATGAAGGAAATTATATTCACAGTACCCTTCAGAACATTCCAGAGGATACTCTTCTGGATCTTCCCATACTTTTCGCTTTTCCTGACACGCTCTATATGGCCATTACGGAGGCTGCCCTGCTTGACTACGCGGGAATGTATCTGGTAAAAAGGGGGAATCATATTTCAAGTATTCTTTCCCCCCGTATTTCGCGGCCCGGTTATGCGGTTATTGCCCGTCTTCCACATCAGAGCCCATGGAGGGTAATCATGATAAGTAAAAGTCCGGGCAGATTTCTTGAAACGAATATGCTTACCGATCTGGCCCCTGCCTGCCGGATCAGCGATCTGAGCTGGCTGAAACCCGGTAAAACCACTTTCCCCTGGTGGAATGGGAATGTGACTGCCGACACACTCAATGCACCGGGGAATAATTTTGTAACGCAGAAATATTACATTGATTTCTGTGCCAGGTCCAAAATAGAATATCACTCTGTGGTCGAATACGGACTTCACCAGTGGTATCAGGATGACGGCGTTAGTTTCATGCCCGGACCAAACAGTAATGTTTTGAAACCGGTTCCCGGACTGGATATGAAGCAGGTTTGTGATTATGCCCACAGTCAGGGGGTAGGTGTGCGTGTTTGGGTCCATTGGGCGGCGCTGTATCCAAAACTGGACAGCGCCTTTACTTTGTTTGAAGAATGGGGTTTATCCGGACTGATGGTCGATTTTATGAACCGGGATGACCAGGAAATGGTTAATATGCAGACGGAAATTCTTCAAAAGGCCGCTGCGCATCATCTGCATATACAGTTTCACGGCGCTTACAAACCGACGGGATTAAGCCGCACTTATCCTAACGAATTTACGCGCGAGGGTACTTTAAATTACGAAGCGGATAAATGGAATGCACAGGGTGTTACGCCACAGCATGATCTTGACATTGCATTTACGCGACTGATCGCAGGCAGCACAGACTATCATCTGGGTGGATTTCGCGCCGTTACTCCCGACCATTTTATTGCGCAATATACCAGGCCGCTGGTGCTGGGCACCCGGGCGCATATGCTTGCCATGTATGTAGTGCTCGAAAACGCGAATGCGATGATTTGCGATTATCCGGAAGCTTACGAAAAGCAATCCGGTTTTGATTTTCTTCAGGAGGTTCCCACCGTGTGGGATGAAACCAGAGTCCCGGCTTCCAGTCCTGATCACTATCTGATACTGGCACGCAGAAACAAAAACACCTGGTGGGTAGGGGCTGTTAATGGTGCTGATCCGGCGGTTTTACGATTGTCGTTTGATTTTTTAAATGCCGGAAACTGGCGGGCCAGAATTTATCAGGATGATCTGAACACCCCTTTTAATCCCAATCAGCTGATCATTAAAACAGTTTATGTTAACAAAAATACCCGGCTTGAAATTCCTGTGGCAAATGGCGGAGGCTTTACCATCAAAATCGAAAAAGAAGGAACGGCCGGTTATTTGCAGTAAAATAGTCAGAATACCATTTGAATGAAAGTATTTATCAGCAGGAAAATTCCGGAAGCAGGACTACAGTATCTGAGAGAAGCCGGTGTCGAATTCACTCAATGGACAGAAAAAAGGGACCTGAGTCCGGAAGAATTAATTGAACACTGCCGCCTGGCCAATGCCCTGATCAGTGCAGGGGGAAACTGGATTGACAAATTTTTTCTGGACGCCTCTGCCCATTTAAAAGTCATCAGTCTGCACAGTGCCGGTTACGACAATGTGGATATTGGCGCAGCAAACCGGTTGAAAATCCCAATAGGAAATACTCCGGGTGTGCTTAGTGATGCTACGGCGGACGTAGCGTTTCTCCTGATGCTGGCTACTTCCAGAAAAGCGTTCCATATGAGCCAGACCATTGCGAAAGGAGAGTGGGGATTTTTTGAGCCGACGGCCAATCTCGGAATAGATATCCGGGGTAAAACACTGGGTGTATTCGGATTGGGAAAAATTGGTCTTGAAATGGCGAGACGTTCTGCATCCGCATTCGGGATGAAAATCATATACAATAACCGCGGAAGAAACAGGGAAGCTGAAAAAGAACTGAATGCAACCTGGGTCTCTTTTGATGATCTTCTTGAAAAAAGTGATGTATTGTCTGTCAATACGGCCCTGACTACGGACACCCAGGGATTATTCAACGCGCCCGTTTTTGCGCGCATGAAACCCACGGCTATTTTTATCAATGCGGCCAGGGGTGCGATTCATAACGAAGAAGATTTGACGGAAGCATTGCGTCAGGGAAAGATCTGGGGGGCAGGATTGGATGTGACTAATCCCGAGCCGATGCGGCCGGACCACCCGCTTCTTTCAATGCCCAATGTTTGTGTGTTACCGCATATCGGTTCTGCAACCGTTGATACCCGTTCAGCCATGTCACTGATAGCTGCAAAAAATGTGGTTGCCGGTTTGAAAGGAGAGCGGTTGCCATTTCCGGTGAACCCTGAAATCTATTCCTGAGTTTTTACCGTATGCTTTTTCAAATTGAAATTCCGGGAGATGTTAAACCCGAAATAAATGTCGCCTTTCCCCCAGGTACCCGGTGTTTGTCCGATGTACTGGGATTCCAGCATACTTTGCGAATTCGAAAAAACGAGTTGGAAAACATGACCTCCGGTTTCTATATCCCAACCAAAAGAAAGTGAATGGTTAACCTTCGTAGAAACCACCTGATCGGGAAACAGGTAATCATACTCCACGTTAATACTCATTCGCTTGCTGATTTTCATTCGCGCTCCGCCGGCGAGTGCAAAAACATTGTTCTTGTCGGCAACGGTCGGTACCAGGTTATAGTGGATAAGCGTTGGTGTCAGTTCAAAAGAAAACAGTCTGTTGAATTTTCTGGCCAGAAGTAACTGGGTTGTATAGGCCGTCCGGAAAGTTGCGTCCAGGTATTTCAGGTCGTCATAATGCTGTGTATAATAGCTGATCGTTCCGAGCAGACTTACTGATACCGGCATCTTCGGGCTGCCGTCCGTTTGCCTCAATAATTTGTATTTCAGGTATCCGTCAAAGGTTTTCTGAAAAGAGCTTCGTCCAATTCCGACAGCCAGCCGGTCAGTTATTCCATAGTCGAGCCCCAATCGCAGTGTCGCATTGTCCAGCCCGAATAATTCATAAGCGCCACTATTCAGTGATCCGAACCGATGCTGAATTTCAACATTCAGAGCGCCTGCCGCAGGCGACTCAATCGTTTTCATATTGACTATATACAACGCTTTAAAAGTACCGGTTGTGTATTCAGTTTTTGGAGAAGCCTGCATGGCTTCATTCAGCTTTCCAAGAAGGCTGTCCTGTGACATCACGTGCAGACATAAAAAAAAGCAAAACGTACCCACTAGAAGTTTTCGCATACACTAAGAATTATTTTGTGCGTAACCAGATTGTTTGAACTTTTACAGCTATTTCTTTGGCGATTTTGTCTCTGACCACACCGGGTATATTGATTTGAAAATCTTCCGGTTTGAGTTTAAAGGCCGCCGTTCCCAGTATCCGGTCGTTTTTCACTTCCATCTGACCCGTTGTTTCAAGTGTTTTCGTTACCCCATGCAAAGTCAGATCTCCCTTAATGACAACCTGGTAAATTCCTTCTTTCGTCAGATCCATATCCCCGGTACAGATTCCTGAAAAACTGGCTTTGGGAAATTTGTCACTCTCCGCATAGTTTTCATTGAAATGTTCCTGCATCAGTTCTCTCGGAAAAATAAATCCTTTCAAAAGCAGGGTGAACGCAAGATGGTGGGTTGCCGGATCCAGTACGGCATATACCTGATTGTTCTCTGCTTCAATATCTTCGAACGGCGTTTTAGAATAGAACCCGATAAAACTTGTTTTTGACAGGTAAGTCTGGCAAAAACCCGTCAGACTAAAACTTACACCCAACAGGCAGGTAAGGATCATTTTCTGCATCATGGCTTTTCTCAATTATTTGGTGAACCCTGATTAATCCAGTCGAGAATTTTATTGATTGTGCAATCATCCATTTTAGGGAGACCGTAAGGCATGCCCACATAACCCGGGGCATGGGTAATATTTCCCCTCAGAAAGCCATTGTCGGCATATTTTTTAAGGTCTGTATAGCTGTCCAGACTTATGCCTCCGCTGCCGGAAGTATTTCCATTTCCATGACATCCATAACACTGCGATTGCAAAATGGGAACGATGTCGGTCGCATATTTCATTCCAGCCGTGTCACACGGAGTGACGCCGGGAGGGGTGCCTCCTGTCTGCTGGTCGGCGCTGGATTTTGAACAGGAAATGATCAAAATCGCCGTGCAGCTGAAGAAGAGACAGACTGTTAGAATACTTTTTTTCATTATTTAAATTTTTGAGTCAGATAATTCATTTTACTATCACACAGTCAACCATATTCACATCCATCAGAAAACCTGTGCATTTCCCCTTGATCGTGATGACTTTTCCGGAAGCGGGCAATGCTGCAGATCCCAGATCTTTTTTAAGTACGTTGCAATTGATTCCTCCATCCTGTCCGGCTTTGAGACTGATGGAAAAATAGTTACCCGTTTCACTAACTGAGGATATGGTACCTGAAATCTCCAATACCTTACCTGCCCATTTCTGATTTGCACTGTCTTCTGATACGATGAAATAATGGTACAGTTCAGAAGCCGGCAGACTGGCCACTGCCTGTTCATCGGCGACATTTCGATGGGTCTTTTTTATTTTATAGATTCCCCATCCGGCCAGACAAAGCAATAGAAGGCCCGTGCCAAAAAAGATGATTTTTCGCATAACTGAATAAGTCTTTTCGAACCTTTAACGGAAACTGTGTGTAATGCCCAGATAAAATCCTGCACTCGAAATCGGCATGCTTCCGATTCCGATTTTTTGCAGAGGAATTTTCAGGTAGGGCTCCACCCGGATATTGGTTTTATGACTGATCGCATATTCGTATCCCGCACTCACCTGCATCACTGCCAGAAAATTATTCGACGTGTTATAGTAGGTTGCTGGATAGGAAACGTTCATTCCATTATTTTTTGCATTAATGTCATACATCTCTTTCTTCATCAGATATGCGGACACGCCAGCCTTAACAAAAAATAAACCATTGCTGCCTGCCTTTTTAAAATCATAACGCAGATCCAGGGGTATTTCAAACATATTGCAATAGCCATTCAGATTCAATATATTCTCTGTTGAAGGCATGGATGTTTTGCTTTTGTCGAAATATTCACCCTTGGTGTAGTAATATTTTTTGTCCCATAACAATCCGGATTCCAGTGAAAACTTTTGATTAAAACGGTAGCCAACCAATAAGCCTAAACTGAATCCCAGTTGTTTAACCGACTGAAATTTGATTGTACTCAGATCGGGTCCCGTCAGCAGACCCACATAAAAACCTTTACCGGGTTTTCCTTGCGTATTTGTTTTTTTCAGCATAGCTGCAGCCTGCGCAGCCTTGACCGGCAGGTGATTAAAATCGGGATTTATTTTTCCGATCCTGGATTCCGGAAAGAGAGACAGGGGTTTAATCTGCGCATCTTTGAATGGGCCGGATGATAATGAAAACGCGTCAGCTGCCGGCGAACTTGTTGTATTATCAGAATGATCAGTCATGCTGCTCTGCAACAGGGCCGGAGTTGATAGCGCAGAATGCCCTTTCCCCAATATTTTCCCGGATGCTTTTTTATCAGTGGCCAAATCCGGAACATAACTCGTTGTTTCCTGTGCAATGTTTGATTGACCGGAGCCCGATGCAGGCTTATTGCCTGTGTTACCCTGACGAATTTCACCGGAAATATTTCCTTTGTCCTTTGTACTATTCAATCCGGCTGCTTTTGCATTGGCAGGCGACTTGTTTTCTGAAGAGAAATAAACCGCTCCGCCGATGGCCGCCGGAATCAGCAGGAGGAGGAGTAGCCAGCGACGTTTGAAGCGCGCGGGCTTGCCGGATATTGAAGTAACTGCATTTTCGTTGCCGAAATTTTCGTCTTTCAGTTTACCCATTACGCTATCCCAGTCCGACTCAGAAGTTCTGAGCGGATAAAGATCGCCTGCTTTCCGGAACAGGTCGTCCATATCATTGTTTACATGCTCCATGTGTTCACCTCCTCCTTTTCTTTGATAATCTTTTGCAGAATACCCCGCGCCCGGGACAGGTTCGATTTGGATGTACCAACCGAAATCCCAAGTGTATCTGCAATTTCGAAATGCGTGCAACCGTCAATGACAAACATGTTAAATACAATTCTGTACATTGGTGGAAGGTTTTTTACATAGCTGATCAGTTCTTTATATAAAAGTTTCTGATCCGCTTTCTGGCTATTGTCTGCTTCCTCCCAGACATAGTCAGGTATTCCTCCGATTTCCGGTGTCATATTGTTTTTACGAAGCTCGTCGATCGATGTATTGATCACGATTCGCTTCATCCAGGCCATCAGCAGGCGTTCCGGAAAATCCTCTTCTTCATACCTGAACCGTTCTATGTGCCTGAATACTTTAACGAAACCGTCATTCGTCACATTGACAGCAATTTCGTAACGGTACACATACCTGAAGGCGATCTTCAGCGCATATCCATAGAACCTCTCGTACAGGATCTTCTGATACCGGGCCTCCTGCCTTTTACAGCCTTCTATGATTTGAATGATGTCCAACTTATTCAGGTATCTGTTCTGATGAAAAATAAATTAAGGAGCTGCAGGACTGAATGCATCCATCACTGGCCAAATACCAGGCGTGGGTACACTGATTCCTTTTGTATTGCCTCTGACAAGTGAGTCCGGGCCAAATCGATAAACCGGCCATCCTTTATAAGTCAATTGAGGTTTTGTAAACACGGTGATACTGGAAAAGTCTGATTTATTCAAAGTGGAAGGTACGTTTTGTACCGAACTGATTTGTACTATGGGCCAGAAGGCGTCGTTTGAAAAATCCGATTTTGTATAATTATTGACACCGGATTTATCAAATGAGAATGCGTATAAGGTAATGCCATGGTCGTCCGTCATATATATCGTTTTTCCTGTTCCTGCTTTATATGTGCTGTCGTATAACAACCCGTCGTTTCCAACCAGTTGAGTTTCAGCCAGCATAACGGTATAATCCGGTTTCGCTACAAACCATACACCGCCAACGGCATCTCCAAAAATATCTCCTGCACTGGCGTCACCGGAGTATTTATATAACGGCCAACCCTTGTAAGTAGTCTGTTTGGCTCCATCAGAACGGGTAATTACAGCAAAATCGGAGCTGGCTAATCCGGTACCAAAACTGGGACTGGCGACGTAAAAGAGCGGCCAGGCTGCCAGACAGGAGCCTGTACATACCGAACTGCCATTTGCGTCCGGTGAAAAGAAATAAAGTGTATTTCCGCTGGCATCAGTAATAACTGACCCAAAATGGGAATCCGTTTTCAATTGCACTGATGCTGCGGTAACTGGCGGAGTTACCGGACCAGTTCCTGTCGAACTGGAACTTTTCGAGCAGGAACCCAGACAGGAAATCGCAAATACAGCGAGAGTGACCCGATACATATATTTAATTCGCATGGATGTTAATTTTGAAATGAAAAAGGTTGTGAAAAAGCGCTTTGTAGTGAGTACGCGGATTTGAAATCCGGGTTGCGTGAATTTTAAATAGACCGTCCTGAAGTATTCCACGGGTTCCTGACACAGCGGCTTTTATACGCAGGTTTTGCGCAGTTGTTTTTAGTGTGGTCGTATGAATTATAAAACGGCGAGGTATCCTGCGAGTTTGTTGATCAGATAGGCCACGCGGCTAATTTCGATTTCTGCCTGATGGTAGTCTCTTTGTTCAATGGATTCTCTGATGCCCGGCATGGTTTTCACCGAATACCCCGTATAGAATCCGGGAGCGTATATGGCGTGACGGTACCAGGGTCTGAGCGGTAATCCCTGGTCAAGCAGGAGTTCCTGTTCGGCCTGATAAAGTTGCCTGTTCAACTCTTCCTTTTGTACCGGAGTCAGATTCACGCGTTGTGACACCTCACGGGCATGGTCGGCCGACCTGTCCAAATTTACCAGCGCATTTTCCAGTTGGGAAAAATCTATAAAGGGTACGGGTTGTTTAACGGCGGACAGGAAAAAAGGGCGGGAGGAATCTGAAGCAATCAACTCATATTTTTTACGTATTATTTCATTATTAACTGCCGTACTTTCTCTGAGTGCAGAAATCATCGACTGAATATCGGTTGTATATGATTTGATCTGTTTGCTGAGTATGCGAAAATCGAAAGGAAGGATATCTGCGTTAAGCATGCGCAAGGCGGAGTGTCCCGCAACTTTTGAAAGTGCCGCGCCATAATAAAAACCGGGATCAACGAATCTTATAAAATGGTCGTAAGAATCATAAATTGAATGGTAGACTCCGTTGTCGGACTCTCCTGAAAATTCGAAGTTCAGAACTGGTATTCCCAGATGCTGCAAGAAAGGGGAGAAATCAGAACCGGTTCCCAAAGCAGCCAGATGCATACTGTTGTTTTCCATCAGCTCTTTAGCTAAGTTTACATTAGGAGCGTGTACGATATCACGGGCTTTCAACCGCTCGTAAATACTTACACCAGTCTGCGGATCCTGAATGTTTTTGGCAACTTCGTCAACCAGGGTCTCCAGCGCATGGGATCCGCCGGCATCCAGAAACCCTCTTCCGTTTTCGTCTGAATTGATATAAACCACGGTATTTTTTTGTAGCTGAACGGCATGATCTTCCACCCATTCCGTAGATCCTACGAGGGCGGGCTCTTCACCATCCCAGGAACAATAGACAATCGTTCGTTTGGGTTTCCATCCGGATTTTACCATCGCTCCGATAGCCTTTGCTTCTTCTAGCATGGCTGACTGACCGCTAATGGGATCCTGGGCTCCGTTCACCCAGGCATCATGATGATTTCCCCGAATAACCCACTGGTCGGGAAACTCCGAGCCCCGGATCATGGCTATCACATCGTAGCAGGGAACCATTTTCCAGTCGAACTGCAGTTCCATATGAACCGTTGATTTTCCTGGTCCGATATGATAAGTAAAAGGTAAAGCACCCCGCCAGTTTTCCGGCGCCACAGGACCTGTAAGCCCTTCCAGCAGAGGTCTGGCATCGCGGTAACTGATCGGCAGTACCGGAATTTTTAGCAGATTGGGAGCGTCATTATGGGAGGCAAACCGTTTGGCGTCCTTTGTGGCGCCGATACCCGGAGTCAGCGGATCGCCGGGATAGATTACCATATCCATGACACTTCCTCTTTGTACTCCGTTTTCATTTTTGAATGCTCCTTTTGGATATACATCCCCCTGATAATACCCATCATCTTTAGGATCAGAATAAATGATACAGCCGATCGCGCCGTGTTCCTGAGCAATCTTGGGCTTGATTCCCCGCCAGCTCTGTCCGTAACGCGCAATAACAATCTTCCCCTTTACGTCAATGCCCAGGCGTGCCAGCACTTCATAGTCTGCATTTACTCCGTAGTTCACATACACCAGTTCTGCATTTACGTTGCCATCGGCGCTCCATGCGTTATAGGTCGGCAGCTGATCTTTCTGTGCGCTGCTGCCATCTTCCGGCATGGCAGGTTCTTTCAGCACGGCTTTATAGATTTGGGGAGAAGTCATTTCCAGTATCCTTATCCTGGGTTCAGGAAACAGAACCTGATAAACATCCATATGTGTATCGAACCCAAAGTCGCGGTATTTTTGTTGTATTTTTTCAGCTACTTCCCGGCTTCCTGCTGAACCCAGATTATGAGGATTCAGCGAAAGCTCCCTCATGGTTTTTCCAATATTTTCCCGGCTGATGAGTTCGTCAAATTGCTTTTCAGTTTTTAATTCGTTAAGTGTTGTGCTGTCACTAAAACCCGAAATATTTTTCCACTGGGCAAGAACTGACGCATTCACAAAAACAACGGACAGTAAAATAAATACAATACTCATAATGAACAGGGTAAACTTAAATGTACTTATAAAACACAAGCAAATAATTGTCTGCCCGGCATCGGCAAAAAAAAGGGCCGGTTAAACCGGCCCGACTAATTTTACTTATGAAATGAATGGCTATTATACGCGGGCTGCAAGTTCCTTGCCTGCCTTGAATTTCGCTACTTTTTTTGCTTTGATTTTGATGGTTGCTCCGGTCTGTGGGTTCCGGCCATTACGTGCTGCACGTTTGGAAACAGAAAAAGTTCCGAATCCTACCAGTGTTACTTTGTCACCTTTTTTCAGTGTTTTAGTTATGGCTTCTGTAAACGAATCGAGGGCGGCACCTGCCTGTGTTTTAGTAATACCCGCGTCGTCGGCCAGTTTTGCAATCAGTTCTGCTTTGTTCATGGAAAATGTTTTTATTGATTTCTTGAAAAGACAAATATATGGTTATGTAGCAACATTTTGAGAACGCTGTTCCATTGGCAAAATTTCGAATTTCCCCCTGACGAACCTGCAGTTTCTATATCAGCTGGATAAGTCTTTCTTTCAGCTCTTTTATTCCTTCAGCAGCGGGTCGTTCTATAGCATGCAAATTAGATATACCGCTCACATTGGGAATATGCCGGTCCAGAATAAGTTTGGGTATCCGGCCCGGGGCATAATTAAGCAGTCCGGCTGCCGGATATACGGCAAGTGAAGTGCCAATGATCACCAGCAGATCTGCAGAATGAACAAGCCTGGAAGCTTCTGCAATCAGGGGAACAGGTTCTTCAAACCAAACGATATGTGGCCTCATTTGCCCGCCATCTTTCGCCAGATCACCTAATACGATATTTTCCCTAATGGGGTAAATTACGGTATCGTTCAGTTCACTGCGCATCTTGAAGATTTCGCCATGCAGATGTAATATTTTTTGTGAACCTGCCCGCTCATGAAGATCGTCAATATTTTGAGTAACAATCTGCACGTCAAAATATTCTTCCAGTTCGACTAATCCCTTGTGCGCGTTATTCGGTACTGCATCCCGCACATTCTGACGACGCATATTGTAAAAATCAAGAACAAGCGAGGGGTTCTTTTTCCATCCCCCGGGAGTTGCTACCTGATTTATGTCATAGCCTTCCCAAAGACCATCACTGTCACGGAATGTTTTTAATCCGCTTTCCGCACTGATCCCAGCTCCGGTTAAAACAACAAGTCTTTTTTTCATCAGTATGCAGATTAGACAGGTTTCTGAAGACATCAGAGCTTAAGATATTCTCTGTTCCTCCGGCTGTGCTGAAGATTTATCTGTTTTATATTTTGCTGCTGTAACCGGACAATAGCCCGTTAATCCGCGGATAATTAAAAGACTACCAGCGGTCATTCTTAGGGCACGCCGAAACGAAGATTTTCCAAATCCAAATATTCCCATAGCCAGCACAAGGCCCCCGGTTACAGCGGAAACTAACCGCTGATTTTCGGACAGATTGGTTTCAGAACTCACCAGTTTATTTAAATCTGAATATTTCATGTTCTTTTTTTTTATTGGGTGCAATCCTTATGCCGGGTCGGCAAGCAGGTATCCCTGGCCGGATCGGGTAAACTTATCTAAGGGCATTGGACGAAAGCGTTTTCATCGCTTTTGTCAAATTTACACCTCTTCCAAGAACCGGTTTGAAAAGATCTCCTTCCTGTTTAATGCGATCCAGAACGTTTTTTATTGTATAGTCCTGCATTTTCAATCCCTTTTTTAATTCTTCCCAATCCAATGGCGTGGAAACGGTGGCTCCGGGTTTTGGCCGAAGCGAATAAGGAGCGGCCAGCGTGGCCTGCGGACGATTCTGAAGAAAGTCCAGATATATTTTCCCCTTTCTTTTGGCTGTCGGTCTTTCGATGCTGGTGAATTTCGGTATCTCTTTATGCACCGCGGTGACCAGGGATCTCGCAAACTCTTTTGACAATTCATAAGTGTATTTGGATGCGAGAGGAATATAAATATGTATGCCGGTTGATCCTGAAGTTTTGCAACAGCATTCCAGGTCCATACTTTTTAAAAGCTGATAAGTAACCCGTGCCGCCTCCACAACCTGGCTAAACGAATTGGTATCCGGATCGAAATCAATGATACACCAGCTGGGATAATCGGGTTTGGCTACCGTACTTGACCAGGGGTTCATTTCAATACATCCCAGGGAAGCCATATAGAGCAGGCTGGCTTCGTCGGTGCAAACCATAAACTCCTTGTCTCTCTGCTCGGATTCGCTGCGGTAGGCAAATTTTTTGATCCATTCGGGTGCTTTCCCTTTTACATCCTTCTGATAAAAACTACCCCCTGTAATTCCATCCGGATGACGATTAAGCGACTGCGGCCGGTTTTTTAAATAGGGCAGAATATAAGGTGCAACCTGATAATAATAATTCAGCATATCCCGCTTGCTGATTTTTTCCTTTGGCCAGTATAACTTGCTGAGATGGGTAAATTTCAGTTCATGTCCGCTGATTTTTTTTTACCTGAGTTTCATCCTTCGGATTCAATAGTGATTTGGCTGAACTGTTTTTCGGTGCCATGAGAATAGGTTTTTGAGCTATGGAGCTTTTTGATTTCCGTATTTTTTCCTTCGGAGTTTCTGTTTCCCAAATGATTTCAGAGGCTTTTTTGTCTGTCCTCATCCCGGCAAATGAAGGATGACGCATCACGCCGTCCGAAGTCATTTCCGTAAAACTCACTTCACAAATCAATTTGGGCTGAATCCAGACTGCTTTGGTTTCCGGAGGATGAGGCCTGAAGCGTGACGGTTTTTCAATATCCGGAACAAAGCTAAACGGGACTTTGCCTGTAATCAGCGGCTTAAACTGTTTTATCAGATCTTCCTGCATTTTCCGGTTGAAGCCTGTACCGATTTTTCCTGTATACAGCAGTTTTTTTTCTTTATATACGCCTACCAGGAGGGAACTAAATAATTTGTCTGTGCCCCTGTTCAGGGTATAACCTCCGATAACCACCTCCTGTCTTTTTTGTGATTTTATCTTTAACCAGTCTCCCGGGCGGGCATTTTCCTGATAACTACTGAATCTGTTTTTGGCAATAATACCTTCCAGCCCCATTTTCTTTACTGATTTAAACAGGTTTATCCCGGACTGGTCAAATCCCTCACTGATACGGATGGATTCAGAGGAAAAAACCAGTTTACGCAGAATATCTTTTCTTTCAAAGAGAGGTAAATTTTTCAGGTCCTTTCCATCCTTCCACAAAATATCAAATACATAATATATCAGTTCGCCATCTGTTTCACTTCGCCAGTTTTGCAGGGCACCAAAATCCGACATGCCTTTTTGATTGATGACAACGATTTCTCCATCCAGTACGGCCTTTAGGTCCGATTTTACCAGTGCATTGAAAATGGGGTAAAATTTTTCATTGAAAGACTTGTCATTCCTGGATTGTAAAAACACTTTTTTGTGATCCATCAGAGCGATGGCACGGTATCCGTCCCATTTCACTTCGAAAGTCCAGTCGGCATCGTCAAAAGGCCTGTCGGTAAGTGTGGCCAGCATGGGTTTGACATGGGCGGGTAGGGGTGTTGATGCATTGGCTTTTCCAGCTTTCATGCCTGCGGTTTTCCTCCTAAGGGACAAAATCGTGCCATGGTCAGGAACAGATCAGGATGATGGCTGTGTGTCCATTTTCGCCAGCACGTAATCATAGAGATCCTGTATACTGTGAATATCTGCCAGATCGGAAGGATCCACTTTGATATGCAGATTTTTTTCCATCACAACCACCAGGTCAATATAGTCCAGGCTGTCCAGGTCAAGGGTTGATTTCAGGTCGGCCGACGGCAGGAGTTTAGCCCGGTCTACTTCGAATTCTTCATGAAGGAAATCATTGATAATTTGGATTATTTTTTCCTCTTTCATATTGTCTTGCACGTGCATCATATATTAAAATTACCATTTTCCTGAATAATGGTTTTTTTATCTCATAACACAGGATTTTGGTAAATTACTGAAATGCTTCGACCTGATTTAAAAGATTCTTACGATGTAGTGGTGATAGGCGCCGGTATCGGTGGATTGACTGCTGCCGCCCTGCTCAGCAAGGCGGGTCTGTCTGTTTGTGTATTGGAAAAGGAGCCCCATGCAGGCGGTTACCTGGCCGGATTCAGGAGGAGCCAGTTTATTTTCGATACGGCGATTCACTGGCTGAATCAGTATGGTCCGGGCGGCATTCTGGACAGGCTGTTTATGGCCATCGGAAACGATCATCCCCGTGCCATTGTGCAGAAACGGATCCGGCGTTACAAAGGAGATCATTTCGACTACCTGCTGACCAGCAATCCGGATGAGATGCGCGAAAAGCTGGTCCTCGATTTCCCTCTCGAAAAAAAGGAATAGACAGATTTTTCGGGAAAGCCCGGCAAATAGGCGGGTCTTTTAAAAACTATAATCGTGTTTTCCGGTCGGAAGAAACAATGACTCCCTTGCAGAAGCTGAAAAATAAAATCCGCATGCTGGAGTTTGCCATTCCTTTCATACCCTATTTGACTTATTCGGGAGAAAAAGGGTTGAAAAAGGGACTGGGCAAGTTTTTTAAAGATCCCGGTCTGTGCCGGATTTTTTCCTCAGGCGAACAGGAGCTTCTTGGCTGCCTGATTCCCATTGGCTGGGCCTATTATCAGGATTTCCAGAGCCCCCCAAAGGGAGGCAGCCAGGTGATCCCCCAGTGGCTCCAGTATGTGGTGGAATATTACCACAATCCGGTGAGACTAAAATGTGAAGTCAAAGAGATTTTTGTTGAGCACGGAAAAGTATCCGGTTTGTCGTACGAACAGGGCGGCAAATTGTATCAAATGAATAGTAAATATATTATCGCCGCATGCGATATTGAAACCTTATATGAAAAAATGCTGCCTCCGGATGCCGTTCCGGACAGGCTGAAAAAAAAGTTGAAAAATGCCGAGCTGTATGGGTCTTCCATCACGGTTTCCGTGGCACTTGACTGCACGGCCGAATCGCTTGGCTTTAACGAGGAACTGATACACCTGGTGGATGAGAGGTATTCATTTAATGATCTGAACAGCGGCGACCCTAAACGATCGGAGATGAGCATTCTGGCACCTTCCCTGCGCGACAAGTCACTTGCTCCCGCAAATCAGGAACACTTACCTTATACATGCCGGCCAGTATGAATTACAGAAATGAATGGGAAACTCATCAGGATGGAGCAGGAAAAAGAGTAAGGGGGAAGCTTACCGCAAGCTGAAGAAAGAAGTGGCAGACATTCTGATACAGCGGGTAGAAGACAAACTGGCGCCAACCCTGCGGTCGCATATTTTATTTTATGAAGTAGCCACTCCGGTTACACACTGGCGATATACAGGAAATAAAAACGGTACCATGATGGGTGCACGTCCGGGGAGGCAAAACATGAAAAATAAAATTTCTCACTACCAAACACCCGTAAAAAACCTGATACTGGGAGGACACTGGGCTGAATTGGGGGGTGGAGTTCCCATTGCGGCAAAAGCCGGTGCCAATGCGTCTCTTCTGGTATTGCAAAAAGAAAACCCGGAAGCATTTAAATGCCTTTCAGGATATATGAATAACACGGTTACGCTGGAAGAGTTGAACAGTGATAAATGCTTTCGCTCTTATGATCATTCCTGGGTCAGGCCGCCAACTCCTGCAGAAAGAAAGGCGCAGTTTCCCGCAGACCCGGTGATATAATTTAAAACCGGCAACAGAAACTATAACCGGATATAGGTGGCTAGCTGAACGATATTATTATTCGTTCTGGTATTGCCCCGGCCTGAGATAAACTGGTACATATAACCCAGTTCCGTATCATTCTTTGGAGAGAAACGGTACCCAACTGAAAAGTAGGCCCTGTTCTGATCAAAGAACTTTCCATTTACGACAGAAGTATTACCCATATTCACAAACAGCTCATTCTGTAAAGAGAAAAAACTGCCTTTTTTTAAACGATTTATTTTCTGATACGGACAATGGAACAATGGCACGAAAAAAATAACGCAGGCGTTGCACAAATTCAAAGTCTTTCGTTACCAGGTGATTGTC
>CBDCCE010000010.1:0-9269 GCA_965214575.1 Puia sp.
TAAACTTCCCAGAATTGAAGATTGGCAGAGGATTGAAGGTATTTCCGCACTCGGTCGGGATCGGTGGCGCCGGCCAGTTCAACACTGATAATGCCTTTGTTTTCGTCCAGCTGAATATTGGGTTGTGATACGCCGAATTTGTCGATACGCTTGGTGAGCACCTGATATGTTTGTTTCATGCCCGCGGAAGCCTGGTCGTGCAGATAACTTACGACTTCTCCGTCTGAGGATTCAAACTTCAGTTTATTCCTGTTTGAATTGGCAAACAGCGGGGCGAGCTTTACAGAAGGATTAACTTCCTTAAAAGCCTGTGCAAAAAGGTCTATATAATTGGCGCCGCCATTGGTAAGTTTTTTCTGATCTGCCCGTTGTATGGCTCTCACGAGACTGGCATCCCGGGGATTATTTGCTAGCCCTTTAATCAGTCCTTCCAGTTCAATATCGAGCGTAACATTGATCCCGCCCTGCAGATCGAGGCCTAACAGGAGTTCGCTTTCTTTTGATTTCTGGTAAGTGGTTCCCCACCAGGTGATCTTGGTATCTTTTGTAGAATCCAGCAGTTTCTGTAAACGATCGCGAACCAATACGTTCAGACTGTCTTTATATAACAGCGTGGCTTCTTTATTGCCGGCATATTTTGTTTCGGCTGAAGGGTAACTGTTTTTTACAAAACGTTCTGCCTTCTGCAACATTGCAGATTCATGTTTATTAACAAACCAGGTAAAGGACAGTTGGTAAAGGGAAATGACAATCAGTAAGCCTGCAAAAATGCTAACCAGCGCTCTCATTGATTTTCGGTTTTTTTTAAGAGCGGCAAAGATAGGTTTTCCAATTGATAACTAAAATGTTAAGACGCTGGATAAGAGTGCCTGATTTGCTACTTTCATGTTCTCAAAAGGCAAATTCAATTTAATTAGCGCGAATTCATGATTTTGAACAAGTTCAGCAACCGGTCTCTTTCGCAAAAACTTAAAGTCTTTAGCCTCCAGCTTTTAACGATAAGCCTGTTCTCCTGTAATAAATCGGCTAATATCAATGCCAATAAAGCGTACTTGTCATTGACCCATGTGGCCTATGGCGTGGGGCCGTTAAACATTGTAATCGATCCTGCCAACAATAATATTCCACTTTTTTCTGTTCCTGACAGTTTTGGCATGGTGACCGGTGTTCCGGGAAATCCCTATGATACAACTACCGCCCGCGTTAGTAATATACGACTGGTGCTGGCGAAGGATACGTTCAAGATTTTAGAGGGAAATTCTGCTTTTCAGCAACAAACCCATTACAGCATTTTTGCTTTTGACTCATCCGTTCAGCAACAAACGATAAGCCTGATCATATTTCAGGATAACCTGCCCGTCCGGGTAGATACAATGGTAAATATCCGGTACCTGAATTTTTCACCGGGGCCCATCGGATGGGGGCTAAAGCTGATCAATACCAGAAATGACATTCCTTATTTTGCTGATACAGTTCTTATAGGAAACTCCAATATAGGATTTGTCAATGCGGGAGTCTCCTATTTTGTAGGTTATAATCTGAGTCCGACGGCTTATAGTTATTATCAGGTGCGCATTGGGATGTACCAGGTTTTTGCATTTAAAGACAGTTCCAATCCTCATGTAACACAGGGGCCACCCCGCGTTGTTGACAGCTCCAATTTTGTCAGCCTGGGAATGCTGAATATTGACAGCACGATCAACTACAACATTTATCTGCAGGGGTTCATCGATTCTGCCAGTGGCGTGAACAGGTTCCAATTGAAATCAGTCAGATTAAATTAAAAGCTGAAGTCAACAACAAAAGCAGATCAGGCTTTTCCCATTGCGGCGAACATCAAAGAAAAGTTTTTTTAAAAAAATCAATAACTTCGCGGCCGCAACAAGTGTATATGCAACTATCCTCTATTTTAACCCGCTTTAGTGAACCGGAGACCTTAAAGATGGCCAAGCTCGGACGTGAACTCCGCGCGAAAGGCGTGGACGTGATCGATCTCAGTCTGGGTGAACCGGATTTTGATACACCAGGCCATATCAAACAATCCGCAAAAAAAGCCATTGACGATAACTGGAGTCATTATACACCGGTCGCCGGTTTTCCCGACCTGCGGGAGGCGATATGCGGGAAATTGAAGAGGGATAATAACCTCGACTATACACCGGATCAAATCGTTACATCCACCGGTGCGAAACAAAGCCTCGCGAATAGTATTCTTGCCCTGGTAGATGAAGGCGATGAAGTAATCATTCCAACACCTTACTGGGTTACCTATTCTGAACTCGTGAAAATTGCGCGGGGCAGGGTGGTGGAAGTGCACAGCAGTCTGGATGCAGGATTCAAAATCACCGCGTCACAGCTGGAATCTGCCATCACTCCAAAAACAAAAGTTTTTTTATTTTCCTCTCCCTGCAATCCTTCCGGGGCTGTATATGGAAAAAAGGAGTTGGAAGACCTGGCAATTGTTTTCAGAAAATATCCGCAGGTGGTGATCCTGTCAGACGAAATATACGAGTATATCAATTTTATCGGGAAACATGAAAGCATCGCACAGTTTGAGGATCTGAAAGACAGGATCGTCATCATCAACGGTCTTAGCAAGGGCTTTGCGATGACGGGATGGCGGCTGGGATATATCGCAGCACCCGCGGAAATTGCGAAAGCATGCGAGAAATTACAGGGCCAGTTTACCAGTGGTGCCAATTCGATCACGCAGAAGGCAGCGGTTACGGCGCTAACGACCGATTTGAAACCGAGTATGGAGATGGTAGCAGAATTCGACCGGAGGAGAAAGAAAACCATGGAACTCGTTATGCAGATCCCGGGCATCAAATGTTTCAACCCGGAAGGAGCATTTTATATTTTTCCTGATATCTCTTCATATTTTGGAAAATCGAACGGAGAATTCAACATCCGCAACTCAAACGATCTGAGTATGTACCTGCTGAATACGGCACATGTTTCTTCCGTGATGGGAGATGCTTTCGGAGAACCGCTTTGTATCCGGTTTTCGTTTGCCAACAGCATGACGAATATCGAACGGGCCTGGGGGAGGATTAAAGAGGCGCTTTCAAAGTTGAAATAATTCCCGCTTTGGTTTTGAGCGTTTCGTGGATGGCAAGTACCTGCGGCAACAGCGCTTCATTCCCGTCATTCCGAATAACAAAATCGCAACGGCTCATTTTTTCCTGCTCGTCCATCTGCTGCTTCATGCGTTGCAGTACGCTGTCCGCTGAGGAATTATCCCTTTCCATAACCCTTTCCAACCGGATGGATTCAGGCGCTGATACACCGATAATAAAATCAAAAAACTTTTCGAGACCCGCTTCAATGATCAGCGCTGCTTCCTTTATGGCATAGGCTGTCTGCTGCTGATCCATCCACGTGGCCGCATGCCGTAGTGTTACGGGATGAACCAATTCATTGAGTAATGCCAGTTTCTCTGCATCAGCGAAAACTACGCCTCCCAAATAAGACCTGTCGAGTTTTCCCCCTTTATACACCGATTCTCCAAACCTGGAAATAATCTGCTGTTTAAGATCCGGATCCTGGTTCATCAGGTCCTTTGCTGCCTGATCAGCATAATATACCGGGATGGCCAGCACTTCGAAAATCTGCGCGACCGTTGTTTTTCCAGAACCAATACCCCCGGTTAGTCCGATTTTAAGCATGGGCCAAAAAAATAAAAAGTATAAAGGCCGTTTTATTTTTTATCGACAGCTGCAACAACCGGTTTATTGATGTTCTGCGTCCACTCAATCGAAATTGCGCTTTTTTCAATCTTCATATAACTGCCCGGGCTTGTTTCCATCATGATCGTCCCGTCTTCATTCACTTTGTTCACTGTTCCGTGAATACCGGCAATGGTTACGATCTTATCTCCCTTCTGCATATTTTGCTGGAATAACTTGGCCTGTTTGGCTTTTTTTGCCTGCGGGCGGATCATGAATAACCAGAACACGAGGATCATACCTCCAATAAGAAGTATGTTAAGACTTGAACCACCAGGCGCTGCCTGTAAAAAAATAACTGAATGACTCATTGTATTGTTTTTATTTAAAATCTGCTTACCATTTTTTCTTCTCAACTAAAACACTGAACTGAACCTCATTGCTCTGTGTGCCCCGAGTATTGGCGATTACATATATCTTTTTATGATTGATGCCGACACGCCCCTCACTATTAAAAGAAGCTTTGATCACGCCTTCCTTACCCGGCATGATGGGTTCGCTGGGTTGCTCAGCGACCGTACAACCGCAACTGGGCTGAACGCGCGCAATAATCAACGGTTTGTTTCCTGAATTTACAAACCGGTATGCGACTTCCAGCTTCCGGCCTTCCGGAATACTGCCAAAATTAAGTTCCGTTGAATCCAGCCAGGTAATCCTGGTGAACAGGGTGCTGTCTTTCGGAAGCTGCATGGAAGCGGGTCCATTTGTTTTTGAATCGTTTCCATGACAAGAAATCAGAAAAGACCCAATGAAAAAAATTAAAACAGCAGTGCGCATCGCCGGTATTTTTTGCAAACCTAGATAAAAAAATCTGTCATGCCTCAGGAGGCTTTAAAATTCACTTTATGCATTTTATTTTCAGCAACCAGTTCCTTATGAATATTATCGAGAATTCCGTTTACAAACTGCCCGCTCAGGGGTGTGCTGTAGTCCTTGGCAAGGTCAATATATTCGTTGATGGTTACTTTTGGCGGTATCGTTTCAAAAAACAGGAATTCACAAACCCCCATCTGCATAAAAATCATATCCAGTGTCGCGATCCGGTCCGCATCCCAGTTTTTTAATTTTGGACGGATCAGCTCCATGGTCGCCTCTTTTTTCTCAATAGCAGCCGTCAGCAGTTCCCGCGCAAACAATGCTTTATCGGGACTCACAATTTCTTCAAAATTGAAAGCGGTCGTTTTGTTCAGATAACCGGATACAAGTTTCTGCATCATTTCGGCATCGTCGCTCCAGTTTGGAAACAGTTCTTCCAAATGCGATTCAAACGATTCGCTGGGTAATAAAAAATCGTTGAATATATATTCCAGAATTTCCTTCTCCGGCTTTTTATCACGGCTGTCTTCTAAAATATAGGTTTTATATACATCTGTTTCCCTCAGTTCAAGATATAACTTACGTACCATGTCAGCATGATCAATGAGTTCAGGTTTATTTTTCTTTATCACTTTCTGGTAAGATTCCTGTTCCAGCATTTTCCAGAGCAACTGATTGTCTGCCAGTTTGGTGTTGACGTTTTTATCCAGTTCGGTAGGAAGGTGTTTGGAAGAACGTCGGAGAGAATCTGTTTCAGCGTAGCGTGCCAGCTCGGTTAGAAAATAGATGAGATAAATCAGTAATTGCCCGGACTGGTCAAAATGCTTCTGCAAAATCCTTTGAGCATCTCCCATTTTGTGGTTGTCCTGCGCTTCCAGGGAGTACAGGGTTTGCATTATCTTGACCCTGATATTTCGTCTCGTGATCATGTAGTAAGAACTTTGCTTATTTGCGGGTGCGAAGATAAGGAATCGCAAGTTTCTTTTTCAAAGTTTTCCAAACGGGAGCTACATCAGGAGAGAGTTTAAATAACAGGGTGCCACCGGCATAAATAAGCAGGAAACAGCAACTCCTGAGTCCCATGGCCGCAAATCCGTGGATGTGATGAAACAAAATATGGCTGATCAGATAACCGGATGCCGCGAGCAGCAAAGTGAACAGTGTATTATAGCTGAAGGGCTGAAACCTGAATTTCTTCATTAGAAAAAAATAACGAATGGCATTGTAAATAGTATAGGAAATAAGGGTCGCTATGGCGGGTCCGACCACCCCGAGTTTTTTTGCCAGCAGATAATTCAACGGCAGTGTGACTGCCAGCAGGATCATGCCGGTGATAAATTCAAATCTCCATAGTGTGGACGTACCGATGATCTGAGAATTAACACCCGTACCCATATCCACAATTCTCCACAAACCCAGGAATAGAAAAACAGGTTTGGCCTGTTCGTACGCAGGCTGCAGATGGAAGTTTTTTACCCCATCCATAAAATTGATCCATATCAGCACAAATATTCCGCAGGCAAAAATCAGTTGGTTGATAGATGAACGCTGATAAATCCGCTGAATTTTTTCATATTCTTTATTTTTCCAGGCGCGCGACAAAGGACCAATGGAAGCTGCAATGATACCTCGCTGCGGAGCCTGGATCAGACTGGCGATATTTTGCGCGAGACTGAATATACCCGCCCAGGCCAATCCGTTTGGAATCACCGCGGTAATCACGATGGTATCAAAAACATAGGAAATATTCTGAATCAGACCTCCGCCCCAAATAAAAGAACAGAGCAGCACGATCTTGCTGTAAAACTTTTTTGTGACACGACTTATATGAAGCGTAATATGAATTTCGCCTGACTGGATCAGGATGATTAATAAAATCAGGGCCAGTAAAATATAGGTAAACGCGAATAGCTTTATAAACAGATCAAAATCCCGGATCAGGTGTAAAAAAAATAGTACTGCCAGTGCGCACGTAATGATGCGAAAAAACATTTCCCGGAGAAAACTGGTAAGTACCGATTTTTTTAATTGCCAGGCATAGGCTTCCAGAATGGAATACATGGTCAATCCAAAACCCAGCGGGAACACCCATGCGTAGTATTTTACAAAATCCGGCGAATTGGCCGAGAATTTTCTTACGACAAGATCCTTAAAAATATATCCTGCTGCAAGCACCATGATGAACCCAAGAAAAGAAGTAATAAATGCCCAGCCCATCATATCATTGTCCCGGACTTTTAGGTTGTCCTGATAGTACGGATAAAATTTGTTGATATAAGCCTGCATGCCCAGGTTAGCGAAAGAATTGATAATATTGGCCACGGCCATAAACGTACCATACAGACCGTATTCTGATGGAGTGAAGCCACCTTTCCTGGTAAAAAGATAAGTATTAAAAAACCCCAGTGCAAAGCCCAGGTAAATGATGCCGGATGAAAGAATGCTTTGCCGCCGAATGGTGCTCATAGCCGGTAATGTTGCGCTGCAAAGATGATGGTTTTGGATTAAATGATCCGGCTAATGCTGCGCGCTTAAATTTTTCTGTTCAACGTAAAAGTTTTTATCGACCAGCAACACTATGCCGGCCTGGCCCGGTAACCTTTCTTTTTTCCATTCTGTGGTCGGTTTCAGCCATCGCTCCCCGTTTATATCCACTCTTACCGGCATGTTGAAATCCGGACGGCAATTCGCCCAGCGATACAGAATATTTTTATCCTCGAATTTATATTCCAAAACCGGGATCAGTGTGTCACGCAGGTATTGATTAAATACCGGCGTGAAATCAAAACCCGAAATCCTGTTGATGTAATTCTGTATATCCGTCGCCGTAACTGTCTGGTGATAAAAGTTCTGGTTCAATCCCCTCAACACACGCCTGAACAGTTCATCATTGTGAATGACCTGTCTGATCGTGTGGATCATATTCGCTCCTTTATAATATTCATCTGTGCCTTCAGGTTCATGATTTACGCCATAATACTGAATGATGGGGATTTTATTTTCAATATTTTTCCTGGAGCCGATACAATATGCATCTCCCGCATTCCTGCCGAAATAGTTCCCGGTATATAATGTTTCACTGTAGTTAGTAAATGATTCGTGGATCCACTCATCTGCTATGTCTTTACAGGTTATATTGTTTCCAAACCATTCGTGACCGCTCTCATGTACGATCATAAAATCCCATTTCAAACCCCATCCCGTTCCCGATAAATCAATTCCATCGTATCCCTGCCGGAAATGATTTCCGTAAGCGATATTGCTCTGATGTTCCATGCCCAGATAGGGTGCCTGCACCAGTTTATAACCGTCTTCATAAAATGGATATGGGCCAAACCAATATTCAAAACAGCTTAACATGGAGTCCACAACCGTGAAATGTTTTTTAGCCTTCTGAAGATCATAATCCAGCACCCAGAAACTGCAGGCGAGATTTCCTTTCTGTCCATAGTATGTATGAGCGAAATAGGAATACTTGCCAATATAGGGAATGATATCGTAGTTGTTGATGGGATTAACAACGGCCCAGGTCCAGCTGGTAAGCCCTTTGGTGAGTTTGATTTTTTTTATCAGCCTGCCGTTGCCTATGGCCACGAGACTGTCCGGTACGATAATGGTTAAAGTGGCGCCGCTATCGGGTTCGTCGCCAAGATAATCCTTGCATGGATACCATACACTGGCGCCCGTGCCCTCGCAGGCGACACTGATCCAGGGCCGGCCCAGGGAATCCCTGTCGAAAATAAATCCTCCGCCCCAGGGGGGCTTCACGGCTATCTGTGGATTACCATGATAAAACACGGTGATTTTTCGCTGGCACGCAAGGCAGTTCTTTTTTGTTCGGTCTTTGTCGGGCGTCTCGACATGAAAAGCATTTCCTTCCCGTTTAAATAGTAACGTGTGATTATCCTGAATGATACTGTCAATCTCGAGGGGTAGTTGCAAGTCTATCTGGATCACGTCGTTTCCGGAATCCAGATATGTGATGGTGTTGCTGCCGCTGATGGATTTGTTGTTATAGTCCGGAGTAAAGGAAATTTCGTATTTCAATACATTGTACCTGCGTTCGGAATTCATGGATCCCCGCAGGGTATCTGCTCTCGTGAATACCGGTTTCCATGACTGGGCGGCCGCGATTAAAATAAGAAAGACATTGAAACATATAAGAGAAATCCTTTTCGTCTGTTGGATCATAATCGCGATTTTCGTATCCGAATGACATATAAAATCAAAGGAAAGGTCTTCATTTTTATTCTAACCCATGGTTTTTTGCTATCCGCCTGTCGTTCAAATTCTACCAGTGATAAAAAAATCTTCCGTTACAATGAACCCACCGGTATTGCAAGCCTCGATCCGGCTTTTGCAAAAAATCAGTCCGTCATCTGGCCGGTGCATCAGATATATAATACCCTGGTTCAGACAGATGCCAGTTTGAATATCGTGCCCTCGCTGGCGAAATCCTGGGATATTTCAGAAGACAAAAGAACATATCGTTTTCACTTGCGGGGAGATGTGTTTTTTCAGGATGACCAGGTTTTCCCCGATGGACACGGCAGGCGGTTACGGGCTTCAGATATCGTATACAGCCTGTCCAGATTGCTCGACAAAAAAACGGCCAGCAGCGGTGCATGGATTTTTAATGAACGTATCGCGGGACCACAGGCATTCACTGCTCCTGACGATTCTACTTTCGAGCTTCGTCTGCTAATGCCCTTTCATCCGATGCTC
>CBDCCE010000011.1:0-47270 GCA_965214575.1 Puia sp.
AATCTCGGATCAGTTTTTTTTAGTAGAAAATTATCGGCAATTTCTTCCCAGTCCAAGGGGTCGTTGCCTTTACACACTATAGCGGTTATTTCTACTTCTTTTTCAAATTGAGGTGAGTGATTAAAAGAGTACCGAACAACGAAGGTTGACTTCTTCTTTTTTTCGTTTATTCTAACTCGGCCTGTATAATCCCACCCTTTGAAGCTGAACTCAATAGTAAACTCTTCACTTTCCATATTTGTAAAATGGTTTTTATTTATGTTGAACTCTTTCTTTTTATGCTGCCTTCTTTCAATTGGTCCAATCGGAATGAGATGATTCTGAGTTCATGAAAAAGTTTCTTGACATCACCTAATACCATATCTTTTTTTAGTGCCAGGTCAAATTTTTCGGTCAGAAGTTGCACCTGACTTTCTAATAACTGAATCTCTGCTTGTTGATCTTGAGATAACATGACTGATAGGTTTTATTTTGAAAAAACTTATCAATCCTAAAAGTGAGGGAGAAACAAATTACAGCGCATTGGCGGTAATTTAATTTGCGGCTCAAAACAGGTTGAGGCTATAAGATGAACAGAAAGGTATAACAATTAATCAAGTAACTCAGCGTCAATCAATCCCTGACCCAGAGACTGTAATAATTCTTGCGCCTGTATCGGATCTTGCGGTTTGGCTATTTGTGTCCAGTTGTTGTTATCATCTGAAAACTTGATTATCAGGCTTATACGCCCCTGTATCATAACCCTGTACTGACTCGAATCGTTTGAAGGCAGACGATAAGCAAAAGCGTTGTGGTACGCCCCGTTGAAAAAATATTTAAACCTAAGCACAGAAATAAGGTCATCCATTGAATTATGAGGGGAAAACCGTGCCTTAAAAAAATAATTTGGCACGAAATTTATTTTGAAATAATTTTGGGTAATAAAACCCTCCGTACGACCGTGTAAGACTGGTAAGTGTTATATCACTCTAAATTTATCAGCAATGAAACCCAACGACCTGACTGCCGAAATTTCGGCCTTAGAAAAGCAATTGAATACCTACAAAAACTTATTGGAAAAGGCCATTTCTGACGATGTTCAGTTTGCTGAAACGAAGGTAATTTTCCATGAAGTAAAAGTTCTTACAGACAAATTGATAATTCTCAAAAATTTAGGTAACGATGAATTAAAAATCAATAAGAATGGTGAACGAACCAATTCAAATGGATTATGAAACGTATGCCACTTTAAAGAATGGAAATCATGCTACCGCTCAGGCGGAGGTAATGGAGAATATCTTAAAGGGTCAAGTTTACATTGTTACATACGAGAAACAAGAACATCAAATAATAATAGGAGATAGCAATCATTTGCGTCTAATACCATACATTCCGGCAAAAAAACACTAACACTACAAGTCCTTTTCCGCTGGTAAGTTGGACAAATCGAAAAGGATTTGTCTGTACGCCTTGCCGGAAATCTCAGATGGAAATAGTAAGTGATATTTCTGAATTTGATTCAATATTTATCAGACAATCAGATTCATCCCAGCTTGAATTCGAAATGGCAGAAGATTTGCCGGGGTCTGGCGTAATGTATGCCAAAGTGTTGGAAGATAAAGTCCACTCAAGTTGCCCTGGTACCAATGGCGTAACATGGTAGCGTCATGCTGTCACATACAAGTTGTAAAGCTCAAGCGGACTTTAATATTGGTTTGAATGAACTGGACGGTTATAAAAGCGAAGTCTACGTTGGAAGATATTTGGTTTACCCATGTTAGTTATTGCAGACCTGAGATTTGATACCCAGGGCATATCAGGTTTCAGCTTGGCCGTCAGGATATTTCAGTAGCCAGTAGGCTGAGATTTATTTTATGATCAATACGGATAAAGAATACCTGGCCGGTTTCGGAAATATTTTTACTCGTTACTTTTCTCTGTCAGGTCACTATGATAGCGATATTGGTCTCGGTGCTGGAATCACTCTGACGCATTAATAAATGTATAAAAACATTTCCAAGATAGCTCCATCTTCTTCAGTACCAATATTGACTCGGCCAGAGGAGGAGCGTTTTTGGTCTATATGTGTTTTGTCGTCCATCTCTACAAATTGTAAAAATTTGTATGCCTTATCTAAGATCAGAACTTCTCTTAAAGATTCTATATTTTAAACTGGTATACTCAGTTTCTGTTAAGACCCCCTTTTCTTTCAATTCAAATATTCTTTCCAGTTCAGTACAGACAGAAATGCTGAAATTATTCCGATTTTCATTGGTGCAGGGTGTTGCCAGGGCCTCTGTCTGTTCTCTCCAGGCAGATTTTTTATATTCTTGCTGCATCGTCGTAATGGTTTCCTTTAGGAGCTGGGGGTTATTCACATTGGAATAAATAGTCGCGCCATATTGAGCTGCTGTTTGAATGATGACCGTGCCAAACCCGAACATTCGTCCCGATATATTCTGGCTGTAAGAAACATTGTTGATTTTATCAAGTGGGCATTCCGTCGTGACGCGGGTTAAGATACCCGTTTCTTCGATTACACGCAGATTGGTGACAGCCCATGTATTGAAAGCTCTATCCAATATTTTGTATAAAAGAAGGCCAATAGCACTCAGGTACATAAAGAAAAAATAGTTCTTAAGAAGTTCGACTTTCAGACCTAAAAAAACGCAGAGAGATAAAAATATTATGGGATTGAATAAAGTAGGCAACCAATGCTTTTTTGTGAGCAGCATCATTTTTTCATCTTTTTTAAGTTTCGTTCTCATAAAAATTGCTTTAATGTGCTTAAAATCAATACAAAAGAAAATTAATACAAGTTACTAAAAATATTAGTAATCTTTGGTTAAATTTATACCCTTTGCCCTTCTTTAAATTATCCATCAGTCTGAAGAAAAATGATCAATCGGATACAGGTCAAATGATTTCGGTTATCAAGGGGATTAAGGATTTAGATCTCGACCGGGTCTTGCATAGCCTGCATCTTAAATGCGACGAAAAGTGGGGACGTAAACTGATTTCCTTTGATTGTGTCCGAATTTCAAAAAGATACCCACATTATCAAAAATGGATCAAAGAGCGGCAACGAAAAACAATTGCCACGACTTTTTATCCCCGGTTTATATTCCACAGATGGAACCTGATAAACCGCTGAGTAAAAATCCTTAAGCTGTCAACGGCAAATACAGAAATCAAAAGGGTTAAGAATTGTTTTCAGGGTTTCCTTTGGTTAACTATTTTTTTTTACTAACATTGTTTTATCCGGGCTCATCATCACTTTTTCAAATTCTGTTGTTACCAATTGATCTATGTCCTTTTTTATTTCTTCATAGCATAGCTGAATCATCTGGTTATTGATATTTCTGACTTCAGGAAGTGGCTTATAGAATTCATGTTCTGGTGCAAGAACTTGATTGGTCGGAATATTAATTTTTGGATGTATCTTCAGGGAACAATCAATTATTATGAATTCCACAACGATTGCAATTCTAACTTTTGTATTGACTTCTGCACTAGTGGCATTTTTCTTCAGAAATAAATTCAAAAAGAGCTATCCAAAGGAGCATATATTTTGGAGTGTAAAACTTAGATATTTATTCGTTTGCTTTTTACTTGGATTTCTTATTGCTGCTTTAACCGTAACGATAATCCATAAATAGGTTAGCCGTTGGATTATGCGATGTATTGATGAGGGAATTTATACCTTCATAGGATAATTTTTAACCCTGCATGTGCATGAGTACAACATCTTGGATCGTTACAATCGTTGCCCTGTTTTTAAGCATAATTCTACCAAAATATGTAAATCCGATTTTACCAGAACCTCCCAGGGCGAAACGAATTGTTTTAGATTTCTTGAAATTTATCGGCCTTTTTGGGCTTCCGATTTTCAGTCTAATTGTTTTCTTCACAACTGACATGCCGCTAACTAAAAATTACGTTATCATAATGTCTGTAAACTGGGCAATTCTATTCTCCAACATGCAAAGGTTGGCCGTTGGTAAGCAAGGCCGGGAAATAGAAGAATTGCGCGATGAAATCCGGAAGTTGAAAGAGGCAAAAAATCCGCAGGGAGATTGAGACCTAAAAGCAAAATCACCAAACCTATTGCACGAAAATTGCACGATTTGATGATTTTTAGCCTTAAAAAGTGATCCCGCTGGGACTCGAACCCAGGAGTCTTTCATAAAGAATTGATATATTCCTTCTTAGGAACCACGCTGATAATTTATTCCCAACTCTTGATTATCTATTGAAATAATGTGAAAGCAAATTGCAAAATTTGTCTTTATTAGATTAGGAAGAAAAAAATAAGCAACGTCATGGTAAAAAGAGAGGAATATATTGTTTTAAAGGCCATAGCTCTCTGTTTTAAGCCTTTTCTAAAACCGGAGGAGGCTTTAATTTATTGTAATCTTGGAAGAACTCAATTTGCCAAAAATTGCGAGAATTTCGGTGTACATAAGACCAATAGCGGGTATTTTAAAAAAGAAGACTTGGACAATATGTTGTCCGGCACTTCTAACAAGCCACAAATGACGATTAAAAAGTCAAAAATTTGATTAAGTTAATTCGAATGCATTTTCTCCCTGTAGAGAAATGGCAATTTTAAATTGATGCTAGTTATTTAGAGATAAAAAATATGGTTTTTGGTCTGGAGTCGGGAGATTATTAATTGAAATACTTTGATCCTTTGGCCGATGTCTTTTGTAGGTCTGTAAAACTTGCTTGGTAGTTGTATGCCCCATGAGGTAGGCTACAGTTGCCATATCGACATTTTTATCCTGAAGGAGTATGGAGAAGCTAAGTCTTGCGCAAGACCAGGTTACGTGCTTTTTGATTTTGGGTCTGTAAATTAAACTGTGTCAAAGAATAATATTGTTCGAGTTTAAAAGAAGCGGTGTCGGCTCAATTCAAAAGAGCAAGGCACCGCTTCTTTTTTACGGCCTCCTGTCAGAGATCTGTTTTCATCCGATCGCCAAATATAATTTTTAATTGCGATGCAGATATCGACCAGTTATGTAACGGAGCTGTCCATTTTTTACAGATGCGTTCGGTGGCCAGGTACATGAGTTTCAATAATGCCATGTCGCTGGTAAATACGCCCTTGTTTTTTGTGACCTTTCTGATCTGTCGGTGATAGCCTTCAATCGTATTAGTCGTATAGATTAGCTTTCTGATGTCGGCCGGATACTTAAAATACGTGGACAATTTCGGCCAGTTCTTTTCCCAGGAGCCGATCACCATCGGATATTTTTTGTTCCATTTCTCTTTTAGTTTTGCCAGTTCGTCCACAGCGATGGATTCATTGTCAGCCTGGTAAACTGGTTTCAGTTCACCCATGAACACCTTCTGATCCTTGCTGGCTACATACTTCAAACTGTTGCGGATCTGGTGTACGACACAGGTCTGCACTTCAGTGTTTGGATAAATGGTGCGGATCGCTTCATCAAAGCCTTTCAGGTTATCGATACACGCAATTAATATATCATTGACGCCGCGCTGCTTTAAATCATTAATCACACCGAGCCAGAAGTTCGCTCCTTCGCTTTGGGATACATACATCCCCAGCACATCTTTTTTTCCATCTTTATTGATTCCTAAAACGTTATACACGCAGCGCGTTACCGTACGGCCTTCCTCCTTTACTTTGTAAAACATGGCATCCAGCCATACGATGCAATAAAGCTCCTCCAATGGACGCTGCTGCCATTCCTTTACCAGTGGGATTACTTTGTCCGTAATGGCGCTGAGCGTGGTAGCGGAGATGTCGGTATCATAGGTCTCTTTGATGTGGGCACTGATATCGCGAAGACTCGTACCCAGGCTGTAAAGCCCGATAATCCTGTCCTCCAGTGTTTGAGCCATGATGGTCTCGCGCTTTTTTACCATTTCCGGTTCAAAAGTTCCCGAACGGTCGCGCGGGGTGCTGACTTCGATGTTGCCTGAAGATGTCTTGAGAAGTTTTTTGCCTTTGCCGTTTTTTCGGTTGCCTGACGAGCGTTCCCCCTCATCCAGGTGGCCTTCCATCTCGCCCTCCAGAATCGAATTGATCATGTCTTTGAGCATGGGGCCAAAAGCGCCATCTTTGCCGTACAGGGATTTACCGGTACGGAACTGTTCTTTTACTTTTTGTTTTGCCTTTTCGTAGTCGAAAGGCTCTTGCTTTTCGTTTTCCATTTTACTGTGTTTAAAGTTAAGAATTTAACTTTTGACACAGTTTAGTTTACACTCTCTTGATTTTCGCATAAGCCATCCATGTTCCTAGAATTTTGTTTGATCCATTGTTGGAGGGAAGATTAAATACTTTTCCTGTCGGGGTCACACCAGGCATCTTCATTTTTCGTTTTTCCAATATTTGTTTAGCTATAGGGTGCAGTGTGAGGGTGACCGGCTTGCCGGTTTTCGCCTGGATAATTCTTGTGAATAGGATTTCGCCCTTTATATCTTCCCATTTTAACTCAAAGGCATCCACATATCTAAGACCAGTATAGCAGCTAAAAATAAACCCGTCCTTCACATTTTCATTGAGGCAAGGGGTGTCCAATAGCTGAAGATATTCATCAACCTCCAGGTTTGATTTGATGGATTTTGATGGATTGGATTTGGTCTTCACATCTTCACTGGGATTATATCTGAAATACCCATCCTTTGTCGCAGCTTTTACTACCCATTTAAATCTTGCATAATAATTGGCAGGTGTATCACCCGAAAATCTGTCAAGTAAATACTGACGAAACCGCTTACAAAGATTTTCATTTACATCAATAGGGGAGAGAAAATCTTTTTTCAAGAAGCTTTTGAATTGTACTAAACTGCTGGTTAGATGACGATTTCCTTTTCGTTTGTTCAGATCTACATACTCCTGGTAATAGTCAATAAAATTTCCTTTGAATTTATGAACCGGAATAAATCCGGTCCCTACGGCTTGTTGTTCAATATTTAGCTCCGATTTTTTGGTTTCCAAAAGCTTTAATGCTTCCTTATTATGGTTCTTTTCGATTTGGTTTTTAGGATACGTATACGTGAAAATCTTGGTTGCAATACGGCTACCAGCACATCTACCGAATTCTAAATAGTAATATTCTTTATCTCCTTTTCTGGATGATCTTTTGATGATGTTCATATCTCGTTCAATTGAAAAGTGAATAAAGAGAAACAAGGGCTATGCCGTCAAACGATTGACTGACATAATGTTTGCATGACTTTTAAACAATTTTTTGAAGAGGGGTGAAAGGGGGTGGAAGCGGAAATAAACGACAAAAAAATAATTCTTCGTTGCAATTTGAAATTAAGATTTTACTGTCAGGAATCAACTTTTGTGTGTCATTTTGTGTGTCATTTTGCCTCGCATAGTGGGTAAATTTTGGGGTAAAAATTGATGAAAAAATGGCCCTAAAAGCCGCATCTGTGCTGGATCCGTGCTTGGAAATTCTGTGTGTCATTCTGTGTGTCATTTGTGTGTCAAAAAAAGAGGGAGAAAGCGCAAAAAAGCGTTAAAAACACACATGACTTAAAAAGAAAAAACTTGTAAATCAATGACTTACAAGTTTATTGAGTGCCCGGGACTGGATTCGAACCAGCACAACCTTTCGGATGCTGCGACCTGAACACAGTGCGTCTACCAATTTCGCCACCCGGGCGGGGGTGCAAATGTAAAAGGATTCAATGAGACAAAGAAAATAACTCCGAAAAACTTTATACCCTCGGCTCCCAGCCCGTTTCGTATTCTCTTTTCCATAAGGCCGATGCCGCCGCGTCATTCATAATATGCCCGTTTAAAGGATCGCAATGCAGGGTATTTCCGGTTCGCTGGGAAATGTTGGCGAGGTGACAAAGCAGTACGCTTTTGCTGGCTTCGGTTACCGGCGCATTTAGTTTGGCGCTTCCGCGAATACTGTCCACAAAGTTTTGGAAATGGTAGAGATCGAGATTTCCATTCGCACTGACGGTGTTCGAAGGATCGGCCGCCACGTCGGGTTTCACTTCTTTCACCAGTTTATTTTTGTCATCAAATATTTTGTAGTCACCGCCACCGAGGTTAACGAGTGAACCCCTGTCGCCATAAATAATAAAACCACGTCCCGATCCTTCCACAGGATAATTATTACAACTGCGTCCTTCCCAGGAAATGGTTTTTTTATCCCCGAATTCAAAAGCCGCGGTCTGCGTATCGGGTGTCTGCCAGTCATCCTTAAACGCATATCTGCCTCCGGCAGAATTCACTTTGCTGGGATAATCCACGCCTAAAAACCAGCGGCAGCAGTCGATCTCATGGGTTCCGTTATTGCAGGCCTCACCGGTACCCCAATGCCAGAACCAGTGCCAGTTATAATGCACGAGATTATCCTGATAATCGCGGCGGGGCGCGGGCCCCTGCCACAATTCGAAATCGAGGGTGGAGGGAACAGGTATTTTCTTCCCTATACCAATGGATTTCCGGTTGTTGACATACCAGGCTTTGGCAGCATAAGCATTTCCAATGGAACCGCTGGCAACCAGCGATGCGGCTTCGATCAGGGTAGGCATGGAGCGGCGCTGATCTCCCATCTGGATCAGCTTACCGTATTTGACCATGGCACGGCCAATCAGTTCTCCTTCATAAGGATTCTGTCCGCAGGGCTTCTCCACGTACACATGCTTGTTATGCTGCGCAGCCATCACGGCCGCGGGCGTGTGCCAGTGATCCGGTGTGGCCACAATCAATGCGTCAAAATCACTTTGTTTCAACAATTTTCGGATGTCTTTATATACCGTCGGTTTGCGCGCCGCATCCTTCAGGGCGGTGAGTCCGTTTTGAATGGCGCCGTCTTCCACGTCGCAGATATAAGCCACTTCCACATTGGGCAGCTGGGAGTAACACTTCGCCAGATAGGACCCGCGACTGTTCACGCCCATCACCGCCACGATTACTTTGTTGCTGGGCGCCATTTTCCCGAATACCGGGAAATTCAGGATGGTCAGTCCCGCTGCCGCTGCGCCTGTGGTCCGGAGGAATTTTCTTCTTTCCATTTTTTAAGTTTGAGTGTACTAATATCCTTCTTTTTAAGCCTAAGCCCAAAGCTTAAAGCCTAAAACTGGTCCCTCACACGGTTAGAATGTAAAACGCTCACAGTTAATTAGTTAAGAAAAGGAATGAAGGCCTTAATCGGGGAAAAGTTTTAGGCTTTAAGCTTTGGGCTTAGGCTTAAAAAGGTTTTAGGCTTTAAGCTTTGAACTTTGGGCTATTAACCCTTTTTTTAGTATTTTTGCAACCCCGAAATAAAACCTTCGGGATCTTATATTATCATGGAAGAAAACCAAATTGTAAACTCAAACGCTGAGGGCCAGGAGTCTGCTACCGCTATGGAAGCAACTACAGCGACAACAACTGCACCTGCCGCGAACGGAAATGAAAAATCATGGCCAGCTCCGACTCCGCACGACGATTTCGACTGGACTATCGACAAGAGAAATGTGGCTGCGTACAACAAGGAAGAAAAAGAGAAGTACGACAAAGTGTATGAAAATACTTTCGTACAGATCACCGATGGCGAACTCATCAAGGGTCTCGTGGTAGGTGTTACCAAAACAGATGTGGTCGTGAACATCGGATTTAAAAGTGACGGTCTCGTTTCATTGAACGAATTCCGTGACCTGCAGAATCTGAAAAGCGGCGACGAAGTGGAAGTGATGGTAATGGAAAAGGAAGACAGGGAAGGTCATCTTCACCTGAGCCGCAAACAGGCACGTATCACACGCGCCTGGGAACGCATCGTTGAGATTCATAAAACAGGTGAAGTGGTTACCGGTACGGTTACCAGCAAAACCAAGGGTGGATTGATCGTTGACGTTTTCGGAATGGAAACCTTCCTGCCAGGTTCACAGATCGATGTGAAACCGGTTACCGATTACGATCAGTTCGTAGGTAAAACGATGGAATTTAAGGTGGTGAAAGTAAACGACACCATCAAGAATGCCGTGGTTTCCCATAAGGCACTTATTGAAAGCGATATCGAAGCACAACGTGCAGAGATCATGAGCAAACTCGAAAAAGGCCAGGTGCTCGAAGGAACCATCAAGAACATCACCGATTTCGGTGCGTTCATGGACCTCGGCGGCCTCGACGGTTTGTTATATATCACCGATATCAGCTGGGGACGTATCAGTCATCCGAGCGAAGTACTCAAGCTGGATCAGAAACTCCAGGTGGTGGTACTCGATTTCGACGATGGCAAGAAACGCATCAGCCTCGGTTTAAAACAACTGACTCCGCATCCTTGGGATGTGCTGCCTGAAGCGATCCGCGAAGGCGAAATCGTGAAGGGTAAAGTAGTGAATATCGAAGACTACGGCGCTTTCCTCGAAATCATGCCGGGCGTGGAAGGTCTGGTTCACGTAAGTGAAATCACTTGGGCCAACACACCCATCAATGCGAAGGAATTTTTCAAACTGGGTGATGAACACCAGGCACGCATCGTAACGCTCGACAAGAACGCGCGTAAGATGAGCCTCTCCATCAAACAGCTGAGCGAAGATCCATGGAGCACGATTGAAACCCGTTTCCCTCAGGGAAGCAAGCACAATGGTCTGGTGAAGAACATCACGCCTTACGGTGTGTTTGTTGAACTGTCACCCGGCATTGGCGGTATGATTCATATCAGCGACCTGAGCTGGCTGAAACGTTTCAATCACCCGTCTGAATACACGAAAGTGGGTCAGCATATCGACGTCCTGATTCTCAGCATCGATAAGGAAAACCGCAAACTGCAGCTGGGTCATAAACAGCTGGAAGAAGATCCATGGAACGCACTCGAAAACACGTTTGCTGTCGGAACCATCCACGAAGGAACGGTTACGCGCAAGGACGATAAGGGTGCCCTGGTGCAACTTCCTTATGGCCTCGAAGGATTTGCTCCGAGCCGTCATCTTGCAAAAGAAGATGGTAAGACGATCAACGCCGACGAAACAGCCCAGTTCATGGTGATCGAATTTGACCGCAACGAAAAACGCATCGTATTATCTCATACGCGCATCTGGGAACAGGTGAAGGCCGATGAGAAAGATGTTGCGCGTAAGGAAGCCAAGTCAGATGCCGATAAAACCCGCAAAACGGTGAAAGCGATCCAGAGCAAGGTTGAAAAACCAACCCTCGGTGATCTCGGAGCCCTTGCAGGAATTAAGGAAAAGCTGGAACAGGAAGAAAAAGAAGGAAACGACGAAACTTCAAAATAAAAAAACCCCGTTTTTGATGAAACCCCTTACGCGAGTAAGGGGTTTTTTTGTTTTGAGGTTTCAATGATTAATTCTTAAATATTGATTATCAATTAACCATCAATAATTACCGACTACGGAGTGTGAGCGGAGTGAAACCTGTTATTTTTTATGGTTTCCTTATTGTTTGATTATTGTTTGATTCGGGTCGGCTTCGGGATCGCTTCGGGAAATCAGCGAAGGCCACTGGGAGGCTTCCCGAAGAAATCCCGAAGCCGACCGTTGTTAGACAATGCTGAAACAGGAAGAAAAGTCTGAAATCTGTTCATCCAGAAGGTCCGCGAATCCGAAAAATGGCAAAATATTTTCGGTTTCACTCCGCTCTCACTCCGTAAAATCTTTTTTTCGGGATAGTACCTTTGCCCAGAAGCCCAAATAATCAATAATCAATAATTAATAATCAATCATCGTGTCCGCTTTTCTATTTGTCCCGCTCTTCATGAAAGTCCTGCTCCATATTCACCGACCAGATATTATCCCGGCCGGGAACCTTGTTGATAATATTTTCAACGGCGGTCATGGCGGTCATCATGCTGTGATCGGTATTGTTGTACCGGTGCATGCCATTGCGGCCCACGCAGTAGAGATTGTCAAAACGATCCAGCCAGTGCTGCACTTTATCAAACTGATCGTAGGAGCCAATATAAGACGGATAAGCTTTGGGTACTTTGATGACGGTGCCATCCAGCAATTCCTCTTTTACAATCAGGCCGGTTTTCACCAGCTCTTTGTATGCGAGCTGGATCATTTCTTTCGGATCCATGGTCCAGATGGCGTCGATGGTGCGACAGAAATATTCCAGTCCCACCCACACGGTTCCTTCATCCGGAACCATAAAGGGACTCCAGTTATTGAACATCTGCAATCGGCCGGCAATGAGGTTATGATCCTGCAGGTAGATCCAGTTGTCCGTGAGTTCGGCAATCGTTCCTTTCCTGTTTTCCGGTTTTTTAAAAAGCAGTCCCACGATCATAAAATCGCGGTACGCGAGATTGCCGGCAATCTGTTTTATTTCCTCCGGAATCGTTACGGGCTGGAGGTTGCGTATCAGGTGTCTCACCGGAATACTCGAGAAAAAATAATCGCCTGTTAATTCAGATTCCACACCCGTAGCCAGATCTTTGACAATAACTGACGATATGCGGTTTTCGTTTTCAGTGAGTATTTTTTCAACGCTGGTATTCATCCTGATTTCTCCGCCCAGTTCAATCACCCGGGCAGCAACGGTTTCCCACATCTGTCCCGGCCCTTTTTGCGGATAAAGGAATTGTTCGATCAGGCTGTGACTGATGCCTTTCTGGGTTAGGCTTTTATTCGATTTGAAAATGGAGCGTAGCGCCTGTGAAAGCACTTTGCCGATATTCAGGTCCTTGATGCGCTGCCTTCCCCAGTCTGCCGGAATTTCCGAACAGGGAACGCCCCATACTTTTTCGGTATAGGCTTTGAAAAAGGTATTATATAATTCACGACCGAAACGGTTGATAAAAAAATGCTCTAGTGTTTCTTCTTTTTTGATCGGAAAGATCTTCGCATAACTATAGGAAAACCCGATTTTTCCCAGTTTGGATACCCCGAAGTTTTTCAGTGTTTTTCCATTCAGGCTAAGCGGGTAATCAAAAAATGCGTGGTTATAATAAATGCGCGACTTTCTCGGGCGGACCATCATTTTGGCAGCGCCTGCCGGGGCCGCGCCGGAATGCGGAATAAAGGAAGTGGTCTGATTCTGATAGGTGATGGAAACCGGATTCTCCGGATCGGCCTGTTCCAATGGAAGAAAACTCAGCCACCAGTCGGTGATCTTTTCAGATTTCGAAAAGAAACGGTGCCCCCCGATATCAATCAGATTGCCCTTGTAATTGATGGTTTTGGAAATGCCTCCCACCTGGCTGTCCATTTCAATGATAATGGGCCGGATGTTTGTTTTGGTCAGCAATTCGTAAGCAGCTGTCAGTCCCGCCGGTCCGGCGCCCATGATGATGGCTGTTTCCATAATGTCAGGTTGGTTGGTTTAGAGTTAAAAACAATAAGCAGCAGTGCAGCGAACCAGGCGAATTCGGCCAGCGTATTCCGGTCGTATATCTTCGAGAAATTCGTAATGGTTAAAAGCAGGCCGGTGAGCAGCAACAAGAAAACAGGGTCCTTCCAATGGATGCCGGAACGTAAAACCAGAAAGCCCGGCAGGAGCAGGGGCAGCCACTGTACTACGTTGTACTGGTGTCTTTCCACGGGACTGAATAATTCTTCCAGCATATACAAAAGAAAAGCGGCCAGGATCACCTCGAGCATCTGAAAAGGATGTTTGCGGCCAACATAAAAAAACAGTCCCGATAGTACCAGCAGGCTGACCAGGTTGAGTGCATTGAGTACTTTCAGCGGCATTTTTTTATGCAGGATATTTTTATACAGGATATAAAAGTTTCCTGACTCTGTGGATATTTCTATCGGGTGTTCCTTCAAATTCACGGCGGCCTGCTTCAGATCAAATCCTTCGATATAAGGAATGGCCGGTCCGCCCCAGAGGAACAACTGGTTGGGGTCGCCGTACTGATGAAGCTCAACATGTTTTTTAAGGGCCAGCTGATATTGTTTCCAGAGGGCAGTTTCATAATGACTGCTCAGTACAAACAGGCCATAGAGCGCCAGGGCCGCCCATGAACTGATCAGGAAGCAGGCATATTTCCGGAACTGAAATAAAAAAGGAATGAAAATGACCAGCGCGATGGGTCGTGTGAGAACCAGCATGGCGGCAGCGATCCCGGCAAAAATCCAGGATTGTTTTTTGTTATACAGCAGTGCGCAGATCACAACGGCCATCAGAAAAGCTTCGATAAAATAAAGTTGTCCCTCGGCGATATGACATTTCCACGCTGCGGTGAGTGTAAAGAGAACGGTCACATTCAGCAGCAGGAGTTTCTGGTATGTCGTTTTTGCAAAAAAGGAAAACATCCAGCACATACCGGCGAGCAGCAGATATTGCAGGATCAGCCAGAGTGCGGAGAAAGTTCTTTGTGGAATTTCACAAAACGGAATCAGCAGCTGGTGAAAGAAAGGGCTTGCCGTAATATTGGAAGCCGGAAGGGTAGTATCCTGTGCATTATAAGGATCGGCATAACGCGGATAGTCGGCTTTATGCCAGTGAAAAAAATAAGGCAGTTTTCCGTCTTTTTGCAGCCGGGCACCGACCACCCGGTTCCTCAGATCTGCAGGATATTGTTTGTCGAGCTGGATATCGCGGTATATAGAAAACGCCAGAATGCCTGCCAGCAGCAGGAGGTTGAGGATTACCCATTTATTATTCTGTAATCCCGGCGCTTTCAAAGTGTAAGGTTTTTTTAAAATTAAAGCAAATCATCAGCAATGCGAAAAACCAGCAGACCTCACCCAGGGTGTTGCGGTCGGGTATCCATCGAAAATTGGTGATAGTGAGAAAGAGTCCGGCGATCAGTAAAAGAAAGGAGGGTTGCTTGAAAGGCTTTTCCGTTCCCGTAAGATACAGCATACCGAGCAAAATCATGGGCAGCCACTGAACGACGTTGTATTGATTTCTCGTCACGGGGCTCCAGATCTCCGAAAGCATATACAGGAGAAATCCCAGAATGAGAATCTGTAACAGGCCGGGGGGGTGCTTTCTTCCGTATAAGTAAAATAATAATGAAAAAAAGAGCAGGTTAAACAGACTCATGGCGTTGAGCAGGTTCAGTGATAACGGATGATGGGTCACATTCTTATAAAGAATGAAGAAACTGCCGGATTCAATGAAATCGTCCAGAATAGGATGTTCTTTCACATTTCTGAAGATATCATCCCTATAAAATCCCTCAAGATCCGGAATATAATAAGGGTGAATTTCAAAAAGGACCTTCATGTTTCCCCCCTGGTGAATCTCAATATGCTTTTTTATGGCCAGTTGATACTGTTCCCATACTGACTTCTGGAACGGACTGGAAAATACAAAAACGTTGTAGGCAAAAAGAAAAATAAAACTGCTCAGCAGGAACGGGAGATATTTCCTCCACTGGAAAACAAAGGGAATGAAAATGACCAGGGCCACTGGTCGCGTGAGCACCAGGGCAGCGGCCAGCAAACCGGCAAGTATAGAAAGACTTTTTTTACCGGAACGAAGACTGCAGAAAATGCAGCAAAAAAGAAAACCAACAAAAAGATATAACTGGCCCGCGGCAATCTGGTGGATCCAGGCCTGCGTTAACGTGAATATTATACCTGTATTCAGAATGACTAATTTTTGATTGTTACCCGCTGCAAAACGACTGATCATCCAGATCATGCCGAACAATAACAGATACTCAAAGCAAAGCCAGAGTCTTGAAAAAGTTCTTTGCGGAATATCGCAGACGGGCATGAGCAGCTGGTGAAAAAAAGGGCTGGCCGTAATATTCGAAACAACGGTTGTATCGGGATTGCTGACCGGATCGGTATACCTGGGAAAGTCCTTTGGCCGGTCGTGAAAGAAATAAGGCAGGATACCATCCTTCTGCAGCCTTGCGCCGACCACCCGGTTGCGGAGGTCCGCCGGATACTGTTTATCCAGCAATATATCCCGGCGAACGGAATGGGCAAGAATACCTGCCAGAATAAGCAGGTTGAGCAGTATCCATTTATTTCGTAAAATCATGATTTTCAATACGGTTTGTATGGGGGCTTTCCCGGAAACGGCCGGCCGGTTCATACCTGAAAGCTCCTGAAACTCCCCTTGGTAGACGGTTTTGGCCTGAATTTATTGCCCGGCCGGGCAAAGACAGGGCCCTAAAAAGACAAAACTGCGCTTTATCTCTATCATCAAACAATCTCTTATCAGGCTCCCTGACCTCTCACAGACTGGTCCCTGACGCCGTGACGGTCAAATACCAGGAGCCCGATGGCCAGGATCCAGCAGCATTCTCCGATCGTGTGGCGCATATAAAGCCAGGGAAAATTGACAATATTCAGGAATAATCCCAGGAAAAGCAGGCTGAAAGCCAGTCGTTTTCCGGCCGGGGGCCGCAGAAAACAGATCAGTAAAATGGGCAGCCATTGGGCCGTATTGTATTGATGACGGTGAACGGGACTGAAGATTTCAACCACCATATACAGGGTAAAGCCAAAAAGGGCCAGTTGTTCAAGGCTGGCCGGAGATTTCCGGCCATGCATAAAAAACAAAACACTCAACCCCAGCACAGTGAAAATCATCAGGCCATTTAACCAGTTGAGCGGAATTTTTTTATGCGTAAGCAGGTTATACAAAACGAAGACATTCCCGTTTTCGTCAAAAACTTTTATCGGATGGGATAACTCCACCTGCTGAGCCGAGTCCAGATCAAAACCCTCGATCTGTTTATACAACTTAAATTTTGTATTGGATCTCAGTTCCGCATCGGGATCATCGCTCTGATGCAGGGCGATATGCATTTTCATTGATTTGAAATAATCTCTGTAGATGGCCGTTTCCATCGGACTCAGCAGAACAAATCCCGTATAAATCAGTAGGGCCCCGAACGATGAGATCAGAAATAATCTGTATTTATTTAAATAAAAAAGGAAGGGGATAAATAAAACAATGGCGATGGGGCGGCAGAGTACGAAGGCAGCAGCAAATAATCCGGCAGTTGCCAATCCGTATTTTTTATTTTTAATCAGGCAGAAAAAAATCAGCGCCATCAGCAAGGCATTGAACAGGTAAAGCTGTCCGCCTCCGATCTGTCCCTTCCACGCTTCCGTCCAGGTAAATAAAATACTGAAATCGACAATGGCCCATTTCATCAACCGGTTACCTGCGAGCGACACGAAGATGCCAATGATAACGGCCAGGAAAAAATACTGCAGCCATAACCAGAAAATCGAAAAACTCCGCTGGGGCAAATCACAGACAGGGCGCAGCAGTTCGTGAAAAAACGGGCTCGCGGTAATGCTATTGGGCAGGGAATCCGACCGGGTTTGCAGGGCGGGGTTACTGTCCGGATCGTAATAACGCATGCCATCGGAGGGTTTCCAGCGGTAAGTATACGGAGCAATACCATCCATTTGCAGACGGGCGCCCACTACCCGGTTGCGCAGATCGCCCGGGTACATTTTTTCCAGCTGCATATCCCGGTTGATGGAATGCGCCAGTAAAATAGCCAGCAGGAAAATATTCAGTAAAAGTATTTTCTGAGTGAAAATGCGCATGGAAGAAATAAAATGAAAAAAACGTTAGGGGTTGTTCTGAAAAAAAAGTGCTTTCAGTTCTGCTGCATCGTTTGCTTTCATTTTACCTCCGAGAATCAGACGCAGTTGTCTGCGCCGGAGCGCGCCTTCGAATAGTTTTATTTCTTCCTCCGTCTGTGGCTGCACAGGCTGTACGCCCATGGGTTTGCGATCCATATCCAGGGCGACAAAAGTATAGTACGCTTCATTGCTTTTATATTTCTGCTGGGCCATATAGTCTTCACCCCAGACCTTGAGATGTACTTCCATGGAGGTTGTAAAAGCGCGGGTCATGCTGGCATGAATATGAACGGCGTTTCCGAGTTTGATGGGGTTTTCAAATGAAATATTATCTACGGAAGCCGTTACCACCGGCGTATTGCAATGTTTACCCGCACAAAGCGCCGCGGCAATATCCATCCAGTACATGAGCCGTCCCCCCATCAGGTTCCCAAACACATTGGTGTCATTGGGTAATACGAGTTCTGTCATAATGATCTTGGAATCTGCCGGCGTTTTAATCATAATTCGCAATTTTCAAATTAAAATAGTTTTAGGCTTTAAGCTTTGAGCTTTAGGCTTTAAAATAGTTTTAGGCTTTAAGCTTTGAGCTTTCGGCTTAAAAAAGGCTTTAGGCTTAAATAGTGATATGATCACATTTTTTCAAAAACCCCTCATCGATATCCGCGCCGATGCCCGGCTCTTCAGGTACTTCCAGGAAATATCCTTTGTACTGAACACCACCTGTAACGGGATCCACCTGATGACCCAGCAGACAGGTATCCATATCATAAAAGCGTATATTTTTTTCCGATAATGCAAAATGGGCGAAAGCGGTTAAAGCCAGACGGCTCTCGAGCATGCCACCCATCATACATTCAATGCCGTTTTTTTCACAGATCCGGTTGATGCGGATGGCTTCGGCGATGCCGCCTGATTTGGCGAATTTGATATTCACATAATCGCAGGCACCGGCGCCGATCAGCCGCGCGGCATCATGATGATTAAAAACACTTTCATCCGCCATGATTTTCACCGGCGATAATTTCCGAAGCCCGGGTAAATGATGGTCGTTCCACTGGCGCATGGGCTGCTCACAGAATTCGATATTTAGATCCCCGAATTGTAGCAGCAGTTTTTTGGCCGTTTCAAAACCCCAGCCCTGATTGGCATCCAGCCGGAGAACAACCGATTCGCCCACGGCCTCCCGGATCAGCTGCACGCGACGGAAATCGGAATCGCTGTCCTTTCCGAGTTTGATCTTGATGATACGGACACCCTTGTTTTTGAATTCGATGGCGGTAGCCGCCATCTTTTCCGGTTCATCTATGCCGATGGTCAGATCGGTTTCCAGCGGTTTTTTTGTTCCCTTTAGAAAACGGTACAGTGGAACACCCTGTTTTTTTGCCGCCAGGTCATGAAGAGCCATGTCGAAAGCACTTTTGGCGGTTGCGTTGAAGGCCGTAAAATCGTCGAGCTCCTGCAGGCGCCCGGGAATATCCAGGGCTTCTTTTCCCTTCCAGAGTTTCGCAAAATCCCGGGCCATTTCGAAGCAGGTGGACTGGGTTTCACCGGCGATCATCGGGAAAGCAGAACATTCGCCCACCCCGCTGATCCCTTCGTCTGTTTCAATCCGTATAAAAAGATTCTGCGCATGATCCATGGTTCCCGTTGCGATCCGGAACGGAAACATCGGAATAGACAGTTTATATATTTGTGTCTGGAGAATCTTCATATTGTAAAGCCTAAAGCTTAAAGCCTAAAGCCTAAAACCATTTTAAGCCTAAAGCCTAAAACCATTTTAAGCCTAAAGCCTAAAACTAAGAATTGTTTATCGTTTATCGTAAATCGTCTATCGGTTATCGATCCTCGATATTCGCTTAGTATCTTTGATCCAATAAGTTTTAGGCTTTAGGCTTTAAGCTTTAGGCTTAGAAAGGCTTAAAAGGGTTTAGAAAAAGAAAAAGATGGTGTCATTCGAAAATACGAAAAACGCATTTGCCTATAAATCAGATGTGGAATTAAAAAAGGCGAGATTTCTTTTTCAGAGTATGGGTAAATCTTTCCTGGTGAAATGGGGCACGCGCCTCACGCCCTGGGCCATACGTTTGAAACTTCCGATCCGGGGACTGATCCGCAATACCATTTTTGCGCAGTTCGTAGGCGGGGAAACGCTGGAAGAGACTGCTCCCGTTGCCCGCAAACTGGCAGACTATCAGGTGCAGGTGATACTTGATTACGGAGTAGAGGGAGGCAACGACGGCGAAACAGGTTTCGATCAGGCCTGTGAAGAATTTATCCGCGTGATCCGTTACGCTTCTTCCCAACCCAATATTCCCTTTATCAGTATCAAGGTGACCGGATTTGCGCGTTTCGAATTGCTCGAAAAGCTGGACAGCTCGCTGGACCTGAATTCCGGTTCCCTGATGAAACGTTATGCCGCGGCAGTTGCCGGTTTTTCCGAATCAGAATCGGCCGAATGGGAGCGTGTCTGCAATAGAATGCACCGCATCTGTGAAGAAGCAGCGAAGAGCCGGATCGCCGTGCTGGTGGATGCAGAAGAAACCTGGATACAGGATCCCGTAGATGTATTGAGCATTCAGATGATGGCCGAATTCAATAGAGAAAAAGTGATTGTCTACAATACGGTGCAGTTGTACCGGCACGATCGCCTCGCGTTTCTGAAAGACATGCTGGAAGCGGCCATCCTGAAGAATTTTGTACTCGGCGTAAAACTGGTGCGCGGTGCTTATATGGAAAAAGAAAGGGCACGTGCCGCAGAACATCAGACCGCATCGCCCATTCAGCCGGATAAGGAATCGACCGACAGGGACTACAACGCGGGCGTGGCTTTCTGCATTGATCATCTCGATCATATCGCCGTAATCGTGGCCTCACATAATGATTACAGTAATTTAAGGGCAACGGAGCTGCTTAAAGAAAAAGGGCTTCCCCTGGGTCACCCGCATATTCATTTCTCCCAACTCTACGGCATGAGTGATAATATCACGTTTAACCTGGCCAGTGCAGGCTGCTCAGTGAGTAAATATTTACCCTTCGGTCCCATTGAAGATGTAATCCCCTACCTGATGCGCAGGGCAGAAGAGAATAGTTCGCTCAGCGGACAGACCGGCAGGGAACTTGCGCTGATCAACAGTGAAATCAGTCGCAGAAAGTTGAAAAAGGTTCAGTAAACCGTGATTTGGCCCGTTTATATAATATAACAACCAGCGACTGCACAAAAAACGCATTCCTCGCTATATTTGAGCCCTGCTTCTATTTTTTTAACCCAACTTGAAAATCTGGATGAATAAACAGGCGTTAGGCATTTCCGGACTCTTCATTCTTCCCGTGCTTATTTTTTCCTGCTCGCACAAAGTGGATACTTCCAAACCAAAAGAAGCACCTCCGGTGATCGTGGATGCACTCGTGGCTTCCACCAAGACCATGTCGAATACACTCGAGGTGAATGGAACGGTGGTGGCCAACGAATATGTGGAGCTGCATCCCGAAGCGAGTGGCCGGCTGACCTATTTATTTGTTCCCGAAGGCAAACTCATTAAGAAAGGCACCCTCATCGCCAAAGTAAATAATGCGGATCTGCAGGCGCAGGTGGATAAGAGCAAAGTGGCACTCGACCTCGCGATGAAAACAGAGGACCGTGACAAAAAACTGCTGGCCGTGAATGGCATCAACCAGGCCGACTACGACGCGGCCCTGAATATTGTCAACGGTTTTAAGGCGGATATTGAATACAACCAGGCACTGCTTGACAAAACGGTATTGAAAGCTCCTTTCGACGGTTATATTGGATTGCGCCAGGTCAGTGTGGGTGCCTATGTTACTCCTTCAACACTGATTGCTACGCTGCTCCAGCGCGACAAAACGAAAATTGATTTTGTGGTTCCGGAGGATTATAGCGATGTACTGAAAGTCGGCAACACGGTGGATGTGGATATGGATGAAAACGGAAAAATGCGAAAGGCGCGTATTGTCGCTATTGAACCTCAGGTGAACCTGTCCACGAGAAATATGACGGTAAGGGCCCTGCTGGAAAACAGCAACGCGAATCCCGGCAGTTTCGGTAAAGTGCTGGTGCATTCGGGACAAAATAAAAAAGCCATTATGATTCCCACCAATGCACTCATTCCCGATGATAAAAACAATCAGGTGGTATTGGTAAAAAACGGCAATGCCAGTTTTGTGAATGTGACCACTGGAATTCGTCTCGCCAACAACGTGGAAATAACAGCAGGCATTAAAGAAGGTGACACGGTGGTGATTACCGGCGTGCTGTTTGCCAGGCCCCAATTACCACTGACCGTAAGAAATATCCGGACATTGGAAGAATACGCAGCGCTGAGTAATAACCAGGCTGCAAAATAGAATGATGCGCCCATGAATATTTCGGAATTATCCCTGAAACGACCCGTACTCGCAACGGTCATGAATCTCATGATCATCCTCTTTGGCGTAGTGGGTTACAACTTCCTGGCGGTAAGAGATTATCCGGCCATCGATCCGCCGATCATTAATGTGTCTACCTCTTATACGGGTGCCAATCCCGACATCATAGAAAGTCAGATTACGGAACCACTCGAAAAACAGATCAACGGCATACCGGGTATACGTACCATTTCTTCCACCAGTTCGCTTGGTAACAGCAATATCACGGTTGAATTTAACCTGGGTGCCGATCTGGAAAGTGCAGCGAGTGATGTGAGGGATAAAGTGGGACAGGCCGCACGTAATCTCCCATTAGATATTGATGCACCGCCGGTGGTGACCAAGGCCGATGCAAACAGCGATTTCATTTTAATACTTGCGTTACAGAGCCGTACAAAAAGCCTGATGGAGCTCAGCGACTATGCAGACAACGTACTGGTGCAGCAGCTGCAAACCATTGATGGGGTAAGTTCGGTGAATGTTTTTGGGGATAAGGGATTTGCCATGCGCATCTGGATCAACCCGGATAAGATGAATGCCTATCATATTGCATTCAGTGATATTTCCGCAGCGATGAATGCGGAAAACGTAGAAATTCCTCCGGGAAAAATCTACGGCAACAATACGGAACTGACGATTCAGACCAAGGGCCGTTTGACCAGTGAGGCAGATTTCCGCAACGTGATCCTTCGCTCCGACAGTTCGGGCATTGTGCGTTTCGGCGACATTGCCAGGATTGAACTCGGTCCCCAGAATCCTGAACAAAGCTGGAAGTACAATGGCGTGAATGCCGTGGGTCTCGCCATTATTCCCCAGCCGGGTGCCAACAATATCCAGATCGCCAATGAATTCAACAAGAAACTGGAGATCATCAAGCAGTCGAACAAAGCAGATCTCGAATTCAATGTGCTTATCGACAACACCACCAATATCAGGCAGTCACTCGGAGAAGTCAAAGACACCCTGATCATTGCCTTCGCGCTGGTGGTGCTGGTGATCTTTTTCTTTTTCAGAAACTGGCTCATTGCGATCCGGCCGCTGATCGATATTCCGATCTCGCTGATCGCGACTTTCTTTGTGATGTATCTCGCCGGATTCACCATCAATATCCTCACGCTGCTCGCCATTGTACTCGCTACGGGTCTGGTGGTGGATGACGGGATTGTGGTAACAGAAAATATATTCCGTAAACTGGAAGAAGGATTGCCGTTAAAGAAAGCGGCACTGGAAGGAAGTAAGGAAATATTCTTCGCTGTCATTTCCACTTCACTCACGCTGGCCGTGGTATTTCTGCCCGTCGTATTCCTCGAAGGATTCGTGGGCCGGTTGTTCCGCGAGTTTGGCGTGGTGCTCGCCTCCGCGGTACTCATCTCGGCTTTTGTTTCCCTGACTATTACGCCCGTATTGAATGTGGTGCTGACGCGAAAAGACGCGTCGCACGGAAAATTTTATGAAAGGACCGAACCGTTTTTCAGAGGAATGGAAACCGGCTACCGGCGATTGCTGGAAGGATTTTTGAAACTGCGCTGGTTTGCGTGGATCATCATTGTCATCTGTGGCGTGATGGTTGTCCTGCTTTTGAGAACACTTAAAAGCGAACTCGCGCCACTGGAGGACAAAAGTTCCATCCGGTTTTCCGCCACGGCTCCGGAAGGAACCAGTTTTGCGTATATGTCGAATATATCCGACAGCATTGCGAATTATTTATATGACTCGGTTCCGGAAAGAGATTTTGTTTTTGTCAGAACGCCTGCAGGTCCGTCCAACAATACTTCACAGCCGCGTATCGGTCTGATTCCTCCGGATCAGAGAAAACGCAGTCAGGCAGAAATCGCGAATGACCTGCAGAGGAAAATCAGCCGGTTCAATGAAGCGCGGATTTTTGTTATCCAGGAACAGACCATTGCCGTGGGATCCGGATCCCGCGGCGGATTACCCGTTCAGTTTGTATTGCAAAATCAGGATCTCGATAAACTGAAAAAAGCTATTCCGGTTTTTCTTGCCGAAGTGAGAAAGGATAAAACCTTTTCGAATGTGGATGTGAATCTGAAATTCAATAAGCCGGAACTGGATATCAGTCTTGATCGCATCAAAATCAAAGACCTAGGTCTTTCTACTCTGGACGTGATCTCCGCGATGCAGTCCGCCTTCAGTGGCGGCAGGCTGGCCTATTTTATTCAGAATGGGTATCAGTATCCGGTGATCGCGCAGGTGGACAGAACCGATCGCAATACGCCGGCCGATATCAGCAAGCTCTATGTGCGGAACAGCAGCGGCGACCAGATTCCGCTGGCTTCTGTTTTAAAGATTGAACAGAACAGTAATCCTTCCACGCTGTATCATTTCAACCGATATAAGGCTGCCACGGTGTCTGCCTCCCTGGCCGAGGGACAAACCGTAGGTGATGGGATTAAAGCCATGCAGACGATTGCCAACAAAACACTGGATCCTACTTTTCAAACGGCGCTCACCGGTTCTTCAAGGGACTATGCAGAAAGTTCTTCCAATATATTATTTGCCTTCGGACTGGCGCTGATACTGATCTATCTCGTGCTGGCGGCACAGTTTGAAAGTTTTGTGGATCCCTTTGCGATCATGCTGACTGTGCCGCTGGCATTGGCAGGCGCCCTGCTGAGTTTGTGGATATTCAATCAGACACTGAATATATTTTCTGAAATCGGAATGATCATGCTGATCGGACTGGTGACGAAAAACGGAATCCTGATCGTAGAGTTTACGAATCAGAAAAGAGAGCAGGGTCTTGACAAAATGAAAGCGGTGGTGGAAGCTTCCCAGCAGCGTTTACGGCCCATCCTGATGACCAGCCTGGCCACATCATTGGGGGCACTGCCCATTGCTCTGAGTCTCGGCGCGGCATCCACGAGCCGTATTCCATTGGGGATTGTGGTGGTAGGCGGCATTTTGTTTTCACTGATATTGACTTTGTTTGTTATACCCGCGGTGTATACATTCATTTCAGGAAAACATAAGTCGAAACTGACGGAGGTGAGTAAATTGGGTGAATAAGCCTAAAGCCTAAAGCCCAAAGCTTAAAGCCTAAAACCGGTCATCGATCAACGGTTAACGAAAAAAATGAAGAGATTTTTATACATAACAGTCCTTTCAATAATTTCAGCCAGCGCTTTTTCCCAGCAGCTGACGATCGACAGCGCCATTGCGATTGCACTGAATAATAGTCCGGGTCTGAAGATTTTCCGGAATAATGTAAACATTGCTTCCATTGGTAATTCCTATGGTATGGCAGGGGGACTTCCTTTTGTACAGGCCACTACGTCAGGGTCGGAACAGTTTACGAGTCTCGAACAGAAATATTCTGATCCGGCCAATAATAAAAGCAGTTCGAATGCCAACTCAAATAATCTGGCTGCCGGTCTTTCGGCCAGCGTGCCGATTTATATGGGTGGTAAGATTGTCAATGAAAAGCAGCGGCTCAGTTCGGTGGAGTCGCAAAGCAAAATGATTTATAATTCGCGGGCACAGACGCTGATTTATAATGTCATGCTGAAATATTACGATATTGTCCGGCAGCAGGGCTATGCGAAAACACTCGAAGCATCTATAGCGGCTTCCCGACAGAAGCTGGACATTGTTCAAAAGCAGCAGTCCGTCGGCGTGGCCAATGACGCAGATCTTTTTCAGAGCCAGGTGGATCTCAACACGCAGATCCAGAGCCTGATTGCGCAGAAGCTCGTGATTGATCAGGATAAAACCGATCTGCTTACCCTGATGATTCTGAATCCGGATTCGACCCTGCTGATCCGGGATACGATCATCGTCAGTAATTCTATTTCGGTGGATTCCATTCTGAATGCAGCCTATCAGAATCCGGATATTCAGGCAGCCTATGAACAGATTAAGATCAATCAGTATCTGGAAAAAGAAGTGGGTGCCTTGCGATACCCTTCGGCTTCTGTGAATCTTGGATATAATTTCAGCCGCACTTCGAACCCCCAGGGATTTAATATCCTGAACCAGGCTTATGGGCCGATCGTGGGTGTGGGGGTTACCATTCCGATATTCAATGGCGGCATTTATAAACGGCAGGAACAGATTGCCGGAATCAATGTGAATACGGCCAGGCTGCAGAAGGATACGCTGTTGCTGAATGTTCATTCCACGGTGGTGAAAAACTACCAGGCTTACCAGAATAATCTGCAGCAGCTGGAAACTGCCAAACAAAATTTCGACCTCTCACAGAAACTGTTGAACCTGGTACTGATGCGTTTCCAGTATAAAGTGGCCACGATCGTGGATGTGACCCTGGCCCAGCAGAGTTTTGAAAGTGCGGGCTTTCAGCTGGTCAATGTGAGTTATGCCGCGAAAGCGGCGGAGGTCCAATTGAGGAGGCTGGCGAATCAGCTTTTTTAAAGCCTTTTAAAGCCAAAAGCTCAAAGCTTAAAGCTTAAAGCCTAAAACTGCTGTAAGTAAAAAACTTCACTCTTAACTCGTAACTCTTAACTCCTAACTCTTATTTTTGCTGTCCCCGGACTGTTAGCTCAGTTGGTTTAGAGCACTGCCTCGACAAGGCAGGGGTCACTGGTTCGAGCCCAGTACGGTCCACAATATTTCGAACGGTCCACACCCAAATGGACCGTTTTTTATGCCCTGACTTCATAAATTTCCTGGAAACACGTGTTACGTTTTAGACCCTGACGGTTACCAATGGGCAATACCGAACATATGGAAAATATGAACCGACCTGACCTGACCCGTGAAAAGCTCTTTATTGAGCTGGCAATCAACACGATATGTATAAATGCAATTGAAAATAAAGTGCGAGCCGTGCGTTCCGGTTATGAAGAAATGACTAAAATGAGCGCGATGCCGCAGGGTGCCATTGTCCGAACCATGAATTTTTCAAAGGTTTCGATGCGTATTGCCGCCGCACTGCTTATCCTGATCAGTTCTGCCACTGTTTATAAATATGTATCTGTAAATAGCCAGTCTTTTTATAACAGGCATTTTACGGCTTACGAATTGGGAACTACCCGTGGCGAATCCAAGCCGGATCTGCAGGCTTTTACTTATCAGGACGCGAACTGGCTGGATGTAATCGCCATGAACAATACGGCTCCTGTAAAAACGAATAAATCGCGTTTTCTGGCGGGAGTCGCCGAAATGGAGTTGAAACAATACCCTGCTGCAGTGGAATTGTTTCAGGCCATCATAACGAACAAAACAGACGACAGCTTCCGTGATGAAGCAGAATATTATTCAGCACTGGCATTTCTGGCCAATCATCAGAATGCGCCGGCCATGGATCTCATTCATCAGATCAAGGCCAATCCGGAACATAAATATTATCCGGTGGTAAAAAATATGTCAACCGTTGATCTGAAAATAATTGAACTAAAAAAATAACAGGAATGGTTGTGCCGGGGATATTATTAAACTACTTCCGGCAAACCCTTACTCCGTAATTTCCAGATAATTTCCTTCCGGGTCCAGTACGAGGGACTCATAATATCCGTCGCCGGTTGTTCGGGGTTCACCGAATATGTTGTACCCGTCTTTTCTTAATGACTCCGTCAATTCGTTTACTTTTTCTTTGCTGCCGACAGCGATCGCGAAATGCGTGATGCCGCTTTGATGACCCCGCTGGCCGGTATAGGGTTCTATGCCGGGTTTGTGCATCAGCTCCAACCGGGTTTTTGATTCACCGAATTGTAAAAAATAGGAACTAAATTGTTTGTTCGTATTGATGTATTTTTCGCCAGCGCGAAGACCGAAATAGGTTTCATAAAATGTTTTCATCTTTTCCAGGTCGTCCACCCAGATGGCGATATGGTCAATTTTCATGTGTGCAGAAATTCTGCTGAAGATAAATTAAAAAATAATGAACTCAGGCCGCCGGAATTTTATCAGGAACAGCAGTTTACTGGCTTTGTCAGTTCCTTTTTTGAAAGCGGATCTTTTAGCCGGGACATACAAAAAATTGCCTGCCCTGGGCATTCAGTTATATATGATGCGGGAGGATATGGCGAAGAATCCGGTGGGCACACTCGCCCAATTAGGTAAAATGGGTTATACGCAGATTGAAAGTTACAACGGAGACAAAGGCATTTACTGGGGTATGAGCATCACGGATTTTAATGGTCTCGCGAATGATAATGGTTTGAAACTGGTATCCAGTCACTATGCAGGGGATAAGGAAGGCTACGAAATAACAGCAGCCGAAGCCGCGGGCAGTGGAATGAAATATCTGATCTATCCCTGGAAGGGCCCGCAGAAATCCATTGATGATTTCAAAAGAATCGCCGATGAATTCAACGGTTACGGAACGATATGCAAAAAAAACGGATTACGCTTTGCATATCATCCGCATGACTATCCCTATAAAAAAGTAGACGGTCAGCTGCCGATCGATGTACTGCTTGAACATACCGATAAAGACCTGGTGGATTTTCAGATGGACTTCTACTATACCGTTACAGAAGGATTGGATCCCATTCAATATATCGAAAAATATAAACCCCGCTTTCGTCTCTGCCATATGCGGGATGTGTTGAAAGACCGCCTGCCCGCGGGCAGTGAAGTGGAGTCGGCCTGCGACCTGGGGCAGGGTGTTATTTATTATCAACGCCTGCTACAGACCGGATTAAATGACGGAATGAATTATTTTTTTGTGGAGCAGTCGCGCCTTTTTAATGAAACGGCTTTGCAGAGCGCGGCGGTAAATGCCGCCTATCTAAAGACGCTCAATTTTGTATGAAAAGATCCTCAATTTTGTATGAAATCTGATCTGAGTCTGAAGCATCTGTTAATCCACCGTTAACGCTTTTTCTTGGTTGTGCCGGGGCTGAATATTTGCCCCATCTTAGCATTCCTCTATAAGAACGCATGCACGTAAATAAGAAAAACAGACCGGGGTTATTTTTTTTCATTCTCATAGTCAACCTGTTATCGGGGCTGCCATTAAGGGCTCAACAAAGTATCCCGGATACAGCCGGCAACCTGACCCTGGACCAGTGTATTGACTATGCTTTCAAACATCAGCCGGCCCTTTTCAAATCCTATATCGGGCAGTCCATTATTAAAGCCAACAACGCCATTAATATATCCGGCTGGTTTCCCCAGGTAAATATTGGGGGAAATTTTACACACTATAACAGTCTTCCCACCAGCTTTATTTCCGACTCCGCCCATCCGGGTGTTCCGGTTGCGCAACATGTCGGGGTGGTGAATACGGCGGTTCCGGCGCTGACGGTGAGTCAGGCTATTTTTGAACCGAGCCTGCTCTTCGCTTCCAGGTCCCAGCATATTTATATTCAGCAGGGACAGGAGATTACGGACAGTACGAAAATCGAACTGGTGTCTGCCGTCAGCAAGTCCTTTTATAGTTTGCTGCTGACCCTCGAGCAGATTAATGTGCTGCGTGAAGACACGGCAAGGCTTTCAAAAAATCTGAGTGATGCCTATCATCAGTATGTTGGGGGCATCGTGGATATGACCGACTACCAGGAAGCGGCTATTTCTTTGAATAATTCAAAGGCGCAGCTCATTCAGGCTATGGAAAACGTGAGACCTCAATATGCTTTACTCAAACAGTATATGGGCTGGCCCCCTCAGTTGCAGTTCAATGTGAATTTTGACACGGCCCAGATGAAAAGGGATATTGACTTCGACACCACTCAGGAGCTGGCCTATGAAAAAAGGATCGAATACAGTCTTCTTCAAAACAGAAAATTATTGCAGCATTCTTATACGGATTATTACAAATCCGCCTGGCTGCCCTCTGTCTCTGCTTTTTTCAACTATAATTTCGAATACGAAAACAACCGTCTGGCTTCCCTCTATGCCAATGTATATCCCTATTCCTTTGTCGGACTTTCTGTGAATCTGCCCATTTTTACCGGGTTTTCACGGATTAACAGTATCAAACGATCGAAACTCCAGGAGCAGCTGCTGGACTGGGATCAGGTGAGTCTGAAGTCGCAGATTTATTCAGAATATACTTCGGCGCTGGCGAATTATAAAGGCAGTTATTACAATCTGCACGCTCTTCAGGACAATGTGGCCATGGCGAGAAATGTATATGATATTGTGACGCTGCAGTACCAGCAGGGCGTGGTGGCCTATCTGAATGTGATCACTGCCGAGTCGAATCTGATCACATCGGAAATCGGATACCTCAATGCCCTGTTTCAGGTTCTGTCGGCCAAAGTGGATCTGCAGAAATCCATGGGCCTCGTGTATTATAACCATTAACCCATCCAAGTTTATTTCATGAAAAAAAATATACTGTTTCTCTGGATCTGCTGCTTCGGTCTGCTTGTTTCCTGCAAACACAAACCTCCGCCCGTGAGTACGGTGGTACCTGTAAACCTGTTTACGGTGAATGCACAGAAAGTGTATTACTACGATCTGTTTCCCGCTACCACGCAGGCTTTGAGTTCAGTAGACCTTCATCCCCAGGTGCAGGGATATGTAACGGGAATTTTTTTCACCGAAGGAACCGTAGTGCATAAGGGACAAAAATTATATGAAATAGACCGAACCCTGTATCAGTCCGCCTACGACCAGGCCACTGCCAATCTGCAGGTGGCTGTGGGAAACCAGGTACAGGCCAAACAGGATGCGGACCGTTACAATTATCTGAACAGTCACAATGCGATTGCCAAACAGGTATTGGATCATGCCGTGATTTCATTGCAGAATGCGGACAACCAGGTAAAAGCGGCGCAGGACGCGGTGAAGTCAGCCAAAGCCAATCTCGGATACGCCAGCATCTACGCGCCCTTCGACGGGATCATAGGTTTCAGCCAGGTTAAGCTGGGCAATCTGGTTACTGTTGGATCCACATTGCTCAATACCATTTCAACTATCAATCCGATCGCTGTGGATTTCCTGATCAATGAAAAACAGCTTCCTCATTACGAAGAGTTGCAGCGGCCGACAAAAAAACATCCGGATTCTTTATTTACTTTCCTGATGCCTGACAATACGCTCTATCCATTTACAGGAAAAATTTCGGTGATTGACCGGGCCGTGGATCAGCAGACCGGATCTATCCGCGTGAGACTGGTTTTTCCGAATCCGAATTATGCATTGAAAGCCGGCATGAGTTGCGTGGTGCGTGAACATAATCAGGATACAGGGCCCCAGCTGCTGATTCCCGGCAAGGCCATTGTGGAACAGATGGGAGAATATTTTGTGTTTGTGGCCAGAGATACCGTGCTGCATGCGGCGACAGATTCGAGCGCAAAAAAATCTTCAGATACGGCGATGAAAAACCAGTCCGACACGGGCGCAGCCAAACCCACATTAAGGGCTTTTCAGAAAAAAGTACAGGTTGGGCAGATTATCGGATCCAATCAGATCATCAAATCCGGAATCCGGGAAGGCGATCAGATTGTGGTAGACGGCGTACAGACATTGCATGACGGGTCAGAAATTTCTGCCGGTAAAAAACCATCCGGTACGAAGGGTGAAAAAGCAGGGGAATAATCATGATTGCCAATACATTCATTAAGCGACCGGTTACTGCTATCGTTATATCCATCGTGCTGGTATTAACGGGCGCGATCTGTATTCTGAATCTGCCCATTGACCAGTACCCGGAGATCACGCCGCCGATTGTACAGGTGAACGGACAGTTTACCGGCGCCGATGCGGAAACGGTGGAGCAGACCATGGCCACGCCGATCGAGAGCCAGGTGAACGGAACACCCGGCATGGAATACATGCAGAGTAACAGTACCAACAATGGATTGATGTCGGTCAACGTCACTTTCAATATCGGTACCGATATTGATGTGGCGGCACTCGATGTGCAAAACCGTGTGAGCATTGCCACGCCGCTGATTCCCGCCGTGGCGAGCAGGCTGGGACTTACCGTGCGCGCGTTAAATCCCAGCATGCTGATGATGGTGGCCGTATATGCACCAAAGGGCACACACGATATCACCTTCCTCGATAATTACACCAATATATTTGTGCAGGATGCACTGCTTCGCGTGCCGGGCGTGGGCAGCATCAACCGGTTTACCGACGATTTCAGTATGCGTATCTGGATGAATCCGGAAAGAATGGCGGCCTATTCTTTAACACCGCAGGATGTGATCAATGCACTCAACGCGCAGAATGTACAGGTCGCTGCAGGCTCTGCCGGTGTTCCTCCCCAGTCGAAAGCGCAGACTTTTGAACTGGGCATACTGGTGAATGGCCGTTTGAGTAAGGTGCCGGAGTTTGAACATATCATCGTAAAAAGTATTCCGTCGACCGGTGAGCTCGTGTATCTGAAAGATGTGGCTCGCGTGGAGTTGGGAAAATTTACATTTGCCAGCAACTCCTTTGTGGACGGCCACCGGGCTTCCTATCTGCTGATCTATCAGGCACCCGGCAGCAATGCACTGAAAACAGCCAATGGCGTTTACGCACAACTTGCGCAGCTGAAACAATCCTTTCCTGCCGATGTTGAATACAAAGTTCCTTTTGAGTCGGTGACGGTGGTGAAAGTGTCCATGTCGGATGTGGTATGGACCCTGTTGAAGACCCTGGGACTGGTCGCCATTGTGGTATTTCTTTTTCTACAGAACTGGCGCTCCACACTGATACCCGTTCTGGCCATTCCGGTTTCCATACTGGGTACGTTCTGTTTTTTTATTCCACTTGGATTTACGATCAACACGCTCACGATGTTCGGATTTGTGCTGGCCATCGGGATCGTGGTAGATGATGCGATTATCGTAGTGGAAGCCGTACAGCATTATATTGACGAAGAACATATGTCGCCGAAGGAAGCGACCTATCACGCGATGAAAGATATTTCGGGACCGGTGGTGGCCATCGCGCTGATCCTGGCGGCGGTTTTTGTACCGGTCGGTTTTATTCCCGGAATCGTGGGCAGGCTCTATCAGCAATTCGCCATCACGATTGCGATCTCGGTGATTCTTTCTGCATTCATTGCCCTGTCGCTGACGCCTGCGCTCTGCACTTTATTATTGCGCCCCACCGCAGTGAAAAAAGAAGCGCGGGGTATCAATAAATTTTTCTTCAGATTCAACAACTGGTTTGACCGGGTGACGAACCGCTACACGAATGGCGTAAAAAACAGTTTAAAAGCATCCCGGTATATTCTGATCCTGCTGGTTTGTATTTGTGTGGGCACCTATTTTCTTTTCCAGCAAAAGCCATCCGGATTTATTCCATCGGAAGACGATGGCAATTTATATGTCACTTTTCAATTGCCGCCGGCATCCTCTACGGCCCAGTCCGTCGGACTCATGAGCCGACTCATGAAAGTGGTTGCGGAAACGCCGGGTGTGGGTCACTATGCGGCACTATCGGGACTGAACGTGCTGAACAATGCCTCAAACTCCAATGCGGGAACGATCTATGTTCAGTTGAAACCCTGGGACGAAAGGAGCACGACGGAAGTGCAGGTGCCGGGCATTATTGGCGTGATGCAGAAACGCATTGCGGATGCGGGAATACGGGATGCCAATGTGGAAGTGATTCAGCCTTCTCCCATACCCGGTGTCGGGCAGACCGTTGGTTTTAGTTTCCAGATTGAACAGAGAAATACCAACGACGACCTGCACGCGTTTGAAAACGTCGTAAAGAAATTCGTAACAGAAGCCAATAAAATTCCTGCCATTTCGGGAGCCTATAGTTTTTACGGGGCCCATACACCCAGTTTCAATCTGACGGTGGACCGGGACAAATGCGAAAAGCTCGGAGTGAACGTCAACGACGTGTTTACCACGATCCAGGCATTTATGGGCAGTTTATACATCAATGATTTTACGGTTTACAATCGCACATTTCACGTGGTGGTGCAGGCAGATACCCTGTTTCGCAGTGTGGTGTCGGATGTAAACAAATACTATGTCCGTAACCAGGCGGGACAAATGCTTCCGCTCGGAACCCTGGTCAGTTACAGCACAACAGAGACCGCCCCGCTCATTTCGCATTTTAATATTTTCCGTTCGGCCGAAATCGATGGCAGTTCCGGTGCGGGATACAGCAGCAGTGAAACGATTGAAGCGCTTCAGGACCTGGCACAAAAAATATTACCGCAGGGATATACGTATGAATTTTCAGGACTGAGTTATGAAGAGATCCGCGCCGGTTCCACGACGATTTACATATTTGCTTTCTCACTCACTTTTGTTTTTCTTTTCCTGGCTGCGTTATATGAGAGCTGGTCCGTCCCCTTCTCTGTATTATTTGCTGTTCCGATAGGCGCATTTGGCGCTATTCTGGCGCTGATCCTGGTACCCTCTTTATCCAATAATGTGTATGCGCAGATCGGACTGATCACCTTGATCGGCCTCGCTGCAAAAAATGCGATTCTGATTGTGGAGTTTGCGAAAGTGAGGGTGGACAGGGGAGAGGATCTGGTTCAATCGACACTCGAAGCAGTCAGGCTAAGACTTCGTCCGATTATCATGACTTCTCTGGCATTTATACTGGGTGTGCTGCCCCTGGTGCTGGCCACGGGTGCCGGTGCGCAGGCCCGCCGGACGATCGGTTATACTGTGTTGGGAGGTATGTTCGCTGCGTCGACGATTGCCATATTTATAGTACCCGTTTTATTCGTACTCATTACCCGTCTTTCTTATGGAAAAAAACAACTCGATTATCTCGTGGCCCATCATGAGCAGCTGATGGAAAAGGCAAAAAAAGTAGAGGAGCAGGATATTGATCCGGCGCTGGAATTCGATATCCGGCAATCGCGCGAACAAAATAAAACGGAACAGGCATGATTGCCAACACGTTTATAAAAAGACCCGTTACGGCGATTGTTATTTCACTCGTGCTGATCATTTCGGGGATTATTTGCATAAACAACCTGGCGATTGACCAGTATCCCAAAATTACTCCGCCCTCTGTGGGCATATCCGGCGCCTATACCGGAGCGGATGCGCAAACAGTGGAACAAACGGTAGCCATTCCGATTGAAGAACAGGTGAATGGAACACCTGGCATGGAGTACATGCAATCCACCAATACGAATACGGGCAGTGTCAATATCCGGGTCACTTTTCAGGTAGGCACCAATGTGCATATCGCTGCACTCAATGTACAAAACAGGGTAGGTACGGCCTCCCCGCTGCTGCCCGCCGTAGTGAGTAAACTCGGTCTTACGGTACGCGCCAGCAATACCAGTCAGCTGATGCTGGTAGCCATTTACTCACCCAGAGGCACACACGATATTACTTTCCTGGATAATTACACGAATATATTTATTGAAGATGCTTTGTTGCGGGTACCCGGTGTGGGGCGATGTGAGCGCGCGCGCCGATAATTTCAGCATGCGCATCTGGATGAATCCCGCTAAGATGGCTTCCTACGGACTTATGCCGCAGGATGTGATCAGTGCGCTCAATGCACAAAATGTATATGTGGCTGCCGGCTCCGCAGGATCCCCACCGCAACAGAATGCACAGACACGTGAAATGAGTATCCTGGTGAACAGCCGGCTGAATAAGGCTTCGGAATTTGACAAAGTGGTGGTGAAAACAATTCCTGCTACCGGCGAGATGGTTTACCTGAAAGATGTGGCCCGTGTGGAACTGGGCAAATTTACTTTCTCGAGCAATTCTTTTGTAGACGGCAAGCGGGCCTCCTTCCTGCAGGTTTTTCAAACACCGGGCAGCAATGCGCTCGAGACCGCGAATAATGTATATGCTGTACTGGAGCAATTGAAAAAATCATTTCCCAGCGATGTGGATTATAAAGTGCCTTTCGAAGGGGTGACCATCATTAAGGTTTCCATGCAGGAAGTGGTGAAGACGCTGTTGCAGGCCCTGGGCCTGGTGGCCGTAGTGGTTTTTCTTTTTCTGCAGAACTGGCGTTCCACGCTGATTCCGGTGATGGCTATTCCGGTTTCCATTCTGGGAACCTTCTGTTTTTTTATTCCGCTGGGATTTACGATTAATACGCTGACCATGTTTGGTTTCGTGCTGGCCATCGGGATCGTGGTGGATGATGCCATCATAGTAGTGGAAGCCGTACAGCATTATATAGACGAACAGCATTTGTCACCCAAAGAAGCGACTTACCGGGCGATGAAAGAAATTTCAGCACCCGTGGTGGCGATTGCGCTTATACTGGCAGCGGTCTTTGTGCCGGTGGGATTTATACCGGGCATCGTGGGCAGGCTCTATCAGCAATTCGCTATTACGATCGCCATTTCTGTCATTCTTTCTGCCTTCGTGGCCCTGTCGCTGACGCCAGCCTTATGCACCCTGCTGCTCAGGCCGACACAGATAAAAAAAGAAGCGAAGGGTATTAACCGGATTTTCTTCCGGTTCAATTCCTGGTTCGGCCGGGTGACTGAAAAATATTCCAGGGGCGTACAGAAAAGTATCCGGGGAAGCCGGTACATCCTGATTATTCTGGTTTGTATTTGTGCAGGCACCTGGTATTTATTTAAAACAAAACCATCGGGATTCATTCCTCCCGAAGACGGGGGCAGGTTATTTGTCACTTATCAGATGCCGGAAGCCACCGCCACCACGCAATCGGTTGAACTCATGACGAAGCTGATGAAAGTCGTAGGAGCCACACCGGGCGTGATTCACTATGCGGCATTTTCAGGATTCAATATTCTGAACGGAGGCGCGAACTCCAATAACGGTACGATTTTTTGCACCCTGGCGCCCTGGGACCAACGAAAAGAAGCGGGCCAGAAAATTCCGGGTATTATCAACGTGATCAAACAACGGGTGCTTGCTGCCGGAATAAAAAATGCCAACGTGGTGGTGATCCCGCCGCCACCTATTCCGGGCATCGGACAGGCTGCGGGCTTCAGCATGCAGATACAGCAGGGAAATACCAGCGACGATATTCATGCTTTCGAAACGGTGGTAAAAAAATTTGTTGCCGAAGCGCATAAAAATCCGGCAATATCCACGGCCTTCAGTTATTACGGCGCCCATACCCCGAGTTATAATCTGACGGTTGACCGCGACCTCTGCGAAAAACTCGGCGTGAATATTTCCGATGTATTCAATACGATGCAGGCTTACATGGGTAGCCTTTTTGTAAATAATTTCACGCTGTATAACAGAACCTATCATGTGGTGGTGCAGGCGGACACGGCTTTTCGTGCCCTCGTATCCAATATCAATAAGTACTATGTGCGCAACAGTTCGGGGCAGATGCTGCCGCTCGGCACACTGATCAGTTATACCCCGATTGAAACGGCACCGCTGATCACGCATTTCAATATTTTCCGCTCCGCGGAAGTGGACGGGTCCACCCCGCAGGGATACAGTACCGGCGAAGGCATTGAGGCGTTAAAACAAACCGCGGCCAAAGTATTGCCACAGGGATATACCTATGAATTCTCGGGACTCAGTTACGAAGAAATCAAGGCGGGCACAACAACCATTTATATATTTATTTTCTCGATAACTTTTGTATTTCTTTTTCTCGCCGCTTTATATGAAAGCTGGTCGGTTCCTTTTTCCGTTATGCTCGCCGTTCCCATCAGTGCGTTTGGTGCCATCGGTATGCTGAGCCTGGTGCCCCCGCTGACGAATAATGTGTATGCGCAAATCGGACTGATTACCCTGATCGGACTGTCCGCAAAAAATGCGATACTGATTGTTGAATTCGCCAAACTGCGGGTGGACAGGGGAGAAGAACTGATTCAGTCGACACTCGAAGCCGTGCGTTTGCGACTGCGCCCGATCATCATGACTTCCTTTGCTTTCATTCTGGGTGTGATGCCACTGGTTCTGGCCACAGGGGCCGGTGCAGTTGCCAGAAACACGATCGGATTTACTGTATTGGGTGGCATGATCGCATCAACCAGCATTTCCATTTTCATTGTTCCCGTTCTTTTTGTACTCTTTACCAAATGGTCCTATGGGGAAAAACAACTGGCTTATTTACAGGCACATCATGAAGAGCTGATGGAAAAAGAAAAGCGGGTGGAAGAGCAAAACCTCGATCCGGAACTGGAGTATGAAATTGCACAGGATGCCCAAAAAACTAAAGACCAGCAGGCCGATGGATAAACGGGCGGATGGGTATATATTTGGCTCAACGATTCACCGTAAAAAGCCATTTAATGAAAAAGAGTATATTTTTCATCGCCTGTCTCCTTTTATTCTTTGCCACGGGTTTCTCCCAAAAGACCGTGAGCATTTATACCACAGCAGAAAATACCGGTTACCGGATCAGTAAGACTTCAGAGGGTCTGGGTTTTTCCGATTATGGACAGCCTGCCGAAACCCAGGTTTGCATATTCGTTGATCCATCACATTCCTTTCAGACGCTGCTGGGAATCGGAGGCGCACTCACGGATGCTTCGGCCGAGACCTATGCCAAACTTTCTCCCGCAGCACAGAAACAATTCATGAGCTCCTACTATGATTCGGTTACGGGTATCGGTTATACGCTGGCGAGAACGAATATTCACAGCTGCGATTTTTCAAGCGGCAGTTATACCTATATCAAAGAAGGGGATGATGAATTAAAATCATTCAGCATAGATCACGACCGGCAGTTCAGGCTCCCGTTTATACATCAGGCCATTGCAGCTGCCGGGGGTAAGCTGAGGATGTATGTAAGTCCCTGGAGCCCGCCGGCTTTCATGAAAGACAATGGGGAAATGGCGCATGGTGGAAAACTGCTTCCCAAATACAATCAGGCCTGGGCCAATTACTATGTAAAATTCATCCTGGCCTATGAAAAAGAAGGCGTGCCGGTATGGGGGCTCACGTTACAAAATGAACCACTGGCCAAACAGAGCTGGGAATCCTGTTACTATTCTGCAGAAGACGAACGCGATTATATCAAGGGATTTCTTGGACCCACGCTGGCTGCTGCCGGAATGGGAGATAAAAAACTGATGGCTTGGGATCATAACCGCGATCTGATTTATCAGCAGGCAAGTACTATTTTAAATGATCCGGATGCTGCGAAATATATCTGGGGCATTGCCTTTCACTGGTATGAAACCTGGACGGGCAGCTCCATGCTGTTTGACAACGTGAAAAAAGTACACGAAGCATTTCCGGATAAGAACCTGGTGTTCTCGGAAGGATGTGTGGAGAAATTCGATTTCAAAAGAGTGGGCGACTGGTCGCTGGGAGAACGTTATGGTCATTCCATGATCAATGATTTCAATTGTGGAACCGTGGGCTGGACGGACTGGAACGTGCTGGTCGATGAAACCGGTGGTCCGAATCATGTAGGCAATTTCTGTTTCGCACCCGTTATAGGAAATACTCATTCCGGTGAACTGATTTATACCAATTCCTTTTATTATATAGGGCAATTTTCCAAATTCATTCGTCCCGGTGCGAAAAGGATCAGCAGCTCATCCAACAGGGATCTTTTGGAAACCACGGCGTTTCAGAACCTGGATGGAAAAATTGCTGTTGTCGTGATGAATAAAAGCGACCAGAAACTGCCCTATATTCTGTGGTTAAACGGGAGGGCCGTTAAGACGGAAAGTCTGCCGCATTCCATCGCCACGCTGGTTTTTTGAGACTGTTCTCCTTAAGGTTTCATGTTATTGCCTCGTTAACCTGAGGGGGGCGGGCAATAACTTATTTATGCCAAAATGCTTAGAGGCATTAAACCCATTTGCTAATTTTCTGTCTGAGATTCATTATTCTATTAAAAAAAGTAAAAAATGAAAAAGACAATTTTAGCAACACTGGTTTTTTTAGGCTCCGTAGGCTTTGCCATGGCCGGCGTGCATCATCCCCGCAGAACTGAAGTCAATCATCGTTTAGCCAATCAGGACAAACGCATTGATAAAAAGGTCGCAGACGGCCAGATGAGCAAAAAAGAAGCAGGCAAACTGCATCACGAAGATCACCAGATCCGTCACGAAGAAAAAGATATGGCATCACAGGATAACGGCCATATCACCAAAACGGATCAGAAAGCCCTGAATCAACAGGAAAATCACGTGAGCCAGCAAATTAAAAAACACTAATTCCATCTCACTAAAATCGGGTGCTTCCTTTTTCTTAACATAAGAACAGGGAAGCACTTTTATCATTCCCCTATGAAAACGACCTGCCGGCTGCTCCCCTTTGTTGTTGCGATCCTGTGGTTACAGGATGGTCGTTCACAGAATGTGTCAGATTCCCTTGTTAATGTAAAAGATTCCGGAGAAATACAATCTGTTATTTCCTTAAAAGACTCAGTTCCCGACCGGAAAGGATTGCCTGCCAGTTCGCATTTTGAAGCCGGCATGAGTTACCAGAGTAATGACGTTTACCTCGGCAGAAAAGATTCGACCATTTTGCCTTACTTTATTCCTTCTTTTTCTTACTACAACAAAACGGGACTGTATGCGTCGGTTTCCCTCAACTATCTGAAAAACACAACGGCCAGCCGGATTGATCTGGTTACTGTGGAAGGCGGATATATATTTACTGCAGGGCAATACGACGGACTATTCACCGCATCCAAATATTTTTACAATAGCCAGAGTACCAGCGTGACGTCTGAAATTTCGGCGAGTATGGCTTATGAAAATGGCTTTGATTTTGGATTTATCAAAACCACTTTTACCGGTACATTAAATATTGGGAGCAAACTGGATTTTGCGGGACTGTTTGGATTAGAACATACTTTTTATCTATTGGATGATAAAATGGATGTCACGCCGACCCTGTCAGCATCAGCCAGCACACAGAATTATTATAACGACTACTACAAAAAACGGAAATATACCATTAAGCAAAAGGGTCAGCCTGTACAAACGGGCATCGCGGCGGTTACAGGTACCGTTTTGAATGCGTCCACTTTCAAACTGCTGGATTACGAACCCAGCCTGCCCATCAATTATAAAATAGGAAAATGTACCATAAATTTCACGCCGACTTACGCGATTCCCGTACATCCGGCTACGGTACAGATTCAAACGATCAAAGAAGACGGGACAGTCATCAACCGGACAAAAATGGAAAGTATCGAAAACAGTTTCTACTGGACGCTTGGCTTCAATTTCAATTTCTGATTACAGTGTACAGAAGCCGTCTCCCCCGATAAACGGGACTACTCTGTATTTGCGATCCGGCTGAGGGCGGATTCTTTTTCGATATATTTTTTCAGCAAAACAATCTGATTTTCTGATCTGACCAGGTTCTGTTTTTCAAATTGTATGTTATAATAAATATCGTTGTTTATATAGTCCGTTAAAAACCTGAGCGCCTGCATGTAGATGGCAAACCGGCCGGAATAAATAAAATACTTCGTTTCTTCCCGGCTCAGGTGCGATTTCATTTCAGCCATATATCCTGACAGAATCTGGTAAAAATAATCTTCGCGTATTTCTATCTTTTCAACTTCTGCTTCTTCCTCGCCTGCAGGGGATAAATAGGTTCTGAGCATATCGCCGACGTCGCTGATATAATATCCCGGCATGACCGTATCCAGGTCGATAACACAAACTCCTTTCAGGCTGCTGCGGTCAAATAATACATTATTAATTTTTGAATCATGATGAATAACCCTTGACCTGGAAGACTGGTTTGTCTTTATTTGTTCAAAAACATCGACTATATTTTTTTGATTCAGCAGGTAACGGATACTTTCCCGGGTTTCGGAAATTCTTTCTTTATTTCCTTTTTCCAGCGCCGAGTTAAACTGCTGAAAGCGGAGGGTAAGATTGTGAAAATCAGGAAGCGTAATATGCAGTCTGGCAGGATCGAAGCCCGACAGGGAGCTGGAGAATTTACCAAATTGTCTGGCGGCTTCAAAGGCCATCTTCGGGTCAGACAGTTCATTGATCGTAAAAGAATTCGTTACAAAAGGGAAGAGGCGGTAATATTCTTCTTCAAACAGGATATAATTTTTGCCGGACACAGTCTCTATCGGCGCCACAAACAGGTATGCGGGATCTGCCGTCCGGAGATACTCACTTAACAGACTGCAATTCTCCATGATATCGGCGGGGCGCCCGAATACCTTTTTATTTATCTTCTGAAGAAGAAACTCCTCGCTGCCGGAAACTATTTTCCAACTGTGATTGATCAGCCCGTTTCCAAAAAGGTCAACGGAACAGGATTTTTTGTCAAGATTCCAGGCAGATAAAATAAATTCATTCATGGCCTGCAAACATAAATTATTTATATTCAGCTACCCATTCAAACCATATGAAAGAAACTTCGCCTGCGGGCAACCGCCTGTCCTCTCTTGATTTTCTAAAAGGGCTGACGATGATTTTGCTGGCGCTCGAAAGCACGCTGCTTTTCGAACATCTGTTGCCCCTGGTACAGGATGGGCCGCTGGCGCGGGTCCTCAACCAGTTTTTTCATCATCCCTGGAATGGACTTCGCCTCTGGGATCTGATTCAGCCCACGTTCATGTTCTCTGCAGGCATTTCCATGGCCTACTCGATGAAAAAGCTGAGCAAAACGCTATCGTGGCGACAGCGGTTTATTAAAATTCTGAAAAGATGCGGCTGGCTGTTTTTCTGGGGCGTGCTGGACTATGCAGTAAGGCCGGGGGGACTTTCCTTCGAACTCTGGGACGTACTTACCCAGTTGTCCTTTACGACGCTGGTTGCTTTTCTGATTATGGACTGGTCCGTTTTATCGCAGATAGCAGTCAGTCTGCTCTGCCTGCTGATACCCGAGTTACTCTACCGTTTTGCGCACGTGAGCGGATTTGACCAGCCCTTCACCGACCCAGCATAATTTCGGAAACTATGTGGATCTTCTTCTCATGAATAAGATTAACCCGGGCGGCTGGGTGGCTATCAATTGCATTTCCACCAGTGCCCATACGATCTGGGGGGTGCTTACCGGTAAGCTGTTAATGAGCGACGCCGGGCACCGGCAAAAAATGAATGTGTTATTCATCAGCAGCGGAATACTTCTATTGTCCGGATTCGGTCTGGACTGGACCCATATAACGCCCATCGTTAAGCGAATTGCAACCAGCTCTTTTGTTTTGGCCTCTGGCGGATGGGTTGTTTTATTTCTCGCTTTTTCTTACTGGTGGGTGGATATCAGGCAGCACCGGAACCACCTGCTCCTGTTCAATCTGTTTGCGTTGAATTCGATTTTCATCTATCTGTTTAATGAAATAGTTGGTGATAGATGGTTTACCGGTTATGTCCTTGAAATCTGCAGGGGACTGTTCGGCTTTACAGCTGTTTCGCCGCTGTATGGGGCACTGATTGGATCGCTGCTGGTATTCGCGCTGGAAACAGGTATTCTGTATTTTCTGTATAAGAGAAAAATATTTTTCAGACTTTGATAATGATGCGGGGTGATGTTGGACTCAGGCTCAGGAATTCCTGATGATGCCTAATTCCAGCCCCCTCAGTTCGGCGAGCCCGCGTAAACGTCCGATGGCGGAATATCCCGGGTTTGTTTTTTTCTTCAGGTCATCGAGCATCTGGTGCCCGTGATCAGGGCGCATGGGAATGGAGATTTTCCTCCGCTTCATCACATCGACAATTTCTTTTACCACCGCAAACATGTCCACATCACCTTCGAGATGATTGGCTTCAAAAAAATCGCCGGCCTCATTGCGGCTGGTACTGCGGAGATGAAGAAAGTGAATGCGGTTGGCAAAATGCCTTATCATAGCCGGCAGATCATTATCTGCGCGGACTCCGAAAGATCCGGTACAGAAACAAAGACCGTTATTTTCCGAAGGTACCAGGCGGATCAGTTCATCGGCATCGCGGGCCGTACTGAAAATCCGGGGAAGACCGAGGATACGGTATGGCGGATCGTCCGGATGAATGGCCATATTAACGCCAGCCTGCTCGGCTACGGGTATAATTTCTTTAAGAAATTCGACCAGGTGCCTGCGCAGCGATACTTCGTCTATTCCCTGATAACTGTCCAGTGCAATTTGAAACTGATCCAGCGTAAAGCTTTCTTCACTGCCCGGCAGTCCCGCAATAATATTTTTTTGCAGTTGTATTTTTTCCTGGCCGGTCATCTGGCTGAAGCGTTTTTCGGCCTGTATCTTTTCTTCTCCGGTATAATCTATTTCTGCGCTGGGGCGCTTCAGCATAAATAAATCAAATGCGATGAAGGCCAGTCTTTCAAACCGGAGGGCAAGCGATCCGTCGGGCTGCCGGAATGCCAGGTCGGTTCTTGTCCAGTCCAGCAGAGGCATAAAATTATAAGTGATGATCCGGATCCCGCATTCAGCCAGGTTGAGGATGCTGGTTTTATAATTTTCTATGTATTTACGGAAGTCGCCCGTTTGGGTTTTTATGGCTTCATGAACAGGCAGACTTTCCACAACCATCCAGGACAGACCCGCCGCTTCCACTTCTTTTTGCCTTTTTTTAATTTCCCCGATTGTCCATATGGCGCCATTGGGAACCTCATGGAGGGCAGTGACAATGGCGGTGCATCCGGCCTGCCGGATATCTGAGAGGCTCACAGGGTCCGCAGGGCCGTACCAGCGCATGCTTTGTATCATTTTGAAGTCTGTCTGGCTCATTTGCAACTGCTTTATAATCTGTATAAGATGGCTTTTTTCAACCGGATCTGATAATAATCGGCTTAAAACACCGTTTAAAGCATAGTGATTATCATAACTGAAGTTTTCTCAAGCCGGTGTTTCTACACTGGCTTTTCTTTTTGCCCTTAAGCTCCGGAATCCGGCCTTTTTTCATTGTAAAAATACGATTCGCCTATCGCAAAGTTCCCAAAGCGGGGAACCGGTTTGGCGGTTTTTTCGAGCCAATCCGTTAAATTGGCCCTTCAATGGATAATATGGCTGGCGGTTCGAAAATCTCTCTCTATTTTCCGGATAAACTTTCTTATGGAGATAAAAAGACCATTGTTCTGGGCGGAGATGCCGGCGGAACCAAGGTGAATCTGGCTCTTTTCGAAGCCACTGCGGATGAAGTGAAGATGATCAGGTCTTCGACTTTCCATTCAGGCAGTTTCCCCTCTGTGAATAAAATTATCGAACAATTCCTATCAGAAAATCCAGGTTATAAACCCGAAAGAATTTGTCTGGGTGTCGCAGGACCTGTTTTTGAGGGTCGGGTAAGTGTGACCAATCTTCCCTGGTATCTGGATGCCAATGAAATTTCAGCTGCAACCGGTTGTTCCCATGTGGTTCTTTTGAACGATCTGGAAGCTACTGCTTACGGGGTTGCGGGACTGGATGACAAAGACTTTGCTGTTCTTCACCCCGGAGATTCGGAGGAAGGAGGAAATATATCCATTCTCGCCCCCGGTACCGGACTTGGGGAAGCGGGTATGTTCTGGGATGGGCAGTTCCATCATCCCTTTGCCACAGAAGGCGGCCATTGCGATTTTTCCTGCCGGAGCGAAGGGGATCTGGAGCTTCATGATTATATGCTTAAGAAATATAAGGTGGTCAGCTGGGAAAGCATCATTGCAGGGCCGGCCGTATTCGCCATTTTTGAATTTCTCTGTGAGGTAAAAAAACGGACCGCCACGACAGCTATTCTCGATAAAATAAAAACCGGCGACCCTTCGGCCGCCGTAAGTGAAGCGGCTATCGAAGAAACAGATCCGGTCTGTATAGAGGCCATGCGCATATTTGTACGCAATCTGGCCCGGGAGTGCTGTAATCTGATTTTGAAAATGAAATCAACGGGAGGTCTTTTGCTTGCGGGAGGAATTCCGCCCAAGATACTTTCGCTTTTACGGGATCCTTATTTCTATGAAAACTTACTGGACTGTGACCGGATGCAGGAGCTCGTAAAAAAAGTACCGGTTAAAGTGATTCTCAATGATAAGGCTCCGATGATCGGCGCAGGCTGGTATGGTGCTTATCATTCTACTACAATGGTTCACAAATAAATGATCAACATGAACAGCAGACGTCGTTTTATCCGCAATGCCGGTTTGTTTGCCGGCTCTTCCGTTTTGATTCCGTCGTTTCACACGGGCCTGTTTGGTGCTCCGGTTAAAAAGATGGCAGCGAGTGACCGTATCAATATTGGTGCGATTGGTATCAATGGGATGGGATGGGCAGATCTTTTGTCCTCGCTGAAACAACCCGGTGTGGAAGTGGTTATGTTATGTGACGTGGATAAAAATGTAATTGACAAAAGAATGGCCGACCTGGTCAAGCTCAATGTGGATGTATCGAAAATTAAAACGACGGGTGATTACCGTCATGTGCTGGACAACAAGGATGTGGACGTAGTGATTATAGGCACACCGGATCACTGGCATGCCCTGATCATGATGGAAGCCTGTGCAGCGGGAAAAGATGTATATGTAGAAAAGCCCGTTGGCAATTCAATCGGAGAATGCCGTTTGATGGTTGCCGCCCAAAAAAAGTACAACCGTGCCGTTCAGGGAGGTCAGTGGCAGCGCAGCCAGCAGCATTTTCAGGATGCACTGGATTTTATCAATACGGGTCAGCTCGGAAATATCCGTACGGTAAAAGTGTGGTGCTATCAGGACTGGATGAAACCGGGTGCCGTGGTTCCGGACACCCCTGTGCCTGCAGGAGTTGACTACAAGACCTGGCTGGGACCCGCTCCCACCAGAGCTTTTAACGCCAGCCGGTTTCATTTTAATTTCCGCTGGTTCTGGGATTATGCGGGCGGCCTCATGACGGACTGGGGCGTGCATCTGCTGGACTATGGATTACTTGGTATGAAAGCCGGCAATCCGAAATCCATTGCAGCGCTGGGAGGCGATTTTGCCTATCCGGATCTTTACCAGGAAACACCTGACACGCTGACGACATTATATGAGTTCGATCATTTCAATCTGGTTTGGGACAGCGCCATGGGCATTGGTAACGGATCCTATGGAAGGGATCATGGAATCGCGTATATTGGAAACAATGCCACCCTGGTACTGAGCAGGGGAGGATGGGAAGTAATTGATGAAAAAAGAAGCAAATTAAAAATCGAAAAACCATTAATTAAACCAACCGATAACGGACTGGATAACCACTGGAAAAATTTCATTGAGGTGGTCCGTTCAAGAAAAATGGAGGACCTGCATTGTTCGATTGAAGCAGGCGCGCATGTGGCCACCGTAGCACAGCTGGGGAATATCAGTTACCGGACAGGAAAAAAGTTATTCTGGAATACGGATAAGTTTTCTGATGAAGCAGTGAACGCAGAATATCTGATGAAGGAATACCATAACGGGTATACGCTTCCAAAATTATAGAACCAAAACGAATGAGGAAGCATTTTGTACTGACGCTGATGTTGTCGTGTTTTTTCCTTCTCGAGACTTCGGCGCAAACCTTTCCGGGTTACAGAACAGGAAACTATACCGGAGTCAACGGCGTTTTTTTCAATCCCGCAAATATCGCCGATAACCGTTTTAAATGGGATGTTAACCTGTTTGCGATCAACGGGTTTGTGGGAACCGACCAGGGCGGACTGAAATTCGGTGATATTACCAGGTCATTCAACTCGGATTCCTTAAAATCCAAATTACTCAAAGGGCATACGCAAATCAATAGTCTTGATTATATTGATGTTC
>CBDCCE010000012.1:0-24659 GCA_965214575.1 Puia sp.
GGTACCGGGAAATGATGGCTTCGGAATCGGGTACACTGGAACCCCAGCCCATGTCGTTACCGAAGGTCATGCCCCCAAGGCAAAATGGGCTAACTCTGAGACCGGAACGGCCAAGCGTGATATATGAATGAAGAGACATCTTTTTTGTTTTAACGATGATTAAATGAATTATAAAGAAGTTTGTGAAAGCACAGAGCCACTGGCTTTATTAATCGTGAAATGTGTGTTTCGCTTCGTAGTACAGAGTAATGTTGTCATGTTAATAAAGATTAGCTGGAATTTTAATATTGTTTAACGGAAAGCTGATTTGCAAAACTCTCACTAAAGCCAGGTTTTAGCTTATACATTTCTACGAAAGACTTATACATTTCCCGGAATTGAACGTTACCAGAGATTTCATGTTACGATTTTTGATACTCAAAAAGGTTTAGATGCGATTTTTGCCTTTCCCTAATTTTCGATAAAAATAGCCGGCCCCTGATCTGGCCCTCTTAAATATCAAACCAGTGGTCCCAATGGCACGATGCCCATGAGTGCGCCGAGGATCGGTGCGGCGAGCAACAGGAGTCCGGTGATCCAGGACAGCCAGAAATAGTAGTTGCGTTTCGTCCTCCGAAGGCCTGCGATCTGCAGAAGCCACATTACGAGCGTCTGGAAGAAGATCTCATGGAGGATTTTTTGATTTGTAACGCGACCGGAAGCCCTGAGGGCCTCAAGACTGCTCCAGATATTTTGATCTCCGTAATTTTTACTACCGGCACTTTTCTGATAGGCGATCTCGAGGCGACTGATTTCGGTATCGTGAGTGTGACGCCAGAGGAGGAACCCCGCCACTATACAGAACCAGAGCGGGATACAGATGATCCAGAACCGGAACGTTGATCGCAGGTAAAAGAGGGGAACTATGTTTATGGCCAACAAAAGAAAGAAAAAAATCATGCGGCGGGCTTATAGGCTAAGATAAATTTTTTCCAAACCTAAAAACGTGTCAATTTAGAAGCGAAATGGAAAGTTGGAATACGCAGGCAGGTCTGTGTCCTGTTAGTTCAGCCATATATAAAATAAAAAACGGTGAATCTTATTGCAAATCTGATATGGATTGTGTTTGGCGGATTGGTTTCTGCTATTGGTTATTTTGTGGGCGGGGTTGTGTTATGTTGTACGGTCGTCGGTATTCCCTTTGGTCTGCAGTGTTTTAAACTGGCGGAATTCATGCTTTGGCCTTTTGGTAGAAAAGTGGTGTACAGCAATTCAAGTGGAGGCTGTTTGCAAACATTTGCAAACCTAATCTGGATTCTGTTCGGCGGGTTCTGGGTTGCCCTTGCTCATTTTATTTTTGGATTGCTGCTTTGCATTACGATCATCGGCTTACCCTTTGGCAGGAAACATTTTCAAATGATCGAATTATCCCTGATGCCTTTCGGGAAGAAAATTGTTGATAACTGACATGAAACTTTCAATTATAGAATTCGATGCATTGATCCAAGCAGGATCTTGGCGCAATGGCTAAGGACGAGTGATATTATATCAGGGTCTTTTTACAAAACCAATTTTACTGCTGTCACTGATTGGCAAATTTGGATATAAATCGTCTTTCGTATTGGGTATTCCATCTTGTCCTGATGAAAAAAGCAGATACTTGTTTCCGATTTTTTCGTAATTATAATAAGAATTTCGTTTGCTGTTCATTCCCTGTACCGGGTCACCAATCGGCGCAGATTTATCCTCATCAAAGAGTTGTTTTAGACTGTCGGGATATTCTCCATGAGCCAATTTGTAAAACTCAATACTTTTAACTAAACTGTTTATTTGGGTTTGTGAAATTTCTTCAAATCCTTTTTTGAAAATGGAAGCATGTTTCCCGGCATAATCAAGTGATGAATATACAAGTATTGTCCAGACGATACCTGCCGCCCCGATTATTGAAAGCCATTTATCTTTATACTTTAAAACGCCGTACAATAGCAATCCTATGCCGACAAAGGCCCCTACTAAAGGGATTAAACAAAGAAGCCCCAATAAATAGGGTGGTTTAGATTTTGTAGGTATTGTTGTATTTTCCAATGTGATTTTGGTTAGGTGAAAAGCCGTTGAAATTTCCTATTATTAAGTTAACTAAAACCTTCCTGTGCCGGATCAAATAGTTTATTGATTCTTGGCTGAATGATCCATATACCTACAGGGAAAAACCAGATCAGGAAAAATTCCCCGGCAAAATCACTGAATGTGACCGGCCTCTGCCACTCCACGGACTTTAATGCTTTGGCATTAAAATACAGACAGTAAAAAATGCAGAACATGGAAAATAAATGAAGAGGAATGATGAAACTGATTATCTCCGGATTTGGCCGGGTACCCGATGTTGCCTTTAAAAACGCTCCAAGTATAAATACGGACAGAAAGATGATGTATATAACCGGAATAAAAAGAAAGATTTTAAACCGGGTCAAATTCATTTTCGTTGTCACCGGGAGTTTTTTATACAGGTTCGTACCCATCGAATAAAACCAGCCAAAAAACAGGCCGATGTATAAAATCATGACTACGGGTAATAAATAGAACGCTTTTGTTGGATTTCTATGTGATATAATCAGACTGATGGTTACGATTTGAATAAGTATGGGTATGCCTATCATCAGGCAGAATAATTGCCAGTGCTTTAGGGTTAAGAGTTTTTTCAATTGCCGTGACTTATTTATAAGCCATCAATGTACTCTAATTGAATAGAATTCCAAATAGGGGTAAACCCTTACGCAGGCTAGGTTTTTAGCTGAAATCAGTTATTCGGTTTTTAAAAGTTCAATCTGCAGACTATCAGGACCGATTTTGCCAACTAAAATTATTTGATTTTGTTTAGCTGCCCTAAGCGTCCCTTCAAATCCAGATTGGTTGAATGGGTATCTCCAGGTAGTACTAAGGTGATTATTTTTACTGTCGATTTGATAGGAACCAATCAGTCTTCGGCGTTGGCTGTTAAATTCAAATACAATGTCATTTCCTTTGTCAAAATAGACAGTGGTTAACAGGCTGTCGCCGCAGGATTTTACTATTACCCGTTTTTGATTGATGATCCTGTTTGTAACTGTGTATTTTCCTGTAAGCTGAGGATTATTATCTTTTGATCCATAGGAGAAAATGAGCAGTAAGGGAATACAAACCACTAAAAGACGAATACTATTGGCGACAAAACGATTTTTGAATTGAACGGCGACAAGATGATCTTTTGCTTTGAAGAAAAATTCTGAAAGTCTGTTATAGTTTTGTGATAACAGGTATATTATTCCCAGCAGTAAAATGATAGCGTGACCCAGTTCGCCTGCTTCAAGTCCGTAGAAAAAGTCAATACACACAATAGTTAACAGCACCGGAAAAAGAATAAAGCAACCAAACAGACTGGTTCGTTTAAAAAGCAATAAATAAGAACCTGCAATTTGCAGCAGTCCGACAACACAGGTAAAAGCATACGAATGTCCGAAGTATGCCCATGTTAAGGCTTCGCCCGAAAAACTGCTGAAAGGCTGGTCCAATATGCCCAGCGGCGTATAAAATTGGAGATTAAAAAGTTTTTGCCAACCTATCATGGATAAGTCAAGTGCAATAAAAAACCGGGTTATACCCTGCCAGAAAGCTAAAGTATTGTTCCGGATGATTTGGTCTTTTTTTTCGTTCCTGTGCCAGTAAAAAGAATATATCGTTACAGCCAGCAAAACCAGCAGAACAGGTATGGCTGCGAAAAGGGGTGGAGGTATCCATTTATTTTTGAACTCCCATAATGTCCTGTAAACAATTCTTTGTAAAACGAGTGAGGATATCAGACCAGCAATAAAACAGGTGGTGAATTTTTTAAGCAGTAAGCTTTGCCGCATTGATTACGTTTCATGCTTAGATGAATTCACAGCGGGTTTCCATAAAATGAACGCCAACCTGCCTAACCCTTTGATTGTAAAGGACAACGAAATCGGCATTCAGCTCTCGCAAAAACCCCCGACTGCGCTTTATGTTCCTTTTCGAACAAGTACCCAACAAGCTCCCTGAGCCGTCCCGGTCGGTTAAAAACTTTATTTTACGTAGTCACATACTTGAACCGGAGGGTCCGTCGTTACCCACGACAGACCCTATGGCAACAAGAAATACAGATAATATTATTACCGGAAGCGATCCCCGACTCGGGATGTGCTTTTATTTTTCGCCATATTTCAACGACAATATATGGCGCAGGTATACTCCGCTTACCGGTGAACGGGTTAAAAAGGATCCGGCTTTTGAAGGCTTTCGCCGGAGCTGCAACCGCCTGAAACAGGCTGCTCCAATAGCGGGCTCGCTGTATAAACTGCTGCCCAAAGAACTCAGACCTTTTGCGCTATACAGGATATTAACGGGTAAGGTGTTCCTTATGCTGAAAGAAGGAATGGACGAAGCCGTTATTACAGAAACCCTTCATAAAGAATATATTATTCCGATTTTGGAAACGCCCGAGAAAGCCTTCGAATACAAAACGGTCCGGAAATCCGGAAAAAAAGACCGCGTAAAAGGCATGAAGGATTTCACTTCTATCCCTGAAAAGCCTGCAGGAGTAAAAAAACTTTCCAGAAAACGGCGGGCCCTTTTGCTTCAGCAAATAGTTGAAGGCCAGTCAGTACACGAATACGCTGCCTCCGAACATTCAGATCCACAGGCAAATACGCGAAGCCAGGTTTCAACAACGCCATTAAGCGAACCGGAAAAACCGAGGGCTAGAACCAAAACCACCGATGGCCTGATCTATCTGGGCCGACTTCCCGAGTGTAAAAAACTCAAAATGTGGTTACGCCCGCTGACCCAATAATCATTTAAAAGCGGCTTTGCAGTTCTCTTCACCCTTTATTCTGGGTGGCTTATACAGCCAACCTCAATTATTGCAGAGATAAAACACCTGTTTTACAGAGATAAGCCTGATCTCTATAAATCAGGGTTATCACTGGCTTAACACAGGCTTATCACTGGCTTATCTGTGGCTTATCCCATAACCCGACAGGAAGAAATCCCGAATAATACCTTCCCTTATAAGGTGATTTATCTGTCAGTTATCATCTGATTTTTTCTAAATTGCTCCGTCATGAAAAAATCGATTATTTCCCTCTTACTATTTTTTTTGTCCCTCTCCGTATTCGCCCAGGAAAAGCAGATACAGAAGCTGATTAATCAATACGGTATTTCCGGCATACAGCTCGTTTGTATAAAGGGCGACACAGTAGAGCGCTTTAACCTCGGAACGATCGCCAAAGGCTCCGATAAAAAAGTAACCGCAAATACTATTTTCGAAGCCGCTTCGCTGAGCAAATGTGTTTTTGCCTACACCGTGCTGCGTTTGTACGACCGGGGCATCATCAGTCTCGATACGCCGTTGCTGATCTATACGGGTCCTTATGATCGCTTTGATTCCGCCGATCCGAGGTACAGCAAAATAACGGCCAGAATGGTATTGCGTCACACCACGGGCCTGCCGAACTGGGGCGACGATAAAGTAGCGAAACTCATTTTTCCGCCCGACAGCACCTATTCCTATTCGGGCGAGGGTTTTCAATTCCTGCAGCGCGCGGTGGAAAAACGTACGGGTAAAACTTTAAATGAACTCGCACAGACGGAAGTGTTTACTCCACTGGGCATGGAGCATTCGGGTTATACCTGGTCAGAGAAATTCGATACCCTGTCCGCGTTTGGCAACAGTCCCGACGCGATCAACAATCACAAGGACCAGCGGGCCGCAGCCAGTCTGCTGACCTGCGCAAATGATTATGCCATTTTTATACAGGCGCTTATGGAAGGGAAGGGTCTGAAGCCGGCTACGCAGCAGATGATGTTTACGAAGCAGTCAGCCGGCAATTGGTTTCAGCACCGGGTCACGGAGGCCAATAAACATATTGGGTGGGGACTGGGCATCGGCTTGCAGGAAAACGAGTCCGGCCTCTGGATCTGGCAATGGGGCGATAACGGTGATTTCAAGGGCTTCTGTATAGCTAACCCAAAGAAAAAAGAAGTCTTGATTTATCTCACGCACAGTGGCTGGGGATTGCATATTTCCACCGATCTGCTGAATATTTTCTTCCCCCGGCAAACCTGGTGGGCCAATAACTGGATAGGATATGAGTTTTATGAAAAGAAAAATATGATGTCATTCTGGAACCAGTTGGAAATCCAGGGTTATGACCAGGCTGCAAAAATTGCGGCAGGACTAAAACAAAAGGACAGCTCTTTTCTTCTTCCCGAATCAGACGTCAACGATCTGGGTTATATTTTGCTGGGCAGGGACAGGAAAAAAGAGGCCATAAATATTTTCAAATTTAATGTTGCCGAACATCCGGCCAGCCCCAATGCGAATGAAAGTCTGGGAGAAGGCTATGAAGCGAATAGTGAAACCCCATTGGCGCTTCAATACTATAAAAAAACACTGGTGCTCGAACCCGGCAACCGCGATGCGGCCTACCGTATTAAAAACCTCGAGGCAAAAAAATAAATAGCTTTACTCCGATCTCAGACTGTTTACCGGACTCGCGACCGCTGCTTTAATGGCCTGAAAACTTACGGTAAGTAAAGTGACGACTAACGCACCTGCACCGGCAAGGGCAAAAATCCACCAGGACAGCTCAATCCGATAGTTATAATTCTGCAGCCAGCCATGCATGAAATAGTAAGAGAGGGGAACGGCGATCAGAAAGGAAATGATCACGAGTATAACGAAATCACGGGAGAGCAGATTCCATACGTTTATCACCGAAGCACCCAGCACTTTTCTGACACCAATTTCTTTTTTTCGCTGTTCGGCAACAAAGGAAGTTAATCCAAACAGTCCGAGGCAGGATATCGCCACGGCCAGTGAGGCAAAAAAACCGGCAAGTCGTCCGATCCGTTCTTCATCCCCAAACTTTTTCGCATATTCCTCATCGACAAACTGGTATTCGAAGGGCTGGTCGGGACTGAATTTTTTAAAGATGGATTCTGTTTTCTGTATGGCAGCCGACGCACTGATCGCCGGGTTTAATTTAAGAATCATCAGGTTTCCGAGATAGGACAGTGGCGTATAGATCGTCGGTCGCGCTTCGTCATAAGGAGATTCGATCACCATATTTTTGATGATACCGATCACCTTCAGTGGCTTGCCCCACCAGGTCATCGTTTGCCCCACGGGCTGCTTCAGGTTCATATAATTCACGGCCGCTTCATTCAGCATCACCGCCGAACTGTCCGTCAGGAAATCTTTTGAAAAACCGCGGCCTTCTTTTATTTCCCAGCCAATGGTTTTTCCAAAATCCAATGACGCACTCACCACACCGAAATCGGTGGAAAGATTCGGATCCTTACCCGGCCAGCTGAATCCGCTCGTGCTGTTCCAGATGCCCGTGGTCGGACTTTCCGATTCAGCAATTGAACTGATCGTGCCGGATTGCAGGAGTTCTTCTTTTACTGCGTCAAAATGTGAATGGATGGATGAATCGCCGGTTGACACGCTGATCAGATTGGCGCGCGAATAGCCCACGGGTCTGTTTTTCGCGAACTGTATCTGACGATAGATCACCAGCGTGCCGATGATCAGTGCGACGGAAACGGTGAACTGTAAAACAACGAGTATTCTGCGTGGAAGGGCAGCATAACGTCCGGCTTTAAAAGTTCCTTTTAACACTTTTACCGGACGGAAAGAAGAAAGATAAAAGGCCGGATAACTGCCGGCCACAAAAGCGGTAATGATGACGAAGGCCAATCCGGACAACCAGAACAGCGGACTGTCCCACAGAATGAACATTTTTTTGTTGGACACATAATTAAAGAAGGGCAGTGTGAGCTGGGCCAGCAGGATGGCGAGTAAAAAAGCAAGTGCTACGGTCAGAAAAGATTCACTCAAAAATTGAAAAATCAGCTGACTGCGGAGAGATCCGATGGTTTTGCGGATGCCCACTTCTCTTGCGCGCTTTTCACTTTTGGCTGTGCTCAGATTCATGAAATTTATACAGGCGAGCAGCAGGACAAATACACCAATGATGCTGAACATATGCACGTAGCGGATAGCTCCGCCGGTATTCACGCCGTTTTTAAATTCGGAATACAGATGCCAGCGGTCCATCGGCATTAAAAACAGCGCGGGTTTCTTTTTTTGTAACAGCGCGTTCACATTTTTCATCTTCACATCCCTGATCTTGGCAGACACTTTATCGAAGTCTGCGTGATCATTCAATTCAACAAACAAGCTGGTGAAATTTGGCCGCCAGGGATCTTCCATATCTTTCAATTCACCTTGTTCCTTATACCAGAAATCCCAGGAAGAAATAAAATTCAGGTTGGCCATGGCAGAGTTCTGCGGAAAATCTTCATAAATACCGGCTACTTTTAACGGCGCCTGCCGGTCAATTTTGATGATCTTGTTAAGCGGGTCTTCCTGTCCAAAATAAGCGGCAGCTGCTGAAGCGGAAAGCAATATGGAGGACGGATCATACAGCGCGTTTTGCCGGCCTTTGATCATATTGATCGTAAACATTTCGGGCATTTCTTTTTCGAAATAGCCGCCGGTTTCCCTGAACTTTTTATTGCCGATGGCCAGCAGGTGACTACCCCAGTTCACGGCCATCACGATATGTTTAAAATCGCTTCCGTATTTGGTACGGAGTTCGTTGGAGAGCGGGTAGGGCACGCTCCACCAGGTCTGCACCTCGCCGTTATTGGTCACGTTTTGAATCACCTGTGCAATACGCTTATGATTTTTGAAAGAAGTATTGAAAGAAAGCTCATCGTTCAGCCACAGTCCGATCAGGATGGCTACCGTCATTCCAATGGACAGCCCGGCGATATTGATAAAAGAATGCAGTTTGTCGTTGACCAGACTGCGCCAGGCTGTTTTGAAATAATTTTTGAACATAAGTGATTTTATTTTCCGTGACATACAAAGATGCCAAGTTTTATACCAATCAGATATTCTGTTGACAACCAGAGCTTAATAAAGAAAAACAGATCAGGCTAACCGTTCAAAAACGAACAGTTTTGGTATGGGAACGAACGGTTGCGGCAGACCGCACGCTCATGCCCTACCAGCAGGAAAAATGAAAGGGTTTATGTCCATGCAAGAGTTTATTAATTTAGTAAAAAGGAAAGCTCCATGGCCATTGAGGTAATTAAAGGAGAACTGAAAGACATTTTGCCTTTGCGCATTTTATTTTTGCAGGAGAACAATTTTCAAATCAGGTATAATGCCTGCCATGAAAGGGGCTGGACAGATTCCTATATCATTTTAATCGATGGGCAAAAGATCGGCTATGGCTCAGTAAAAGGCAATGAAAATCTGAGCGATCGGGATACCGTTTTCGAATTTTATATTATTCCTTCTTTCAGGAAACAATCCTCTAACGCGTTTCTGAAGTTACTGATCATCTCCCGGGTAAAATTTATTGAATGTCAAACTAACGACCGGTTATTAACCCATTTGTTATATCAGTATGGACACAACATAAGCTCTGATACGATTTTATTTGAAGAAAAATTGTACAACGGAAATGAGTCCGGATAATATTATATTCAGGGATCGAAATGACACGGATACCGTTTTTGAACATAAAGCAGAACCCATCGGGCAATATGTTATAGAGTCAGATAACAGGATAGTAGCCACTGGCGGTTTCCTTCTTCATTATAATATGCCCTTTGCGGATTTATATATGGAAGTGAAAGAAGATGAGCGCCGGAAGGGTATTGGAAGTTTTCTGATTCAGGAATTGAAAAAGCAATGTTATCTTGCTGGCAGAGTTCCGGCAGCACGAACTGGCACAGATAATATGGCGTCAAAAAACACACTCATGAAAGCGGGGTTAAAGATTGCCGGATGCATGCTTTTAGGTCAGGTCAAACAAAAAGCAGAATGACGACTATTTCAAACTGATACGCTACCTATAGTGAAACATTATCTTATTATAGCGGCGATATGCTTTGTTAGCCAATTGGGTTTCGGGCAAAAAGACACTGTTTCGGTAAATGGAGTAAAATTTCTAACCATTCGTCAAACCATCAAAAATGATTTTGGCACAAAGGATACGTTGCTGAAATTGTACCGACTTGACACGCCTGTACCGAAATATGTTCTTAAACATTACTTATGCAGATTCGGTGGCGATGCCGAAAATGAATTTAAGGACATAGGTACGATTCAGATTTACGGCGATAGTATCATTCTAAAAACGCATTACCTGCAACATGGATTTGACCCCATTCCGGAATGGAGAAAACGAATTTACAAAGTGACTGGATCGGGAAAATTAGTACTGCTTTTTGATAAGTGTAAGCAGAAAAATTCAGCTGTTTGGACAAAAACAGAATTTCCGGAGAATTGATATCTCCATATAAGAGCTTAAACTCCTTTCTCAAAAATTATAATGTTTATTTCATCTATGTTCGGACTATTTAAAAAGAAACTGCCTCATTGCGATGCGTTGTTTAAGAAATTCTTTACGCCCTGGTATGAAACAGATGATCCGCCAACCACGACCAGACCCGATATGTATGTCATCAACGGTTTTGATGGAAAACCGATTGATTTCGACAAAATTCAATACTTGCCTGAAGATCTGCTGGAATACAACAAAAAACAATTGAAAACAATGGCTGATGCTGCCCTGAGCGACTATCAGGACATCATCATATCAAACAAGCTGGATATCCAGGTCCTTGATGCGGTAGACAAATATTATGACAGGGAAAAAATCACGGAGATTATATCCCGAAGCGACCCGAAAGATTTTTCCAATGATTATCTTATTGAAGTGTGTGAATTTGGCGCAATGCTGGGCTATTTGTTTTGTCAGATCGATGGGTATGGCTGGCTTTACTCGCACCCTTATTTTCATTCCATAATTGTGCATAAGGAAACCGGATTTGGCATAACCGTTTTTGACTGGGCGGTGAAGAAATTCAGCGAGTATGGGGTCGACGACGGGTTTGCAGCGAAATTTAAAATGGCACTTGAAACGGTGAAACAGTCGGGGTAATGAATTGAATAAATAAAAATAATTGTCTCGTTATCATTTCAAACTTATCAGCAACTCTGTCTCCAGTTTATTTTCATCACTTGTCCAGTGACCGTATATTTCAATATAGGGGAGTGTGGGCTCAAATCCCATGGCCCTTAATTTATCGCTCATTTTCGGTCCGGCGTATTTTAATAAGTGATAAGGTCCGATATGTTTATACCATCCGTATTTCGTAAGAGTAACTACTTTATGTTCAAGTTCCGTTTCACCGGGGACATCAGTGAGCTCCACTCCGGCAAATATTTTTTCTCCAGGCTCATAAACCCAGAAATTAATTCCTTTATTTTTCAGGTTTTTGGCATTGACGGTCTGCCACATTTTATCCATCAGCTTAAGTCCCGTCGCCGCATAGTCCCTGTTTTGAGCCACTCCGGAATAACCATAAACATCCACCGTGCGCAACTGGTTGATAATGTCAATATTCATATCGCTGGTAATTTAATTTCTGTCAGATCGGGTGTCCAATGGCGAACCAGATGATTTGGGTTATTGAGAAAATGGACAGCGCCAGCACATAGGGTTTATAATCCAGATTTTTTCTCCTGTCATAAAGGATCAGCAGGATCAAAATAAGCATACATAGAATAATCGAAATATTGTACGTGTAGTATTGCCGCATATAAAGCCAGTAACCCAGGGTTCTTCCAAAGGATGGCGGAATAAATTCCAATGCGAGGCAAATCATGTATCGCATATGATAGGGAACATTCCCCTTCAGGATATTAAATACGGCAAGGGTGTAATAGATAACGATGGAAACCAGTTCTGCGGCCGAAGTATAAAGGGTGCGAAAGCTTTCGGATGAAGTCATTTTTTGTTCAAGGCCTTCAACATACTGCTGCCTTAAAACACCGACCGATGTAAGGATGATCACGGGCATGAGGAAGTAGGTAAATCTTCCTATCAGCCGGTGCGCTTTGAATTTTTGGTAAGTAGCCAGCAGGGGCTGCGTAATCAAAATAGCCACCCAGAGTAACAGGGCAGCGGCGTGAATTTGCACCATCTGAGACACGTCCTTGAAACCCGGGGAACAGAGAAAAGTAGGGGTAATAAAATCCAAGGGCCACAAAGACAATAAATGCCAGAAAGAAAAACCCGAGAAACTGATATTGTTTTTCCACTTTACCTGATTTCCGGTTTCAATCTACAATTAAAAATGGGATATAGGCTGGGAAATCGGTAAAGATCTAGTGTAAAAAAAAGAATTAGGATCTGAAAATTCTTTTACTGATGGGGAAGCTTTCGAGACTATTTATTTTAATTCTTTTGAATTCCGGATGATATGGATTCAATACGTAATTAAAAATCTCCCTGTACTATAGCTGAGGGGACTTTAAGTATGGCTGATTTTTTCTGTTCTGATAAATTCATCTCCGATTAGCTGTGTACTTAGAGAAGGAGGAAACGCGTCCCACTCGGGAGGAAGATGATTTAAATCAATCACTGTTATTTTAACATCATCGGGAATATCAATGGTAAACCATCACGTAATCATCCGGTAGGGTGGCCAAAGTGAAGTGGGCTGCAACTTCCGATTGAGCGACTGCTCTGCTGCTTGCAGTATACAGCATCTCGACGCCTATAGAATTCCATCTGGCCCCTCTCAGGGCAGCCCCCTTACCAGACAAATACCCGGGGTAAGATTTTCTTCCCAAACGATAGACATTCATTATGACAATATTCCGTAGTTGATCCGGGTCAGTTCTGCAAGAACCAATTCTTTGCCGTATGAATCTTTCAGCAGATCAATGGGCTTTTGTTTTCCGAGCGAAAAATTAGGAGTATCCAGCCATATTTTGAACTTCCCCATTTGTCCAAATACATCAATCCCAAGATGGGTTACTTCTGTCAGCTCTATCATTTTTTCGGACTGATAGGGCTTGAATAGTTTATCGCTTTCTTTATACCTGCCTAGTGTCTTTGATGAAATGTCTAAAAAGACAAGCCAATCGTCTATGTCAAACGGAGTATAATTCTGGATCGTATCGAAGAAGGAATAGGGGAGGCCCTTCTGGATAACACTTATCAGAATTAGTTTATTCGATAAAAAACGATTCAAAAAATGAATGACTTTGAATTTTCTTATGCAACGGACTCGGCTTTATTTCGCCTGAATGCTTAATCAAATTCAGTATTTTTTTCTCTAAAATAGTCAGAGAACCACTTTTGCTATCTATTGGCTTGGACATTTGTCCATAAAAATAAGACATTATTCACTAATATTCAAGTGTTTTTTAAGACCTGATTACTCAGGTCAAAAATATCTTTGTGCATAGGACTCCTGATAGTAATTATCTCAATTATTGAAGGTATTTTCAACATATTATTCAGAAACCCAATCCGTTTCATTATATTAAAAGTGTTAATTCCTGCCGGATCTTCATACCTTAAACAAATTCAACGGATTAAATATGAGCAGGGAAAAAAAGTTTAAGGATCATGATTTTTTTATGCTGGCCTGCCTGGAACTGGCGCTGACGGCCAAACAGGAGGGGAACAGCGCCGTGGGGTCGGTGATGGTAAAGGACGGAGAAATTATTTCGAGGGGACTCGAGCGCGCTACAGCCGAACACGATATTACTTACCACGCTGAAATTGAAGCCATTCGCGGAGCGAATGAATTGCTGAATACGCCGGATCTTTCGGAATGCATTTTGTACACATCCCATGAGCCCTGCATCATGTCCTCTTACGTGATCCGCCATTCCCGCATTCATACCGTAGTGATCGGCGCTGCCGTTAAGGATACAGGAGGAGTGAATTCGGCTTATCCCATCTTATTGGATAAAACCATTAAAAAATGGGGGAAACCACCGCTGGTCGTACAGGGAATTCTGGAGAAAGACTGTCTGGAACTCTGATCAAAAAACGTAAACCTGCATCGGGAAAAAGCCATTGAAGTATGGAGGTCACTATTTTAAGTGAAGCTTAATCTGTAATTTGTGGGCACCGCATATATCTTGTTTTCATTAATATAAAGCGCACTATGGGTTTACTGAAGGATCTCTATTCTCCAAAATTTTATAAAACCCTCACGAGCGCGCTGGCTGAAGTGATGCCCCTGTTTAATCAGCAGCGTTTTACTTCGCAGATTTTTTCAGACGGCTTCAACGAAATGGAACTGAAGGCCCGCATGCGCCATACCACCGAAGTGCTGCACGGGTTCATGCCCTCCGATTTTAAAAAGCCGTAAAAATCATTGAGAAACTGATCGCCGTGCTGAAGAAAAAAGGTCTTGAAAATGGGGGACTCGAACATATTTTTCTTCCGGATTATATCGAGCTCTACGGTATTGATGATCTCGATACTTCGGTGGCCGCTTTTGAATGGATCACCCAATTTATCAGTTGCGAATTTGCCGTGAGGCCTTTTATCATCCGCTACGAATCGGAGATGATTGACCGCATGAAAAAATGGTCGCTGCATAGCAATGAGAAAGTGCGGCGTCTTGCTTCGGAAGGCAGCCGTCCGCGTCTGCCCTGGGCCATGGCGATTCCTTTTCTGAAAAAAGATCCTTCGACGATACTCCCCATTTTGGAAAATCTCAACAATGATCCTTCGGATTTTGTGAGAAGAAGTGTTGCCAACAGCCTCAATGATATCGCCAAGGATCATCCCGCCATCGTGATGAGCATTGCAAAAAAATGGAAGGGAATCAGTAAGGAAACCGATGCGATCATCAAACATGGCAGTCGCACGCTGCTGAAAACGGGACATGCGGATATTCTGAGTCATTATGGTTTGAAAAGCAAAAACATTGCGGTGTCCGCATTTAAAATTCTCACGCCCACGGTAAAAATCGGCGATCACCTCGCATTCTCGTTTGTACTTTCCAATGAGGATAAGAAAAAACAGACGATCCGGCTCGAATACGGATTGTATTATAATAAATCAAACGGCCATCTGGCCAAAAAGGTATTTAAGATCAGTGAAAAATCCTATGCGCCCGGATCCCATATTGAAGTGAACCGGAAACAGTCGTTCAGAAAAATCACCACCCGCGTTTTCTACCCGGGAAAACATAAACTGTCCATCATCGTGAACGGCGAGGAAAAAATTGTGAAGGATTTCAAAGTAAACTAACCGCCATGCCTGAATTGCCGGATGTTCATGTCTTTGCGAAAAACCTGAATAAAGCGTTTGCGGGAAGGAAGCTGCTTAAAATAAAAGTGGTTAATGGAAAGAAACTTCCCGATACGGCCGACAAGCTGTCCAAATTCCTCGCTGGTAAGGTATTAAAAAAGATATTCCGTTCCGGGAAGGAGTTTCGTTTTGAATTTGCAGATGGTACTCTGCTCGGACTGCATCTCATGCTCACGGGCGATCTGTTTATTTTTGAGGATAAGAACGAACATCATTCCACGATTGTCGAAATGTATTTTGAAGGGGGACAAAATCTGGCGCTGACGGACAGGATGCGGAATGCAAAGATTGAGCTGGATCCGGTGGACAAGGACGGAGTCGACGCGCTGGGGCTGGATTTCAAATACCTCAAAACAATTTTCAATAGTAAATCAGCCGTGAAAAATATTCTGCTCGATCAGCACCTGATCCGCGGAATCGGAAACGGGTATTCTGATGAAATTTTATGGGAGGCCAGGATCTCACCTTACTCTGTGGCCTCGGCCATTCCGGATAACAAAATCAAGGAACTGGTGAAAATCATTCCGCATTTGTTAAAGAAAGCCGCCGATAAAATCGACAAAGCCTATCCCGGCAGGATCAATGATGAGGTCAAGGAATTTCTGCTGATTCACAGGAATAAAAGCGGGGAAAGCCCCACGGGCCGGCCGATTCAGATTGATACCAAGGGGAGTAGGAAAACCTATTATACGGATGAGCAGGTTTTTTATCGTTAATGGTGTATCGTTTATCGTTAATGGTATATCGTTTATCGTGAATCTTAAACGATTAACCATACATTATAAACGATAAACCCTCTACAGTTTCCAGTCAACAATTGTGTTAACCCATTCCTCCTGATAAGGCGCGGTGACTTTAATATAATTATCGGAGTAACCTTCCATCATGGCTTTATCGCGGCTCCTTTCGAAAAGGACTTTGCGGGTTTGTCCTTCGTGAAGAGAATGAAAATATTGCAGTTTCTGAAAGGAGAGATTGCGCAGGATTTTATTTCTTTCATTGCGAACAGAAACGGGAACCACGGGTTTCATTTCAACCGCGCGGGTATTGTCCCTTTCGGAATAAGTAAATACATGGAGATAGGAAACATCCAGCTCATGCAGAAAATCGAAGGTTTCTTTAAAATCTTCCTCGCTTTCTCCCGGAAATCCGACAATCACATCTGCACCTATGGCAGCATGCGGCATCAGCGTTTTGATCCGCGCCACGCGGTCGGCGTAGAGTTCGCGAACATAACGGCGACGCATGAGCGCCAGTATTTTATTGCTTCCACTTTGCAGCGGGATATGAAAATGCGGCATGAAGCGGTCGCTGTTGGCGACCAGGTCAATAATATCGTTCGTAAGCAGGTTGGGTTCAATAGAAGAAATACGAAAGCGCGGCATCTCATTCATCTGATCGAGTGCGCGGGTGAGTTCAAAGAAGTTTTCTGATTTTCTTTTGGTCGCGGGATCAGCAGGGCCAAAGTCGCCCAGGTTCACGCCGGTCAGCACCACTTCCTGAATTCCCTTCGCAGCCAGATCGCGCACGTTTTCGAGCACATGGGTAAGGGTATCGCTGCGGCTTTTTCCCCTGGCCTGAGGAATGGTGCAGAAACTGCACTGGTAGTCGCACCCGTCCTGCACTTTCAGAAAAGCGCGGGTGCGGTCGTTGAAAGAATAGCCGTCATGGAAATCAAGCACCTGGTCAATATCGCAACTGCAGATTTTGGCCGAATCGCCCTTTACGAGCTCGCGGATATGGGAGGCCATATTGAACTTTTCGGCCGCGCCCAGCACCAGATCCACCCCGGGGATTTCAGCAATCTCTTTGGGCTTAAGCTGGGCATAACAACCAGTGATCACCACAAAGCTTTCCGGTGATTTTCTTTGGATCTGCCTGACTAAATACCGGCATTCCTTGTCCGCATTTTCGGTTACCGAGCAGGTGTTGATCACATAGATATCAGCCTGTCCGTCAAAGGGTTTCTTCTCGAAGCCCTCTTTTTCCATGAGTCGCGAGATGGAGGAGGTCTCCGAAAAATTGAGCTTACAGCCCAAGGTATGAAATGCAACGGTTTTTGGCCCTGTCATGGGCCGCAAAGATAAGTTCATTCGCCTTTATGCGCTTAACTTTAGCCCATGTACCGGTTCCGACGTTTTTTATTTGTTTTTTCACTTGTTGCTGCCTGTCATTCACCCGTTGCCGGTCCCGGGGATAACCCGGCCGCTCCACCCGTGTCGGAGAGGGTGCCATTCGACCGGAACGGGGAGTTGATTTTCACCAAACACGCGCGCTGCCGGATGGATTGCCGCCATATTACCGCAAAGGAAATCCATGAAATCCTCGATGGCGGTACCGTCAATTATGCCAAAAGCGAACCCAACGGTCATCCCGATCCCAAATATGCGGTAGAGGGTTATACCCATGAACAGCAGCATCTGCGCATTATTATAGCACCCGAAAACCAGAAACTCATCGTCATCACCTGCATCGAGCTGGGTGTTGAATGGACCTGTCATTGCAATTGATAATCAATAATTAATAATCAATAATCCAGTGCGCTTCCTCTATACCCTTTACGCTCTGATTTGGTTTATTTTCTTCACCCTGATGGCGTTTCCGCTGGTGCTGGTCTTTTCCTTATTTGGAAGAATCCGTGGTGGAAACCTCATCTGCAGCATGGCGAAAATCTGGGCGGATATCTGGTATTTTCTGATCGGTATCCGGCACCGCAATATTTTTGAGTCGTCCTATGAACCCGACCGCAATTACATCTTCCTGTTCAACCATATTTCCTACATGGACATTCCCACGCTATTCAAGGCCATCCGAAAGCAGCCCTTCCGGGTGCTGGGCAAATCGGATATCCGGAAGATTCCGGTTTTTGGTTTTATTTACAGTCGCGGTGCCGTGATGGTGGACCGGGGCAGCACGGACCGTCGCGCAAAGAGTGTGCGGGAGTTAAAATCCCTGCTGAAACACCATATTTCCATCGGTATTTTCCCCGAGGGAACCTTTAACGAAACCGGCAAACCATTGAAATCATTTTACGACGGGGCTTTCCGGATCGCCATTGAAACGCAAACGCCGGTAAAGCCGGTGCTCTTCCTCGACAATTATTCCCTGATGAATTACCATACCCTGTTCAGTTTAAAACACGGGCAGTCACGCGCGGTTTTCCTCGAGGAAATCAGTCCCGAAGGCTATAGTTTGTCACAGATTGCCGCTTTCAAAAAAAAGGTTTATGATATTATGGAATCCAAGCTGCTGTATTATCAGGCGGACTGGATTCAAAAAGAAAAGGAATAAACTTTGTGCCCGAAGAGAAAGGATAAAATTTGCGCCCAAAGGGAAGGGATAAACTTTGTCCCCGTAGAGACAGGATAAACTTTGCGCCCGGCCGGTTGTTTTAAACTCATAATCTGATCATCTATTGTACGCTGAAATCATCATACCGCTCGCGCTTCCGAAAAATTACACCTGGCAGCTGCCCGATCCGCTGCCAGAAGGCCTGGTGCCCGGCTGCCGCGTGGAGGTTTCCCTGAAGAATAAAAAATATGCCGGCATCATCAAACGCTTTGTCACTGAAAAGCCGGCGGGTTTTGACCCGCGGCCCATTGAATCGGTGCTGGATCATGAGCCCCTGATCTATGCGGAGCAGCTCGAGCTCTGGGCCTGGATCGCTCAATATTATATGTGTTCCGAAGGCGAAGTGATGGCGGCTTCCCTGCCCGCGCATTTCAAACTCAGCAGCGAAAGCACGATTGTTTTTAATGAAAGTTTCGGGGAGGATTTTTCTACCCTGGACCACGACGAATACCTGGTGGCCGAAGCGCTTCTGTTGAAAAAAGAACTGAAGATTCCGCAGGTGCAGGAAATCCTTCACGGAGGCGCTGTATATCCTGTCGTCAAGCGGCTCATTGACCAGTCCGTCTGCTACGTCTACGAATCGCTCAAGGAGTTTTACAAGCCGAAGATGGAGACCTATATCACATTGCATGGCGATTATGCGACGGAGGAAAAGCTCGAAGCCCTCCTGAATCAGGATAAGAAATGGTCGCGCGCGGAGAAACAGATGGAGCTCCTGCTTTCCTTTCTGCATATCCAGAAAACAGAACCCGAGGTTTCGCGTTCGGCCCTGCTCAAAAAATCGGGTGCTTCGGACGCGCAGCTGAAGGCGCTCATTACGAAAAATATTCTGGTGGCTGAGCAGCGGTCCATCGACCGCCTGAGGGTATTGCCGCGTCATATTCAGATTCCCTTTGTATTATCGCCTGCCCAGGAGAATGCGCTCGCTACAATTCGTAATCATTTCGAAACAAAAAACGTGAGCCTGCTGCACGGGTATACTTCCAGCGGAAAAACGCAGGTCTATATTAAACTGATCGAAGAACAATTATTGAAAGATAAACAGGTGCTCTACCTCGTTCCGGAGATTGCGCTCACTTCACAGATTGTGCGCCGGCTGCAATCGCATTTCGGCGGTTACCTCGGCATTTATCACAGCCGCTTCTCGCAGAATGAACGTTTCGAAATCTGGAACAAAGTGCGCAGGGGAGAAATCAAAATTCTGCTGGGCGCGCGCTCGGCGATCTTTCTGCCCTTCACCAATCTGTCGCTGATCATCGTGGATGAGGAACACGACAGTTCTTACAAACAGCAGGATCCCGCGCCACGTTATCATGCGAGGGATGCGGCCATTTATTATGCTTCACTCTTCGGTGCCAAAACCCTGCTCGGGAGTGCCACGCCTTCCATCGAAAGTTATTATAATGCGGTGACCGGCAAATACGGACTCGCGGAATTGCTCGAGCGTTACGGTCAGGTGGCCATGCCCGCCATTCAGCTCATTGATACCAAAAAGTTTTTTCAGAAAGACGGCTCCAAAGTGATTTGTACGCCGGCACTGCAGCGCGCGATACAGGATTGCCTCGACCGGAAAAAACAGGTGATCCTTTTCCGGAACCGCCGCGGCTATTCGCCATACCAGATTTGTAAAATCTGCGGATGGATTCCCCAATGCAAAAACTGCGATGTGTCGCTCACTTTTCACAAGCTGACCAACAAACTGCTTTGTCATTACTGCGGCACATCCTATCCGCCGGTGAATACCTGTGCAGCCTGCGGCAATCATGAGTTCATTCAAAGAAATTTCGGTACGGAAAAAATAGAAGAGGAACTCGAAGGCCTTTTCCCCGATGCGCATATTGCGCGGATGGATATGGATTCGGTGCGGGGCAAAACGGCCCACGACATGCTGATCAAACAGTTCGAACAGCAGCGGGTGGATATTCTCGTGGGCACGCAGATGGTAGTGAAAGGGCTTGACTTCGACCATGTGGACCTGGTGGGGATACTCGACGCCGATAGTCTCCTGAATTTCTCTGAGTTCCGCGTGAACGAGCGCGCCTTTCAGTTGATGGAGCAGGTGAGCGGACGCGCGGGCCGGAAGGACGGCAAGGGCATCGTGCTGATCCAGGTGGCCAATACCCGGCATCCCGTGTTGCAATGGGTGATCCATCATGATTATAAAGCCTTCTTCGAAAAAGAAACCATGGCGAGGAAACAGTTTTCCTATCCACCCTTTTCGAGGATCATACGCATTACGTTTAAACATAAGATCAGGGAGATTGTGCACGATGCTGCCTCGGTGTTTGCGCTGCACCTGCACAAGGAATTCGGTGACTACCTGACCGGTCCGGGTGAGCCCGTCATCGCCCGCATCCGGAATCAATATATCATGGAGCTGATGCTCAAACTCCCGAAAAATGGCAGTACAATTGCATATGCAAAACAGGTGATCCAGCAGCAGCGGGCGATTTTGCAGAACGACCGGAAGTTCAGATCCGTTACCCTGCTGCCGGATATAGATCCGGTATAATGCTGTCTTTTTAAGTTTTTATTTATTATGAATGGGTAAGCGTTGGGTGAAGGTTTGAGTTTTACATTGGTCTAATGTTCAAATTGTTTTATGCTGATTCAGAAAAATATATCGCTGGTTCCTTATAACAGTTTTCACCTCGAAGTGAATGCGGAGGAGTTTATTGATGTGGATTCGCCCGACACCTTATATAATATTTTAAATGATGAGGGCAAAAATCCTTTGCTCATCCTCGGTGGCGGCAGTAATATTTTACTGACGAAGAATGTGGACGGGCTGGTGCTGCGGATCGACATCAAAGGCATTGAAGAAGTAAAGGAAGAAACGAATCATATTTACGTGAAAGCGGGAGCGGGGGAGAACTGGCATTCTTTCGTAGAATATACGATGAGCAGAAACTGGGGGGGACTGGAAAATCTTTCTCTTATACCGGGCAGCGTGGGGGCCACGCCGATACAGAACATCGGTGCTTATGGCGTGGAACTGAAAGATATTTTTTTCGAACTGGAAGCCTACGACCGTAAAGAAAAAAAGGTTTTTTCTTTTGGCGTGAACGACTGCCAGTTTGGTTATCGCAGTAGTATTTTTAAAACATCCGCGAAGGACCGGTACATTATTCTGAGTGTTACTTTTCTCTTGAGCAAAAACCCGGTGCTTCACACCAGCTATGGTGCCATCCGCGAAGAACTGAAAAAAATGGGCGTGCAGTCGCCCACGATTCAGGATGTATCCAAAGCCGTGATCAGCATACGCCGCTCCAAACTGCCCGATCCCGCGGTGATCGGCAATGCCGGAAGTTTTTTCAAGAACCCCACAGTGGATCAGGCCAGGTTTCTTTCGCTGTCAGATAAATATTCCAATATGCCTTCCTATCCCCACGGGGATCAGTCCGTCAAACTCGCCGCCGGCTGGCTCATTGAACAATGCGGATGGAAGGGTTACCGCCGCGGCGATGCCGGTGTGCACAATGATCAGGCCCTGGTGCTGGTGAATTATGGCAAAGCCACGGGACAGGAAATACTGGACCTCAGTAAAAAGATCCAGGATTCGGTCATGAAAAAATTTGGGGTAGAGTTAGAGAGAGAAGTGAATGTTTATTAATTGACTTCGTGTTGTTGATTCTGTTGTTCACTCCCGGTTGGCATGGTTGACTTCATCCTTCCATGCGGTTCGCTGAATCCTGTACATTATTGTTTCAGTTTAATTTTCCGGATCAGATTATTTCCAAAATCGGCCACATAAAGATTTCCATTATTGTCGGTACAAATTCCACGCGGCACATTGAACTGGGCCGCCGAACCGTCACCGTCAACATATCCAAAGTCAGCAGTCCCGGCAATAGTCGTCACTTTTCCGGTGTGATCGATTTCCCTGATCCGGTTGCCGTCCGTGACGAAAATATTGTTGCTGGCGTCAACACAGATACCTCCAAGCCCTGCGAACTGGGCGCTGGTTCCCTGTCCATCCGCATAGCCTGAGTTCTGACTGCCTGCGATAGTCGTGACAGAACCCGCTGTTATTTTCCGGATCAGACTGCCGTCAACCACATACAAATTATCAGAACCGTCTACACAGATTCCCTTTATATAGATAAAGGACGCTGCGGCACCTGAACCGTCATCGTGTCCGAACTGACCTGATCCGACATATCGCGTAAGTTTAGCCTGCGGATCGATCATATAAACCGTTGGATCCTGTCCGTTGTCCAGGCTGATCACATAGATGTTTTTATGGCTGTCCAGACAAAGAAAGGCCGGATAAATCTGATATTGATTGGACAGGTCATTTTGAAAAAAAGTAGTTACGCCACCGGCCACATCAATGCGCCGGATACCGCAACCATTGTCAGCCACCCAGAAATAGCCGTCCGGCTCCGCAAAAATGCCTTCTGGTTTCGGAAGACCGGCTCCTTCCCCGGTACCGTCCAGACAAAACTGCCCGCCATTACCTGCGAAAACATTCAGCGAGCCTGTGATCGATGCTTTCTGCACTACAGCGTGTCCGTAGTCGGCGACATAAACACTCAGATCCTGACCGGTGCAAACGCCTGTAGGATCGTTCAATGCCACGCGGGGTGCAGGGCCTCCGGTCAATGAGATTCCTAATCCGGCATAAGTGCTGACGACGACTCCGGTTGAGCTGGTTGTATCATGAGCCGTTCCTCCGCTTCCCGTATTGCTCTTCTTGCAGGATGTCTGGAGAGAGGACAGGGCAATTAAAGCAATCGCCGGGAAAAGATATTTTATTTTCATGTTTTTTGTTTTAATGGTGAACGGAGCGGTTGTTGGGTCGTTAGTTGGATACTCGGGACTAAATTCGGATAAGCCCGGCCCGGATCTTTTTGTAATCGACGAATGGATCATCGGAATCGACAAAGAGTTTTTTTGTGTGGGGAGATTGATAAACGCGATAGTTAACCGATTATTCATTCAGTATGGCATTTGACATCAATTAGCCTGAATGACCTTTATGATTAAAATAAAAGAAGCCGGCGGATCTTTTATTCCGTCGGCTTCTGATTATAATACAAATTGCAGGGTCAGATCAAATCACCCAAAGTCTTCTTCCTCCGCACCATAGCTCGTATCGGGCGTCATATTCATCATGGATCCGATAAGATCCTTGAATTCTATTTTTCCTTCCACCACTTTTTTGCTGATCATACTGTAGGAAGAAAGACCGTGTAACACAAATTCCATCAGCAGGGCCATTTCTTTTTCACCGGAGTTGCGGAAATGTTTCTTCACGAAAGCATGGAGCCCGTCCACTTTATATAGCAGCCGTATTTTTTCGTCGTCTTTGGCGTTGAAAAATACGTCGAGGTGGTTGCCTTTATCAAACCATCCGGTGATGGGCTTATAAGGATTTTCCTCTCCGCCTTTTTTCTTTTTGAAAAGTTCAGGATTCGGGAAATAATTGACAAACTGCGTGCGGAAGGCTTTTTCGAGCAGGTTGAAGGCCACCTGGTAGGGGCCTTCCTGTTCGCCTTCATAGACCAGTTCAATTTTTCCGGTGATGGAAGGAATGATGCCGACGAGATCGCTCATCCAGACCTGCGTTTCTTTTTCATTATTGAGCAAGGCTCTTCTTTCCGCCGCGCTCACCGCATTTTCATACGCTGCAATGGTGAGTCGCGCAGACACGCCGCTTTTCTTATCGACAAATTCACTGGTGCGCGCTTCGAAAGCCACCTGCTCAATGATGCGTTTCACCATATCGCTGATTTTCACGCGGACTTTCTGATCCTCCGTGATATCGGCTTCCTGTTCGGTGATGGTCAGCGCGTGTTCAATATTTTTCGGATAGTGGGTGAGGATCTGGCTCTCGATACGATCTTTCAGGGGCGTCACGATCGATCCGCGATTGGTATAGTCTTCGGGATTTGCTGTGAAGACAAATAATATATCCAGCGGCATGCGCAGTTTGAAACCGCGGATCTGAATATCTCCTTCTTCGAGAATATTAAAAAGCGATACCTGTATTCTGGCCTGCAGATCGGGAATTTCGTTGATCACGAAAATGCCGCGATTGCTTTTAGGAATGATGCCAAAATGAATCACTTCCTCATCGGCGAAGTTCAGTCGCATATTGGCTGCCTTGATCGGGTCGAT
>CBDCCE010000013.1:0-30427 GCA_965214575.1 Puia sp.
ACTGTCAACTCCTAATCAGGACAATCCGCTGATGGATATCAGTGATGCCAAAGGATTGCCGCTGTTTGGGCTGGACGTTTGGGAACATGCTTATTATTTGAAATATCAGAACAAGAGACCGGATTATATTAGCGCCTGGTGGTCGGTATTAAACTGGGAATTTATTAACGGACGATTTAGCAAACTCGGATAATCCAAATCATTGAAATCAGATGACTAAAACAAAAGCATTTGCAGCTCAGGATTCAGAAAGCACACTGGGGCCATGGAATTTTGACAGGCGAGCGGTCGGCCCCAAAGATGTGCAGATTGATATTTTATACTGCGGCGTCTGTCATTCCGATCTGCATCAGGTAAGAAACGAATGGGGCAACTCCATTTATCCGATGGTGCCCGGCCACGAAATTGTAGGCAGAATTTCCAAAGTGGGCGCCGAAGTTAAAAAGTTCAAGGTAGGTGAACTCGCCGGGGTCGGTTGCCTGGTGGATTCCTGCAGAACCTGCGAGAATTGCAAAGAAGGTCTCGAGCAATATTGCCTCAATGGAAGCTCGCCCACCTATAATGGCCGGGAACAGGATGGCAAAACAGTTACCTACGGCGGCTACTCAAAAATGATTGTCACCAACGAATCATTTGTTCTTCATGTTTCTGACAAGCTGCCCCTCCAGAATGTGGCGCCCCTGTTATGCGCCGGCATAACAACCTATTCCCCTCTGCGTCACTGGAAAGTCGGCAAGGGACATAAAGTAGCGGTACTCGGACTCGGGGGACTCGGACATATGGCCGTAAAATTTGCAGTTTCTTTTGGTGCTGAAGTAACCATGCTCAGTTCCTCACCATCCAAAGAAGCAGATGCAAAAAGACTTGGCGCTCATAAATTCATACTCACAAAAGATCCTGATCAACTGAAGGCCGTACAGGGAACTTTTGATTTTATCATAGATACGGTTTCTGCACCACATGATTACAATCTTTACCTGGGGTTACTAAAAACCAATGGCGTTCAGATTTGCGTGGGCGCACCGCCTACTCCAACAGAGATCATTGGATTCAATCTGATTATGGGAAGAAAAAGTATTGCGGGCTCGCTGATCGGCGGATTACCTGAAACACAGGAAATGCTGGACTATTGTGCAGAAAACAATATCGTTTCTGATGTTGAAATCATTCCTGTTCAGGATATCCATAGCGCATACGACAGAATGTTGCGGGGCGATGTAAAATATCGATTTGTGATAGACCTCGCTTCATTGTAGTCAGACAAGGGGTGCCTGAAAGAAAAAACGTTCGGGCACTTCATATGTCAAAGAGATTGAATTTTGCATGTATTCTCCATCGACGCATCCATATCTATATGCATTACCAGTTCATCTTTTGATATACCCATGTGTAAAATATAGGAGAGCGTATTTTTTGTGGGATAGTGATTGATCAAATCGTATTCCATAATGCCAGCTCCGGATCCCGAGCCGGTAATAGGCAGATCTTTTACCTCCATATCCAGTCTGAATTCAGCCTGGGTATCAAAAAACGCAGTATTTCCTTCAATTGATTTCAAATGAAAAATGGTAACATAATCCATTTTCATACTTACTCCGGCAACAGGAATTGAAACAGGTGAATGCAGGGTATCGTAATCACCCACTTTCATACTTTTCACGGGCAGCTGAATCTGTGTCAGCACAGACATCGTTTTCAGCATCTGTTCTTTTTGCTGTTTATTCATACCAACTCCGGAAATGGAATCATAAACAGGCAGCTTATTTAGCTGCGCCGTTCCAAAAAAATGCGTTGAAGGAGTAAATACCTGAGCCAATTTCGGATCTGAAGAATGCAGGGTCATGGTCACGGGCATTTTTGATGTCCGGCTGTTCAATGCACCGGTTTTCATTGTTCCGGCGATCTCTGTGTTTTGCTCCTGGATGGTCGGATTCTTCATTCCGTTTGAATCCATTCTGGCAATGACGTCTGCACTGCTGCTGTCCAGACTGATCTTCATTTTTATTTTCTGTATGATCAACTGACTATACATCGTAGCGGGTTTAAGTCCCATCGAAAATTTAACGGAAGTCTGACTAAAAGCAGGAACCAGAAAAAATATCCCGGCAAATACTGAAATCATTTTTTTCATAAGACCTTAAACGTTTTAAAAGTGAAAATTTGTATCGTGGATGATTATTTAATGGACCTTTTTCAATCCAGGTTTTCGCTGGCGGCGACCCGCTCTATACTTTTATCGGGAATCAGCCATCGAACGGCAACCACACCAAACAGGATGGCTGAAAAAAGAGTGTTGACGTAAGCCAGCCCGATGGCCAGACTATAACAGACCACCGAAAAGATTCCCTTTTTCATCACACAGTCAAAAGCCTGCTCCAGTTTGGCATTGCTTACGGTGATTCGTTGAATACAATACTGAAGTACATTAAACGAAATGCCGCAGACGAGCAGCAGACACGCATAAAAAATCACGGTATTCTGTGCGTAGTGGTTCTCCCCCATCCAGGCGGTCGCAAAAGGAATCAGGGACAGCCAGAACAACAGGTTTAAATTGGACCAGATAATGGCTGCGTTTACGCGGCTGCATACGGCGATGAGGTGGTGATGGTTTCCCCAGTAAATGCCCACGAAAATAAAACTCAGCACATAACTCGAGAAAACAGGAAGCTGTTCCATCAGGGCATGCCAGGTGGTATCGTGGGGTGTTTTAATTTCAAGCACCATGATGGTTATAATGATGGCAATGACCCCGTCACTGAAAGCTTCTAATCTGGTTTTCTTCATTTTTACCTTTCCGTATTCCGGGTAAGTTAAATAAAAGCAGGATAACCAAAAAGCATGGCCGGATCATGGAAATGAACTTATTTTTGGTAAAATAAAGCAACCATATGATTGAGCATTCCATGATTACAACCAGCATACAGCTGGAGGGTTTTCAGATCGTACAAAATCTGGGTATTGTCAGAGGCATTACCGTGAGGTCCCGCAGCCTGTTAGGAAATATGGCGGGCGGATTTCAAACACTGTTTGGCGGAAAAATTTCCATTTATGTAAGTCTTTGCGAAAAAACCCGCGAAGAAGCCTACCAGCATATGCTTCAGCATGCCAATGAAATGGGCGCTAATGCCATTATCAATATGCGCTATGATGCAAACGAAGTAATGAACGGAGTTACTGAGGTGCTTGCATATGGTACCGCTGTGCGTGTAGAAAAAAAATAATCATTCTTCTCGTTCAGCACTAAACTTCCTGCTCCTGAATCGCCGGATGAAACTGCGATACAGCTTCCTGTATCCAGGGAGGAAGATTTTTTTCCTGAACGGTCCACGTATTATCTTCCAGATGGAGATTGATATAATAGCGATTGCCCCTGTCGTCACTCACGTCTACATGATAAACCGGGCCCGCGATTCCATTACTTTTTCTGAAATTGAATTCTCTCAGACGGCCCTCCGCTTTTATCAATTTAGAAAACTGCACATTTTTCAAGACTGCCATAAGCAAATGTACTTGTTCCTGAAGAATATTCTTGGTTTAAAAACGGATTCTCATAAGTAAATTCACTTAGACGCAGGAGGCTGCGATTTAAGTTATTAACAATTGGTTTATAATTCCCGGCTTTTTGCCTCAGGATTAAGAAGGAATTTTCAGAACTTTGAATAAATCGTCTGCATGTCTTTAAAACTACATGATCTGAGCCGGCAACAGGTAGAAAAAATGATTGCTGATTATGAAATGAAGCCGGTATTTGTGGGACAGAATCCCTATATAGCCAGCGGTCCCCATCATGAGATACTGGTTATTCTTTTGCCCGGCGGTTTATACCAGGTCGAGCTTCTGGACAAGAAACAGATGGAAGAATCCCTTCAGCAGACCATCAAGGCATTCAGGGAATATGCCGATTCCGTAAAATCCTGACAATGGATGGCCATCAAGAAACAGGTTCTGTAATTTCGGAGTCCGCAACCTGGATCTGTTGATTTTTTTTCCCGTGTTTTGATTTATCCACTTCTCCGAGCAGAATTCCCCAAGGTTTCAGACTATCCACGCGGTCAAATATAATTTTCAGCACAGCGATTACGGGTATAGATAGGAACATACCTGAAATACCCCATAGCATTTCCCCGAGTACCACGCCGAGGACCGTAATCAGGGGATTGATTTTCACTTTGGAGCCCACGATCGCCGGCAGCAAAATATTACTATCCACAAGGTGGGTAATAACCAGGGTTATTAGTACCAGCAATACTTTGCCCTTCGCAACTGCAGTGGCAAAAGTGATGAGTACACTTACCAGCATGGCAGAAAATATACCGATGTAGGGAATGATGTTAAAAAGGCCCGTTATTATGCCGAGCAGCATCGCATATTTAATACCCAGAGCCCAGAATGCAATGCAGACCACAACAGAAACAACACACATTTCAATAAATAAACCGGTAATATACTTACGCAGGATCTGCTGAACCTGTTCAATGATTTCATGCACCACCAGGGAATTTTCTTCAAGAAAAACAGAAACCAGAAAATGCATGATCAGCCGGCGGTAAGTCAGGAAAAAAAAGGTATAAATAAAAGTAAAAACAAGAAATAAAAGCATGGAGGAAACAGACATCAGTGTAACGCCGACTACGGCCGTACCGGAGGACAGCACATTACTTGTGGCAGATTTTACATAAGTGAGTTGTTTGGACGCGTTGATATGATATTTCACTGCGATCCAGTGCTGGATATCCGAAAGTGAATTATTCAGCTGCATTTTAAACTGTGGCCAGTCATCTGCCAGACCACTCATCTGTACGGCTACAATATAAACCACCGTAGCTACCGCAGCCAAAAGTAACAGCACCGACAAAATGGAAGCCAGGCCACGCCTGAATTTGAATCTTTTTTCCAGGAAAGACGCCAGGGGCAGGAGTAAAATGGAGAAAAGACAGGAGAAGATCAGGGGACTCAACAGTTCCTTTCCCAGGATCACGAGATAACCGATAACCACTATACTGATCAGTACGGACGCCAGCTTGTGATAAAAAGGAAGTGTCTTGAAATAATCGGGCATATATAATTTCTAAGTGAATAGTAAAAAAACGGACCAGGCTTATAAGATATAATGTACAAAAGCTTTTCAATTTTTGGTTTTTACTTTGATGAATAATTAAAACAGGCATGATTTTCGGTTATCTTAGAACTCATATTTATTGTTCCATCATTTCAGCGCAGAAGGCATGAAAACCAAGAAATTATTACTCGTCGCAGGTGTTACGCTAACAGCCATTCTCATCATCAAACTCATCAAAACAAAAAAAGACGAACACAAACGACTTTCCGTTGTGGCGGAAGAAGGATATGAAACGGCAGAAGACATTCTGTTTCCCAAAAGAAAATTTCTGCGACTGAGTTAGTACCGACGCAACTCATTGTATTATAACAAATTACAGGCATTTTCAAATAGGGCTAACCCGCGCCTTATTTATCCGGCAAGCAGCTGCTGTTCTGTCTTCACAGTCTTACTATTGATATTCAACACGGAATCAAAGAAAAAGCTCTGTTTATACTTTTTAGTATAAACCGTTTCTTAAATTTGCATTATGAAGACAGACCTTGTTCAACCTAAATCCCGGGAAGCTGAGGATGAGCTGAGTACGATCGAAAAAACGGTGTTTAGTGAGTACAAATACGGGTTTATTACCCATATTGAGGCCGATGAGGCTCCCAAAGGGCTGAATGAAGACGTTATCCGTTTTATTTCAGCGAGGAAAAAAGAACCCCAGTGGATGCTGGACTGGAGGTTGAAAGCTTATCGTCACTGGCTGACCATGAGGTCGCCGGACTGGGCGAATATCAGCTACCCTCCCATTGACTTTCAGGAAATCATTTACTATTCTGCCCCGAAGCAAAAAATCAATCCCAAAAATCTGGATGAAATAGATCCGGAGCTGATACGGACTTTTGAAAGACTGGGCATTTCTCTGGACGAACAGAAAAGACTTACCGGTGTAGCGGTGGATGCGGTTATAGACAGCGTTTCGATTGGTACATCCTTTAAAAGCCAGTTGGCCGAACTGGGAATTATCTTTTGTTCGATGAGTGAAGCCATCCAGGAGCATCCGGAACTGATCCGTGAATATCTCGGAACGGTTGTACCCATCACAGACAATTATTTTTCAGCACTCAACGCCGCCGTTTTCAGCGACGGTTCTTTCTGTTTTATTCCCAGGGGCGTTCGCTGCCCCATGGAGCTTTCAACTTATTTCCGTATTAATGCAGGCAACACCGGTCAGTTTGAAAGAACCCTGATTGTTGCTGAAGCGGGGAGTTACGTGAGTTATCTGGAAGGATGTACAGCGCCCATGCGCGACGAGAACCAGTTGCACGCAGCCGTGGTTGAACTCGTGGCGCTGGAAAAAGCGGAAATAAAATATTCAACGGTTCAGAACTGGTATCCGGGAGACAAGCAGGGCCGCGGAGGCGTTTATAATTTCGTCACCAAAAGAGGCATTTGCAAGGGTGACCATTCGAAAATATCATGGACTCAGGTGGAGACAGGCTCTGCAATTACCTGGAAGTACCCCAGCGTGATTCTGAAAGGCGACTATTCGACAGGTGAATTTTATTCTGTGGCCGTGACGAATAATTATCAGCAGGCAGATACCGGAACCAAGATGATGCATCTTGGGAAAAACACCAGAAGCCGGATTGTGTCCAAAGGCATCTCTGCAGGTTTCAGCAATAACAGCTACCGGGGGCTGGTGCACGTAAGCAAAAATGCCTCTGACTCCAGAAATTTTTCGCAATGCGACTCGCTCCTGCTGGGTGACAAATGCGGGGCGCATACATTCCCCTATATCGAAGTCCGGAACAATACGGCGCTTGTTGAACATGAGGCCACAACCTCCAAAATAGGAGAAGATCAGATTTTTTATTGTAACCAGCGGGGGATTGACACAGAAACGGCAGTAGCGCTCATCATCAATGGCTTTGCCAAAGAAGTGATGAACCAGCTTCCCATGGAGTTTGCGGTGGAAGCTCAGAAGCTGCTGGCTATTAGTCTCGAGGGGAGTGTAGGATAGTGTGGTAGTAGAATTTTAAAAGAGGAATAAAATTTATAAAGAACGATTATGTTGACGATTCAGAATTTGCATGCAGGAATTGAAGGTAAAAAAATCCTGAACGGGATCAATTTGGAAATCAAAGCGGGAGAAGTTCACGCAATTATGGGACCCAATGGTTCCGGGAAAAGCACCCTGGCCTCCGTATTGGCAGGCCGCAAGGATTATGAAGTACTCGAAGGCTCAGTGGAGTTTCTGGGCAAGGATCTTCTGGAACTTTCTCCGGAACACCGTGCGGCAGAGGGATTATTTCTTGCATTCCAGTATCCGATAGAAATACCGGGACTGAATACCGTAAACTTTATCAAAACGGCCGTGAACGAAGTGCGAAAATACCGGGGGGAAGCCCCATTGGATGCTGTGGCATTCCTGAAAAGAATGAAGGAGAAAATGGCCCTGGTTAATATTGAGCAAACCCTGCTGAGCCGGGCCCTTAACGAAGGATTCTCCGGAGGAGAGAAAAAACGGAACGAGGTTTTTCAGATGGCCATGCTGGAACCCAGGCTCGCCATACTGGATGAAACAGATTCCGGTCTGGATATCGATGCCATCCGCATCGTTTCGAATGGCGTAAATAAACTGCGCAATAAAGACAACGCGGTTTTGGTGGTCACGCATTATCAGCGTCTGCTCGACTATATCGTTCCTGATTTTGTACATGTTTTATATAATGGCCGGATTGTAAAATCAGGGCCCAAAGAACTCGCGCTGGAACTGGAAGAAAGAGGATATGATTTTATCAAAAGCGAAAATGCGGTGGAAACCGTTTAACGCGAAGAACAATTGATGATGATGGATACGATCGCTTATTTTAAAGAAAGATTTGACCAGCTTCAGCCCAATGATGACCATGGCGGACTGGATAAACTGCGGAAACGCGCATTCCAGACTTTTTCGAGCATGGGCATACCCGGAGCGAAACACGAAGAGTGGAAATACACCAGAGTAGCTGGTTTATTCAATAAAGAATTTCAATTACCTGCTGATCCCTTAACCGGTTCCATTACTTCAGAAGATCTGCGTCCTTTTTATTTACCGGGACATGCAGAAGCCAATGTGATGGTTTTTGTGAATGGTTTTTATTCCTTCCAGCTTTCCAGAATTCATTCTCATGGACTGGAAGTATTGGCTTTGGAAGAAGCCGTGCAAAATGAATTCGGGGAAACGGTCAGTAAATGGCTGGGTGACAGCAGCCAGTATCTCAAAGATGGTATCAATGCGCTGAATACGGCTTTTGTACACGGCGCTGTTTTTATTCATGTTGAAAAGGGACAGCAGGTTGAGCACCCTGTGTATATTTATCATATCACCGATGCAAGATCTGTAAATATTCTGTCGCAACCCCGCAGCCTGATGCACCTCAATGAAAACGCGGGCATTCAGATTGTTGAAAATTATATCACACTCGGAGCCAACGAAAGTTTCACCAACCAGGTTATGGAAATGATCGTTGAAGCCGATGCCCGGCTGGAATACTATAAAATACAAAATGACGGCGCGCATACCAACCAGGTGAGCACGACGCATATACGACAGGTGGGTAAGAGTTTTATCCATACGGTGACCATTTCACTGAATGGCGGGCTGGTACGCAATAATCTGAATGTGATACTTGACGCAAAAAACTGCGAAGCGCATCTCTATGGCCTGTATTTTCAATCGGGCCGCAGCCATATCGATAACCACACGATTGTCGATAATATAAAACCTAATTGCCTGAGTAATGAATTATACAAAGGCATATTGAACGATCAGGCTTCCGGAGTATTCAACGGAAAAATTTTTGTCAGACAGCTGGCACAGAAAACCAACGCCTACCAGAGTAATAAAAATATTCTTCTGTCCAATTCCAGTAGTGTGAACACCAAACCACAGCTGGAGATTTTTGCAGATGACGTTAAATGCACGCATGGTTGCACGGTCGGCCGTTTGAACGAAGAGGGACTTTTTTATCTGCAATCCCGCGGCATATCAGAAAAAGTGGCGCGCAATTTATTACTGGGTGCCTATGCGTTCGATATTCTGGAGCAGGTAAAGCCCTTGGCTCTTCGTGGTTATATTGAAAAACTCATCCAGCAACGTCTGGAAAAAGACTTATCATGAGCACTTCCCTTACCATACCCAAGATTCTGGATATCACGGCCATCCGGCAGGAGTTTCCGATATTCAGCCGCGAAGTAAAAGGACGGCCGCTGATTTATCTCGACAATGCCGCAACCTCCCAGAAGCCACAACAGGTAATAGATGCGCTCACCCATTACTATACAAATTATAACGCGAATATTCACCGGGGAATTCATACCCTGGCAGAGGAAGCAACGGCCGCGTTTGAACATACCCGTGATGCTGTAAAATTATTTATAGGTGCTGCTGCCCGTGAAGAAATCATTTTTACCCGGGGTACTACAGAGGGTATTAACCTGGTGGCCTATTCCTGGGGAAGAAAAAATATTCATGCCGGCGACGAAATCATCATTAGTGGCATGGAGCATCATTCCAATATTGTTCCCTGGCAGCTTCTCTGTGAAGAGAAAGAGGCTGTTCTGAAAATTATTCCCGTCAACGAATCCGGCGAACTGATATTGAGCGAATACGAAAAACTCCTGGGGCCAAAAACAAAACTGGTTTCTATTGTTCATGTTTCGAATGCCCTGGGAACAGTTAATCCCGTAAAGAAAATGATTGCGCAGGCGCATGCCGCCGGAGCGCTGGTGCTGGTAGACGGAGCACAGTCGGCCGTGCATCTCGATATTCAGGTACAGGATCTGGATTGTGATTTCTTTGTTTTTTCTGCACATAAACTTTACGGACCAACCGGGGTTGGCGTGTTATATGGCAAAAGGGCCATCCTGGAATCAATGCCTCCTTTTATGGGCGGCGGAGAAATGATTAAAGAAGTGAGTTTTAAAAAAACAACCTTCAATGAATTGCCGTATAAATTTGAAGCCGGCACACCCAATATAGCCGATGTGATTGCCTTTCGTTCGGCACTGCATTTTATTCATTCCATAGGAAAAGACAAAATACGGCGCCACGAGGAGGACCTGCTGCAATATGCCCATCAGGAGCTTTTGAAAGTTCCGGGCCTGCGTTTTATTGGAACCGCTAAGGAAAAAGTGAGTGTTATTTCTTTTGTTATTGAAAAAGCTCATCCGCAGGATATTGGGATTTTACTGGATAACCGGGGTATTGCCGTTCGAACCGGACATCATTGCGCACAGCCGCTCATGGACCAGTTTTGTATTCCAGGTACAACCCGGGCATCTTTTGCTGTGTACAATACCCGGTATGAAATTGACGAGCTGCTTAAAGGATTGCAGCGCGCAGTTAAAATATTATCCTGATGAACGACAAACGGAGTATCGGCGAAACAGAAAAAGAAATTATTGAGGAGTTTGCGCTGTTTGATTCCTGGGACGACAAATATGAGTATATCATTGATATGGGAAAGAAGCTCGAAACCTTCGACCCATCCATGAAGACAGACGAAAACCGGGTCAGGGGTTGTCAGAGTTCGGTGTGGCTGGTTGCAGAATATACAGGCGGAAAAATAAAATACCAGGCCGACAGTGATGCCATGATCGTGAAAGGACTGATCAGTATGCTGATCCGGGTGTTGTCCGGCAGAACGCCGGACGAAATCATAGAGGCGAAGCTGGACTTTATCCGCGAGATCGGAATGACCACACATCTTGCCCAGACGAGATCCAACGGCCTCCTGAGTATGGTAAAGCAAATGAAACATTATGCGCTGGCATATAAAATAAAGGACCCCGTTCCTTCAAAAAATTAGGTCATGGATGATTTAAAAGAAAAGGTAATTGAAAAATTGCAATCCATTTTCGATCCGGAAATCCCCGTGAGCATTTATGAACTCGGATTGATTTATGAAATTAATATCCTCCCGATCAATAATATTCAGATTGTGATGACACTCACTGCGCCGGGTTGCCCCGCGGCACAGTCGTTGCCAGTGGAAGTAGATCAGAAACTAAGGGAGATTGAAGGCGTGAATGATGTGCATGTGGCAGTGACCTGGACACCGGCCTGGGACAAAAGCAGAATGTCGGAAGTGGCACAGGTTGAACTGGGCTGGTTATAGTTTGTTTGTCAAATGAACGTTTTTTATGAAAATTACTGCACAGGAAGAATTTGGTCTGCGTGTACTCATCCGTATCGCAGGTTGTGAAACAGAGGATGGAATGAGTATTCCGCAACTCAGCAAGGCCGAGGGCCTGAGCAGTCATTATGTGGCCAAACTCACCAGAACCTTGCGTTTGGCCGGTTTTATCAATAGCACACCAGGATACAAAGGGGGCTATGTGCTGGCCAGACCCTCAAAGGAAATAAAAATAAAATACGTATTGCAGGCCCTGGGAGGCGTTTTGTATGATAAGGATTTTTGTGGCCAGCACACCGGTTCGGTAAAACTCTGTACTAACTCTGTGGATTGTTCTGCCCGCTCACTGTGGCAGATGATACAATTTACAGTAGATCAGCTGCTCGATAAAATCACCCTCTTCGATATGGCCAATTCAAAGAAAAATGAATCAGCCCTCTTTCTCCGGCAGATTCTCGAAGAAGTTCCCAGGCTGGTTTAGTATTGGATTTGTTTTTTACAAAACGTTATCTTTAGGAAACGAATGTAAATAACAGCCAATGAAAAATTCAAGACGGGTATTTATAAAAAATTCCGCACTCGCAGGCACGGGACTGTTCCTTGCCGGCAAAGGGTTTACTGCTTCCAGCTACCGGAGGATCATCGGATCGAACGACAGGGTGCGCGTAGGCGTAGTCGGATTTTCCGACAGGCATAGGGCCACCCATATGCCCTGCTTCATGAATCACTATAAGGAATTGAATTTCGATATCGTTGCGGTTTCTGATATCTGGAGCCGGAGACGTGAAGAAGGCGTTGCCCAGTGGAAGGAAAAAATGCAACATGATATTGTTGCCTGCAGAAACAATGAAGAACTCTATGATAAAAAACTGGCCGATGCTGTTTTTATCAGCACGGCAGATTTTCAGCATGCCCGTCACGCCATACAGGCTGTAGAAGGTGGATGTGATGCTTATGTGGAAAAGCCCTTTGCAGAAACCATGGAAGACAACCGCGCGGCACTCAAAGCCATTCGGGCATCCGGTAAAATAGTTCAGATCGGTTCACAGAGAAGAAGTGGCGCGAATTATATGGCGGCAAATGAGTTTATCCGTTCCGGCAAATTCGGTAATATCGTTATGGTGGAACTGACATGGAATGTAAATCAGCCCGGCCGGTGGCGGAGGCCCGATCTGGTTCCGCTGCTGAAAGAATCGGATACGGACTGGAAGCGTTTCCTGCTGAATCGCCCCCAGGTTGCTTTTGATCCCCGCTTTTATCTTGAATACCGGCTGTTCTGGCCTTACTCTTCCGGACTTCCGGGTCAGTGGATGAGTCACCAGATTGATACGGTACACTGGTTCAGCGGACTACAGCATCCGCGTTCAGTAACAGCCAATGGAGGTATTTATATGTGGAAGGACGGAAGAAAAAACTGGGACACCATAACCGCCGTTTTTGACTACGGACCGGCCGATGATCTCTCTTCCGGATTTCAGGTCAGTTTTCAGTCACGCATGGACAATGGCGATGAGAATCCCACCGAGATCTACTATTCAAACGGTGGCGAAATCAATCTGAATACGAATAAAGTAACGCCCAATGGCGGACTAACCCGGCGTTTTGCCGACGCCATGCATATGCAACCCAATTTATTACCTGCTGTGGAATTGTCCAATACCGAAAAAGTAATTGCGTCTGCCAACACGGGAGGAGACAGCCTAACGTCGGCGCATATCCGCAACTGGATGGAATGTATCCGAAGCCGGAAAGAGCCGCATGCACCCGTTGAAGCCGGATATAGTCATTCCATTGCCAACATCATGACCAATGCCGCTGTTCACACGGGAGCCAAAGCCAGTTTTGACGCCGCCACACAGAATGTGATGGCAGGAGGAAAAATATTCGAATACTGATAAAGCGGCTTCTTCAATGAAATATAGTTACTGGTTTTTTATTATCCTGCTCTCACCGGTTGTGCTAAATGCGCAGAGGCTCGAGGCCGTTCAGCTTGTTAAAGCTAAAAATGACAAACGCATCAGCGTGTTCATTGGTAATTCCCTGTTTACGCAGTTTGTGTATCCCGACAGCCTGGAAAAACCGGTCCTCTATCCTATTTATGATGCCGGCAATGCGATAGTCACCCGGGGATTCCCAATGCATCCCAGGCCCGGTGAACCTACCGATCATCCGCATCATCTGGGTCTCTGGATGAATTATGAAAATGTAAACGGACTGGATTTCTGGAATAATTCCTATGCCATTCCCCCCGATAAAAAATCACAGTATGGATGGATCAAAACGGATAGCATTCTGGAGATGACCGGCGGCGAAACAGGCGTTCTGCGATATCGGGCAAACTGGGTAAATCATCAGGACCAGGTTTTGATGCAGGAAATCACACAATATGAATTTAGCGGATTTCCCGGGCTGAGAATTATTGACCGGATAACTGATTTGAAGGCGGTAACCAATATTTTATTTACTGATGCGAAGGACGGCATGCTCGGTTTGCGACTTACCCATGAATTACAAATGGGCACAGCCGGTGATCAGCAGTTCAAGGATAATAAAGGAAATATTACTACCGTAAAAAAAGATACTATTGCCAGGGGGAATTACCTGACCAGCGAAGGCAAACAGGGAGATTCAGTCTGGAGCAGCCGCGCCGTATGGTGTAAAGTGTATGGTCGCATCGGAAATGATTCCGTAAGCATTACTATTTTTGATCATCCGGCAAATCCGGGATATCCCACATTCTGGCATGCCCGGGGATACGGACTATTCGCTGCCAATCCATTGGGAAAGAAAATATTTACCAAAGGCGAATCTCAAATGAACCTGGCACTCATTGCAGGAGAATCCATCCGGTTTCGTTACCGAATATTAATTCAGAATGGTAAGAAGACACCGGATAAAACCATATTAGATCAGATTGCGAAAGAATTTGCCCAAAAATTCTGAACACTCTTTCGTAGAAATGACTCTACATACCCTCTGAGGCATATAGAGTCATTTTTAAATTGAGCATGGTTGTTGGTTAAAAACCGAAGCCTACATAAATGGACAGGCCGTTATTTTTCGAGTTACCGAGCAGGTCGCTGGACACATTTCCGGATTTGCCGATTTTAGTAAGCCCATAATTGTATCGCGCGCCGATAGTGAAATTTTCAATATCAAATGCTGCCCCGCCGGCAAGGCCGAAATCAAAACGGTTGAAATTATCCGCATTGAAATCTGTAATTCCCTGAATGGTACCATCATTATTAACGTCTTTAATATTGGCGTTTGTCAGATAAGCCGCATATCCACCCGCGTGGATACTGAAGTTCCTTGTCAGATTAACCACTGCGAGTACAGGCAATTCAATATATCCAAGGTTAAACCGGTATTCCCCATTACCCTGAATAAAATTACTGTAATCCGATTTTGTTCCCTTGAGGCTATACAATAGCTCCGGCTGAATGGAAAAGCCAGTTGTGACCGGAATTTTCGAAAATACGCCCACGTTAAATCCGGCTTTCAGATGATTATCGTTGAAATCCTCTGAACTGAAATTCGTTAGATTCAGGCCGCCTTTAATACCAAATTTCGGGCTGAGGGATGATTCCGCAGAGGTTTGCTGTTGCTGGGCGGAAGCTGTGGAAAAAATGACCAGAAAAGATGCCAGCAGTAAGGCTGACCATTTACTAACATACGAATGTGTCGTTTTCATAACAGATGATTTGTTTGGGCATGGAGTATTCAATTCCCATGCCTGATCATCTGAAGAAAATGTGATTATTTCACAGAAGCCGGCGTTAACCCATTGCGGGAATCCTTAATAAGAAAAAGCGAATCACTTAATACATGCTCAATTTTCGTACACTCATCGGTGTATTTTATCTGTGAATTCATGTTCAGTTTGTTCATTTCGCTGGTATTAATTCCGAATGTAATCGATTTCATGTTGGAAAACAGGCTGTCATTCTCCAGCACATAATCAACCGGCTCATTCTGATTGATCCGGATATGCAGTTTCTGATAAGATTTTTTGGGACTGAAAAAATAAACCTGAACATATGCGGAATCCTCTCCCAGTTCATTGATGATGCGGTCGACCATCGGACTTCCTTTGGTACTTAACAAATAACCGTGATCGTCGTACTCCTCCGTATAAACCGGAATCCGGTTCTGGTAAAATGTATATGACTTTAATAATTCATTGGGATAAAACAGATAAGCGCCACCTTTCAGACTATCCCATCCTTCATCATATAAAGCGGAAATTTTATATCCCGAATCTTTGATCGTGATCAATTTTCCGGGTGAGCCCTTTACTATATCGGAAGCATCAATAAAACAGGGAGGTCCCTTGGTTTTGCATGCTGCAGTAAATAAAATCATTAGCAGTAACGCCCATTTCATGTGGTATCATTTATATAACAGGCCCGTAACATAACCCTTTCCCACCCATTTAAATTAAGAATATTTATTGATTCCTATACAAAATAATATAACGTATATTTCATTCTTCTATACCATCAATTCAACTACTAATGAATTCAAATTGCCGGCGGTTATTTGCCCTGTTCCTTAGTATTTGTTTTGCCTCTTCACTGATGGCCCAGGATGATAAAGACAGCAGCGCACCCACCCCCTCTCATGCCGAGCTCAGTCTTACCTGGCAATCCAATGATGTCAACAACGGCCGGAAAGATTCTTCTGTTATACCCCTGCTGACCCCCAAGATCAGTTATATTTTCAAGAGTGGTTTTCAGGTGGACCTCAGTGTAGGTTATAATACCCATGAATCTTCCCCTCAGGTAAATCAATATACGCTTGACGGTTCCTACAGCTTCAATCCGGGCAACTATAGCGGATCTGTTACTTTATCCGGGTTTATCTATAGTGAGCACAGCGGGAGTACCACCGCGGAACAGAAAGGCAGTCTCGCCTATGATAACAGTTATGACTTAAATTTTATTGAACCGAGTTTGAATCTGACCTGGACCTTTGGCAATCACCTGCCGGATTACCAGGCTTCCTTCGCCCTGCAACATCAATATAGTATCGGCAATCTGAGTATTACTCCAACAGCCACACTAAACGCAGCGACCCAGAATGCCTATAGCAGCTATTACGAGAACCGGAGATTTAGTATACCCAGAAATGATGGAAAACCCCCTTTACCGGAAAACCTGACTCTTTCGGGTAAAGTTTTGAACGCTGATCAGTTTCAGATACTGGACTACGAACTAAGCGCGCCGTTTGGTTTCACGGCGGGAAAATGGACATTCAGTTTTACGCCCACTTATGCCCTGCCTGTTCATCCTCCAGATATTCAGCTGATGGTGCAGTTAAACAACAATGTTCATTATTTTACTTATAAAGAAACACTGCCAAACACTTTCTATGTCCAGTTCGGTGTCACCTACGATTTCTGACGTTTTTACGGAGTGGGGGGTAATTTTTCCGCCAGGTATAAATAGTTTGGATGCAGATGATGGGCGAAGGGATTCGTCTTGCTGTCGGGAAACTGTTTGTAATAGTCAGCATCGGCCAGCAAAACGATCGTATTGCCCGTGCGCACATAAGCCATGCTGTTGAAATAGACCGGTGGCACAAATCCGGGGATAATTTTCTTAACGAATTGTTCCATAAACGGCCCGAGACACTGCTGAAAGCGATACTCTGCTTTGCGCGAAGGCTTATCCATCTGGTTATAAAAATGTTTCAGTACGAGATTTTTTGGAAAAGACATTTTACTGATTACTTCTTTGGCATTCGTAAAAGGGTTTGTATTGTTGAAATCATCGACAGTCTGAATAGAGAACAAGGACTCCGGCACCCAGTCAGCCGAATTGACCACATTAAAGGCCCATCCATATTGAGTCATCGCTTCATAGTCATAAGAATAATACAGATTGCCTACTTTGGGTCCTGCCATGCAATAGGTTTTAAAACGTATATCGGCTGCAAGACGGTTTTCTTTTTGCAGGCTGTATAACCAGGAAGTGATGAGAAAACTGAGCGCTCCACCCTGGCTATGTCCTGTTATGATAAAATCTTTCGTTCCGGTTTTGTACAATGAATCTATTTTGGGCAGGATGTCTCGGCTCAGAAATCCGGCACTGACCAGCCAGCCCACGTGCACCGCTGCGCGGGGATTGGACGCGAGATTGTATTTGAAATCGAAAGAATCCGTCAGATGTATTTCACCTTTCGCAGGAACCATCGCTCCATAGAAATTGGCCAGCCAGCTGGCTGCTTCTTTAGTTGTTCCGCGCAGGCTGATGACGGCGATTCCCTGGTTGTTCGTCCACAGGTCCCACATATTATCGAGCCCGACAACCGGCGAACGGTATATCATTTTATAATTTATGGGGGCTGGTATTTTACTCATATAAGCACTATCACCAAATTTGGCCCCCATTTTCAGCATTTCAATACATTCTGACTTGTCAAATCCGGGTTTCAGATGCTGCGCGTAAGAATAACTGATATCTGTCATGAGTATCAGCAGACTGCATAGCCAGATTCTTTTCATTTTCAGGTATTTTTATTTTCCTGTATGAAGTTATTACATGGAGCTCAAAAAGAGGAACTAAAAGGCTTCGCGGATATTAAAATAAATTCCGGAAAAACCGTTACCGCGCCCGTAATCAACGGCGATATTGGTTCGGTCATTTTTATTCATTTTTATCCGGAGGCCCACTCCGTAACCCGGAGCGACACTGGCAAACAGAGACTGTTTTACACCCGGAAGCGGATTACTTGCCGTGGTACAATTCAAGAAAGCCACCCCTCCGAAAAGTCCGTCTTTCGAAAGGCGGAATCTGAATTCAGATTCGCCATACATCATATTGTCGCCGCGAAATCTGCCCTGAATATATCCGCGGCCTGAACGGTTATAGGTATCCCAGGTAATGGCAGGCAAAGCCAGGTAAGGGAGATGCCCCGAAGTAACACTCACGCCCCAAAACCAGAAGGCAATCAGGTTTCTGGGGATTGACTTATTTACACCGATATAGGTCCGGTATTCATAGTACAGCATAGTGCTGCTTTTCGAACTTCCCAGGAAAACCGGATTAACACGAAAACTCAGATTCATATAATTTCCCCTGTAAGGATTTACCGGGTTATCGCGACTGTCGTGCATGACCTGAAAAGACAATCCGTTTGCTGCATAGTGGGCCGTATCAAAACCATAGTATTTAGAATAAGCATAATGCGATGTAATTGTCCGGCCAGGTGTATCCAGCTTCAGCGACTCATCGTTTATTTTAAAATCATAGTCAATCATCAGACCCATACCTGCATACCAGTGATTGGCCACTTTGCGTAAAAAAGTTTCATATAACCGGATGTAATTGAATTTCATCGGCTGTTCCGATACGCTATGGGTGGTTGTGCTCAGCCCGTTAAAATTAAATGTATAAGGATCACCGTTCAGTCCGTAAATTCCCAGGCCGTAGGTAGGCTGGGTGAAAAACAGTAAACGGTTATCTCCGGATATATACCATTTGTTTTTAGGAGTATACAGGTCAAATCGCAAATTCAGCAGAACCTGGTCTTTAGTGGTAATAGATATATTTACCAGCGCGGTGGACAGCTGGGTGTTTTGCGGACTGCCTAGAAATTCAGTGGCACTCACAGCGGCACCAATCACAAAACCATTTGCGGGACTATATCCTACAATCGGTAACAGGGAAAGATTTTTTACGCCTTCCTTGGGTATCTGTATGGAATCCTTCGCGGGTTTTTTTGTCCATTTACGGATGACATCAAAGATGTCGATCTGTTTTGCGTGCGGGAGAGTATCTTTCAATGTCCCGGCTTCCTGTCCGTAGCTGCGCGCCTGGTTACACAGTATAAACCATAACCCGATCGCGCAGAATCGTAAAACCCGATTATGAATTGTATTTTTTATGAAGCGTTATTTTCTTGCCGGATTAAAAACTAAATCCTATTCGTACCTGAGGTCCATACTCGTCCATATCATACACAAACCTGTCGCTTCCCCCCTTTTTATTGTCATAGTCCATAGAAATCACCCGGTATCCCAAACCCCAGTTGTAAAAGCCTGGACGCCCGATAGGCACCTACGCCAAATCCTCCAATATCTGCCCGAAGAGATAGCAGCCATTTGTTATTGATCCAGGTTTTTGCGCGGGCAACTATCAGAGGGTCAACCCATGTGTTGGTTTTTTCAGCACTGGAATGACCCGCACCCGGCAGGCCCGTTGTCGTAATACTCAGACCGGCCTGTATACTATTGATACGCGCACCCACGCCTGCTTCAAGCCAGGGAGTCAGCTTGTATAATCCTTCCAGTTCCCACCAGAATTGTTTGAGACTCGCCGTTCCGTTTAACACATTGCCTTTAGTGGACGCATCCTGCGACAGGGAGGCATAAAACAAATCGGATGTGAATGCAAACTTGTTGTTATGTACTTCAGCGTACAACATGCCCCCTATTTTTAAATAACTGAATACTTTTCCTGCCGGCACGCAAACAAAAGTATTCGGAAGATTTCCAATACCCGTAGTACCGCTCATACTCGTGAACATAATATAAGGCTCTATGAAAAGTTTGTACTTACCCGAAGAATCGGGCGACTGCGCATTCAGCCTTAATACCGCAAAGGAAAAAAGTAACAAAAAAATACTTCCGGTTGAAAAACGCCATGAATTGTGCAGTTTAACTTTCATCATTTTATTTTATTGTTGTTTATCTATCAAATCCCAGAGTCGGGAAAGATCAGGATTCAGAATGATATCCGTGCGACGGTTTTTGGCGCGACCTTCAGGCGTAGCGTTGTCAGCTACCGGCGCATATCTTGCCCTGCCCGCCGCGGTCACCCGATCCATGCTCACCTGGTACTGATCCCGTAGCACCCTGACTACGCTGTTGGCCCGCTCTGTACTCAACGACCAGTTATCGGTAAAACCACGGGTCACTTTAATGGAATCCGTATTGCCGATCACATAAATTTTAAGGTTTGGATTATCATTCAGTACCCGCGCGACAACACTCAAAGCTTCCTGCCCGTTCCTGCCCAGCTTTGCACTCCCGGCAGCAAATAATAATTCATCCTGCATGGAAATATAAACGAGGCCGTTTTTGTAACTGACTTCCACTCCGGCGTTGGCAAACCGGATTAAGGCATCTTCTGCCTTTTTGCGGATTTCTTTCATAGAAAGGCCATTGGCCATCATAGCCTGGTTGAGCTCTTCCATTCTCGCCGCAACCGCTTCCTTCGCTCTTTTACAATCGGCCGCTTCCTGCATAGCCACTGCATTTTGTGTTTGCAATTGCGCAATGAGTGCCGCATCGCCGGCAGTAGAAGAACTCATTGTATTCAGTTTTGTGTTGAGTTGTCCGACCTGCCCTTTGAGCTCAGTTACCACGGCAGATAAACTGTCTGTTTTAGCCTGACTGTTCTGCAATTCTTTGCCCGACCCGCAGGAGGTCAGCAGCAGGTAAAGAAGTCCGGGGAAAAATAAAATCAGTTTTCGCATATACAAGATGGTTTGAAGATCTGAAATATTGAAATAAGCTTCTGTCGGACTACTTGGGAAAAATCAGAACCAGCTGTGCCCTCCATCCAAAATCCGCTTTGTTCGGTCCTGATATCGGTATCTGCGGGCCCACACCAAGAGAAACGATCTGTTTTCCAAATTTGGTGATGCCCGTAAAGGGAATAGCTATGGAAGAAACCGTTGTTTTGGATTCCCAATCCTGTGTAATTGAACCCACCAATCCAATACCGGCTCCGCTTTTCCAGTTATAGGTAAAGAAAGGCTGAACAAACATTTGACTGACTGCCGCACGATCTCCCTGTCCCGCTACCGACCAGATCTGATTGGCCAGCACACCATAAGTAATACCATGGGTCTGTTTCAGAGCGACAATTGTCGGACCGATTCCGAATTTTCCTGTACCCAGATATTTATCTGTTGCCGTTGGAATCAGAAAAGCGGGACCTGCTCCCCATACCAAACCGTTTTTTACCTTGGATGGTGAAAGAAACGCGCTTATCGTGGCATCACTTAGTCCCGACTGCGAACTGTTCTCTCCGGTTACATTGTACTGGGTGACTATGGGTACGATATACCGGGTGATCAGATTCAGACCCTTTGTTAATGTAATAGGAACCACCGGCTGAATATTCATAACATTTTGTGTGCCCTTATTGGGCCCTATGCCATAGAACGTATTATTCTGAAATGGTACACTGATCAGGCTGGCCACCGGATTGGCCAGTTTCTTCGCCAGTTCCGCAGCTTCATCGGCAGGGGCGGCTGGTTTGTTTTTATCAGGGTCCTGTGCCATCAGCATAAAGGGAGTGGTGACCAGCAAACAAAAAAGAACACGGACTACATATACCTTCAAAGATTTCATTAGTTAGTTTTTTTGAGAACCGGGGTCCTGTTGCTCAAAATTACCTGTCTGTTTACGGGGAATCTAATTAAAGCGTATTTAACGGTAAAATACTTTGACTCTTGGCTATTCTTTGAAATAAAAACCAGCAGACCAGGCCAGTAGTTCCATCCGGGATAAGGAAATAAAATGCAACTTGCAATAAAAGGAATGGGCATTTTCACGCGATACAGACTGTTTTGTATACTCACATCGGTGTTCCTCGCCCTGAATAGTAATGCAAGAGCCCAGCAGGATGAGTTTAAAATATACCTGGTGGGCGATGCCGGTGACCACAAAGAAACCGGAGAAACCCTGGGCAGATTAAAAAATGAACTCGACAACCATCCGAACAGCGCTGTCGTTTTCCTTGGCGACAACAGCTATAAAGACATTTTATGGGGGCTGGTACCCTTTGGATACAAAGGTTTCGATTCCACAAAAAATACAATGGACAAAATCCGCTCACAACTGGCATTGCTCGATCAATACCGGGGTGCCGCTTTTTTTACCCCCGGTAACCACGACTGGTGGAATCGTTCTACCTATGCTAAGGGGGTTGGCAAACTCGCGATGGAGGAGCATTTTATAGAAGCAAACCTGAAAACAAATGCAAATATTTCAAATCCGGGAAACAATTTCCTGCCGCATCATGGCGCGTATGGCCCTGAGTTCGCAGAGCTTAATCATCAAACCACCCGGCTGGTATTTATTGACACGTACAGGATTATTCAAACGGGAATAAAAAAAGGAAACGCCTCATCAGAAGAGGCCATATTTTATCATCAGCTGGACTCTGTTATAAATGCAGGTTATCTGCTGAATCAACAGGTGATCGTGGTCGCCCATCATCCGGTCTATGCTGCCGGCCCTTTTAAAAGAACGCTGAAACATCCTTACTTTTTTACCCGGATCAAAGCATCCTATGCAGCTTTCCCATCCTATAAGGACATGAGTGCCCGGATCAACACTATATTAAAAAAATATCCCGGCATTTATTACGCCAGCGGCCACGTTCATGCGCTTCAGTATTTCTATTCGGCAGACAATGTGCATTATATTGTCAGCGGAGCCGGAAGTCAGGAAAAAATATTATCCGTCAAAGACGTTCATCAATACGACTCCATGGAAGAAAAAAACGAATACCTGCTCTGGGATTCGGGCGGTTTCTTTGAGGTGGATTTTAAAAACGGCCACGGCAACATCTATTTGTTTTATAATAACGGCGCTGACAAATGCCAGATCGACTGATGTCCGTGGTCCAACTATGAACTCTTTGGTCTGACCCGAAGAGTTAACCCGCCCTAAGTATTTATACTTAGTCGGTAATATTTTTTTATCATTTCTTGTCAGAGATCAACCAGATTCTATTGTTAAGCAGTCGTGAAGGGGTAATTTTACGCATTGACCACCAAACTAACCATACATTCCGGCCATTTGTTTTCTGAAGAGCAGATACTGGAGCAGGTCCGTAAGATTTTTCTGTCTCCTTCCTTTTCCGTTTCAGAAATACTTTGCCGTTTTCTTACCTATATCGTTCGCGAATCCCTTGCCGGACGAACTAATACTATAAAAGAGTATACAATTGCCATTAACGTGCTGAACAAACCCCTGCAGTTTAAACCGCAGCTGGATGCCATAGTACGTATTCACGCAGGAAGACTTCGGCGTGCACTCAAAGAATATTATCAGAAATCGGTTACCACCGACAAAATTGTAATCACGATTCCAAAGGGCGGTTATATTCCCGAATTTTCTTCCGGCTGGTACGAAGGCCCGGCAATCGTAAAAGAACCGGCCCGAAAAATATCAGGTGTCGGGCTGCCTGACGTGATCAAAATTGCGGTGCTTCCTTTTGAATCATTTGAAACAGATATAGCGAGGATTGCTTTTACCAACAGCCTCGGTGAACAACTGAGCGCCGAGCTGGGAAAATTTGCAGATTTTTCGGTCCTCTCCTACTACACCGCAAAACAGCTCGACAATAAGCATCCCGAAATAGAAGATCTGGCTGCCCGTTTCGGCGTTCAGTTTGTGCTGACGGGAAATGTGTTGTTTGCGGACCGTAAACTGCGGGTGTCTGTTCAGCTGACGGATGCCGGTTCGGGAATCCAGATCTGGACCAGGAGCTATCATTTTCCATTTATTTCAATAAACCATTTTCAGCTTGGCGACAAAATCATAGCCGGTGTTATTGGCATGGTCGGTGATTTCAATGGGATCATTGTTCAGCAGGCTGCCAGACAGGGTACAAAAAAAGAATCGCTCAACCCATCCGCTACCACACTGGGAAGATATTTTCATTTTTATTCCGGCTTTAATGTGGCAGCATTCAAAACTGCCTATGCTGCCATGAAACAGGCTGTAGATAGTGATGCCCCGAATGAACTTGAGTGGGCATTTTACGGAGAGCTTTCCCTGGTCGCTTTTCTTTTCAATCAGAAGACCTGCGAAAATCCACTGATACAGGGGCTCTACGGTGCACGAATGGCATTGAAGCTGAATCCGCTGAGCCAGCCTGGTTATATTACTTTGGGAATGGCCAATATATTTCTCCACAACAAAGAAGCGGGTATGAATGCGTTGGAACACGCTTTGAGATTAAATCCGAATGCCTCGGGTTCTCTGGGGATTATCGGTTGTTTAATGATTGGACTCGGAGAATATTCAAGAGGTAAAATACTAATAGCAAAATCCATAGAATCCAGTTCCTTCTACCCACAATTCTTCAAACTGTTTTTGAGTCTATACTATTTCAAACGAAAGGATTATCAGCGGGCCTGTGAAGAATCGGAAAATCTGATCATGCCGGACATGGTATTGAATACGATTTTACGTATGGCGATTTTATCAAAAATGGGGAGAAAGCAGGAGCTTGACGAACAACGCGGGATCCTGCGCAAATATACATTGGCTGAAACCTGGATTTCCCGGGAATACATTCATCGCTTTTTGTTCGATGAAGAACTGGTTGCCGAATTGGACAAGAGTTTTAAAATGGGCCATTTCCCACGCCTTACCGTTGCCTCTTAACACATAAACAATCAGCATATCTGTTGGTTTATCAGTTAAATGGTCAGCCGTCCCGGTTTTAAGCAAAGAATAATTTACCTTTCCGCAGTAACCAAACCTAACGTTAGTGAATACATTGCGTCATTTCAGGAAAAAACATGGTGTCCTGTTTGTTTGTTTTCTGTCTTCCTGCCTTTTTGGTTTGGCTCAGAAGGATACAGATACCTTTAATATTTACAAAACCAGTTTTAATCTGCCCCAGCCATTACCCGGCGGGCACTACTCCTCCTCTATTTCCGTTTTATATGTGGTCACTCCAAAAGACTGGACCCTGGATAATATTACGGCACCCATGTTCGCCTATCAGGCAAAATATACTTTGCCGAAGGGCTTCAATCTGCAGGCAGGACTCTCCAGCCTGATTATTTCTAACCGCATTTATCTTGGACCCTACTGGAACTATAAAATAAATGACAACTATATTGGTTTGGGTTGGCAGGTGGCCTGGAACTATGGCAGACTAAACCAGTTTGGTTTTGCTACCACGCTCACCGGATGGGAGCAACAACCCTCAATCACTTTAGGGCATGCGTTTACAAAGACGGCCGTGGCTGTAAGGGCAGACCTGTATTGGACAAACAGATTGTATCTGACGGAAGGAAAAAATACACTTACAGCAGCCAATGGTTTAATAAACGGGTACAGTTTCTCCGCAACTTTCGAACAGAAATTATATAAAAACAGGGCAATGACACTCGGCCTTAAAATGGATTACATACAATATCATATCATAGCCTGGCCCGCATTTCCGGTGAATGGTAAAAGATACTGGATGCCGGAGTTTCAGGTGGGTTTAAACTTATAACCGAAATATTTACACTATGCGATTTCAACATTCTTATAGGTACTTACTTGTCCTGATTGTTTTCTTTTCCTGTTCAAAAAATCAGACGGTCACCCAACCGGTTATCAATATCGGTGACGTGGAGACGGTTTCGAACGCGACCATGAAAAAAATGGAAGGCATTTACAGTCTGAGTTCGGGCAGTGGTGCGCTGGGAACCAATTTCGTTTGTAAGGTCTCCCGGTTCAGGGTTTCTTTTTTTGGCAACCGGGACGGCATTTTTATGATCCTGAAATATGGTATCGATCCTGCGGATAGTTCTTTGAAGTTCTCCGGATTCTGGAGGTACTCGCAGGTGTCCACACAGGGCCTGGTCAGCTTCTCCGTTCCGAAAGCACAGGCAGCTGCTTTTTTACAAACCGGAGATATCAGTACACTTTCTTTAAGCGGAAATGTGTTCAACAGCCATGGCGACGCCACTCCCCTTACCCTGAGTTTTTCAAAACATTTCTCTGCCTATACAGCCAGCACGCCGTTTGAAATCTATGCCCACCACGGCGTACAGACCGTTTCGAATCCTCCTTTCGCAGAAAATTCAATCGGGGGCGTTCTGAATGATGAAGACTACGGTGTTAACGGACTTGAATTTGATGTACAGCTCACGAAAGATAATGTGCCGATCATGATGCATGATGGCAATATCGATATCCGCCTTACACAGAAAGGTCCGATCTCAGGGAATTGGGATCAGTATAATTTTAATTTTCTCGAACAGTATATCACGCTGATTGACGGACAAAAACTGGCCTCACTGGAAGAAAGCCTGTCCGATTTTATTGATTCAACCACGATGACCTATTTCTGGCTCGACATCAAAGGAGACGATGGCATATTTCAGGCTATACAGCCCATTATTCTGAATGCCCAGGCTCATGCAAAAGAAGTTGGAAGAAACATCGTCATTTATGCGGATATGCCATCGAAGACAGTGATCGGACAGTTTCAATCCTATCCTGATTACCGTGCAGATACGAGTTTAAAAACGATGTGTGAATTAACCCTGCAGGACGTTATAGACAATGGCTGTACGCGTTGGGGGCCGCGTTATTCGAGGGGTCTGATGCTGAGCGATGTGGCACAGGCTCATGCACAGGGAATCAAAGTGATCAGCTGGACCTTAAACGACAAAGGATTAATCGCGAACTACCTGCAAAACGGACAGTTCGATGGATTTATTTCGGACTATCCCTGCTATGTGGTTTATGACTATTATACGATGAAATAACAAATCAAATTCCACTCTGCCCTTAATATCCCAACATGCGCATTCAGAAATTTATCATAGCAGCCGTATTTAGTTTTCTCACCTGTCACACTATGGCCCAGACAGAACAGCCGGAGAAATACCGAAAATTCGCTGTGTACGCAGGAGCCGGCCCGAGTGTATTTATCAATAACCTGGTGTTATTCAAGAACGATGTAAATTCTTTTAACTGGGCATTCTCCGCCAGATTCATGTGGGAGCCGCAGCATTCAAAACTGAGTCTCGGTATTGAAACCGGTTATTACAGATTGTATTCTGTAAATACCCAGGAACCGAAAGCCCATATCACCAATTCATCGATACCGATTCAGTTTGTGGTATCTATGAAATTCTCAAAGGCATTTTATGCTGACTGGTCCATGGGGCAATCCGTTTTAATTAACAAGACAACACCTGACAATGTGAGTGGGGATTTTAATTCATCTTCCTGGTCGCTCTCCGATTTCTCTGCAACCTTTGGTTATCGTTTTGTTCAAAAACCCAGACTTTCCTATGCTGCGGAAATCAAAGGATTTTATTCATCCAAATATGAGAACGCCAGCATAGCTGCTTTATTTATTGTTGGATTCAGACTTTAATTCATTCATTTAAAGACATAAAAAAAGGGAGCAGCTGCCTCCCTTTTTTTATTGATGCAATCAATATTATTTAGCCGAATTCAGGCCTGGAGGAAAACTCGCCATAATTTTAGTTACTGCAGAATTAATGGCTTTGTCGGGGTTGCTTACCGGAGCATCAATATCCTGATTTCCGATGCCTTCCCAGAGCAATTTATTGGTTGAAGCGTTGGCCACTTCAATGATCAGCGAACCAGCCGTATAGTTTTGAACATTCACCGTGGTTGACATATTTCCACCGCCCCACATATAGGGTCTGTAACCACCACCATATCCATAGGAATTGGCCACAATTTCTTTCTGGTTTTTAAGGATGCTGGTAATGTTGACAAACAGATCCGGTGTTTCGGAAGGCGTGAACCCTTTGGCGATCATCTGCGCCTGAACGGCATTGATTACTCGGGTCTGATTAAACTGACTGAGCGCCTGGTATTGCTGCTCCAGTTTTACAATTTTAAACGTGTGAAACTGACTGAAATTCGCGGAATGATCAAAGTCATTGGTAACTGTTAGTGTGGGCCCGCAGGAACCCAGCAAGAACATCGAGGCCAGAAAAGCGATAGGCAAAATAGAATTCTTTTTCATAATTGTTGTTTTTGGGGAGCCATTAAAGTTAATCAAGCAGGACCAATTAAAAGGAGAAAAAACAGTTTAACCGTAAAACCGAACTAAGTCAAATATCTGTTTCTTTGCAGCATGAAGCGCACCATGCGGACTGTATCCATATTTCTGTTATTCGCCATTTGTTGGGGTCATCTTTCCGCACAGGACTCGACTACCCAAAAACAAATATGGCCGGAACTGGATGCCTATTTCAGGGTAAATGAAAGATTCAGGTTATATGCGCTGATTTCGGGAACCAAATCCAATTCAGCGTATACAGATGGCACTACCGGTATTTTTATAGACTATTTTGCACTGCCCTGGCTGCGCGGCAGAAGAAATGAAACGGAAATGAGCGATTCTGCCCGGGGCTACTTCTGGTGGTTCCGCACAGGCTACTCTTATTCCGCACCCCCTGCCGGCGACGGGAAAAAGAATATTAATATTTTCGAAACAGAAACCAATAATAATTTCCGCCTTCCGGCAAAAATTGTACTCACCACCCGAAACCGGGTGGACTGGCGCTGGGTAAATAGCGATTTCCAGCCGATCTACCGGCCGAGGGCCAGGTTTGAAAAAAGTTTGAAAACAGAATACCTGACCTTCGATGCCTATCTCTGGGGAGAATACTTTTTCTACCTGAACGATAATGCACTGAATCGTTTCCGTCTTTGTTTTGGGACAGTAATCAAAGTCCTGAAATACCTTAATTTTGAAACCTATTACCTTCATCAGTTTGTCAGGACCCCTTCCGTGGAATCACTCAACGCCATCGGTATTCAGGTCAATTTATATTTTAGTTCGAAGTATTATAAAAAAACAAATAGCAGAATAGTATGCGCACCTGTTTAATTCTTATCTGTTTACTTATATTCTCCGGTGATAACCTCTTCGCCCAGACCCCGCAAAACTGGCCTAAGTCCATCGTATCCGGCGGAACGACAATCAAAATTTACCAACCGCAGGTTGAAACCTACAGTGCCGATACGGTCAGGACCAGGGGCGCTTTTTCCATCCTTTCACCCGGACAGACAGATCCTGTATTCGGGGCAATCTGGGTGAACGCAACCCTGCGTACCGACAGAGCCCAACGAACCGCTGTTCTCCAAAAAATAAAAGTGGAGGGCATTCGCTTTTGCCGGCGATTCCAATACCGGCGAAGTGTCGAGATTAAAAGCCCTGCTCGAAAAAGAAATTCCGAAATGGGATATGCTACTCTCCCTGGATCAGCTGGAATCTTCCATAGAAGGCGACGAAAACAACAACAGCGTTTCTGCCACCGACCTGTCCACCGCACCACCCAAAAATTATTTATGCCAGTAAACCATCTACTCTGGTTTTGATCGATGGACAGCCAAAGGTGCAGGAGAATAAAGAAATGGGCGTGGAAATGGTATTGAATACGGCCTTTACGATTGCCCGTATAAAAGATCTCTACTATCTGAACGGCGCAAAAAAATGGTATACATCAAAAGATATCAACGGACCATGGAAGCATACGAAATCTCTGCCGGGAGCACTGAACAAATTAAATAATGCAATAGAGGAATCCGATAAAAAAGAAGTGTCCAAAGCGGCGGCCGACAGTGCTGCCGCGATTACCCCGGAAATTATCGTAAGTATCGAACCGGCCGAATTGATTCAATCAAATGGAGAAGCTGATTTTGCATCCATTCAGGGAACGGATTTGTTGTACATGACCAATACCAGCAACGATGTGTTCATGAACACGGGCGACAATCAGTATTATGTACTGCTCTCCGGAAGATGGTATCGTTCTGCCAGTCTCAAAGGGCCATGGATCTTTCAGCCTTCAGATAAATTACCCCCTGACTTTGCTAAAATACCTGTTGATTCAGAAAAAGATAATGTGCTGTCCAGCGTGGCCGGTACAGAACAAGCTCAGGATGCGGTGATGGATGCCGAAATTCCAACAGACTGCCAAGAAGTGGACCGCAAAACGGCAACAACAAAAGTGGACTATGATGGTGAACCCAAGTTTGTAGCCATCGACGGAACAAATCTCCAGTATGCTGTTAATACAAAATCAACCGTGCTGAAGTCGGGCAACACGTACTATGCGGTTGAAAAAGGAATCTGGTTTCAGGGAATCAGTCCAAAAGGCCCCTGGTCCGTGTCCAGCAGCCGGCCGGCTGAAGTCAGTAAAATTCCGGCCACCACGCCCGTCTACAATGTTAAATATGTTTATATCTATGAAACAACACCACAGTATGATATATGTAGGTTATACCCCAGGTTATATGGGCACTTACGTTTATGGAGGAACAGTGTTTTATGGAACCGGTTTTTACTATAATCCCTGGTATGGCCCTTACTATTATCCCCGGCCCGTAACGTATGGATTCAGCATGCACTATAATCCCTACTATGGATGGAGCATGGGATTTCATTAT
>CBDCCE010000014.1:0-100166 GCA_965214575.1 Puia sp.
GAGGCGACGGTCGCCTACCAGAAGCAGCAGGTCGCCTACTGCACGATCACGTCGCCGATCAATGGCATCATCGCCTCGCGATCGGGAGAACCGGGGGCGCTTGCGGGGTCCGGCGCGCAGACATTCAGCCAGTCGACAACGGGTGGTGGCGGCGCGGTCTTGACCATCGTCGCGCTCGATACCGTGTACTATCAGGCGCAGGTGCCCGAAACCGACATCGGCGCGGTTCAGCCGGGTCGTCAGGTCCAGGTGCAAGTCGATGCCTTTCCCGGTCGCAAATTCACGGAACCGTCAATACGCTTTTCCCCAGCGGAAGCACCTCGTCGCGCAACTTCACGGTCGCGATTCGGGTTCCGAACGCGGCGGGATTGCTTCGGCCCGGCATGTACGCACGCGGCAACGTCGTCACGATGAGCCGCAAGGGAGTCGTCGTTCCCAAAGACGCGCTGGTCAGCAGCGGCGACGGGGGACAGCAGGCGGTCTTTGTCGCGGTCAACGGCAAAGTTGCGGCGCGCCACGCGGTCAAGGTAGGCATTCAGACCGACAAGACCAGCGAGATTATGACAGGCATCCGTCCGGGTGACTCTGTGATCGTCGCCGGGCAGGACGGCTTGCGCGATGGCGCTCCGATTCAGGTGGAAAAAACGCCCGCCGACACAGGCACGACGCAGGAAGCGTCCGCAGCAGGCACTCGGTAAGCATCGGTAAGCAAAGGAAGTCGAGGAGTATTCCCCTATGTGGCTGACAAAAACCGCGATCACTCGCCCGGTCGCGATTCTCATGCTGGTGCTGGCGCTCGTCGTTCTGGGCTTGCAGGGCCTGACGCGCATGCCCGCCGAAAAAGACCCGAAGGTCGATTTTCCCTACGTTTCGGTCTTCACCACCTATACCGGCACCAGCCCCGCCGAGATGGAACGCTGATTTCCAAGCCGATCGAGGATGCCGTGTCCTCGGTCAGCGGCGTCAAGAACGTCACGTCCGTCTCGCAAGAGGGCGTATCGACAGTATCCATTGAATTCTATCTGGGGACCAACCTTGATGTTGCCGCGTCGGACGTGCGCGAGAAGGTCGATGGCGTTCGCAAGACGCTGCCGACCGACGCCGACGCGCCAACGATCTCCAAGGCCGACACATCCTCGACGCCGGTTATGTATATCTCGATGCGCTCGACGGCGGGACGCTCGACGCGCGATTGCGCGACCTGGCGGACAACACGGTCTCCGACTTTCTGGGGCAGGTGCCCGGTATCGCGTCGATCGTCGTGACGGGCGGCGATACGCGCGAGATCAATGTCGCGCTAAATAAGGATCGACTGAACGCCTACGGACTGACGGTCAGTGACGTGGCAGCAGGCGATCAAGGGGCAGAACGAAAATGTTCCGGCCGGGCGCGTGACCGAGTCGAACCGCGACTACACCGTGCGTCTCGTCGGCGAGTTTACGTGAACGCCGAGCAGATACAGAACCTGCGGCTGCAGTTCCCCGGCAAAAACAACGGCTCCGGATAAATACGCTGCGCGTCAGCGACATTGGCAGTGTGACGCGACACGGTCGCCGAACGGACGGGCAATGCATCCTTCGCGGAGCGAAAGTCAGACCGAAACGCGCCGATGCCGCCGGAGCGAAGATACCGTCACGCTCGTCGTGAATAAGACGTCGGACGGCAACACGGTCTACGGCGGCGGGAGGGTGTGAAAGAAGCAGCTTAGAGAAGCTCACGAAGTTGATTCCGCCGCGATGTGCGTGTTCACGATCACGAACGATCAGTCGGTGGAAGTGCACGACAACCTCGCCGATGTCGAGGCGACTCTGGCGCTCGGTGCGTTCCTCGCCGTCTCGCATCGTCTTCCTGTTCCTGCACAACCTGCGCGGGACGCTGATCGTCGCCCTGGCGATTCCGACCTCGATTATCGCGACGTTTCTCGTCCTTTACTCGCTCGGCTTCACGCTGAACACGATGACGCTGATGGGGCTGAGCCTCGCGGTCGGGATTCTCGTGGACGACTCGATCGTGGTCCTGGAAAACATCTACCGGCACCTCCAGATGGGCGAGACGCCGCAGGAAGCGGCGATCAATGGACGCGGCGAGATTGGCCTTGCGGCGGTAACGATCACGCTCGTCGATGTGGTTGTGTTTTTGCCGGTCGCGTTTATGGGCGGCATCGTCGGGCAGTTCTTCCGCTCGTTCGGTATCACGGTCGCGACGGCGACGCTGTTTTCGCTGCTGATGAGCTTTACGCTTGCTCCGATGCTGGCGGCGCGTTGGTACAAGAAAGGGCGAAAACCTGGAAGCGACCGGCGGCGTGTTCGGCGCGATCAACCATTTGCTGGAATGGCTGAATCACTCGTATCGGCGTGCGCTGGTCTGGGCGCTGAAGCACCGTGGGACGGTCATCTTCATCGGCAATATGGCGCTGGTGCTGGTTATCCTGTGGATGGCGAGCGCGGGCGGCGGCGCGGGCGCGGCGATTCAAATCGGCGTGAAGTTCAGCGCCTTCGTAATGGTCTGCGCCGTTTCATGTTTGGCGATCTGATTCGGAACCGCATGGCGGAGCCCCCAAGGGCGGTTGATTGAGGGGACAACCGCACTTCCCCCATGGAAATCCGATTCGGAATAACATGGCGGATCGATGACAGGCGAGACCGAAGGCACACCGTAATTCGCCGTTCGAGCCGATTGTTGTCGCGGTAATTGCGTCGGTTGTGACGATTGCGGTGACGGCGATTGTCGGGCGGTCGGCAAGCCGCTGGGGTTCCGGTTCGCGCCGGGACAGGATCAGGCGGAGGTCGTGCTGACGGTGGAGCTGCCCGCGTCGGCGTCGCTCGCGGCGACGACCGGGTTCTGCGGCGAGATCGAAGATAAGCGTTCGCGATATGCCCGAAATCAAGTACATCAAGACGTCGGCGGGTTCGACGGCGGCGGGCGGCTTTCAGGGCGGCGGCTCGACCGGCTCTGCAATACGGCCAGGTTCAGCTGACGCTTTACGACAAAGAGGGTACGCTCGACAGGATGCTTTTCTGGAAAAGCAAGGCGGACCTGCGCGAAAAGACCGATGTCGAAGTCGCGTCGCGAGGTGCGGAAGCGCGTCGCCGACATCGTCGGGGCGAAGATTACGACGACGGAGGTTTCGGGCTTCAACGGCTCCGCCGCGCCGGTTCAGATCGAACTCGACGGCCCGAACCTCGACGAACTTCTCGTCGATGCCCAAAAGGTCAAAGCGATTCTGGACAAGACGCCGGGCGTTCTGACGCCGGACATCTCGTACAAGGCGACCAAGCCTGAAGTGCAGGTCATTCTCGACCGGGAGCGCGCCGCCGACCACGGGCGTGTCGCTGGCGACGGTCGCGAGGGTCTTGCAGGACGCGATTCAGGGCAACATCGACACCAAGTTCCGCGACAAGAGAACGGCAACCAGTACAATACCCGGGTCCAGTACGCGCACAGTCGACCGGCAGTCGGTCGAGGATGTCGGGGAATACGGTGTCAGGGTTCGAGCAGCGGCGACGCCGGTAATGATCATGCCGGATGTCGCGGACGTCCATCGAAGGGCGCGGTCCGGTCGCGATCAACCGCCGCAACCGCCAGCGTCAGGTGACGGTGTCGGCGTACCTCGCGGCGGGCAAGGTGATCGGCAATATGCAGCAGGTGATCGACCCGCAGGTGAAGGCGCTGAATCTGGGTAAGGCGACGTACCAGTGGCAGGGCGAGGCGAACTCGATGGCGGAAGAAGGGCAGTACATGTTCGCCGCGCTGGGGCTTGCCGTCCTGCTCGTCTACATGCTGATGGCGGCGCTGTTCAACAACCTGCTCTACCCGCTGATCATCATGCTGACCATCCCGCAGGCGCTGGTCGGCGGACTCCTGGCGATGCTGATCGCGAATCAGCCGTTGTCGATCATCGCGATGATCGGCGTCATCATGCTGATGGGGCTGGTGACGAAGAATGCGATCCTGTTAGTCGACTATCGCGAACACGCTCCGTGCGCGCGGCTATCGCCGTGAAGATGCGCTGACGGAGGCCGGCCCGACGCGTCTGCGTCCGATTCTGATGACGACGATCGCGCAAATTCTGGGCGCACTTCCCGATCGCTCTGGCGCTGGGGCAGGGGCTCTGAGTTCCGGCAGGGCTCTAGGGCATCGTGATTATCGGCGGGCTGTGCCTGTCGTCGCTGCTGACGCTGCTGGTGATTCCCGTGCTCGTACACGGTCTTTGACGACATCTCGGCGTTCTTCGGCAAGATGGTCTACCGACGCCGCATCAACATGGAAGACGCCCTGAGCGACGACCCCACGCTGACGCGTGTGGAGAGTAGCAGAAGGGACGGGTAGGGGTTTGCCTCTCCCCCCTCTCCCTCTCCCTGCTTCGCTTAGGGAGAGGGGGAATTGGAAGTGTGGAAAGCCCTCGCTATTAGCTTGATGCTGACCCTGCCGGGCACGCCGGTGCTCCGCTACGGCGATGAGATCGGGATGGGCGACAATCTTGCGTTGCCCGAACGCGCCTGCGCGCGGACGCCGATGCAATGGTCGAGCGAAGCCCACGGCGGGTTCACGGCCGCCGCGACGTCTGAAGCGCCGGTCATCACCGATGGGCCCTATGGCCTCGCCCACGTCAATGTCGCCGATCAGAGGCGGGACCCGAACTCGCTCTACAATTGGATGGAGCGGGTCGTGCGCATGCGCAAGGAGGTGCCGGAGATCGCCTGGGGCGATTTCGCCTTGCTCGACGCGCCGCGAGACGTGCTTGCCATGCGCTACGACTGGCGGCGCAATTCCGTGCTCTTCCTGCATAATTTCTGTGGCGAGCCGCGCGAGATCACCATCGATCCCGACGCACCATCAGTGCGCGAATTACATAGGCCAGCAGGTCGTCGGGCCTCACGGCGGCCAGTGATCCGCCATACTTGCCAATGGGGGTGCGAACGGCGTCTATTATGTATACTTTCTTCATATTGATAGTTCAAATATCCCTCTTTTAGGCCTAAAGCTCAAAGCTTAAAACCTTTTTAGGCCTAAAGCTTAAAGCTGAAAGCCTAAAACCTTTTTAAGCCTAAAGCTCAAAGCTTAAAGCTTAAAACCTTTTCAAGCTCAACGCCGCCAACTGCCAACTGCCAACCGCCAACCCTCAACCGCTCTCGGCCAGGCCGAGACCAACCTTTCCCCCTTAGCCCCAAAAAAACTATCTTTGCCAATTCATGAAAACAGATAAAACGAATATCCGGTCGCTTTCCAAGGCCGAGATACTGGAATATTTTGAGGATTTGGGAGAACCGAAGTTCAGGGCCGCGCAGGTATATGAATGGCTCTGGCAGAAACACGCTTTTCAGTTTGAGGATATGACCAACCTCAGCAAGGAGCTTCGCGCCAAACTGGCCAAGGATTTTTCTTTCCCTTCATTGCGTACAGATACTACCCAGCATAGTGCAGACGGCACGGTAAAAACGCGGTTTAAAACCTTCGATAATCATTTTGTAGAGGGGGTTTTGATCCCTACCGATGAGCGTCGCACGGCCTGTGTTTCTTCACAGATCGGCTGCTCGCTGAGTTGTAAATTTTGTGCAACGGGTTATATGGACAGGGCAAGAAATCTCGAATTCGACGAGATCTACGACCAGGTGGTGCTGATCAACCAGCAGGCCGAAGCGACCTACGAAAAAAGACTCAGCAATATAGTTTTTATGGGCATGGGTGAACCGCTGCTCAATTATAAAAATGTGCTGCGGGCGATCGACAAGATCAGTTCGGCCGAAGGCCTCGGCATGAGTCCCCGCCGTATTACGGTGTCCACCGCCGGTGTTGCGAAAATGATCCGCCAGCTCGGAGATGATAAAGTAAAATTCAAGCTCGCGTTATCGCTGCATGCGGCGAATGACCAGAAGAGACATGAGATCATGCCGATCAACGACACGAATAATATTCGTTCGCTGATTGACGCACTCAATTATTTTTATAAGGAAACAGGCAACGAAATTACGTTCGAATATATTTTGTTTCAGGACTTCAACGACAGTCTCAAAGACGCCGACGAGCTGATTAAAATCTACCGTCAGGTTCCGGCCGACCTCGTGAATATTATTGAGTACAATCCGATTGCGAACGCTCTGTTTGCCAAACCGGATGAATCGGTGGTGAGCGTTTTCATGAAACATCTGGAAAAGAATAAGGTAAATGCCCGTTTGCGCAGAAGCCGGGGAAAAGATATTGATGCCGCCTGCGGACAGCTGGCAAATAAAAACGCCACACCCCAACTGCCATGAAACGCAAAACAGACAATTTCACCAAATTCATTAACCGAAAAAGCACCGGTGCCGTAAAGGAAGAAATACGCCAGGAAAAAAAGCTGGTTAAGAAGGAAAGAAAAGAAGGCATTGAAAAACATTTCGAAGAAAAAAGAAATCAGCGTGCGTTAGCGGCCAGTCTTAAGTCAGATGCTCCTGCTCAGCCAGGAGATAAAACACCAGCTGCACATAAAGTGGCTGCCCCTGCAGCGGGCGCTACGCTTCCCCTGAATAAATATGTAGCTCATGCCGGCGTGAGTTCACGACGCGCAGCAGCCACCCTAGTTAAAGAAGGCAAGGTTACGGTAAACGGAACGATTGTGACCGATCCCGGCACAAAAGTATTGTATACCGATACGGTAAAAGTGGCCGGCAAAAAAGTGACAGTCTCCAGCCATTTTGTTTATATCCTTTTGAATAAACCCAAAGATTTTCTGACTACAACGACTGATCCGCAGGGAAGAAAAACCGTACAGCAGCTGATCAGCAAGGCAACGGAAGAGAGAGTATATCCGATCGGAAGGCTGGACAGAAATACCTCGGGTGTTTTGCTGTTTACCAATGATGGCGATCTTGCGCAGAAATTGTCGCATCCGAAAAATGAGATGAAGAAGATTTACCATGTGGGGCTCGACAAGCCACTGACCAAACAGCATTTTGAGAAGATCATGGGCGGTATAGAACTCGAAGACGGAATGGCGAAAGTGGATGAAATAGCCTATGCCAATCCGAAAGACAAAACACAGGTCGGTCTGGAGATACATAGCGGCAAAAACCGGATCGTACGCAGAATATTCGCGGCCCTTGGCTACGATGTAAAAACCCTCGACCGGGTGATGTATGCCGGGCTGACAAAGAAAAATGTTCAGAGAGGGAACTGGCGCTTTTTGACTGAAAAGGAAATCAGGGCGTTGAAATACCTGAAAGCCTAAAGCTCAAAGCCTAAAGCCTAAAACTGATGACCGTTGACCGCCAACCGCCAACCGCGAACCGCCATCCGTCAACCGCCAACCAAACCCGGTCAACCGCAATCTTCCAGCAAATGAAGCTTCCCGAAATACTTGCAGAAACAAATGATTTTATAACGCTGAATAAACCAGCGGGATTGCTGAGTGTGCCCGACAGAACCCAATCCACGCCTTCGCTTAAGGATTTGCTGATGGAAAAATATGGCGACATATTTACCGTTCATCGCCTCGACCGGGAAACGAGTGGCGTGATTGTATTTGCAAAAAACGCAGAGGCTCACCAATACCTTTCGGTTATTTTCCAGGAACGCCAGGTTGAGAAAATGTATTACGGAATCGTATGGGGTGTTCCATCTTCGCCTTCGGGTGTGATTGACCTGCCGATGTTTGAACATCCCGGAAAAAACGGTACGATGGTCGTCAACCGAAAAGGCAAACCCGCTTCCACCGGTTTTGAAGTGGTGGAAGATTTCGGCAAGTATTCATTATTAAAATTCAATCTGTTCACTGGTCGCACGCATCAGATCCGGGTGCATATGAAAGAAACGGGTCATCCTATTTTATGCGATTCGCTATATGGCGACGGTAAACCTTTTTTGGTTTCATCCCTCAAGAAAAATTACAAGCATTCCGGATTTGAAGATGAGATCCCCATTCTGAATCGCCTTGCCCTGCATGCCGGCCGGCTTGCTTTTACCGATCAGCAGGGACAGCTGTTTGTTGTTGAAGCAGAAATGCCCAAGGATCTCAGGGCATTGCTTAGTCAGATGAGGAAAAACATAAAACTAAATGGTAAGGGGTCGCTTTAAAAAGCAGGCAGCGTTTGCATTAAAAATCAGTCAGCATTTGTATTAAAGATGGCCTGGTTACTATAGCTCAGATTATAATAAAAAAGCACCCCGTTTAATGAGGTGCTTTTTTATCGAGAGTTTTTACTATTTTATTTATTGGGCTGTGGAGTATAACGCAGATAAGGTTTTACTACTTTCACGCCTTTTGGAAATTTCTTGATTGCGTCTTCTGTAGAAACTGCAGGTACCACAATCACATCTTCCCCTTCTTTCCAATCAGCAGGAGTCGCCACACTATAGTTGGCCGTCAGCTGCAGAGAATCCACTACACGCAGTACTTCCTGAAAATTTCTGCCCGTCGAAGCGGGATAGGTAATGATCAGTTTTACGGTTTTATCCGGTCCGATCACAACGAGTGAGCGCACGGTTGCGGTGGCTGATGCATTGGGATGAATGAAATCATACAGAGTACTTACTTTTCTGTCCGCATCGGAGATGATCGGGAAATCAACAGTTACTTTCTGGGTTTCGTTGATATCGCCAATCCAACCTTCGTGCCTTTCCAAAGTATCCACACTGAGTGCCAGCACTTTTACATTACGTTTGGCAAATTCTTCTTTCAGAGCGGCTGTTTTGCCCAGTTCGGTTGTACAGACAGGCGTATAGTCGGCAGGGTGCGAAAACAAAATACCCCAGGAAGTTCCAAGATAATCGTAGAAATCAATTTCGCCTACAGAAGTGGCGGCTTTAAAGTTGGGCGCGGTGTCCCCTAAACGTAAACTCATTTTGAACAGTTTAATGATTAAAAAAACAATCAGAAGGAGTGCAAATATATTCTTTCTCTATTATTTAAGTAGACTTTGACTCAATTATTCGTGATGGTTATTTTAAACGGTTGATTTTCAGCCTCTAAATAGTCTTTTAATCCATCCATCGGGGCTAATATATTTAGTAAATTGAGATGGTTTTGAGTGTGCCGACAACGGCGTGTCATTTTATTTAATTAAATACATTTATCGCATGGAATGGCTGAATAGTAGTCTTGCCCCGCTAAAGGAACTGCTGGCTTTTTTATATAAAAAGTCGAAGACCAATGATGTGCACAAAAAGCAGGTGCTGATTGAATTGAGGGATAACCTGAATGTATTTAAAAATGGTTTTTTGAACCAGTCGCCCTACGATACGATCATTGAACTTTTATCCCGCGACTCCATTCAGGCGGCGATCAAAGAAAATTTCTCCTTCAGGAAACTCCGGCATGGAACGCTTCCGGCTTCCGCTATTTATGAGGAAAGAAATAAAAAATATGTGGGCTGGACCGCAGAGAAGCTGGTGGACAAAATAGATGAGAAGATCGTGGAGTTGAAAAATATCAAGAAAATGAATGGCGGCACCGTGCAGAATGCCCGCAATAATATTTCCCTGATGATCAGCAATCTTTATTTCCGGATGAAACTGCTGGCGGATTTTATACAATCAGAGTAATGAGATGGTGGAATGGTTTATCGTGTATCGTTTATCGTAGATCGTAGATCGAATCGATACACGATATACGATAAACGGTTTTAGGCTTTAGGCTTTAAGCTTTAGGCTTAAACCGGCTTTAGGCTTTTATCTGGTGTTTCCACAGTTCATTAAAAATGGAACTCCTGCTTTTCAGATCGGCGAAGGTTCCTTCGTCGGCCATGCGACCGTCTTTCAGCACATACACGTAATCGAAATAACTCAGCAGGTAAAGCCGGTGAAGACTTGAAATCACGGCTTTGTCTTTACACTCCTCAAAGAGCTTTTCGTAAATCTGCACTTCTGTTTTGGGATCCACACTGCTGGTGGGTTCATCCAGCAAAATAATATCGCAGGTCTTTGCTGCCAGAATGCCGCGCGCGAGGGCGAGCCGCTGTTTCTGTCCTCCGGATAAATTCACTCCCTTCTCCATGATATTGGATTGCAGTCCCCGCGGCAATTGTTTGAGCACTTCCGTAAAATGGGCGGTATCACAAACCTCGAGAATTTCTTTTTCTTCAAAGGGAAGTCCCAAAGTAATATTATGCTCAATCGTATTTTCAAATATTTCCGGTTCCTGCGGAAAAAGCGTTACCGTATCTGCAATACTCGCGGCATCAAATGGCTCGCCGTCGACGGTTATCCGTATGCCCGACTGCGGCTCGTAGAGCCCCCGAAGCAATGCCAGCAAAGTGCTTTTACCCGAACCGCTCTCGCCGATCAGTGCAATGCGTTTGCCTTTTTCAATCCGGATATGGATGTTGTGCAAACTCTGCGCTTTTTCTTCTGATGAAAAAGTTTCCTTATGCGAGAAATTCAGGTGTTCTATCTGGATGGTATTCCAATTGGCGGGCAGTTCGGGCGCCTCATCGGGAAGATGTTGTTTGCGGTAAGCTTCAGAAATAAAGCGGGCGGTCTGCACATTGGTATTGTACTGCACGATCTGGGTATACTGCCAGGCAATATCATGAAATACACTGGTGAACTGGTTCACAAATCCGAGCAGGGCGACCAGATTCCCCACCATCAACACTTTGCCGACGCCCTGATGCTGATAGATATATCCGATCGCGGTGATCACATAAATCAGCGTGACCAGGGTATCGGCGATAAACCATTTCCATTCGTTGAGACGAACCGTTCGCATAAAGGGTGGGAAAATATCTTTTACTTTCGACAGCAGGCTGCTTTCCATTCTTTTTTCAAGCCGCAGCGTAATCACGGTATTGATATTCGAGAGGCTGTCGAATAAATTGCTGGAAACAACATGTTCTTTTTCATTCGTTTCATCCACTGCTGCAATAAAGGGTTTATCAAATTTAAAAATAATCCAAACCGTGAGGGCACCCAGTAAAACGCCAATGCCGCCAAACAAAGGTGAAAAGATGAGCATGGCGATGAAGGAAGAAAAAAACTTGGTGATGGCATAGAGATAGAGGAATCCGTTCTGAAAAAATTCCTTCAGTGCCTCATAGGCTTTTCGGATCCGGTTGATGGTGGAGCCGCTGTGATGATCCTGGTGCCATTTCACCGGCAGGTGCAGGGTCTGGTGATAAAGCTCCTGTAAAAAATTCCGGCTCAGATTGAATGCCAGGCGGCGCTCGATGATCCGCGCGGGTCCATGAAATCCCCATTCCATCAGTTTCAACAGCAGAAATCCGGCGCCAAATATCCAGGCATACTTCAGCATCGCCAGTCCGTCTTTCTGTAACGCGTTGATGAACCAGCCGTATAATAGTGGGTTCATGGCAACTACCACACTCGCCAGAATAAACAGGGAGTATACCGCGATATACTTCTTTTTTTCCTGGCGTGCGTATTGCCAGGCCGTTTTCATCAGTGAGATATAAGGGTTAGCCATGAGAGAAGATCATTTTACAGAATGCAGGCAAAATTAAGGACATTCCGGACCGTGAAAAAGCGATGGGGGCGATTGCTTATCCCATTCGGGTTGGGCCTGAAATATTCTTTACTTTTGATCCATGGCGAATCCCAATCTGAATGCGGATAAAAATCTGAGTGCGGCACCTGACAGGGAATTTGAAAACAGCATTCGCCCTTCGGTTATCCGTGAATTTTCGGGACAGCCGCAGCTTATAGAAAATCTGCTCATCTTCATCAAAGCGGCCAAGCAACGTGGAGAAGCCCTGGATCATATTTTATTTCATGGCCCTCCGGGCCTGGGCAAAACCACGCTGAGCCGGATTGTAGCGAATGAACTGGGTGTGCAAATCAAAGAAACTTCGGGGCCGGTTATTGAAAAGCCAGGAGATCTGGCGGGACTGCTTACCAACCTCGAACCCAATGACGTTTTATTTATTGATGAAATACACCGGCTGAGTACGGTGGTGGAAGAATATCTCTATGCCGCCATGGAGGATTACCGCCTCGATATTATGATTGATACGGGCCCCAATGCGCGCAGCATACAGCTCAGTCTCAATCCTTTTACATTGATCGGCGCCACCACGCGCAGTGGTTTGCTGACAGCGCCTCTTTTATCGCGATTCGGAATTAAATCGCGGCTCGAATATTATGATCATGTTACGCTGCAAAAAATTATCACCCGTTCTGCCTCGATTCTGAATACCAAAATCACGTCCGATGCCGCTGAAGAAATATCGAGACGCAGTCGCGGCACACCCCGTATTGCCAATGGTCTCCTCCGCAGGGTACGTGATTTTGCCCAGGTGCTGGGCAACGGTATTATTGATATGGGTATTACCAAACATGCGCTTCGTGCGCTGCATGTGGATGAACACGGACTGGATGAAATGGACAACCGCATTCTTTCCACCATCATCGAAAAATTCAAAGGGGGACCTGTGGGCCTCAATACCATTTCCACCGCGGTGGGTGAGGAATCGGGCACTATTGAAGATGTGTACGAACCCTTTCTGATACAGGAAGGATTTCTGATGCGCACCCCGCGCGGAAGGGAGGCCACAGCCAAAGCCTATCATCACCTGGGTAAAAAACATATACAGCCTGGTGAGCATCCCGAACTTTTTTAATTCGTTTTCATGCGGGCTTAATTCGCTTTCATACGCGTAAATAATTCTTTTGTGTTGATCCGGCTCAGCACGATCACCGGAATCAATACCGGGAGCCATAGACGGTATTCAATAAGAATACCTACAATAGGAATGATAATGATATAGGGCGAAGCCATGATCAGGAAATTGATGATGAGCCGGCGGTTTTCCTTCAGGTCCGTCAGGTTCCAGATCATAAAAAAAAATACGGGCACAAAGAGCAGGCCCGACAATTTCGAGATTTTAAAAATACTGAGATTGGCTGCGAGTTTGGATCCTTCGCTGATATCGGTATTGCCACCCAGAAAAACGCGGAGTGCCAGATAAGGTACAATAAAACAGATAACCGGGAAGATCATTTGTTTCACCCAGCGCAGATCCCGGATTTTATACACCGATATATAAATGCCCGCCATAAAACTCAGGATGAGCAGGGAGGATTCGCGGTTTACCGTGGCCAGTATAATGAGCGCAGATACGCCGAAAAAATAAATCCATCGGGTTGTCTGCAGATATTTCAGAAACAAGTAAATGGCCAGCGTCAGTAAAAAATAACTGAGGTTGTCATAAGGCGTTACCACAAAATTGGTGAGCCCGATAAATAACATCAGCGAGGAAGGGATAAATATTTTCTCCTGTTCGGATAAATGAAAAAAGGGGCCCGAGTCAAATATCAGTAACAGGGTCACCGAAGTCAGAACAGAAAAAAACAGCGCCATCAGAAAATAGGTAAAATAAAAAGTCTGATCTGCATCTTTATCGAGGTAGTCCAGTCTCTTTTCATACAAGGGATCCCCCTTCATCTTTCCAATGGCGCTGCCGGAGGATAGTTTTTTATACAGCCATAAATGAAGGTCCGTTCCGAGCACGCGGTATCGGTATACGCCTTTACTGCTGCCCTCCGTGAAGTGGGCTTCGGAGAAAGCATTGATATTATAATTCGGCGTAAACCGGTAGTAAATGACGTACTGCACCAGGAACGGGAAAATAATACCAATCAACAGATACCTGCAAACCGCAGGTAAACCTCTTTTATGCATTCTCTTTTTGCTTTGAATATAAAGCAAAATAATCAAGGATCAGAAATCAAGCGGGAAATCGAGTTTCACGCTGATATTTCTTCCCATATTATAGATGCCGTGATAGGGACGCGGATCGGTTGGATAGGGTTCAAAATATTTGAGCCGGCTCAGGTGATCCTGGTAGGCGACATCGAAAATATTATTCGCAAATACATAAAGATTAAAAAGCAGTTTATTCTTTTTGTTTGTGAATCCCGTACCCAGTCCCGCATTGATCAGCGTATAACCCGGTGTGGCCGTTTCCGTATTGTCGGCCAGATAAGGTCTGTTCTGAGGTCCCGAAATCGCCGCCGACACCTGAACAAAACCATTGACCAGATGCAGGTTTTTGTTTTCGAAATCATATTTTAATTCGGAGAGGCCGTGTACCGGTGGAATATCCGGCAGGTAGCGCGTGGAATCGGTTACCGGTTTGCCGGGTGAGGAAAGCAGATTGCCGTATACCAGCGAAACCGAGTTTTCAAAATGAAGATGTTCGATGGGGTGAATATCGAAACTCAGTTCGCCTCCGTACAAGGCGGCTTTTCCCTGGCGAAACTGGTATACTTTATTATTGTCACGCAAAGAATCCGATCCGTCGGCGGCCAGTATTTTTTCATTGAAAATATAATCGCTCACCGAATTATAAAATACGCTGAAGTCGATCACGGCGATCTTGGACCTGAAATTTACACCCACATCTTCCTGCAGATTAAATTCAGGATTGAAATTGGGATTGCCTACCTGATAAATGCCCGTTCCCGGATGGACGCCATTGGCCGAGATCTCGGAAATATTCGGCGAGCGGTAACCTCTCGAAATATTGGCTTTGGCTGACCACTGGTTGGTGAAAGAATAGGTCAGACCCAGACTTCCTGAATATCCTGTAAACACTTTATGATAGTAGGGAAAAGCCTGGTAGGCGCCTGCTGTGTCTGCTCCGTAGAGGGGCATATCAAATCCGGTAACCGGGTTCGTGCCCGTATACATCTGTTCGTTGGAAAAAGATCGGCTGTCGAAACGCAGTCCTCCGGATATGTCCAGCTTCTCGAATGATTTTTTGATCATGGCGAAGGGGCCGATATCAAACTGATGGAAGGACGGAATAATAAAATCCGTTCCGTTGGTAGATGTATTCTGCTGATACATGCCGTTGATTCCTGTAGTGAGATCCCAGCCGCTGAAGGAAGGGAAGGAATATTTTACGTCATACACGTAGGAATTCAGTTGCAGAAACAGACCCGGAATATCCGCTTCTTCGGGATGACTATACTCCCTGCGAACGCTTCTTTCAAATCCGAGATTAACGGTGAGGCGGCCTGAGCCCAGTGAAAAATTATTGGTTGAGTAAACATGATAGAGTTGCACGTGCTGGTGCAGGGGCGTGATGGCATAGCTGTGCAGCTCGGCATCGCTAACAATGGGCCTGAAGGTATCGGCCTCGGTAATCTGTTTGGTAAAACGCCGGCTTGCGGAATCGCGGCTGCCATCCGGAATTTCCTGCAGATCATCAAATACGGAAATGTTTAAATGCGAATAACCGAAAGCGCGGTGCAGTCCCAGGGATACCGTGGCATCGGTTTCATTGAATGCCGTATTGTACACGCGGCCATCCACACTGTTGGAATAGTTGCTGGCCTCTTTATGCGACACGCGGCCCATCCATTCAAATCCATTCTTTGTACCCTCGAGCATGGCCGAGCCGCCGAAGAGTCCGTTGTTGGATTGAAATTCTGCCAGCACATCGCCTTTTATTTTTCCTTCCGGTGCGGGTGGTGTGGGAATCAGGTTGACTACACCGGCCAATGCATCAGAGCCATAAGATAAACTGGCGGGCCCTTTGATCACTTCGGCATGATCCACGCCATACTGATCCACTTCAATGCCGTGTTCGTCACCCCATTGCTGTCCTTCCTGACGCACGCCGTCATATAAGGTAAGTATCCGGTTAAAACCGAGTCCCCGGATAAAAGGTTTGGATACATTCGGACCTGTGGTGAGCTGCGTAACGCCCGGCAGCTTGGCAATGGCGTCAATAATATTGGTGCTCAGGTTGCCGACAATGGCCGAATGGCTCATCGTAACGATGGGAACCGGGCTCCTTTTAATCTGTGTGGCTTTGGACAATCCGGTAACGACCACGGGACTTTCTTCGGTATACTGAAGGCCGAGACTGAAGTTCAGCACGGCTTTATCGGAGATGCTGACATTTCTGATTTGTGTGGAATGACCAATCGCATGGGCTTCCACCAGGTAAGTGCCTGTTGGCAGATTGGCGAACCGGTAGTTTCCGGATTCATCGGCCAGCGCGCCGAGTTTCAGGTCGGCAATATAAACGGAAGCTCCGGCGAGGCCCTTGCCGCTGACGCTGTCGAGCACCTGGCCGGAGAGCGAACCGGTATAACCAAAACTGCGGTTGAGACTGGTTTGTGCGGAGCTATAAAATGCTATGGGAGCAAGTATGAAAAATAATAATAAAAACTTCATTGAATCTGCTGTTTCTGTTAGACAGGATGACCTGCAATGGGTGGAGAAAAAGATCAGGAACAGAAATCAGCCGGGGGACCGCGACCATCGTTATGCGTGATGGTTATGGAAAGAAAGGAATTTACCGGCTCGGCAAAATGCGCCGGTGAGGAACTAAGGGCAGCCGGAATAGTGTTCTGGACTTCCGGTATGAAAGGAGCAACGACTACGAGATCGTCTGCATGACAATGAAATCCGGAGGTTGCGATTTGCTGTGTGGGCAGACTGTTGCTGCTCTGTGTATCCTTATGATTAGCGAGCAGATCGTGCAAAAACCGTTTGGGCGTTACACAAAAGGTAAACAACAGGAGGAAAAATCCTGCAAGAACACGCCGTATGGTTTGATTGTTTTTCAAATGCTCTACGTACAAATTTAACAGGGAAGCAGATCAGCGCCTAATGAACAGGCTTTATTTTGTATGAACGGTAAAGGAGAATGTCCTTTAATTTCAAAAACAAAAATTTGTAATCTGTAACTAATTGATATTTTCTATTATACCCGCGATGCCCTGTCCCCCGCCCACACAGGCAGTAACGATGCCGTATTTTTTATTCAGTCTTTTCATTTCATGGGTGATCTGAATGGTGAGTTTGGCTCCCGTGCAGCCCAATGGATGACCCAGGGCGATGGCACCACCGTTGATGTTGACAATTTCCGGATTGATTTCGAGTTTGCGAATTACAGCCAGGGCCTGGCTGGCAAAAGCTTCATTGAGTTCCACCAGATCAATCTGCGAAAGATTCATACCTGCCTGTTTCAATGCTTTCGGAACGGCTTCCACCGGGCCAATGCCCATAATACTTGGATGAACGCCGGCACTGGCACAAGCGACGAGCCGGGCAATGGGTTTTAACCCGAGTTTGTTTACCATATTTTCTCCCATGACGATCACAAAAGCGGCGCCGTCGCTGGTCTGCGAAGAATTGCCTGCTGTTACGGATCCGCCCAGGGCGAAAACGGGTTTCAGTTTGGCAAGCGCTTCGGGTGATGTGTCTTTACGCGGACCCTCATCCGTATCGACTATAAAATCTCTCTGCTGCTTTTTACCGTTTTTGTCCAGGTATACTTCTTCCACTTTTATCGGCAGAATCCCGGGTTTAAAATAACCCTCCTGAATGGCATTCAGGGCTTTGACGTGCGACTGGTAAGAAAACTGATCCTGATCTTCGCGGCTCACATTGTATTCTTTCGCCACGGCTTCGGCCGTCAGGCCCATATTCAGATAATAATCGGGATCATCGGATGCGATGGAAAAAGCGGGAACCACTTTCCATCCGGATGTCGGTACCATGGTCATGCTTTCCGTTCCGCCTGCGATAATACATTCTGCGAGACCGCTACGGATTTTGGCGGTGGCGATAGCAATACTTTCGAGTCCGCTGGCGCAATACCTGTTCACGGTCACGCCCGGAACACTGATACCCACGGCTCTGGCCGCAATGATGCGACCCACCTGAAGGCCCTGCTCTGCCTCGGGAACGGCGTTGCCGACAATCACATCGTCCACCTGTTTGGGATCGAGCTGGGGCACGGAAGCCAGCAATCCTTTGATTACGGTGATCGCCAGATCGTCGGGCCTGTAAAAACGGAAACCCCCTCTTTTGGATTTGGCGACTGCTGTCCGGTATCCTGCGATGATATACGCTTCCTGCATAAAGTGTTTTTCTTGGTTCCCAAAGGTAAAATTCTTCCTTCAGTATACGCAGATGCCGACTGTTAAAGTGTTTTATCTTTGCTGCGCTTATGTATAAATGGCTGCGCTCCTTACTGTTTGTTTTCCCCCCGGAATCCGTGCACCATTTCTCCATGTTTGTTTTAAACGGGCTTTCTTCCATAGCAGCGGGCCGTTTCCTGCTGAGAAAGACCTTTTCCCTGAACGATGTTTCCCTGGAGAAAACATTTGCGGGACTGACTTTTAAAAATGCAGTCGGCCTCGCCGCCGGCTTCGATAAAAACGCCCTTTACCTGCAAAGTCTGGAGACCCTCGGTTTCGGCTTTGTTGAAATTGGTACGGTAACTCCCCTGGCTCAGGAGGGGAATCCCAAGCCCCGTTTATTCCGTCTGAAAAAAGACCGGGCGCTGATCAACCGCATGGGGTTTAACAATCACGGGGCAGAACTCGTTGCCGGCAGGTTAAAGAAATGGAAAGAAAAGCCGGCGTCCTCCGGCAATCGTTCCCTGATTATTGGTGGCAATATTGGCAAGAATAAAATTACGCCCAACGAAAATGCGTGGATGGATTATGGCATCTGCTTCGAAAAACTATTTCCTTATGTAGACTATTTTGTCGTGAATGTGAGTTCTCCTAACACACCCGGTTTGCGTGAACTTCAGGAAAAAGATTCTCTTGGGAAAATATTGCGGCACCTGCAGATCCTGAATAAAAATCAATCTGTTCAAAAACCCCTGCTGCTTAAAATTGCGCCCGACCTGACCCCGGGTCAGCTGGATGATGTGATTGAGCTGGCGATGGAGATCCGCCTTGACGGACTGCTGGTGAGCAATACGAGCATTTCGCGGGAAGGGCTGGCTACACCGGTTGACATGCTGAATGAGATCGGTGCGGGTGGCGTGAGCGGATGGCCGGTCAGGAAAAAGTCGACCGGGTTTATTCAGTACATAGCGGAAAAAACAAACCATCAGTTGCCTATTATCGGATCGGGTGGAATTGATAGTGCTGATTCAGCAGAAGAAAAAATACAGGCAGGAGCAGAACTGATTCAAATATGGACGGGCTTTATTTATCGGGGACCGTCGCTGGTGAGGGAAATACTTCAAAGCTTAAAGCCTAAAGATTAAAGCCTAAAACCCATTGAAAGGCCTAAAGCTTAAAGCCCAAAGCCTAAAACTGATTTTATTATCGAAGTTTGAGTAATACGGCGGCGGCGAGGGCGGCGGTTTCGGAGCGGAGGCGGTTGGCTCCAAGGGCAACGGGAACAAAGCCGGCGTCTTTTGCCAGTTTTATTTCTTCTTCTGTGAAATCTCCTTCGGGACCAATCAAAATAAGTTGGGATGACTCATTCTTTCGAATTTCTTCAGACAGGTTTTTCTTTTCTCCTTTTTCACAGTGTGCAATAAATTTCTGATCTGCTGTTGCCTTTCCGACCCAGGAAGAAAACGTTTGGAGTTCCTGTATAACGGGCATCCATACCTGCTGTGATTGAATCAGGGCGCTTTCCAGAATACCCTGCATACGATCCATGCGAAACTGTTGTTTTTCGGTACGGGCAGTTTTCAGGGGAATAATTTGCGAAATGCCTAACTCCGTGGCTTTCTCGAGAAACCATTCAAAACGGCTGGCATTTTTGAGAAGCGACAGCGCGATGTTAACCTGTTTTGCGGGTGGTGCAGATCGTTCTTTTTTAGCGATGCGAACCTGGCATTTCTTTTTGTTTGCCTCCAGAATCACCGCATTCACCAGCAGGCCCTTACCGTCGGTAAGCTGCAATTCTTCATCCTTCTGCATGCGCAATACCTGCACGATATGACGTGAGGAATTTTCATTCAGAGCAAAATTTTCTGCCATGGCAGCCAGATGCGCGAAATAGAAATAAGGAGCTGCCATCCGGGAATATTGAATCGGAAGTTTAGAAAGGATCCTCGTCGTTAAACGGAATATCGTTCATTTTGCTGCCCGCCTGGATGTAGAGTTTCGGACCTCCCTGTTCATCTGAGGGAACGGGTTTCCAGTTTCCTCCCTGCGGAAGGCCATTGAAATCTGATCCCTCATCATCCATGAATTTCTGAATATGCAGCAGGGCACGCAGCTTGATGGTTTCGAGCGAGCCATTTCTGTGCTTGGCGATGCGTACATGGGTTTCCCCCTTGTTGCTTTCCCCAAATTCATTGGCGGTAATATCGTAGTATTCGGGGCGGTATAGGAACATCACCATATCCGCATCCTGTTCGATGGCACCCGATTCACGCAGATCACTTAGCTGTGGCATTTTGTTTCCCTCTTTTCTTTTCTCTACTTCACGACTCAATTGGGAAAGCGCAATGATCGGTACCTGAAGTTCCTTTGCCAGTCCCTTGAGATCCCGGGAAATCTTGCTGATTTCCTGCTCACGGTTGCCATTCCGGTTATCGCTGGTGCCGCTCATTAGCTGGAGATAATCGATGATGATGAGCCCCACGTTATGCTTATTTTTCAGCCTTCTGCATTTGGCGCGCAGTTCAAAAATATTGAGTGCCGCGGAATCATCTATGAAAATCGGCGCCTGGGCGAGTCGCTGGATACCTTTGGCATATAGCTGTTTCATTTCGTGTTCTTCGAGTTTTCCTCTCGAAATTTTCTCCAGATGTATTTCACTTTCAGCGGAAAGAATACGCTGAACGAGCTGGCTGGCGCTCATTTCCAGACTGAAAAAAGCGATGGGCGTCGACTTGGTGGGGTGGAGTGCGGCGTTCCGCGCCAGATTCAGGGCAAAAGCGGTTTTACCTACGGAAGGCCTTGCGGCCAGAATGATCAGATCGGTGGGTTGCCAGCCATAAGTGATCCGGTCCAGTGTGGCGAAGCCGGAAGGAACTCCGGAGATATCATCATTTTTATGCCGGAGATCCTCGATCCGCTGGATGGTTTTCACCAGGACCGTATCAATGGAATCGAAATTTTTACGGAGGTGATTATTGGTAATCTCGAAAAGCTTGGATTCTGCTTCATCCAGCAGGTCGAACACATCGGTACTGTCTTCGTAAGAATCGCTGATGATTTCACCGGAAATACGAATCAGTTCTCTCTGGATGAATTTCTGCAAAATAATACGGGCATGCGCGTCAATATTGGCAGAAGAAACCACGGCGTTGGTGAGCCGGGTGATATAATAGGGACCGCCCGTCATTTCCAACTCTTCGCGAAAACGAAGCTCTTCCACTACGGTGAGCATATCGATGGGCTGGCTTTTCTGGGCGAGGGACTGCATGGCCTGGTAAATACGCTGGTTGGCTTCAACATAAAAACACTCCGGCTTCAGGATCTCGATGACCGTATCAAAGGCCGTTTTTTCCAGCATGATAGCCCCCAGCACCGCCTCTTCCAGTTCCCTTGCCTGGGGAGGCACTTTCCCATACATCATGGTGCTGATATCGATCGGTGCTTTTCGTCTCTGCTTTCGATCCTTGTTTAAATTCGTGAGCTCCATGTATGCGGTTAAAAATGTGAGTGCTATTGTTACCTAAATATTACCAAAAGACTTCGGGAGGGCGAATATAAAGACCATTCATTCGGGTAAAAGATGTTTTCATTTTTTTATTTTATTCAGAGCCTGTGCACAGGCTTATGAACAGCTTTTACCGGGTTATACACCAAATATCAGGGCCTATCCACAATTTAAAAAAGTTTTTCGCCATTTCCGGAAGGAAATACACAGATGCTGTGCACAAAGAATTATGGTCAAATATTTTGTTAAGTAAAAAAGAAAATAATGCTCCGGCAGAAGCAAAAATCCCCCCGGATAAAAAATCCGGGGGATCTGCGAAATAGGGCAATCACTTATATGAATTTAATTAGCCGACCGGGTTTTTGGTGGATCCACGGGTTTGTCGGCCGGTTTATCGGCAGGTTTCGGCGCCGGTTTATTTTCCGGTGCGGGGGTCCTTTGAACCGGGTGTCCGTTGTTCGGGTTGTGGTCCGTGGCAGGACGCCCGGTGGTCTGAGTCTGAACATGATTCACCGGTGAGGGTTGTGGCATGGTCCGGTTCTGTACGGGCTGCTGAGCAGGCTGTGGTGTTTGTCTGAACTGGTTGGCGCGCACATCATTCATATGATTATTTGCGGGCTGATTATTAGCAGGCTGATTTTGCTGTACAGGTTGTTGATTTACCGGCGGATTCTGTGTCGCAGGTCTTGGGTTGTTTGAAGGCTGAGCATTATAATTCGGCTGATTGTTTACCGGCTGGGTCTGTTGTGCAGGCCTTGGATTATTTTGCGGCTGCTGATTATAATTCGGCTGGTTATTCACCGGCTGGGTCTGTTGTGCAGGTCTTGGGTTGTTTGAAGGTTGCGCATTAAAAGTCGGCTGATTGTTTACCGGCTGGGTCTGTTGTGCAGGCCTTGGATTGTTCTGCGGCTGCTGATTATTATTTTGATATTGCGTGGCAGAAGGACGCACATTGTTAAATGATTCATATCTGGCGGGAGCCGGTGTAGAAGGTCTTCCCGGAGTGTCTCCCCTTGCGGCATTAGAAGCAGAAACCCTTGGCTGATAAATCTGGTACTGCAAGCCGTTCATTCTGGCGCCGGGTGTATTCGCCTGGCGGATCTGAACGGGAGTAAAATTATTTCCGCTATATCTTCTCACCTCATTGGCGTCAGGACCGGGTGCATAGGAATATCTGGCCCGGTTGGAGCCACTATAATTATTAATAATCGTGGTGTTGTTAATGATGGTCACGTTACGACCTCCGTCCACATAGTAATTGTGCCAGTCCGGATTACCCATATATCTGCGGGGAACGAAATTCCAATAGTTGGCTGGCGGATTGTAATTACTGAGTGCCACATCAACAGAGATTCGAGGTCCCAGGGGTGCCCATCCATAATAGTCACCACCTCCGCGCCAGCTTACCCATGCCGGTGCCCATTCATTACCGGGAACCCACATCCATCCATAACCGTTTTCATAAAACCAGCGTCCGTAGTGAAATGGCGCCCATCCCCAACTATAATTTGAAGCCCAGGTCCATCCGGCATCGGTATAAATCCAGTTGCCGTTCGTGGCGTAGGGTTGAAAATCGGGACCTTCATTGGGCATCCAGACATATCCGTATCCGGGATAGTTGATCCAGTTACCATAAGGAGCCAGCTGGTCGTAAAAAGATTGATAAGATACGTCCGGCGCAGGTTCTGCCGGTGCGGGCTGATAGGAATCTGACTGAATGACGGTCACGGGCCCGCAGGAGCTGAAAAGCAAAACGGCTGCGAGGATCAGGTAAATGTTTTTCATGTGTTCTTTTTTATCGGTTATTCTTCATTGTATAGGAAGGAAATAACACCCAAATGTATATCCGTTAATAAACGATTAACAATTAATTATAGTGTTTTATCTAAAACCCTGCCATGAAATCTGAAAGGATTTTGGTTCCCGGCACCGGCCTTTAGCCTTAGAAAGTATCTTTGCGGTTAAAGTCTTTCACCCGATGACCATCAGTTATAACTGGCTTTGCGATTATCTGCCTGACAATCTTTTACAAAAACCCAATCCGGACCAGGTTTCGCGGATACTCACTGCGGTAGGCCTCGAAGTGGAAACAGTTAGCGCCTATACTTCCGTTCGGGGTGGGCTGGAAGGGCTGGTTGTGGGCGAAGTTCTTTCAACAGAACCCCATCCGAATGCCGACAAACTCAAAATAACCCAGGTGAGTGTCGGGTCGGGTGAACCCTTACAGATTGTGTGCGGAGCGGCCAATGTAGCCGCCCATCAAAAAGTGGTGGTTGCGCTGGTGGGCACCACGCTGTATCCCGAATCAGGCGGTGAATTGCAGATTAAAGCCGCAAAAATCAGGGGTGTAGAGAGCCGGGGGATGCTATGTGCCGAAGACGAAATCGGAGTCGGAAAGGACCATGCCGGCATCATCGTGCTGCCGGAACAACTGCGGACAGGCATGTCCGTTGCGGATTATTTCAAACCCTATTCGGATCATATTTTTGAAATCGGTCTCACGCCAAACCATATGGACGCGATGAGTCATATGGGCGTGGCCAGGGATGTATGCGCCTATCTCTCCCACCAGGATAAAAAAGATTATCGCATCAAAATACCTGTGGTCCCTTCATTTATTTCCGATGCCAGGGGTCCTGAAATAAAAGTAGAAATAGAAAACCGCAAAGACTGCGGACGATATTCCGGACTGACCATGACCGGAATAACGATAACACCGTCTCCAAAATGGATGCAGGATAAGCTGAAAGCCATTGGAATCCGGCCGATCAATAATGTGGTTGATATTACCAATTTTGTGCTGCAGGAAATGGGACAGCCTTTACATGCCTACGACGCGAAAGAAATAAAAGGAAACAAACTCATTGTAAAGAATCTTCCTGCAGGAACGCCTTTCGTTACACTCGACGAAAAAGAAAGGAAACTGGATGCCGCAGACCTGATGATCTGCGATGCAGAAGGTCCGCTTTGTATTGCAGGCGTGTTCGGGGGCCTGAACAGCGGAATCAAAGAGACCAGCAAGGAGCTTTTTCTTGAGTCGGCCTGGTTTAATCCTTCGGCCATACGCAGAACGTCATTCCGTCATTCCCTGAGAACGGATGCCGCCACCCATTTTGAAAAAGGCATGGATATTTCGGGCACGGTGAATGCGCTGAAACGGGCTGCGGGCCTGATGCGTGAGCTGGCTGGCGGAAAAATCAGTTCTCCGGTGGCAGATGTTTATCCGGAACCCTTTCCTAAAACACAGATCATCCTGAAATACCATTATCTGAAAAAGCTCAGCGGAAAAAACTATCATTCCGTGGCGGTCAAAAATATTTTGCTCTCCCTGGGCTTTGATATATTAAGAGAAGGGCCGGACGATCTGCTGATTGCTGTTCCCTTTCATAAACCGGATATTCAGCTGCCGGCCGATCTGGTGGAAGAAATTATGCGGATCGACGGATATGATCAAATAGACATCCCGGCCAGTATTCAAATGTCTCCTTCTGTGGAAACAGGAAGGGATTCGGCCGCCCTTTCAGAAAAAATTGCCGGATTTCTGGTCGGCAGTGGTTTCAATGAAATTTTTACCAACTCGATTACCAATAGCGCCTATTTCACGGAGAAGGAATTGGAAACAGCGGTCAGGATGATCAATAATCTGAGTGCTGATCTGAATATCATGCGCCCCTCCATGCTGGAAACGGGACTTGAGAGCATAAGCTGGAATCTCAATCGCAAAATCAGTGACCTGCAGTTTTTTGAATTCGGGAAAACCTATGCCAGCAGCCGGCCGGGCATTTATACCGAAACCAACCACTGCTGTTTATACCTTACGGGTAACCTGCATAAAGATTCCTGGAAAGGCAAACCGGTGCCCGTTGACTTTTACTACCTGAAGGGTATTTGTTCGGTCATTTGTCAACTTGCAGGGGTTTCGGGAGAAGAAATAACGCTGGAGCAGGCCAAATTATCCGGTGGGCTGGAAATAAGGCAGGGCGAAAAGACCATTTTAAGAGCGGGAGAAGTGGACAATGCGGTTTTGAGGAAATTTGATATCCGGCAACCCGTGTTTTTTACAGATATTTATTGGGATGAAGTGCTGACCCTTGCCGGAACGGCTGAACTTGTTTTTTCGGAACTGCCCAAACAGGTTCCTGTGAACAGGGATCTTGCCCTGATCGTGGAAAAATCACTTCCTTTCGATAAGGTCGAAAAGGCGGTGCAGGGTATCGGATTGCAGAAATTGCGCGGGGTTCAATTATTCGATATTTTTGAAAGCGAGAAGCTGGGAAAGGATAAGAAATCACTGGCCATCAGTTTTACTTTTCTGGATCCCGAAAAGACATTGACGGACAAAGAAATTGACGGGATGATGAACCGGATCATGCAAACCGCAGAAAAAGAGCTGAATGCGGAAATCAGGAAATAAATATAAAAACAATTAAAAATACTTTCATGACACAACCGGAGCTTCAGTTGAAAAGAGTGCATGAAAAACTGTTGTTATTACTCAGGCAGCACCAGTCTCTGCAAAGGGAAAATGAACGTCTGAAAGAAGATATTAAAAAGATGCAGGCCCGCAGTGAAACGGTTTCACGCGACGCGGAAAAAATCCGTCAGCAGGCCGATGTATTAAAGTTATCGGGCAGGGGTCTGGAAGAAACAGACAAGAGGATGCTGGAGAAAAGGCTTAATCAATATGTCAGGGAAATAGACAAATGTATTGCCCTGCTACATGATTAAGTATTTTCAGATGCGCTTTACCAGCCTCATTTTCATCTCATCTGCGCCCTGGGATACTTCGAGGGTGTAAACACCATACGGAAGTTCATTCAGGCCTTCCCAGTCAAGAAACTGCTGACCGAAGCCGAGCTCTTTCTGCATAATGCTGCAGATCGTGCCGCTGTCGTCTTTTAAAACTGCCTTTAATAATGATTTTTGTGTCTGATTGAATTCGAGGCTAAGCCTGTCAATGAAAGTCGGAGACTTGATTTTTAGAAACATAGGGTGGATTTGGATACTGGATTAATTAAACTTCGCTAATTTTAAAGTTAAAACAAGAAACCGAGACATGCAAGCGCTCATCCCAATAAATGTCGTAATTGGTGACCGGTCGTACCGGATCAGGATAAAACCGGAAGATGAAGGCGCCGTCAGGGGCACTTTGAAGGTCATCAACGACAAAATCATCGAGTTTAAGAGTCAGTTTGCCGGAAAAGACATGCAGGATTACGCCTCCATGGTAATTCTGTGGTACGCCACCCAAACAGAAACCGCCCAGTCCGGGGCCGCTTCACCCGATTTCACGGAAACCCTGGGTAAACTGGAAGAACAGCTGGACCGGGTTCTGAGCTAGTTTTACGCCCCATCTCCTTCGTAAAAAACCTTATCTTCGCTATCCGTCCGATACTGCCTCATGGACGATAAATTTATGATTCTGAACATTCTAAACTCAAGTTTCCATGGATTCAACCGTGATATATATCATCATTGCCGTCATATGTCTTGCCGCCGGCATACTGGCGGGCAAGTTTATTTTTTCCAAAGACACCCGTAAACAGGTAGAAGAAGCCAATCAGCAATCTCAAAAAATAATCTCCGAAGCCCAGCTGACTGCAGAAAATTTAAAGAAAGAAAAGTTACTTGAAGCCAAGGAAAGGTTTGTACAGCTGAAATCAGAACACGAAAAAGAAGTTCTGGAAAGAAATCGCCGCCTGGCCGACACAGAAATCCGCACCAAGCAGAAAGAACAGGGGATTACCCAGCGCATGGAGTCGCTCGACAAGCAGGTCAAGGAAAACGACGCCATTAAAGAAAACCTGAACCGTCAGATAGACGTGGTTAATCTCAAGCGCACGGAACTCGAAAAACACCAGGAAGAACATATCCGCCGTCTGGAAAAAATTGCCGGTTTAACGGGTGAAGAAGCCAAGGCGCAGCTGATCGAAAGCCTGAAGCAGGAAGCCCATACCCAGGCTTTGGCCCTTCAGCAGGAAATTATAGACGACGCCCGTCAGAAAGCAAATAAGGAAGCCCGCAAAATCATTATTCAGAGCATCCAGCGTACGGCTGCTGAACAGGCGATTGAAAATTCGGTCACCGTCTTCAACCTCGAAAGTGACGAAATCAAGGGTCAGATTATCGGCCGCGAAGGAAGAAATATCCGGGCGCTTGAAGCCGCCACCGGTGTGGATCTGATCGTGGATGATACACCCGAAGCCATTGTCCTTTCTTCCTTTGATCCGCTTCGTCGTGAAATTGCCCGGTTGTCGCTGCAGAGACTGGTAGCTGACGGTCGTATTCACCCCGCGCGTATTGAAGAAGTGGTAGAAAAAACCAAAAGACAGATTGACGAACAGGTTATAGAAATCGGAGAAAGAACAGTTATCGAGCTGGGCATCCATGGCCTGCATAAAGAACTGGTTCGTATTGTAGGTAAAATGCGGTTCCGCTCATCTTATGGTCAGAATCTTTTAATGCATAGCCGTGAAGTAGCCAATCTCTGCGCCATTATGGCGTCTGAACTCGGGTTGAATCCCAAACTGGCCAAGCGCGCAGGTCTGCTGCATGATATCGGGAAAGTGCCCGACGAGGAAACTGAACTGAGCCATGCCCTGCTGGGGATGAAAATCGCTGAGAAATACGGAGAGAATCCGGCGGTTGTCAATGCCATAGGAGCCCATCATGATGAAGTAGAGATGCAGTTTGTGATTGCCCCGATCATACAGGCCTGTGATTCCATCAGCGGTGCCCGCCCCGGAGCGAGAAGGGAAATCATGCAACAGTATATTCAGCGCATCAAGGATCTGGAGAATCTGGCAATGACCTATACCGGCGTGGAAAAAGCCTATGCGATTCAGGCAGGCAGGGAACTGCGTGTAATTGTTGAATCTGACCGGGTTAGCGACGGAGACAGCGATAAACTGAGCTTCGAAATAGCACAGAAAATTCAGACCGAAATGACTTATCCCGGACAGATCAAAGTAACCGTTATCCGTGAAAAACGGGCGGTGAATGTGGCCCGATAAGGGAGATCCACATTAGTTTTTGATTTTACCGGAAAGCTTGTTACTTTTGCATCCCCAAAAATCATGTTATGAACGCGGCTATAGCATTTGTCCAGGAACAGTTTAATACAAAGAAAGAACTCCCTAAGTTTAAGGCTGGGGACAATGTGACCGTGAACTATAAAATCCTGGAGGGTAATAAAGAACGTATCCAGAGTTTTAAAGGAGACGTGATCAAACGTCAGGGTGTTGGCCAGACGGCGACATTCACCGTAAGGAAGATTTCTGACGCCATCGGTGTTGAAAGAACCTTCCCTGCTTTTTCGCCTGCTATCGATTCCATTACCGTAAACAAAGTAGGACGGGTACGCAGAGCCAAATTATACTTCCAGAGGGAAAGAAGCGGCAAGAGTGCACGTATCAAGGAAAAAAGAATTATCTCCTAGAATAAATCAAATGTTATTGCGAAAGCGGAAGGATCACCTTCCGCTTTTTTTATTGGCAATAGATTATCTTTAGGCCTTAAATATGATGCATATGTCCAGCTATTTTTTGCAATGTTTGTTCCTTCTTTCTGCTCCGGGCGGTTCTGAATGGATACTGATTATTCTGGCTGTTCTGATCCTTTTTGGTGGCAGAAAAATACCGGAATTCATGAAAGGTCTCGGTCGCGGCATGCGCGAATTCAATGATGCCAAGAACAATGTGAAGAAAGAATTTGAAGACGGCATGAACGAAACGCCGAAATCGAATGCCTCATCTACAACATCTAGCACGCCTACTAACAACCCTTAGGATTCTGTAGTCCTTTATTTCAGATCCGAATTATTTATTGTTTTCCTTCTCTTCCATATCAGACTATCAGGAGGCCCTGAACGAGGGTTCTTTGCAGTGCAGGGATGCGGTGCTTTATTATATTGAAAGAATCGGGCGGTTCAAACACCTGAATGCCTTTGTGCGGGTTTATGATCAGGAAGCGCTGGACAGGGCCGACCTTCTCGACAAAGAACGGAAGGCGGGTAAAAAATCCGGAAAATTACATGGTGTTGTTGTCGGGATAAAAGATGTTATCTGTTATCAGCATCATGTGGTTACTGCCGGTTCCCACATACTTGAAGGATTTCAATCACCCTATCATGCCACTGCGATCGAACGTATGCTTCAGGAAGGAGCGATTGTGATCGGGCACCTGAACTGCGACGAGTTTGCCATGGGTTCCAGCAATGAAAATGCACCGCTTTACGGGGCGGTAAAAAATGCGCTGGACATGGACAGGGTTCCGGGAGGTTCCTCCGGAGGATCCGCTGTAGCCGTTCAAGCTTCCCTCTGCATGCTTTCACTAGGAAGCGATACGGGAGGTTCGGTTCGGCAGCCGGCCGATTTCTGTGGGGTAATTGGACTAAAGCCCAGTTATGGTCGCATTTCCCGGTACGGACTCATCGCTTATGCTTCATCCTTTGACCAGATCGGCATTTTTGGTAAAAATATTCCGGATGTAGCAGTTTTACTGGAGGTTATGTCGGGTTTCGATCCCCGCGATGCCACTTCTTCACGGGAGGAAGTGCCGGAATACTCTTTAAGCCTAAAGCCTAAAGCCCTTTTTAAGCCTAAAGCCCAAAGCCTAAAGCCTAAAACTGGGTTAGTCAGTGAAAATCCGCCAACTGCTAACAGCCAACCGCTAACCGATCACCGCCAACCGCCAACCTATCGGATCGCGGTTCTCAAAGAAGCCCTCGACCATCCCTCGCTGGACCCTGAAATAAGGGAGCAGATTCGGGAATTTATTTCCGATTTGAAGACAGAGGGGCATAAGGTGGAAGAGATTTCGTTTGATCTCCTGGAATATATCGTTCCCGCCTATTATATATTAACCACGGCCGAAGCCTCTTCGAACCTGTCGCGCTTTGATGGTGTACGTTACGGACACCGTACAGCCGATCCTGAGGCCGGATTCCCGGATTTCTACCTCAAGTCCCGCTCTGAGGGTTTCGGCAAGGAAGTGAAGCGCAGGATCCTCCTGGGCACTTTTGTGCTTAGCGCAGGCTATTACGAGGCATACTTCAGTAAGGCCCAGAAAGTGCGTAAAATTTTAACAGAACGTACTCAATTGATTTTCAACAGTTTTGATATTATTCTCAGTCCCACAGTTCCCGCCACGGCATTTAAATCCGGGGAGAAATCCTCCGACCCGGTAGCCATGTATCTCGCTGATTTATATACGGTTTACGCCAATCTGGTAGGTATTCCCGGCATTTCCCTGCCCCTTTTCACCCATACGAACGGCATGCCTTTTGGTATCCAGGCTATGACAAACCGATTTCGTGAATTATCTTTACTGCAGTTCTCGAATGAACTCATGCAGCAATATAAGTCCTACGAAATTCCGACTTTATGAAAACCGGATACACTCTGACCACATTCCGGTAGTTACCCATCCGCAATCCATCCCTTGAAAAATTTATGATCCGGATTTCCCGGCTTATAAATCTTTAAGCATTAAAAGATGAAAAGACTTTTATTGTTGGGCGTTGCATTGACTTGTACCCTGATCGTTACCCGCGCAAATGTGTTGAAAGTTGACAAAACTTTCGTTCATCTCCATATCCCGATTGACACCAGCGATGTTAAATCGGGCTTTAACAGCCTTTTTCTTGAATCTGTGAACGGCAGCAACGGTGCCCGTTTAAACCCCCGCGCCATCAGCTTTGTACAGGATTTTATGATCCGTAACAAGGAAGAAATGGACGATATGAAGGGTTGGGGACGTCCGTATTTTAACCTGATTGACGGTATTCTGAATCAGTATGGCCTGCCTACCCAGTTAAAATACCTGGCGGTTATCGAATCGAATCTGAAGCCGACCGCTTTATCCTGTGTCGGTGCCGTGGGACCCTGGCAGCTGATGCCGGCCACCGCCCGCCTGTTGGGATTAAAAGTGACGCGGAAAGTGGACGAGAGAAAGAATTATTACAAGAGCACCAAAGCCGCAGCCATTTATCTGCGTGATCTGTACACTGAATTAGGTGACTGGTTACTGGTGATCGCGGCTTATAACGGGGGCACGAACAATGTTTACCGTGCGATGAAGAAAAGCCATAGTAAAGATTTCTGGAGTCTTCAGTATTACCTGCCGGCCGAATCCAGAAACCACGTGAAGAAATTTATTGGCACCCAGTATACTTTTGAGGGACAGGGAAGTGTAACCACTCTTACCAAAGATGAGGCGACCGACCAGCTGTCCGGTTCTTCCATGTATGTATTTAACCGCAAGCTGAATAAAGACGAAGAAGCCAATGCGAAGACCCTGAACGTGTCCGGAAAATATATTTCTTCGGTCATTTCGAAATACATTCTGATGGATGACATTGAGTTCAATCGTTACAATCCGGATTTTGATAAGGTAATGGCCAGTGCCAATAACAGTTATGATCTTAAACTGCCCACTGAAAAAATGGATCTTTTTGTTTCCAATAAATACCAGATCCTGAACGAGTCGGTTCAGCGTTTGCTGGCCAGTGATGTAACATTAAACGATAGCAAGAGCGTCGCTCATAAATAAAGAATTCAGCTTTTTTCAAACCCATCCTGGTTTTTCCGGGATGGGTTTTTTAATATCCTTTCAAGGCCGGCTACTTTCAGCAGGCATTCCTCATATTCTTCTTCAGGTTTACTGTTTATGGTTATTCCGGACCCGGCAAAATAAGCCAGGTATTGATTTTCGCCGTTGTAGAGCAGGCTGCGGATGACTACATTGAAATCGAAATCCTGGTCCGGTTTAATATAGCCGAGCGCCCCTGAAAAAGGCCTCTTTTTGTTTTTTCGTATTGTTCAATCAGCTCCAGCACCCGTTTTTTGGGAGCGCCCGTCATGGATCCCATGGGAAAACTGCCTTTTACCAGATCTGTCCAGTGTAAGCCGGGCAGCGGCCTGCCAACGATGGTGGAAATCATCTGGTGCACCTGGGCAAAACTGTAAATGCCGAACAATTCGCTTACCCTTACGGAATCTCTTTCACATATTTTTGAAAGATCATTCCTTACCAGATCCACCACCATCACATTTTCCGCTTTGTCTTTTTCGCTGTCTGCCAGGCCGGCTTTCAGGTCTTCATCCCGGATTGGGTTTTCCAGGTCACGGGCAGCCGTGCCCTTGATAGGTTGTGAAAGGATGAGATCAGCTGTTCTTTTCAGGTATCGTTCCGGACTCGCGCAAAGCAGGTATTTATCGCCTGTTTTATAAAAAGCCGAAAAGGGGCTGGGTGAAATCCGGTTTAGCGCTTCGTATAAGCCTAAAGGATCCGGATCCCAATTTTCTATATAAAATTCCTGGCAGAAATTAATTTCATAACAGTCTCCGCGCTGAATATGATGTTGTAGCTGGCGGATGGTCTGTATATACTCTTCGCGGGAAATCCGTTTTTGAACAGCGGCCCTTTTCACGTTCGGTTCTTCCGTTTTCGGAGCAGCATTTAAAATTTCCTCCCAGACTTCCTCATGCCTGTCGCCCTCCATTCCAATTTCTAATTGGCCTGGATGGATGAGTAAAATGATTTCAGGAACAAAAAAATACATATCGGGGAAGCGGATGCGATCCGGAAGCGCCGAAGGGGAATTCTCTGTTTCGCTTTTCAGATCGAAGGAAAAATGACCGAACAGCCAGTCATTCTGTGATATCGAAAATTGCCGGAGTTTTTCAAAAGCATCACCTGCGCTGGCTTTCAGCCCGGCCTTTTCGCCTGCGGCCATCAGGCATTCGTAACTGTTCTCCGGAGATTCAAACTGCTGATTGTCTAAAAAACAACAGGTATCAAACCGGACTGACCAGTTTAATACCTGTTGTTTTACGTTAGACAGATCAGAAAAAGGAAAAGAAACAAATGGGCGTTTGGCCATGCCTGTTAGCCTTATTAGAAATCCTCTTCTTCCTCGTCAAAACCACTATCATTAAAAAGATCCATATTTTTCAGATCGTCGTCAAGACCGAGATCGTCCTCGTCTCCCTTGGCTGGTTTTTTCCCGCCCGGGGCCGCCTTTTTGGTTTTAGATTTAGGCACGTCGAATTCGTCAAAGTCGGGATCCCATTCCTCATCCTCTTCCACTTTATCCCACTCGTCTACTTCCTCCTCGCCTTCCGCTTCTTCTTCGTCGTCGTCATCCTCATCCGATTTCTTTTTGGTCTTGGATGCGGTGGCCTTGGGGCCTTTTTTTGCTGCCTCTTTGGGAGAGTCTACCTCGTCATCTTCTTCCTCATCATTCAGGTCCTCATCTTTTGCTTTTTTTGAAGACGGTTTTGCAGTAGGTTTCGAAGAAGCAGGTCCGGATTTTTTTGAATCCTTGTTCTCCTTATCAGATTTTGGTGCCATATTCCAATAAGATTAGATTGTAAAATTTCAGCGAAGTTTTTAAACCTCCAAATTTTTTTAATAAGAATTTACTTCCGATTGGCCGTTCCATTACTTTTCTATCAGCTGATCCCGTCCGGGTCCGTTGGAAATATATGAAACCTTAACTTTCAAATAGCTATCTATATAAGAAATATAAGTTTTCATTTCTTCCGGAAGGTCCTGAAATTCCTTTATTGCTGTTATATCCTTTTTCCACCCTTTAAATGCCGAAAACACGGGTTGAATCCTGTGCTGCAGCATCTGGAAAGGTATCTCTTCGGTTTCTTTTCCGCCAATATGGTATTTTGTACACATGCTCAGGCTGTCAAAATCGTCCAGCACATCGGATTTGGTCATGACCACTTTAGTCACCCCGTTCAGCATGCACGCATAACGCAGGGCCACCAGATCGATCCATCCGCAGCGACGGGGTCTCCCTGTTGTAGCACCGAATTCACTTCCGGCTTTCCTCAGCAGGTCTCCGGTTTCGTTCTCCAGTTCAGTAGGAAACGGACCGCTTCCTACACGGGTGCAATAGGCTTTGGTAACTCCAATCACTTCCCTGATCTGCTGCGGTGCAACGCCCAGTCCCGTGCAGACACCGGCAGAAATCGTATTGGACGAGGTGACAAAGGGGAAGGTTCCAAAATCCACATCGAGCATACTGCCCTGGGCACCTTCCGCCAGTACATTTTTCCCCTTTCCCAGCGCTTCATTGATGAAGTATTCGCCCTGAACGATCTTGAACTGGCGCAAAAATTCAATGGCATCAAAAAATTCTTCCTCCATCGCGGTCAGGTCTTCTTTAAAATTGAACCCGTCGAGAATAACCTGATGCTTTTGACGAAGTCGCTGATAATGCGCCTTAAAGTCTTTATCCAGCAGATCGCCTACCCGCAAACCATTGCGACCCGTTTTATCCATATAGGCCGGGCCGATACCTTTGAGGGTAGAACCTATTTTGTCGTGTCCCTTGGAAAGTTCAGATGCTTTATCCAATGCCCGGTGGGTGGGTAAAATAATATGTGCGCGCTGAGCGATGTAGAGATTTTTACGAAAGTCAACGCCAAAAGACTTGACTGTTTCACATTCCCTTTTCAACGTGACGGGATCGAGGACCACCCCGTTACCAATCAGGTTAACCGCATTTTCGTGAAAAATACCTGAAGGAATCTGATGTAATACCACTTTTTTATCTCCCACGTATAACGTGTGTCCGGCATTCGGGCCTCCCTGAAAACGCGCAATCATATCATATCGGGGAGCGAAATAATCCACGATTTTACCTTTCCCCTCATCGCCCCATTGCAGTCCGAGAATAACATCAACCATTGGTCAGATTTTAAAGAAGGGGCAAAAGTAATTATTAATTATTAATGGTTAATTATTAATGGATGCTCCGGGTTTGAGCCGGAAAACAATAATCGATCATTAATAAATGATAATTATCAGGAGATTTCTGTATCAAACCGGTCGACGGAATGGATTCCGTTCAGTTGTTTCAGCCTGCGCACCAGTTCTTCCAGTTCTTCTTTATCGTGTACGTACACTTTGATACTGCCTTCAAACAATCCTTCCTTGGCTTCCACGGTAATGGCGTTGATGTTGATACGCAGCTCTCCGGAAATCAGGTTGGTTATTTTATTGATCACCCCCACATCGTCCAGACCAATGATGCGCACGCCGGTAAGGAATGAAATTTCTTTATTCTTTGCCCATTTTGTTTTTACCACGCGGTGGCCATAATTCGAAAGCAGTCTTGTGGCATTCGGACAATTCGTACGGTGTATGGTTAATCCTTTACCGGTGGTTACAAAACCAAATACATCGTCTCCCGGAATCGGCTTACAACAATTGGCCAGTGTATACACAATCTTGTCACTGCTCTCGCCGAAAATAATGAGCTCGGTATCTTTTCTTTGCGCAGGAGTGAGACCGGTTTCCGGTTTTGTTTCAATGAGCGGCTTGGGTGGTTTGGGTGCTTCCAGGCGGTCGCCGATCAGTTGAAATTCTTTCAGCTCTTTGAGGTCAATATTTTTAACAGCAACCTGGTAAAAAAAATCGAGTGAGGAATTCAGTTTATAAAAACTGACCAGTGCTTCTGTATTATGCTGATTATAGGCTGCTCCAAAATTCTCGAGTTTTTTCTGAACCATGTATTTTCCTTCATCTGCTATCTTTCTTTTTTCCTCCTTAAGCGCATCTTTAACTTTGCTTTTCGCTTTGGCGGTAACGACATAATTGATCCAGTCCTCGGTAGGCTTTTGTTTGCTGGAAGTAATGATTTCAACCTGGTCTCCACTGTGCAGTTTGTGACTGATGGGAACGAGCTTATGATTTACTTTGGCACCTATACATTGTTCCCCGATTTTACTATGAACCGAAAAAGCAAAATCGAGTGCTGTCGAACCCAGCGGCAGCATTTTCACATCGCCCTTGGGCGTGTACACATATATATCTTCTGCCAGAAAGCTGGTTTTAAAATCCTGCAGAAAATTAATGGAGTCATTGTCTTCCATGGTCAGCACTTCACGGATTTGCTGAAACCATTTGTCAAAACGACTTTCGTCGCTGGCCCCTTCTTTATATTTCCAGTGGGCAGCAAGTCCTTTTTCAGCAATTTCATTCATGCGCTTGGAACGGATCTGGATTTCAACCCATTTCCCCTGCGGTCCCATTACGGTTGTATGAAGGGCCTCGTAGCCGTTTGATTTCGGATTACTTAGCCAGTCTCTCAGTCTTTCCGGTGATGGCGTGTATTCGTCAGTTATAATGGAATATACTTTCCAGCACTCCCCCTTTTCGCGGTCGGGAGGTGAATTAATGATAATACGGATGGCAAACAGGTCGTACACCTCTTCGAAAGACACCCCCTTTTTTCGCATTTTAGTCCAGATGGAATGGATGCTTTTAGGGCGACCGTGAATTTCGAAATCGAAATGCGCGTTTTCCATTTGTTCGCGCAGGGGCTTGATGAATTCGTTGATATAACGTGAACGTTCCCTTTTGGTTTCTGCGAGTTTGCGGGCGATCTCCTTGTATTCCTCCGGCTCGAGGTATTTCATGGCGAGATCCTCGAGTTCAGTCTTAATATTATATAAACCCATCCGGTGGGCCAGGGGGGCAAAAACATAAACGGTTTCAGAAGCGATCTTCAGCTGCTTTTCCCGTTTCATGGAATCGAGCGTCCGCATGTTGTGGAGCCTGTCTGCCAGTTTGATCAGAATCACCCTGGGGTCGTCGGTGAGGGTAAGCAGTATTTTTTTGAAATTTTCAGCCTGCTGGGAGGCATTTACGTCAATGACATTTGAAATTTTGGTGAGTCCGTCCACAATCCGGGCGATTTCTGTACCAAAATCACGTTCAATATCTTCCAGCGTAATATCTGTGTCTTCCACCACGTCATGCAAAAGGGCACAGATGGTTGAGCGAACGCCCAGCCCGATTTCTTCCACACAGATCTGGCTGACCGCCAGCGGGTGAAGGATATAGGGTTCACCGCTCTTGCGCCGCATGGTTTTATGGGCCTCGGCGGCCATTTCAAAAGCGTCCCGGACATGTTCTTTGTCTCCCGCTTTCAGTTTCGGTTTCAAAGAGCGTAAAAGAGCCCGGTACTCCCTCAAAATCAGCCTTTTTTCCTGGTCCTCCGTTAAATTGTACTTAGGAATCGCTGCTACAGTTTCCATTCTTACGAATTTACGTTATAAAGCCTAAAGCTTGAAGCCTAAAGCCTAAAACTGATTTTCCCCCTCCATCGTTACTACATTTTTTTCTACGCAGAGATGCGATTAAACCTGCCTGTGTTTAAGCTGATTTTGCCTATTTTCGCATTCCCAATAAAGTTTTAGGCTTTAGGCTTTAAGGCTTTAGGCTTTAGGCTTTAGGCTTTAGGCTTTAGGCTTTAGGCTTTAGGCTTTAGGCTTTAGGCTTTAGGCTTTAGGCTTTAGGCTTTAGGCTTTAGGCTTTAGGCTTTAGGCTTTAGGCTTTAGGCTTTAGGCTTTAGGCTTTAAGCTTTAGGCTTTAGGCTTTAAAAAGCGGGTGTGGCGAAATTGGCAGACGTATCAGACTTAGGATCTGACGCCGCGAGGCATGTGGGTTCGAGTCCCTCCACCCGCACAAAAAAGACTGGTCCTGCGACCAGTCTTTTTTCAATTATTGTCCATTCATCCTCCTTCCATCCTCCTTCTATCCTCCATCCTAACAAGCCTTTTTCCCCTGAAAAGCCGATGAACGGACGGACAAGGACGAAGGACAGACGAAGGATTAAAGTTCGATTGAAGCCGGCAGAATGATTTTTACAGTGTTTTCATGTCAATCACAAAACGATACCGGACATCTCCCTTCAGCATGCGCTCGTAGGAAGGATGAATATTCTTAATATCGATGATTTCAATATCCGAGACGATGCCGGTTTCCGCGCAATAGTCAAGCATTTCCTGTGTTTCGGGTATTCCACCAATGCCGGATCCTGCAACGCTTTTTCTTCCGCCCATCAGGGCAAAAGCCGGAATCAGATGCGGTTCGGGTGGCGCACCCACGCAAATATGTACACCATTGGTAGTGAGTAAGGCCAGGTAAAAAGACATGTCATGTTTGGCAGATACGGTATCCAGAATAAAATCGAAACTTTCCTTTACGGCTTCCACCTGCGCAGGATCGGAAGTGACCACAAACTTATGGGCGCCCAGGGCTTTAGCATCTTTTTCTTTGGACGGAGACGTACTTAAAACCGTGACTTCTGCGCCAAAAGCGACACCCCATTTCACACCCATATGACCCAGTCCGCCCAAGCCAAGAACAGCCAGTTTATGACCCTTCCCAACCTTCCAGTAACGCAGCGGCGAATAGGTGGTAATACCTGCGCAAAGCAGAGGTGCCACTGCGGGCAATGACAGCTTATCCGAGATATGCAGGGCAAAATCTTCGTGCACGACAATATTATTTGAATAGCCACCATAGGTGGGCACGCCGTCTTTCCCTCTGCCATTATATGTGGCCACCGAACCGTTTAAACAGTATTGTTCCAGACCCCTCTGGCAATTCTTACAGGTTCTGCAGGAGTCTACCAGACATCCCACACCTGCCAGATCACCTTTGTTAAATTTCGTGACAGCAGATCCGGTTTGGATAACACGGCCAACGATTTCATGTCCGGGTACCATGGGGAAAATTCCGGGAAACCAGTCATTACGAATCTGGTGCAGATCCGAATGACAAACCCCGCAGTAAAGGATCTCCAGCTGAACATCCTCCGGCCGAAGCTCCCGGCGTTCGAATTTCCAGGGAGCCAAATTAGCTTCCACCGTTTGGGCAGCATAACCTTTTGATTGAATCATATGATTGTGAGTGTTTTAATTGAGATTTAGACTTTATTAACAAGTTCAAAGCTGTTTTGTTTTATGTTTGAATACCATGGTAACATCGAAGGCTTAACGCTTCAGGCTCTACCAGGAAAGTTTTAGGCTTTAGGCTTTGAGCTTTAAGCTTTAAGCCTTTTTTCGTAGTTTTGCAGCCCGTTAAAAGAAGGCGTTCACCCGCCATCCCGTTCCAACGGCCTAAATATTATTATATGAGTACGGTAACCAGAGAAAACATCGGATTATTAAATGATAAGATCGTCGTAAAAATCGAGAAGAGCGACTATTTGCCTTCTTTTGAAAAATCATTAAAAGAATATGGCAAGAAGGCCAATATTCCGGGCTTCAGAAAAGGCATGGTGCCCACCAGCCTGATCAAGAAAATGTATGGCAATTCGGTATTTACAGATGAGGTGCTGAAAGGAGTGGAAAAAAAACTGACTGATTATCTCACGACCGAGCAGCTCGAAATATTTGCCCAGCCTCTTCCGCTTCCCGAAAACGATGCCAGTCAGATCAATATGACCCAGCCGCAGGATTACTCATTCTCTTTTGAAGTGGGATTAAAACCTGCATTTCAGTTACCTGCGCTGAGTTCGCTTACGCCTACCCGTTACCGTATCCTCATTACGGATGAGATGCTGAATGAGGAAATTGACAGGCTTCGTCAGAAAAACGGCACGATGACGGATCCTGAAACGGTAACAGGAGACGAAAATGTATTGAATGTTACTTTCCAGGAAACAGATGCCAGCGGCAACCTTTCAGAAGGCAGCGCGGCAAAAGACAACTCTCTTCTGGTAAAATACTTCGCACCCGCATTCCGGGCTGAACTAACCGGCAAAAAAGCCGGTGACGAATTCAATATTCAGCTGCTCACGGCTTTTGAGGACAAGGAAAGAGCCTGGATTCTGCAGGACCTTGGCCTGGCCAAAGAAAGCGCAGCAGACGCAGAAAAATATTTTAAACTGGTTATTGTTAAAGTCGGCTTGCTGGAAAAAGCAGCGCTGGATCAGTTGTTTTTCAAAAAGGTTTACCCAAATAAATCAATTGAAACTGAAACCGAATTTCGCGAAGAGGTGAGAAAAGATATGGCGGATCAGTGGAAGGCACAAACCAGCAATAATCTGCAGCATACGCTTTATCATGACCTGCTGGAGAAAACCCAGATCGAGTTTCCGGAATCTTTCCTGAAACGCTGGTTGCTGACTGGTGGTGAAAAACCAAAATCAGCCGAAGAAGTGGAAAAGGAATTTCCTAGTTTTTCGAGTGCGCTGAAATGGAACCTGATTACCGATAAAATTGTGACGGAAAATAATATCGAAGTCACTCCGGAAGACATTAAAGAAGCAGCCCGTAAACAACTCTTTTCCTACCTGGGCGGTCTGCCACAGGGTGACGAACAACCCTGGGTAGAAGATTATGTTAACAAAATGATGCAGGACAGGCGTTTTGTTGAAGAAACTTACCAGAATCAGCGCACGAATAAAATGCTGCAATGGATCGAAACGCAGGTAAATCCTGTTGATAAAGACATCAGTGCTGAAGATTTCAACAAGCTAAACGAAGAACATCAGCATCATCACCACGAATAATTATTGAGAATCCCTCCGCATAAAACGGGGGGATTCCTGCTTTATATCTGCAACTCTGTCAGTTTTTTGGAAGTTTAAGAGTTTGGACGGAGATTTGAAAGGTAAAGCCCGGCAATCCATCCTCAAGAAAAAAAATTCTACTATGCACCTTGGTTCCGAATTTGAAAAATACGCAGTTAAGCATCTTGGCCTAAACAGCAATACATTAAGCGGGTATGAAAAATATATGGTAACCGGATTAACTCCGAATATCATCGAGGAGCGCCCCATGAATGTGGCCGTAATGGATGTGTATAGCCGTTTGATGATGGACCGCATTATCTTTCTGGGTTATCCGATCAATGACGAGGTGGCAAATATCATTACCGCACAGCTTCTTTTTCTGGACAGTACCGATCGTCACCGCGACATACAAATGTATATTAACAGTCCTGGTGGTTCTGTTTACTCGGGACTTGGCGTATACGACACCATGCAGTACGTGACTCCCGATGTTGCAACCATTTGTATCGGTATGGCCGCTTCCATGGGTGCCACGCTGATGTGTGCGGGCACAAAGGGGAAAAGAACGGCTCTGAAGCATAGTCGCGTGATGATGCATCAGCCCAGCGGCAGTATTGGCGGCCAGGCCAGTGATATCGAGATCACGGTAAATGAAATCCGCAAACTGAGAAAGGAACTCTATGAGATCTATGCATTTCATACCGGGAAAACAGTCAAGCAGATTGACAAGGATTCTGAACGTGACTACTGGCTCACGGCAATCGAAGCCAAGGAATATGGCCTCGTGGACGAAGTGCTCGTGATCAATCCAAGAAAAGAGAAAAAAGAAAATTAAAATATTCTAAATCTAAACAATGAAATTCTCCAAATACCCTGTCAGTCCTTATCGTATGGATGATGAACCGGCTGAAGAAAAAGAAGAAAAGCCGCAGACAGATCCGGGCATGCTCATGAAAAAGCTCGAAAAGTATTTTTTCGAAACCCGCACGGTTCAACTCTGGGGACCTGTGGATGACCGTTCTGCCAAAGACATTATCAATAAGTTTTTTCTGCTGGATATGGATCAGCCCGGAAAAGAAATCCGGTTTCTGATTAATAGCCCCGGTGGTGTAGTGACCAGCGGCATGGCTATTTATGATGTGATGAAAATGATGAAGAGTCCGGTAAGCACCGTCTGTATCGGCCTGGCTGCTTCCATGGGTTCCATTTTACTCAGCGGAGGAACCAAGGGAAGACGTTTTATCTACCCGCATGGAGAAGTCATGATTCACCAGCCGAGTCTGGGCGGATATATTCAGGGAGTCAGTGTGGATCTGGAAATTCAGGCTAAACAAACCAAGAGAGTCAAAGAAATAGGCGCCAAAATACTTGCTGAAAATTGCGGTAAAAAATTCGAACAGATCATGAAAGATTTCGACCGTGATTACTGGATGGATGCCAAAGAATCCCTGGAATATGGCATCGCCGATCACATCAGCACTGAACTTTAATGTAAACTTAAAGCCTGAAGCTCAAAGCCTAAAACTTAGGAACAATTCCCTTTGAGGAATGTTATCTATTGATCTCGAGTGCTTTATCATTCCTTATATTAAGAGGTTTTAGGCTTTGGGCTTTAAGCTTTGAGCTTAATAAGGGCTTGGATAAAGCAGATAAGTTGACTAATTTTACAATTATCTTCAAGAAATGGCTAAAAATACCCTTCATTGTTCTTTTTGTGGCCGCAGCCGGGATGAGGTGAAAATTCTCATCGCCGGTCAGGAAGGTCATATTTGTGAAAACTGCGTGGAACATGCCCAGGAGATTATACAGCAGGAACTGATCGTACGTGACGATACCTCACCCAGTTCCCAGTTTAAATTAACGGTGAAGAAGCCAATTGAGATCAAACGTTTTCTTGACGAATATGTGATCGGTCAGGATGACGCGAAAAAAGTGCTGGCTGTTGCGGTATATAACCACTATAAAAGATTGCAGCAGAAAGTAACCGAAAATGATGTTGAAATTGAAAAGAGCAATATCATCATGGTGGGTGAAACCGGCACAGGAAAAACACTTCTTGCAAAAACAATTGCCAAATTGCTCAACGTACCTTTTGCCATTGTAGACGCAACTGTTTTTACGGAAGCGGGTTATGTGGGTGAAGATGTGGAAAGTATTCTGACCCGGCTTTTGCAGGTTTGCAATTATGACGTGGTGAGTGCAGAACGTGGCATAGTTTACATTGATGAAATTGATAAAATTGCCCGCAAGGGTGATAATCCTTCTATTACCCGTGATGTCAGCGGGGAAGGCGTTCAGCAGGGTTTACTGAAGCTGCTGGAGGGCACCGATGTACTGGTACCACCTCAGGGAGGCAGAAAACATCCCGAACAGAAGCTTATTAAAATCAACACCCAGAATATTCTTTTTATTTGCGGCGGTGCTTTCGACGGGGTAGACCGGATCATCGGGCGCAGGATTAATACCAATGCCATTGGGTTTAATGTCAACAAGGAGCAGCAGGAATTTACACGCAAGAATTTGCTTCAGCATGTTAATGCGCCTGACCTGAAATCGTTCGGTCTGATTCCGGAATTACTCGGCCGTCTTCCCGTTGTTACCCATCTGAATCCACTGGATTCTGAAACGCTGCGGTCGATTCTGACCGAGCCCAAAAACTCTCTGATCCGGCAGTATAAGAAACTGTTTGAACTGGAAGGCATACAGCTGAGTATTGAAGACGACGTACTGGATTTCATGGTAACCAAAGCCGTGGAGTATAAACTGGGAGCCCGCGGACTCCGCAGCATTTGTGAAAGTATTCTTACGGATGCCATGTTTGAACTGCCATCGTCCAAGGAAAATAAATTTCATCTAAACCTGGAATATGCGAAGAAGAAATTCGACACCAGTAAAATGAGCCTTCTTAAAGTGGCATAACATGAAAGAGTTACTCGATAAATTGAAAGCTGAAGGACTCACGGAAGCACAGGCAATTAAAGCGGTGGAGATCATGAAGAATTTTGCCAAATCCAAATTTCCCCTGTTTGGCGGCGCGATAGATAAAATCTTCGAAAAATATAACAAGCCCCAGGAAGAAGATTTTATGCCCTGATAAGACTAAAGCTTAAAGCCCAACACATATAGCTCGATGTCGGAAGGTATTTTCAACTTAATACTTCCCGCGCAATGACGATTTTTTGAATTTCGGAAGTTCCTTCCCCGATAGTGCAAAGCTTGCTGTCCCTGTAAAACTTTTCAACAGGAAAATCCTTTGTATATCCATACCCTCCGAATATCTGGACGGCTTCGGTTGCTGTTTTAACGGCCACTTCACTGGAGTAATATTTGGCCATAGCGGATTCTTTGGTCACCGGCAAACCTCTGTTCTTGCGGTCTCCGGCCTGTAAAGTGAGTAAGTCAGCTGCCATTATTTCCGTTGCCATATCGGCCAGTTTAAACGAGATGCCCTGAAAAGAAGAAATGGGCTTGTCAAACTGATGCCTTTCTTTAGAGTACTTCACTGCAGCCTCATAGGCGCCTTTGGCGATACCCACTCCCAATGCAGCAATCGATATCCTTCCGCCGTCAAGAACCCTGAGTGACTGCTTAAAACCGTCTCCCACTCTTCCCAGACAACAGTTATCAGGTATGCGGCAGTTATCAAAAATCATTTCCGCTGTTTCACTGGCGCGCATCCCCAGTTTATTTTCCTTTTTCCCGCCTTTAAAACCGGGGGTACCCCGCAACACGATAAATGCCGTTGCGTTATTCTTTTCCCTGGGAGCGCCCGTTCGTGCTATCACCACGGTAATATCACTGCTGATGCCGTGCGTAATCCAGTTTTTCGTTCCATTAATAACCCATTCGTCTCCATCTTTTTTGGCGGTGCATTGCATATTTGCCGCATCACTTCCCGTATTGGCTTCGGTAAGTCCCCAGGATCCGATCCATTCACCGGAGGCTAATTTGGGTAAGTAGGCATTTTTTTGTTCTTCACTGCCAAATGCCAGAATATGGCCGGTACAAAGTGAATTATGTGCCGCGAGACTGAGCCCTATCGATCCGCAGACTTTTGATATTTCCTGGATGATCAGAATGTATTCAATATAACTCATTCCGGCCCCGCCATATTTTTCGGGAACAACCACACCCATCAGACCTAACTGTCCCATGGCCCTCATAACATCCGCAGGAAACTTCTGCGCTTCGTCCCATTCCATCACATGCGGCCGGATAAATTGATTGGCAAAATCCCTTGCGGTGGCGGCGGCCTGAAGGGCAACTTCATCTAATTCAAAATTCATGAGATAGGTTATAAATATAAAAAGGGCAACAACCCGGGGTCGCTGCCCTCATAGCAAACAATCGTTAGAAGTCTTATACAGGTCTCGTTAAACCTATAGCAAGCTACAAATATTTTCGAAAAAAAACTAACAACCGTTAGTTTTTTTTCGGTTCTTCGGTTATGTTTTATCCTTTCCGGATTTAAGAAACAGCATGCGGGAATCGGCATGCGTCTGCCTGGCGCAGTCGATCAGGAGGCTCATATTCCTGTCTATAAAATACCGGATCGCTGAACCTAGTATGAAACGAGAGCGGCCGTCAAGGACTGTCAGTTGTTGTTTTTCAGTGTTCCGGTAGATTGTTTTAAGCGTCATGGAATCCTGCACGCTGATCGACATGGACAGTTCATTGGATATTTCGGAATATCCAATATCCGTTTTTACAATAAAATCCGATGCCAGGGGAGATTTCGTAATATATTGAGATGCCTTTTGCAGTCCCGATTGAATGGCATAATCAGTTATATGATTGGATTCTATATAATAAAAACGCTGGGCCTGAAGCAAAGAGCTGATGGCAATAAAAATAAACAACAGGGATATTTTTCGCATTATTGTTTTCTTAAAAAGCTTATGCCGAAATTACCATAAAATAGAGTAATCCCATTCACTCCAGGATAAAATCAGCGTTTTATGAGTAAGGATTCCACGCGCCGCCGGTTTATACAAAATACTGCCGGAAGCATTAGCCTGCTCCAGGCGCGTTTCAGGGTTTTACAAATACATAGGGTCTGATTTTTTTAAATTTTGCTGAATCTATCTGCACCAGCATCTGCAATTGATCAACGGTATGAAAACTTCCGTGCTGAACCCGATACTCTACAATTTCTTTTGCGATCTGCCAGCGGATATAAGGATGGGCCTGAAGTGTTTCCTTTGTCGCATGGTTGAGGTCAATTTGCACAAGCGCGACCTGATCTACATAAAGCGCAGATTTAATTTTCTGAAACACGGAATCCGGCAGTCCAAAAGTTTCTGCCACCTGCTGAATTGCGTAAAAGCCGCCCAGCTTTTCCCGGAAATGAACAATTCTTGCAGCCAGTTTATTTCCAATGCCAGGCAGTTTTGCCCAGTCGGCAGTATCAGCCAGATTAATTGCTGTTGGATTCAATAATTTACGTTTCGCGATAAAACGACTTGGCTGTATACTGGTTCCGGAATCTCTCCGCCAAGGATGTTGATATTTTACCAGGTCAGACCCCTGCCTTTTTTTGGCAATTTGCACAAAAGGAGAAAGGCGCTGATAGTCCGCAGGAGAGAGACCATAAATTTTTTTCAGATCTTCCCGCTGGCGAAAACGGCCGCCTTTTTCAATATAACGGGTGATGGTTTCCGAGAGCCTTTGCGAGATGCCAAGACGTTTCCAGTCTGCAGAATGAATCTGATTGGGATCGAAGAAAAATAATAACTGATGCCCTGTGGCAGTGGCATCCGGGTTAAATGCGCCCGCTCCGGATGCTTCACGTGTCAACATCGTTCTTCCCGAATCCTTCATTTCAAAATTCCGGATACTTTCTTTCATTTTTTCATAAGCAGCCGGATCTGATTCGCCGACTGGCCGGCGGAAGATATAAGGCAGCACAAATAAAATGCAGATTATTAAAAGCAGAAAAAGAACGCCGAAGCGTTCTTTTCTTGTAAAGGTCAAATAACCTCTGATCGTTTCCCACATACCTCTTTTTTATAAAGATAAAACCCGTTTCAAGGGTAAACTATACCCTGATAGTGGAAAACCTGTCGCTAGTATGTACCGTCCAAAACTCGTGTTTTATTAGTAATAATAATATTTTCTTGGCTGCCTTGGTGCGCGGTGCGGCCGGGCTGATCGCTGATACGCGGGAAGCTCCCGTCCCAGTCCGATAATCAATCCGACATTAAAGCCAAACTGTACGATTCCCGGATTTGACAGATAATACCCTCCGTTATCTCCCCATTCTCCGAAATAGTACCCTGAGCTGGTGGGTGCGGTTCCCAATAAACGACCACTCAGGCGAAGGCCAACCCGTGAATTCATGAAAATATCCGCACCTGCCTGAAATCCGTAGGCAAAACTGGCATTACTGGAAAAACTATTGGGGGAGGGTGTAAAAATGGCTGCACCCAGATCGGCTCCCACAAAGAGAGAAACCGGTGAGCCCGGGAGAGGGAATCTCGAAACCGGACCGGCCATAATGTAATTGATACCGGCGCTTGTCTGATAGATCGGCTGATCTCCGGGTGTGGCGCCGTAATTATATAATTTGGCAGGCACCTGCAGGCGATTGTACATGACTTCAATACCTATATGCCGGTTAAAATTGAACTGGAATGAACCACCATAGTTAAAACCGGGGTCAATTTTACCGAACGTGTTACTGAAATTCAGCTTGTCACCGAACGTATATCCGCCAGTAGGTATAAACTCAATGGAAGATTGGGCCATCGCACCTGCGGCGAACGTGGTAAACAAAGCAGATAAAACGATCCATTTTTTCATACAGTATAGTTTGTCTGATTCTTAAGACGCAGATATTTTAAATAGGTTTAATAAAATTCAGCCGCCATCTGTTAAAAACTTCCTAATAAGCCCAAATAGAAACGCCTGTTTTTAAGAATTATTCCTGATTTTGGAGATTTCCTGAATCACTTCAGTTTTAAGCTATAAGCTTCAGACTTTAAGCGTTAATCCATCATAAGCAAATTCAATACCCGGCGGCAGTTCAGGACTCACTTCGGCATGTTTGCCCATCTGGTGGCTCAGGTGTGTAAACCATGTTCGGGGAATTCCCAGTTCGCGGCTCAGGGCGATAGCTTCGCTGAGGCTGAAATGGGACACATGGTTTTCCTTGCGCAGTGCATTCAGAACGATGCTTTCCGAACCCCTGATCTTCTGTTTTTCGGATTCATCGATCCTGTTGGCATCCGTTATATAAGTAAAGCTTCCGAACCGGAATCCAAGAACAGGCATTTTCAGATGCCATACGGGTATGGGTTCAACAAGAATATCGCCGATCATAAAAGAATCTGTAGCTATGGTGTTCAGCTGGATCTCCGGTACACCCGGATATCGAAAATCCGTGAATGCATAAGGAAATTCACGGATGATCACTTCCTGCGTCATTTCATTTGCAAATACAGGCATGGGCTTTCCGGAAAAATAATTGAACGCCCGAATGTCGTCTAACCCGGCAATATGATCCTTATGCGGATGAGTGAACAACACAGCGTCGAGCCTGGTCACTTCTGCACGCAGCATCTGGTAGCGAAAATCCGGAGTGGTATCCACAACAATCCGGGTTGTCTCCGATTCTATCAGTACACTGGAGCGGAGCCTTTTATCCCTGCTGTCTGAGGAGTGGCATACAGGACAGGGGCAGGCGATCATGGGTACACCGCTGCTGGTTCCGGTACCAAGAAAAGTAATTTTTAAAGAAGGAAATTGCACTTCGAAATAAATAATTGAAAAAACGGATCAGCTCTGCGGCTTCATCAGATTTTCCAAAACCCTGCGGCTTTCGGGTGCCAAAGCTTCGGGGTCAATGGAAAGTTGCGGAAGAATATCGATCAATGTATTAATGCGCCCTTCCAGCGGAAGAAATTTATTCAGAACCAGTACTTTTTTTTCTTCCAGAATACAATATCCGCTTTGAAAATTTCCGCGCTCATAGCGGATAACATAACCCGATTCGTGCAGGATCTTTTCAATTTTATCAAGCGTCGTAACCGTATATTTCATACATTAAAGTTCCTAAAATACGCAGCAATTTGAACAGGAGTTTATCCACACACTCGATGACTGATGACCGATGACTGATGACCGGTTTTGAGCTTTGAGCTTTAAGCTTTAAGCTTTACCGGTCATCCTGATGACCGGGACAATCATTTCTTCCATACTTACCCCTCCGTGCTGAAAACTGTTCCGGTAGTAATTTGCGAAATAATTATAGTTGTTAGGATAACACAAAAAACCGTCTCCTTTCGCAAATATAAATGACGAATTGATGGTCGGCACCGGCAGGCCCGCTTCTTTCGGGTCCCTGAAAGCCAGTACTTCCTTCGGTTCGTAATTGAGGTTACGTCCGTGTTTATAGCGCAGATTGGCAGTTGTTTGCTTGTCTCCTATCACTTTATAAGGCGTTTTCACCCGTACGCTTCCGTGGTCCGTTGCCAGTACGATCGTTATTTTCTTTTCCGATATTTTCTTAAGTGCCTGATGCAGCGGCGAATGTTCAAACCAGCTGGCCGTAATACTTCTGTAACTGGCTTCATCGCTGGCCAGTTCTTTAAGAACCTCCATTTCCGTACGTGCATGACTGAGCATATCGACAAAATTATATACGATCACATTTAAATCGTTATTCATCAGATTGAGGATATTGTTCACGAGATCCTGTCCCGCCTGATGATTCAAAACCTTCGTGTAGGAAGTTTTAAGATGATCCATCTTCAGCCTTTTCAGCTGGGCCCGGAAGAATTCTTCCTCTGCAAGATTCTTTCCTCCATCCTCATCATCGTTTTTCCACTGTGAAGGAAACTGCGACTGAATTTCGGCAGGCATGAGTCCGGCGAAAATGGCATTTCTGCAATACTGTGTAGCGGTAGGCAGAATACTGTAAAAAGTTTCTTCGGACTGGATCCTGAAGCTTTGCGCAAAAACGGGCTGGATGGCTTTCCACTGATCGAAGCGCAGATTATCAATAAGTACAAAAAACATCGGTACGCCTTTTTCAAGTCTGGGAAATACTTTATTGCGCAGCAGGGTATGGCTCATCACGGGTGCCGACGTGGATTTTGGAGAAACCCATTTCGTGTAGTTTTTCGAAATGAATTTAAAAAACTCCGTATTTGCCTCCTGTTTCTGCGTTTGAAATACTTCCTGCATTTCCGGGCTGTTACTTTTCTCCATCTCCAGTTCCCAGTACACCAGTTTTTTATACAGATCCATCCATTCAGTAAAATCCGGATTATTATTTAGAGCCATAAATAATTCGCGGAATTGCTGCTGGTAAGCGGTTGTGGTCGTTTCGCCCACGAGTCTTTTATTATCTATAATTTTTTTCAGACTGAGTAAAACCTGGTTCGGATTCACCGGCTTGATGAGATAGTCGGTAATCTGCCGGCCGATGGCTTCGTCCATGAGATTCTCCGTTTCGTTTTTGGTAATCAGAACCACGGGAATCTGCTGGTTGGCTTCTTTTATTTTGGCAAGGGTTTCCAATCCGCTGATTCCCGGCATGCTTTCATCCAGCAAAACCACATCAACCGGATTCTCTTTAACAAAATCAATGGCGTCAAGTCCGTTTGTCATTGCGTTCACCTCGTACCCTTTACTCTGCAAAAAAAGAATATGGGAATGGAGGCTGTCAATTTCGTCATCTACCCAAAGGATCGTTCCAAGTGCCATGATGGTTTATTTCGTATTTCTAAAGATAGTTTATCAGTCAGTCATTCCTAAATTTGATGCCTGTATTGACTTCTTTTAACAAAATCAAACATGGTCCAAGGTTCACAGAAAATTATAAATGACCCGGTGTATGGTTTCATTACCATCGACCATCCATTGATACTCGAACTGATCCGGAATCCGTTTTACCAGCGGCTGAGAAGGATACAGCAAATGGGCTTCGCCAATCTGGTTTACCCCGGTGCCGTGCACACCCGCCTGCATCACTCGCTGGGGGCTTACCACCTCATATGCACTGCCCTCGCTTCCCTGAAAGGGAAAGGCGTTGAACTGACAGCGGAAGAAGAGCTGGGCACTAAAGTGGCCATTCTCCTGCATGATGTGGGGCATGGCCCGTTTTCTCACGCGCTGGAGCATATTCTGATCGAAAATCTGGATCACGAATCGGTTTCGTTGCAAATCATGCAATTATTAAACGGTCAACTGGGGGGCGCCCTGGAACTGGCCATTTCGATTTTTACGAATCAGTATCATAAAAAATTTCTGCATCAGCTGGTATCGGGACAGATTGACGTAGACCGCATGGATTATCTGAACCGGGACAGTTTTTTTACAGGAGTTTCAGAGGGCGTAATCGGATATGACCGCATCATTCATATGCTCACCGTTCACAAAGGAGAATTGATGGTACAGGAAAAAGGGATTTATTCCATTGAAAAATTTCTGGTGGCCCGCCGGCTGATGTACTGGCAGGTGTACCTGCATAAGACGGTTGTCAGTGCAGAGAGTATGCTGGTGAAAATCATTCAGCGTGCCCGGGAAAAGATAAGGAGTGGCGAAAAACTTGTTTCCGGATCAGAACCCCTTGATTTTTTTCTTTCTCATTCACCAAAAAAACCCGCAGAATATCTTGAAGCTTTTAGTCTGATAGATGATAACGACATTCTGAGCGCGCTGAAAATTTGGATGAGGGGCAGCGATCCGGTTTTATCGAATCTCAGCGGCATGCTCATCAACCGTAGTTTACTCAAAGCCAAACTGCAGGCCGAGCCCTTCGAAAAAACCATAGTTGAAAGGTATTTGAAAGATGCAGCCCGGATACTCCGGCTGTCTGAGCGGGATGCGGCCTACTTCGTATTCACCGGCGAACATACCAATACGACGTATAATCCGACAGACGAGAAAATTAATATTCTTTTTAAAGACGGCTCCGTTCGGGATATCTCGCAGGTTGACAATGCGCTCATCCACCGGAGTCTGTCAACGGCAGTTAAAAAATTCTATATTTGTTATCTGACAGAGGAATAGCCGAATAACTGTCAGTCCAAATTCTTTTCTATGCAATTTTCTGCCGCCCAGATCGCTGCGTTGATCCATGCTACACTGGAGGGTGATCCCGAGGTACTGGTCAGCAATTTCGGTAAAATCGAAGAAGCCAGGCAAGGACACCTGGCCTTTCTCGCCAATCCGAAATATGAGGAATTCCTCTACAGCACCCAGGCTTCTGTTATCATCATCAATGATACCCAGGTTTTAAAAGAAAAGATTAAAGCCACCCTGCTTCGCGTGCCGGATGCGTATCTGGCTTTTGCCTCCCTGCTGTCAAAGTATCAGGAAATGATGAATCAGGAATTGACGGGAATCCAGGAACCCGTATCCATTTCCCCATCTGCCAGCCTGGGAGAAGACGTTTATGTTGGCAGTTTCGCGTTCATCGGAAATCACGTGAAAATCGGAAATCACGTGAAAATTTATCCTCAGGTTTATGTTGGTAATGACGTTTCGATTGCCGATTATTCGGTGATTTATCCGGGAGTTAAGATATATCAGGGTTGCGTGGTTGGTCAGCATGTAACCATTCACGCAGGGTCCGTAATCGGTGCGGACGGATTTGGATTCGCACCTCAGGCAGATGGGAGTTTTAAAAAAATTCCGCAAATGGGCAATGTAGTGATTGAAGATTATGTGGAAATTGGATCCAATGCAACCATTGACCGGGCTACAATTGGATCAACACTTATTAAAAAAGGAGCCAAGCTGGACAATCTCATTCAAATTGCTCATAATGTGGAAGTAGGCAGCAATACGGTGATCGCCGCGCAGAGCGGAGTATCAGGCTCTACCAAACTGGGCAAAAATGTAATGGTTGGAGGTCAGGTGGGCATTGTAGGACATATACAAATTGCGGATGGCAGTAAAATCAATGCCCAGAGCGGGGTAACCAAATCACTCAAAACGCCCAATACCGCGGTTACCGGAAGTCCCGCTTTCGAATATACCAGCGCGTTACGTTCCCAGGCAGCAGCAAGAAAATTACCGGCCTATGAAAAAAGAATTCTCGAACTGGAAAAACTGGTCCAGCAATTACTGGAAGAGAGGCCCAAAGCCCAAAGCTTAAAGCCCAACGCGATTTGACATTCAACTTCTGTTATCAGAACCTTTCCTTGTTAAATATTAAAACCTATTTATGGCTGATTCTTCTGCTTTTCTTGATGCGGTAAAAACAGGATATACATTTAAATCGGAATCTGTAAAAATCGGCATAGGCATGCTGAATGGCAAACCGGTAACCGGAGCAGATATCTACCTTCCTTTGAAAACCATGAACCGACATGGTTTAATTGCGGGTGCCACCGGAACCGGAAAAACAAAGACCCTGCAAATGATCAGCGAAGCGCTGAGTAATGCCAGCGTACCCGTGCTTGTGATGGATATTAAAGGAGATCTCAGCGGACTCGGCGCCGCCGGTACCGTAAATGATAAAATTACCGAACGCTGTGCGGCTATCGGAATAAAATACGAAGCTCAGGCTTTCCCTGTCGAGTTCATGACCCTGAGCAATGAAAAAGGCATTCGCCTGCGTGCCACAGTAAGTGAATTTGGTCCCATTCTGCTGTCGCGAATCCTCGAACTGAATGATACCCAGGAAGGACTGGTCGCTATGATTTTTAAATATTGCGACGACAATAAACTGCCTTTGCTTGACCTGAAGGATTTCATTAAGGTGCTGCAATATATATCCAATGAAGGAAAGGCCGAGATTCAACAGGCTTATGGCCAGATTGCAACGACTTCCACTGGAACTATCCTACGTAAGGTAATCGGATTGCAACAGCAGGGCGCCGATCTTTTTTTTGGAGAGAAAAGTTTTGAAGTGGCCGACCTCATGCGTATTTCAGATGATGGACGGGGAGTGGTCAATGTACTCCGGGTAACGGATCTGCAGGATAAACCCAAATTGTTTTCCACGTTTATGCTCCAGCTGCTGGCTGAATTATATGCTTCCTGCCCGGAAGAGGGTGATGTGGAAAAACCTAAATTAGTGCTGTTCATCGATGAGGCCCATCTTGTTTTTGAAGAAGCGAGCGATGCCCTGCTGAAACAAATTGAAACCATTGTTAAACTTATACGCTCGAAAGGCATCGGCATCTTTTTTTGTACGCAGAACCCTACCGATGTTCCTTCCGGTGTGCTGGCTCAGTTAGGTTTAAAAGTACAGCATGCGCTTCGTGCGTTTACAGCAAACGACAGAAAAGCCATTAAGCAGGCAGCAGAGAATTATCCGACCAGTACGTTTTACAAAACCGAGGATCTTATTACCGAACTCGGAATAGGCGAAGCTTTAATTACCATGCTGGATGAAAAAGGAGTTCCCACTCCGCTCGTGCATTGTATGGTTGCACCTCCGAAAAGCCGGATGGATATCCTTTCACCGGCGGAAATTGATGGCATTGTAGCTAAATCAAAACTGGTTGCGAAATACAATCAGGTTATAGATAGTGAAAGTGCTTATGAGATACTTACCCAGAAACTGGCAGACGCCGCAAATAAAGGGCAGGCTCAAACCCCGGCCAAACCCGGTGCCAAACCGGAGCCTTCCACTCTGGATAAAATTCTGAATAGTGGCGCCGCCAAACAGGTAGAAAGAACTGCCGCCAGCATGATCACGCGCGGATTGCTTGGGGCGCTGGGACTTGGCGGACGCAGCAGTTCTAAAAAGTCAGGCTGGTTCTAAATACTAAACGCTTCATCCGGTTTTATTGAAAATCCCTCTGGTTTCATTTCGTGGATGAAGAAGAGGATTTTAGTGCAGAACAATGACAAATCCTTTTCTGAACTGCATTGCCTTCGTATCGGTATTGCGGTAACTGGCCATCCAGACAAAAGTTCCGTTGTCAGCAGAAGTGCCATTATATGTTCCATTCCAGCCCTTTCCAAAATCCGAAGTCTGAAAAATTAGTGTGCCGTAACGGTCATAAATTCTCAGCTGGTATTCGGTCATATTGCATGGGTGCAATGGCCTGAACACGTCATTTAAACCGTCAAAATTGGGTGTGAATGCGTTGGGCAGCGTTAGTTCGCAACTGCAGGTTTTCCTTGTAATATGAACGGCAGCGGTATCTGTAACCACAACCATTTTTTGCAATCACCTGGTAAATACCAGAGTCGCCCACCGGATATAGCTGAGCGGCAGTTACTTCCATCCTGCCACGCAAATTCGTTTGCATTTGTTTTTACATGCAGAGTAAATTCTTCCCCGATACGCAAAGTGTTGTGTCGCGACCAATATTCAGATCCAGGCTATCATTAAATGTTACATGAAGACTGTCTTTATAAATACATTGACCCACCTGCGCCACAACACTATACAATGCCCGGTTCATAAACATAATACGTAGACTGTTTGGTCTGGTTCTGATCATCCCGCTGAGGGGGGTCAGACACCCAGTTATATGTCCCCACACCAAAATCTGCATCCAGGATCAACGTGCTTCCCTTGCATATCGCGGTATCATGAAAATCAAGATTCTTATCGCCGCGATACATGATCTGCACGGTATCCACGACTTCGCACTGACTGGCAACAGTAACAAAAGCCCAGTAACAGGCACCGGGAGAATTAATCTGTATGGTCTGGGTCTGTTCTTTGGTACTCCACAGGTAAGCTGATGCGCCCCGTCAACATTCGCCGTGATGCGGAAATATTTCTTTTGGACATAATAAGCGTATCGGGACCCAAGGGAAAAAGAGCGGTGCTGCGTAAGTTGAATACGTGATACTGGCTGTATCACTTAAATGTACCGCATCCGGGCACGGAAACCACTGGCCAGATACTGGCCACCCGGCGCCTGGGTGAGCAATTGTCCTTCTGAGTGTCTCCGGCCAAGAATGGTTCCATTTAATTCCCAGGTATAATTTCCGTTCTGCGTGGCGGCATTCAGAGTGTCAGTGTTTCGCCCGGCGCACATCACATGATCGCCACCCAGTTTTATATCCGGCAGATTGCTTAAGAAAATCACCGATGGAGTCAGATGACGGCGCATCCATTAATTTTTACGGTGTACACACGCTGGTCTTAGTCACCTTCAGTATAGGCGTGGTCGTGAGGCTGTCATCATTCCACTCAGGTAGTTCTGCACCGGGTATTGACGGGAGCATTGCAAGCTGGTATCGCCTTTTTCACAGAGATAAATATCTGGTCCGAAATTGTACGGCAGTTGGTACAATCACATGTAATGGTATCAGCGAAGCCTCATGCGTATCCCCTGCTGAATTAAAACCATAAGAGAAACCGGATACACACCCGTGGCTCACATATAAGTGCGACGGTGCCTGTATTCGTGGCTGCTATTGTAAATATCCGGAAGCCGGGGTCACCAAAATTCCATTTTACTTTATCCGGAAAAGAAATGCTGTCAAATATATTTGAGTTAAACGCGATCTTAAAATTGGCGCAGGTGGAATTATAACGTGATGCTGTCCTTCACTACCTGGGCGACTGACCGCGAAAAAAAGAAAAAGCAGCTGCAATATGACCGTAAAAATGCAGTTATGATATTCTTAACCGTTTACTCAATGGTTTGCTTTTATCATGGTTCTCACCTGTTGAATGGAGTCCCGTTCTGTAAACGCGCATAGTATACTCCCGCGGCAAGCCCAGCCGCTATTTGCATAAAAAACTGCCTGGTATACTCGCCGGCCTGGTAGTCCCCGCTCACAGGAACGTTCCGACCAGTCTGCCGGTACACATCGAATACCTGCACCATAAGCGTATAACCTCCGGCTAGATTTAAACGTCAGTGGTGGTTGAACCAACAAAAGGGTTCGGATCATTGCGGATCAATTTATCACCGAGCTGTGTTCAGCTGTACGGAATCTATTGAACAGGCAGTGGATTGTACTAAAGGGAGATACTGATAATTTTTATAAAGCATCGTGTCGACTTATCACTGCGGGATCCACGCAAAACCAGTCACGCAAAACTGTTGCGTAAACCGATCTGAAATCGTATTGCATGGGGAGAACCGAATTCTGAATCCAGAGACGGAGGGAGATCGGGGGGATTTCCGAGAACACCTTGTTTCACTTCTTCACCAAATAAGAACACTGGTTGGGCTGCGCCATGGTCTGTTCCGGCGCTGCCATTGGATTTTATCCTTCTTCCAAATTCAGAAAAAGTCATACCCAGCACCCGTTTGCCAATACCAAGATGACTGTCACATCAGCCTGGAATGCAGAGATAGCATCGCGATACCTGTCTTCAACAAATTGCGCGTGATTTCCGGTGATCGGTATTTCCGGCCTGCACCTGGCCTCCATGGGTATCAAAACCGCCCATGCTCACCATATAGACCTTCGTTTTCAATCCGCCGGAAACCAAGCTTGGCGACAGTCTTCAGCTGGGCCGCCAGATCATTGTCATGCCGGGTATGCCAGATTGTGCGCCTCGCTTTGGAAGCGGCACTTTCTATCAGGTCTGCGTATTTATTTGTTTGCCTGGCGACTGTTCGCAGGTATGTGAGTTCCGTACCCATCGGTGAATTCGGAACCGTATCTGTTGTTGTACTGATCAGGTTAACCCGTAAAAATCGATACGTCCTTCCGGAGTTGCCATAGCTGTAAAACCACCAGGACCCATAAACACATTTGAGAAAGCACGGATCCTATCTGTCAATGGCAAGCGGATCCGGCATGGCCGCATTCGGATAGCCAATCAGGAAAATTTTCATATGTCGTGCTCAGGAAACGACCGGCCCAACCGGTTGTGAGATATTGGTCGGAATCCGCACCGGTGAGCCAAATGTCTGTTGAACGGAAATGAGATTGATCGGGCTCCGGATAGCCGACTGAATATAATATGGCGAGCTGGTCTTCATTATACATTTTCTGCATGCCCGTCATGGATGGATGCAGGCCGGCTTTTGAATAACCGTTTAAGGAGAGCACTTTGTTTTCCGGAATGGCAATATTTGGCCTCAGGTTCAGGTAATCGCCATAATTAATAATGGGCACAACGGTATTCAGGCCGTCGTTACCACCGGATAACTGGATAATGACAAATACATGATCATTGTCTGCAGCACCCGAAAGGCTCTCAAAAAAGCCGGCAGCGCCAAATGCCTTCACCGTAAAACCATTCACAAGCGAAGGAAAAATGGCTGAAGCCGGAATCATATTTCTCAAAAAATGACGTCTTTTCATAGCAATGGATTCAGTTTATGAAAGATGATATTCCGGAAGGTTCATCAGATATTTATAGAAAGTCTGCAGCCGGCTGAATACTGTTCCTTTTGCGATGTCGTCTGCAGGATTGGCGATATACGCATTCCATGCCGCTGTCCAGTAATAGTCAGTCGTGAGGCCGCCCAATAAAATGGATTGTTTCAGATTGGTTATCGTATCCGCAGAAAGGGGAACGCGGTACAGAATATCCAGCGATTCGCTGATCAGCAGATTCGGATCACCAGGATTTGCCAGCGAGCCGGCGAAGGCCAGCGGATCAATAATCAGAGACACCATATTCATCATATCCCCGCTGGTAATCATCTGATCTGTAAAAGCATTTCTTTGTGTATACGTAACCGAATTGATCCATAGTTCATGATAGGCAGTACCTTCATAATATGCATACCAGCCAGCCACTTCAGGAATTCGCAGAATTTCCTGCTGAAGCATGGAGGTGACCTGTAAAATCATTTCCCAAACGCTATAGCTTGATCCGTTGTCGGAAGGATCCGGCAACTTTACCTCATACTCCCGCATCAGTCCAAGTACAAAATCCAGCGGGCTTTTAATCAGGCAGGCGCTGGAGTAAGCCATATTATAAAAATGGTCGCTTTTAAGCAATACCGACATGACGGCCGTAATATCATATCCGCTGCTACGGAATACATCTGCCAGCGGAGCTATTATGCTGTTTTCAATGGTATCATCAATTTTATAGTAAACAAAAAAACTGTACAGTTTACGACAGATGAATTTTGCAGCTTCGGGACTGTTGTAAATCATATTCAGCAGATCGTCCAGCTCCCCGGCTCCGGCTGAACCCGAACGGCCTGTAATAATGGTGCTTCCGTAAAAATTGGAGAAGGCTTTATTCTGATCATCGTGACCCGCCACATCAAATGCATAATTGAAATAGGCGTCAACCGTGTGGCCCGTGAGTACCCGGGCTGCTGCGCGCACATCATCTTCTGTATAATGAGATCCGGCGCCTTTGCCGATGGTATACAATTCCTGTAACTCCCTTCCATAGTTTTCGTTGGGAGAAGTTTTTTTATTTGTGTTTCCGTTGAGGTAACAAATCATGGCCGGACTAAGAGTCATGGCCTTCACCAGTTGTTTCACATTTCCCAGCGCATTTGAACGCAGAATAAGATAATAGTCATACCAGGGTCTGGCCGGGATATCGTCAATATGTAACAGCGAATCAACACCAAAATGATTATGCCAGAATAACGTTAGCTTTTCATGGATACTCCGGTTCTCGTTGAGCATCTGACCGATCCACCAGCACTTCAGTGAATCCAGCCGCATTTCATTCATTTCTGAATCTGGATAATCCACACCGGTATTTATCCATGTGTCCCAGGCAGCCACACCCGTAGGATCTGTGTATCCGTTAGAACTGTAGGAATTGAGAGGAACAGTGGTTGGAGCAGCCGTTGGTGTAAGTAATTCATCCACAGCCTGACTCATACTAAGCGAAAGAAAATGATTCAGATCCCCAACGCGCACACCAAAAAGTGTTCTTTTCAGCAAATGAACTACCTCGGTGGTTGTCCACTCGCCGGTATATTCACTCAGTCCATCCGTTAGAGCGGTGGATTTGCGCGCCTTCTTACCCCATTGGGTAATAGATGGTTTTTCCATGGATTGGTTGTTTTACTGGATTTGGATTACAACGTCTGAAATAGCAATTAGTGTTCCAAAAAGGGTTTAATTTTGCAACCTATAAATAAAAATATGGAGTTCAGGATCGAAAAAGATACCATGGGTGAAGTAAAAGTACCCATTGATGCCTATTATGGAGCGCAAACTCAGAGGAGTATTGACAATTTTAAGATTGCACAGGATATTAATCGTATGCCCAAAGAAATCATCGGTGCTTTTGCCTATCTGAAGAAGGCAGCTGCCCTGACAAATTTTGACGCAGGCATTCTTACCCGCGAGAAATCAGATCTTATTGGCCGGGTTGCTGATGAAATCCTGGAACACAAGCTGGACGCGTATTTCCCGCTGGTTGTATGGCAAACAGGAAGTGGCACCCAGAGCAATATGAATGTGAATGAAGTGATCGCTTACCGGGGGCATGTACTGCACGGAGGCCTGTTAACGGACAAAGAAAAATTTCTGCATCCGAATGATGATGTCAATAAATCGCAATCTTCCAATGATACTTTTCCTACGGCCATGCACATTGCTGCGTATAAAATACTTGTAGAAACTACGATACCCGGCATCGAAAAATTACGAGACACGCTGGCTGCCAAATCAAAGGAGTTTATGCAGGTGGTGAAAATAGGCCGTACCCATTTTATGGATGCCACCCCTTTGACTGTGGGTCAGGAATTCAGTGGATATGTTTCCCAGTTGAATCATGGATTGAAAGCATTAAAAAATACCCTCTCTCATCTGTCAGAGCTCGCCCTTGGAGGCACTGCGGTGGGCACCGGGATCAATACTCCGGAAAATTATTCTGAACATGTCGCAGCCCATATTGCGAAGTTGACAGGACTTCCCTTTATTACCGCGGAAAATAAATTCGAAGCGCTTGCCGCTCATGATGCGATTGTTGAATCTCACGGTGCGTTGAAAACGATAGCCGTTAGTCTGATGAAAATCGCCAATGATATCCGCATCCTGTCGTCGGGTCCGCGGAGCGGTATCGGAGAATTATATATTCCGGATAATGAACCCGGATCTTCTATTATGCCTGGTAAAGTAAACCCGACCCAGTGTGAAGCACTTACGATGATCTGTGCGCAGGTCATGGGAAATGACGTCGCCATCAGTATCGGGGGAGCGATGGGGCATTTTGAACTGAATGTTTTCAAACCGGTGATGATTTATAATTTTCTGCACAGTGCCAGACTGATCGGAGATGGTTGTGTGAGTTTCAACGACAAGTGTGCAGTCGGTATACGGCCAATAGAAGAAAATATAAAAAAGCATGTGGACAATTCGCTCATGCTCGTAACTGCACTCAATCCCAAAATCGGTTATTATAAATCAGCAGAAATTGCCCAGAAGGCACACAAGGAAGGCACAACACTGAAAGAAATGGCTGTCAGACTCGGATACCTTACGGAAGCCGAGTTTGATGAATGGGTGGACCCTAAGAAAATGGTTGGGAAGCTTAAAGCTTAAAGCCTAAAACTTATTGCAAAAGCACTTTTGACCTGAGGTCGGCTAGCGGCGCACTATCAGAATTTTTTGTGTTGTAACAGAGGTTCCGTTTCGGTCCTGCATTTTAAATATATATAATCCTGCAGGCAGATGATTCACCTGTACGGAGAAGTGATTCGAATCAAACATTTCCGTTAGCAGCGACCTCCCCGACATATCATACATGGCTACGGTGAAAGGCGGCCTGACCTGATCGCTGCATAAAACTTCGAGGTGATCTGTTGCGGGATTTGGAAATACAATGGTCGTTAGGATCTGATCTTTTCCGGGAACAGGCGAAACTGGCTGTGTTTCCAGCAATACGGGCAGATACACCATTCGCAAAATATGCCCTGGTGTTTTTGTTGAAACTGTTGCGCCGGAAAATCCACCCGTAGGCCCTGAAGTGGAACCACTGCTGTCAATGGCCAGAAACAGGGTATCTCCGGTGGGTGCTATAGCGAGATCCCGGATTCGATATTCATGCAGATAAGGAATGGTATCGGTGATTTGCGCCGTACTTGCGCTATCGACAGATAATCCATCGGCTTTGAGTTTCAACCGGTACATACCCAGTTTTAAAGACGTCACCAGCAGAGAGTTGGTCCAGCCCGGAATGTATACCTTATCATAATAGTCAATACTTGACGGCGCAATGGTAGGCCAGGTATAGTTCGATGAACTGCTGGAGGGAATACTGTTTCCGCTGACATTGAAAAAGGAGAACAGGGGCTCTTTGACATGGTTCGCAATACAAAAACTCTTCTCGTCGGGAATGAGCTGGTTTGCCAGTCGGTCGTTATTGGGATTTGCATCTGCCGTAGTATAATTGTCATCGCACATTCCTGCCACCTTCGGCCAGCCATAATTATTTCCCGCAGTTATGATATTAACTTCATCATCACTTTTGTCGCCATGTTCAGAATTATACAGTATGTAATTGGCTCCCACATGAGCCCAGACCAGGCCCTGTGCGTTCCGGTGGCCAAAACTGAACACCGCATTTACTTTCCCTGAAACAGAATTCACAAAGGGATTGTCGTTTGGAATCCAGTTACTATACGCACCGTCATCCAGGTCTCCGTCATCTTCAGTATTTAATCGCAAAACTTTGCCCTCGTATATATCTTTATTCTGCGCATTATTGGTGCGGTATCCATTGTTGAACTGCCCTGCACCCTGATCACCAATGGTATAATACAAATGATATTTCCCATCGGTTTCAGGAACGGGACTGACTTTTAGTCTTCCGGAATTATGATCGTTGCTGCCCATCAGACCGTCAAGAACAACGGTAGGCGAACCCAGCGTGTGGGAAGACAAATTGTAGGTGTAACGCAAAATTTTGGTTTTGAAAAAACAGGGCTGATCAGTTATGAAACCACTGCCTGCGCAATTGCTGTTGTCGGGATTTCCGGATTCCGGATACAGGTCATAGACCATCGCCACATACACAAAAGGTTTCCCGCTGAGTAACTGAGGATGAATGGCCAGGCCCATAAGACCACCCTGCGGCGCCGGATAACCATTTGGCATTTGAAAATAATCGAAAGTAACAAGACTGCTGAGATCCAATAACACCCTGCTTCCTTTATTGCCAGGATGTATTTTCCAGATACGGTAACGATGAGCTTCCGTAATCCATAAAGAATCATCCGGGCCATAGGTTATTTCCCAGGGGTAACTGAGTCCCTTGTTGTGAGCCGGAATATCATACAGAGGATAAAGTGTGTCAATTTTGAAATACTGGCCATTGAACGAAACGATCTGAGCCTGCCCGACAGATGAGAGTATAAGGCAGAATACTGCCACTGGTAGCTTATTCATCGGTATCGGATTAAACGGAACAGGGTTTACTGAACCAGTTTAAACCTACAAAAAAATACGGCTTTCCGAAATAGATAAAACACCTTTTCCGACGTCGTAAATCAACGCTTTTAAGAGTTTGAATTTAAGCTCCGATAGTTAAACGTTCTGTATTGCTTTGAGCATGCGGAGCCGGATTTTCGGGCAGTTTTTTTACAAACCGTTTTTGAAAAAGAAACAGTGCGATGACACCTATGGATATGGATGCATCTGCAATATTAAAAACAGGGCTGAAGAACTCGAATTCATCACCGCCGACAAAGGGAAACCAGCCGGGGTAGTGTGTTTTTATAATGGGGAAATAAAGCATATCCACAACGCGGCCGTGTAAAAAACTGGCGTACCCGTGAGCCGGGAACATCTTTGCCACATGATCGTAGTTGCTCTCTTCAAAAATAAGTCCGTAAAACATACTGTCAATCAGATTTCCAAGTGCACCCGCAAAAATGAGCCCCGCGCAAATGATATATCCGTTGTGATATTTCTTCCTGATCAGCGTGCGTATATAATAGACACCGAAAACCACAGCGGCCAAACGAAATAAGGTCAAAGCCATTTTTCCCAGATTACCTCCGAATTTCCAGCCCCAGGCCATGCCTTCATTTTCCACAAAGAATAATTGGACTTTTTTGCCTAACAGGTGAATACCGTTATCGTAGGGCGAAACAGGGGAACGATAAAACGCATCCCAGGTATGACTCAGGGGCATATGCGTCTTCACCCATATCTTGAGTGCCTGGTCTGCAAAGATGATCAGGAGGACAATAAAAATGATCTTTCTTTCTTTCATAATGAGCCGCAAAGATAATAAGTTAAGAAAAGACGAATACTTACCGTTTTGTGAAAGCTTTTATTCAAAATATACCCTTTTTACCCGATGCGAGATTCCCGCCAGAATATCATAGGCAATCGTTCCGGCCCATCTGGCAACCTCGGCGACTGATAATTCGCCGCCAAAAATGACCACTTCATCCCCCTCTGCTGCTTCCGGAACTTCGGAAAGGTCAATCATTGTCATATCCATACTAATACTTCCGATAGTAGGCAATAGTTTACCCCTGTACAATACTTTTCCCATCCCATTGCCCAGGCTCCTCGGATAGCCGTCTGCATAGCCAAGCCGAAGGGTTCCAATCTTCATGGCATGATCCGCGACACCCCGGCGGTTGTAACCCACCGTTTCCCCAACGCTCAGTTCTTTGATCTGAGCGATGGTTGTTTTAAGTACCCCGACTTCTTTCAGATCCAGAATTTTCGAGAAAGAAGGATCTATACCGTACAAACCTATTCCCAGCCTCACCATATCCAGTTGCAGTTCCGGATTACGTATAATACCGGCAGAATTTGAAATATGTCTGATAAAAGAATAACCCAGACCATCCTGTATCCGGCCGGCCATGCTTTTATAGTTGTCAAATTGCTTTTGAGTGAATATATCCTGCTGGGCTTCTTCGCTGGCAGCAAGATGACTGAATACGGATTGTACTCGCAATTCAGTGCCGATAAGCTGTTCCAGCAGTTGTGGAATCTGATCAGCGGAAAACCCAAGGCGGTTCATCCCCGTTTCAAGTTCAATATGAATAGGAAACTGGGTTAGGGCCTCCTGTTTTAATATTTTTTTTAATGCGGCAAGTCCTCTCAAAGAGTAAACTACCGGCTGGAGCTGATATTCCAGCAGCGGAGCCAGTGCATTTTCTTCGGTATTCATAACAACCATTGGGAGGCGGATACCGGCCTGACGGAGTGTGACCGCCTCATCGGCATAAGCAACGGCCAGATAATCGACTTTGTGAAATTCGAGCAGACGCGCAATTTCGAATCCACCCGTTCCATAGGAAAATGCTTTCACCATGGCCATAATTTTTGTAGCCGGACGAAGTATCTGCTGATATTGCTTCAGGTTTTGTGCCATGGCTTCGAGGTTCACTTCCATCTGGGTCTCATGAACCTGCAGCGAAAGAACCCTGTCGATACGTTCAAATCCAAATATCCTGGCTCCCTTCAGTAAAATGGTCTCGTCGCGGAACAGCATGCCTGGAATCGCCTCAATCAGCGCCTGCGTTGATTTGAAAAAAACCCTTTCTTTTATTCCCGAATCCAGAAAAAACAAATCGCTCACCGCCATTTGTTCGCCCACCCCAATTAACCGGTCTATTGGATATTTGCTGAGCAGGGCGGAGATTTCTTTATACAGGGTCTGCGGTTTTCTGCCGGTTTCCAGAATATCAGACAAAATCAGTGTCCTTTTTGGATGCTGTTTTTGTTGTGATAAAAAATCAAGCGCCATTTTCAGGGAACTTATATCTGCGCTATAGCTGTCGTTAATCACTGAAGTATGATGAATGCCTGTTTTTAATTCCATTCGCATGGCCAGCGGATTCAGCCTGTTCAGCCGGGGTTGCAATTCTTCGGCCGGAATATTCATATACAATAACAGTGCGGTTGCGGTTAGTGCGTTCTGAACCGATGCATCATTTTCGAAACCGATTTCAAGAGTCAGTTGCTGATCCTGATATAAAATGGTAATGGAAGTTGTTCCCTGTTGTTTTTCCAGGCTGTGGATACGTATAACGGAATCTTTTTCTTTTCCAATAGAAAGCAGCTTAACGGAAGGATAATCGAGATGCCAGTCCAAAATGGTTTCCCGCAGTTCCGCCTGATCATCGTGATAAATCAAAGCGTCTGAATATTTGAAAAGGCTCAGCTTTTCCAGTGTCTTCGAACGCAGATTTTTAAAACCCTGCGCATGCGCTTCACCCATATTTGTCAGAATGCCTGTTCGGGGTTTGATGATTTCCTCAAGAACTTCCATCTCCCCTTCCTCAGAAATGCCCGCTTCAATCAAAGCCAGATTATGTGAAGCATCCATCTGCCAGATACTCAGCGGAACGCCGATCTGGGAATTGTAACTCCTCGGGCTGCGCACGATCTGATAGCGGTCTTCCAGCAACTGGTTCAGCCATTCTTTTACAACCGTTTTGCCATTGCTGCCTGTAATACCAATCACCGGAATATCAAATTGCTGCCTGTGAAATGCAGCCAGTTGCTGGAGCGCCTTCAAACCGTTGTTTACAAGTATAAAATTCGCTTCGGGATAATCTTTTACTTCAAGTTGTTCGTACACGATAAAATTTCGCACGCCTCGCAGATAGAGATCCGGTATAAAAGCGTGTCCATCGCGCCGCTTTCCATATAAGGCAAAAAACAAACTGGTTTCGGGATAAATCAGTCTGCGGCTGTCGGTCAGCAGTTGTTCCACCGGATCGTCCTGATGAAATTGCAGGAAGGTTCCTGAAACGATCGATGCGATATGCCGGATAGAATGCGCCAGTTGAACGTTTTTTAAGAAGAAGTTTGCTTTTTATTTGCCGCCATGGAGAGCAAAATACTACCTCCAATGCAAATCAGTATCACTATAAGAGAAATATAAGTCGGTATTTTAACATGGATCAGTTCACTTGTCATTTTCAGGCCCACAAAAACCAGTACCGTGGCAATACCTTTTGGAAGATAACTGAACTTATCTACTGCCCCGCGCAAAAGGAAAAACAGGGAACGTAAACCCAGCACGGCAAAAATATTGGAAGTATAAATAACAATTTTTTCCTGAGAAATCCCAAATACAGCCGGAATCGAATCCAGAGCAAAAACAATATCTGTGGTAGCCAGCAAAATAATTACTACAAAAATGGTTGTATAATACTTTTTACCATCTCTTTTTATGACGAGTTTACCCTCTCCATCTTCCGCAATCAGCGGCAAAAACCGCTTGAGAAAGCGATATACTTTATTGGTTTCAAGATTTCCGCTCTCTTCTTTTTTGGAAAAAAACATGGTCAGGCCTGTGTAAATCAGGACTGCGCCGAAAATGGGAAGGAGCCAGGTAAAACGATGCACGAGCTCAATTCCGGCAGTTATGAATATGATTCTGAAAAAAACAGCGAGCAGAATGCCTACCAGCAGCACGCGGCCAAAGAACTTTTCTTTGATATTCAGAAGAGAAAAAATGAGGATGAAAACGAAAATATTATCAATACTCAGGCTCCATTCCATCAGGTATGCGCTGATATATTCGAGCGCAAGTTTTTCTCCGTTTGTCTCATATAAATAAATGAAGACTCCAAAAGCCAGCGCCAGTATGACCCAGAAAATCGTTTGAATCAGCGCCTTTTTAAGAGTCACCACAGACCCTTTCCTGCTCAGCAGACCGAGATCAAAAACCAGGGCAAGGATCAAAACAGCCCCGAAAATGATATATGTAACCTGGGTATTATTCAAAATGATTTTGTTTATGAACTTTATATACCACCCACACCATATTTTCTTTTCCTGATATATTGAAAAATCAGGCCACAAAAAACCACCCCGATCAAAGGAACGGCAACATTAATGAATTGCCATAAAGTTCGTTCATCTTCTGTTTTTTCCGGATCGAGAAGACGAAGAGAGTAATCCTTTGCCCGGGCTTCGAGCAAACCGGAAGGATTGGTGCAATAGTCCAGGCAATTGCTCAGGAATTCAGCATTGGCAAAAGTATAGTTGATGTCTTTGCTGAATCCCAGCGGCAGAGGTCCCTGTCGACTCATTTCATTCATCACCAGATCGCCGTCGGCACAAACCACATTACGCGCATCTTTTTTCTCCCGATTTAAGGAAGGGCTGATTGTATATATCCGGTCCAGCGTGTCAGCCATTTCGGTAGTCCGACATCCTGTTTGCATACAGGGACTGAAATTTTCCTTCCAGCAAAACAGCTGCAGGAATATCAGCCTGCCGGAAAACCTTTGGATCACTGGCTGTTTTAACCATTTCCAAGTGAAATTATTGCCGGAGTAGACACGGTTGTTGCGTTGGGTGAAGTTTGTAAGTAAAACCGATTTGACAATACCTGGTGCTTTTACCGTATCGATGGAATTAGTAAATCTGGAATACCGGGTCCAGGTTTTTGGTAATGGGAGAGAATGGACTTCCATCGAGCAGGGGATAATAGGGCCAGGGCAATAACTGGAACTGGGGTTTCCCACCCTGGCTTCCGACCACCAGATTAATGCTTCCGCATTGCATGTCTTCTATCAGGTCCTGGTTTATCCGTACACCATAATGAAAAAACAGATCGTCCAGATTGAGGCCTCTGTCGAAAGCGACTGTTTCCCTTCCTGTCTGCAAACTATCCATTTCTGCGTATAAATTATCGATCATGCAAATCAGGCTTCCACCGCGCATGACGTACTGATCAAGTTTCCGTTTTTCGTCGTCTGCTAAATTTCGACTCCGGTTTTACCATGATCAGCGCGTTTAGCCGGGAAGGTATCACAGGCACACTATCTAGCCTTACAATGCCAAACCGAAAATTTTCACGGAGATATTGAATCAGGCTGTACACCCTGAAATCCAGCGGCTCGCCATTGCCCATCAGGTAACCAATAGCAGGCAGGGTATCGGTAATGAGTTTGTCGATCGTACTCGCAAATTTATATTCCAGCAGGTTTTCAGCATTCACATAAAGCTGTTCGGGCGACTGGCCTTCGCGGCTTCTCTGAACGCCTTTAAGAAGATCCACCGGCAGCTCTCTGTCTTTATATTTAACGATTGCGGCAGGTATTACGGTGCGCTGACTCTGCTCTTCTCCTTTTTTTGATTGTGCAACCTGGGTCATTGGCTGAATGCCCATTTTTGCCAGAGAATCCAGTATCATTGCCCGGCTGGTACTGTCATCTCCGCCTGCTACCGGATCAATGATGCGATAATGAATATTGCCGTCGGCATATTCGTTGAACTCCTGAAGCAGCGCTTCCGTACTGTTTCGAAGTTTACGTAATCCGGATCTTCAGATTTCCCTTCAAGCAGAATATCGAACATTAACCTCTTCGTGAATGCCTGCCCAGCATGTTTTTTACAGGCACGGTCAGCGTGAACCTTTTTTCACTCGTCATATCATACCGGGCATCTTACCTGGGACACCAGCAGATTGATGACAATCACAAGGACCAGCAGATAAAACCAGCCGAATCTTGCATTGAATAATTTCTTCATGACCGCTTATCTTTTAGAAAGGTTGTTCCTGGTCAGGGTTAGAAAAAATGCGATCACGCTGACAAAATAAATCAGATCCCGAAAACTGATTACGCCCCGGCTCATGTTGCGATAATGAAAATCAATACCGAACATGTCAATATAATAATCTGCGCCCGCTGGGAAAGGGCCTTCGTTCCGCTGATGGCATGAAAACCGGTGTAGAGTAAAAAACATACAAATGCCGAACTGATAAAAGCAACAATGGCGTTTGGGGTAAAACTGCTGCAGCAGACAGATACTGCTGCAAAAACAGCGGTCAGAAAAAACAAACCGATATAAGCGGCCATAGTAACTCCCAGATCCATACCCTGCTGAGTGGCCAGATGCTGAACAGAGTAAAAATAAATCCAGGTTGGCAACAGCGCAATGCCGATCACAAAAATCGCCGCCAGGTATTTACCCAGTACGATCTGCCAGTAAGTCAAGGGCCTGGACTGAAGAATTTCAAATGTTCCGCTGCGGAATTCTTCAGAAAATGAACGCATACTAATGGCCGGTATTAACAGGAGAAGCACCCAGGGTGCCAGGTCGAAGAATTTTTCCAGACTGGCATATCCGAAATCGAGGATACTGGTGTCGGGAAAAACAAAAAGAAGCAGGCCGGTCAGAAGTAAAAAAACGACTATGGCAATGTAGCCTGTTAAACTGCTGAAAAACTGTCGGAATTCCTTTTTACAAACGGCCCACATAGACGCGAAAATAAAGATATAATTGTTTGCAGCGTCTATGCATTCAAAATGACAGGATTTTGAATAGGCAAATAATTTTTTTTACTCTGTTTTTCTTCTATATTCGCCCCGCTTAACCAACTCTACTTGCTTAGTTACTCCCCCGGTTCATCCCGGGGGATTTTTTCTTTTATTGCATTCTAATCGATTTTCTTGATAATCTGACGGATTATCATTTGATTGTTATAGAGCACCTGCAAAATATACATTCCGGTTTGCAAACCGGCGGGTTCATTCAGTTCTATATGATTGATCCCCTTGTAGGCCGTCTGCTGGCTGATCATAAGCCTTCTTCCATAAGCGTCATACAGTCCGAGTCTGAACGATATGATCCTCCGGAACCGTCATATTAAATGAAATAGAATGATTGTAAACGGATTTACCAGGCCCGAAATATTGAGAGAAATTTCAGAATTACTTAGCAGAATGACCCGGCTGTAAATATGATATCCGTGATCAACTATCTGAATCCTGTAATAGACCTGTGAAACCACTGGCTGCGTTACGTCATTGAAGGTATAACTGTTACCCATACCCGCGAGAAGCGGTTCCGGGAACTGAAATCAGCGAACGATAGTGACTACCCGCATCATCACTTCTTTCCACAACATAACTCACGGTGCCGGTTTCATTCTGGCTGGTCCACTGAATGCGTGCCATGGCAGCATCGAGCAAATCTCCTCTTACTGTAATCTGGGTTGCCAGGGTGAGATTGCAATTGGCTGTTCGTACAATTTTGGGGGATGAGGTCACGTAACTGCATCCCGCGCTTGCCAGGTTCCCTGCAGTAGACGCTATGGTAAGACGGTAGATAACCGTAGTATCGACATTGTTTAATCGGAAATACCGGGTAACCAGGTATTCATACAATCCGCTGCCCGCATTGAATACAGGCGTGGCGGAACCAGACGGAAGATTTCCAAGGGTATCGAGGCCCGGTGATGTCCATGTTGCTCCTCCATTGGTGCTTTTCTCCAGTTTCCATTCCGTACAGTTGGGAAAGTATGCAGTTACTTTAAATCGCACGGTATCGTCGGAACCGCGACAAAGCGTATCCGGCTTATTGGGCGTTAAGGAAATACTTGGGGCGCAGGAAGCAACGGTAATATCATCCAGTGCCCAGTCATTACCGCCCCCTCCGGGCGCATTGTTACGCACGTAGATGATCATACTGGTCTGTGCAGGGCCCGTCAGGTAAGTGAATCCTTTTTGTATCCACTGCCCTGTATAAGGCATATCGCCGGTTGTATAGTAGTCGTAACCGTTTACATTAAAAGTCAGATTTGGCCTGACGCCGGAAGAATCACCAACACCGGTAGGTATATAACCCGCAGTTGAGGGCCCTTTCCCATTCGAGTCGCAGGCACATTTGGAACATATATTTCTGAACCAGGCAGAATACTGGTAGTAGGTGTTTGGACATAAATTGTTCACTGTATCCAGAAAAGCGATTCCTGTTTTGTAGGATGAATTGATGACAGCCATATAACCACCTGTGCCATTGACCGTGTCAGTAGCCGGATTACCAAGTAAAAGATTTGATGCCCCGGTATGGTCACCAATAATATCCCAAACTCCAAATACGCGGTGGGAATACGCAAACCCGGCTATATTCGGATCTGGAATTGGCCAGGCATTGGAAGTTGTATAACCTGCCGCACCTGTACTGGTATTATTCGAAATATTGTAATAGTAATCGTTCGGCGTATTGGGGCCGAATACATTATAAGTATAATTGTTAGACACTTTGGAAGAGGGCGTTCTGTTTTTTGCTTTACCGGAACCGAATGTTCCTCCAAATTCAGAAGTCAGGGAATTACTTGAGGAATTCGGACAGATCGCCAGATTCTTGAAGATCATCACGGAGTCTACCGGAAAATTGATCGATGTGATACTTGCGCCAAAGGGATAGTAAGAAAAACTACCCCCGCCCAGGTTGACCGTATTGCCATAGACTCCGGTTACTTTTACATGATAAGTGGCAATCATAATACAAGTGCCTCCAAAGAAAGAGGGCTTATCGTTATACATGATGCGGCCTCTTCTGAAGGCTGTTGCTGACGGGGCATTTTTATATCCCAGATTGATACGCACATTGGCTCCATTAATCCCACCGGCATCATCGCCCAGAACATCGGTAAAGGTTTTATATGTTTTGCCTTCATTGGTAAGGATGGCCAGTGTTCCGGGTACATAAGAGGTATTTGCCGGAATGACGTCAAAATAGGCGCAACTGTCCACGTAGTCATTCACTCCTGAACCACCGACCACGAAAGTGGCCCTGACTTCAAGAATATCATTCGGTTCGATCGTTCCTCCGGTAGTCCCTTTCGTCAGGTTCACATAACTCTTACCGTAGTCAATTTTAAGTTGAGCGAGCGCTGTGTCTGTAGTTGTTGCAGCAATCAGCAGGGTCAGGAGGGTTCGCGAAATGTTAAATCTGCGCGTATTCGTTTTCATGGTTTCGGACTTTTCTGAGTGAAATTTCACCAGAACAGGGTTAGACCTGTTAAAAGTAATACCTGATCCGACCAATTCAAATCGTAAAAGTACCTATCTGCGCAAATCACTGATTATGAAGAACTCAAACAGCTCCGAAACGCGTTTTATTGTAAAAACGACGACAGCATTTTCACAAGGAAGACTACCTTCTTACACGGCAAAACTTTCCCCGCAGGCGCAGGTGCGGCTGGCATTGGGGTTATTGAAATAAAAGCCCTTGCCGTTCAGGCCTTCTGAAAATTCGAGAGTGGTATTCACGAGATATAAAAAGCTTTTTAAATCGGTTACCACTTTTACGCCATTATCCTCAAATTCCTGATCCATTGGTTTTTTCAGGCTGTCGAAATCCATTTTATAACTCAGCCCGGAACAGCCGCCACCCTGAACGGAGACTCTGAGAAATACCGATGATTTATCCTCTATCGGAGAGTCCTCCATTAACCGGAGCACTTTTTCCTTTGCCTTATCTGACACGAAAATCATAATTATATTATTTAAGTTCTAAAAATTCTGACGTCTCTTTTAACGTCCAAGCCAGCTTTTCTATTACAAAATCCACTTCTTCTCTGGTATTCCATTTGCCCAGGCTGAAACGTATGGAATCGAAAGCCGGTCCGTCGGCTAGGCCCATGGCTTTCAGAACGTGACTGGGTTCCAAAGAGGCAGAGCTGCAGGCTGAACCGGAGGACAAAGCAATATCTTTTAACAGGCCGGAAACCAGTTTTCTGTTGCCACTTTGTTCAAAACGAATATTTGTTACTGTAGCCAGCCTGCTGCTTTTGTTACCATTCACCGCTGTGCCCCCAAGGCCCAAAATACCCTCTTCCAGCCGATCTCTTAGAAAACCAATGGTTTTCATGTTTGTTGCCATTTCCAGCTCTGCCAGGGCAGCCGCTTTGCCAAAACCCACTATACCCGGAACATTCAGCGTTCCACTCCGCAAACCGCGTTCCTGCCCTCCGCCATCCAGTTGTGCCGAAATCCTCACTTTAGGATTTTTCCTCCTGATAAAGAGAGCGCCCACTCCTTTTGGTCCGTATATCTTGTGAGCCGAACAGGCCAGCAAATCAATCCCGTCTTTTTCGACATCCAGGGTGAACTTGCCGAGAGCTTGTGTGGCATCTGTGAAAAAAAGGATGCCTCTTGAACGTGCAAGTTCTGTTACTTCTTTAACAGGCTGAATAACTCCTGTTTCGTTATTGGCCGTCATTACTGCGATGAGAATCGTATCCTTCTGAATGGCATCCTCCAGTGCGGCCATATCTATCAAGCCGTCGGACAGCACCGGCAGATAACTGATGCGGGCGCCCGATTTTTCAAGATGCCTGCAGGTATCGAGTACTGCGGGATGTTCGGTCGAAACGGTAATGATATGTTTACCTTTTGGCGACCACATTTCGAATACTCCTTTTATCGCCAGATTGATGGCTTCTGTTGCCCCGGATGTAAAAATGATCTCTGTTGGGTCGCAATGTAAAACTTCCGCCAGTTCTTCTCTGGCAATCTGCACCGCCTCCGCCGCCTGCCAGCCAAAAAAATGCCCCTTGCTGGCCGGATTACCAAAATGTTGGCTAAACCAGGGTAACATCGCCTCCAATACTCTTGGATCGCAGGGCGTTGTGGCGTGATAGTCCATGTATACCGGCAGGTTCATCTTCAAAGTTACTTTTTATAAGCCTAAAGCTCAAAGCTTAAAGCTTAAAGCCTAAAGCCTAAAGCCTAAAGCTGAAAACCTGATAGCAAAAACCATGATTCCCGAATCTGTAATGATAACAATAGTAATGATCAAAAGTTGAAAGCAAGTGTTTTTCAGTTTTAGGCTTTAAGCTTTAGGCTTTAAGCTTATTTATATCTTTGGGCATGCTTAAACTGGAACATATTGGCATTGCAGTTAGAAGTCTTTCCGAATCCATTCCTGTATTCGAAGCCCTGTTGAATACGGGATGTTATAAAGAAGAGATGGTTGAATCAGAATCGGTCCGCACGGCTTTTTTTGCTGTGGGAGATCATAAGGTTGAGCTGTTGGAAAGTTCGGATCCTGAAGGTATCATCGCGCGATACATCGCAAAAAATGGCGAAGGGATTCATCATATCGCTCTTGCAGTCGATGATATCTGGTTTGAAATGAAACGTCTGGAAGATGCGGGATTTGAATTATTGAATGATAAACCGAAAACAGGGGCGGACAATAAACTGGTTTGCTTCCTTCATCCAAAAAACACCCATCATGTGCTGGTTGAATTGTGTATGGATAAAAAAGAAACTGTGTGACTTGTTTTATCCCGCCTGGCCTTCTTCCGTTTCAATTTTGTTCAGACCGAGTTTTTCCATGGCAAGCTGTGCTGCAATCTGGCTGGCATCTTTTTTATTATAGGCACGTCCCTGGGAGATGAGTTCGCCATTGACAACAGCGCCAACGGTAAAGAGCCTGCGACCGCCTTCCATGTGTTCGTCCAGGGTCTCAAACTCCAGGTTCTTACCGTTCTTATTGGCCCAGCCATACAATTTATTCTTGTGATTGATCTCCAGGTTTTCCAGATCTTCCATGAAGAGATAGGGTTGGATTATTCTTTCCATCACCCACTGCCTGGCTTTGTCATATCCCTTATCGAGATAAATGGCCCCGACAACAGCTTCCAGGGTATTGCCAAAAATCTGGCTCATTTTGAGCGAGCCGTCAAATTTATTGAAATAGGAAATCTTACGCAGACCCATTTTAACCGCAATATCATTGAGCTGAACGCGGTTGACCATTTTGCTGCGCATTTCGGTCAGAAAACCTTCTTCTTTGTAGGGGTATTTTTTGAAAAGAAAATCTGCAATGATCGCGCTGAGAATCGCATCGCCAAGATATTCCAGTCTTTCATTGTTCTGGTCTGAACTTTCCTTTACCGAACGGTGTGTAAGTGCTGTTTTATACAAAACTGCATTGCCAGGTACAAAACCCAGTACATTTCTTAATTGTTTACGGAAAGAAACAATTGATGAGTCTGTCTTAAAAATCCTGTCTAAGAATCCCACAGCACTAAAATAAGGTAATTCGTAACAAAGTAAAAATACTAGTGTGGAAGTATGGAACCGTGTAAATATTTCTTAACTATAACGCAGGCATTGTGACCGCCAAAACCAAAAGTATTACTCAATGCGGCATGAATGATCCGTTTCTGGGGCTTATGATAAGTAAAATTAAGGCGGGAATCGAGCTCCGGATCGTCTTCGAAATGATTGATGGTAGGGGGCGCGATATCGTGTACCACGCTCATGATGCAGGCAATAGCCTCCACTACTCCGGCCGCTCCAAGACAATGACCCGTCATCGATTTAGTGGAACTGATATTTGCCTTGAACGCGTTTTCTCCGAATACGTCCATAATGGCTTTGACCTCAGATACATCGCCCAATGGAGTAGAAGTGCCATGGGTGTTTATGTAGTCGATATCAGCAGGAGACATCTGCGCGTCCCGGAGTGCGGCATTCATTACATTTTTAGCTCCGCGACCTTCCGGATGAGGTGCTGTGATATGATGGGCGTCTGCTGTGGCGCCCGCACCAGCTATCTCACAATAGATCCTGGCACCTCTCGCTTTGGCGTGCTCAAGCTCTTCGAGTATGAGTGCGCCTGCACCTTCCCCCATTACAAAGCCGTCTCTTGCTTTATCGTATGGCCGGCTCGCGGTTTGAGGACAATCATTCCGTTCACTGAGTGCTTTCATTGCATTGAACCCTCCGACACCCGATTCGCTGACCACAGCCTCAGAGCCACCGGTAAGGATGATATCCGCCATGCCGAGACGGATGAGGTTAAAAGATTCCATAATGGCATTGGTAGACGATGCACAGGCACTTACCACAGCGAAATTGGGACCGCGGAAGCCGTGTCGGATAGAAATATGACCCGCAGCAATATCCAGAATCATCTTGGGTATAAAGAATGGGTTATACCGGGGCGTTCCATCCCCCTGTGCAAAGTGCACCACTTCTTCCTGAAAAGTAATGAGGCCGCCAATTCCGCTGGCAAAAACGACGCCTACGCGGTCATTGTCCACGTTATCCTTTGTAATGCCGGCATCGGCTACTGCCTGATCGCTGACTGCCAGAGCGATCTGCGCGAAACGGTCGAGCTTCCTGGCTTCTTTACGGTCCAGGAAGCTGAGCGGATCGTAATTCTTGAGCTCACACGCAAAACGGGTTTTGAATTTAGACGCGTCGAAAAGCGTGATTTTGTCAGCTCCCGACACGCCGCCTAAGAGATTGTTCCAGTAATCGGTCAGATTATTGCCGATGGGTGTAAGCGCACCAATTCCCGTAACAACAACTCTTTTCAGTTCCATTTTACGAATGGCAAGGATAATAAATAATGTGATAAATCCGCCTTCTCTAGCTCAGAGCCTTCGAAAAGCGGATCAACGAAGTTTTGCGCAGCACGGAGAACAGCCTACTTGGCGTGCTCTTCCAGGTACCCGATGGCCTGACCGACCGTCGTGATGGTCTCTGCCTGTTCATCGGGAATTGAAATATTGAATTCCTTTTCGAATTCCATAATCAATTCAACCGTGTCAAGCGAATCGGCGCCCAGATCGTTCGTAAAAGAGGCCTCGTTTGTCACTTCGGCTTCCTCTACTCCTAACTTATCCACTATAATTTTTTTGACTCGTGTTGCGATGTCTGACATTTTTGTAAATTTTAGTTTCGGCTGCAAAAATATAATTTTTGAATTAAACACAACCAACAAGCTATTTCAATTTTATTTTTTGATTTGGATTATATACCGGAATTTGCGATTTCCGCTCCCCTTTTAACTAAATCAACCGTTTTGCCATGGCGCTTAAGCAGATAGACTACGGATCCCAGGAGTATGAAATGATGGTGAAACTGCGGTATGACCTGCTAAGAAAGCCGCTGGGACTGAGTTTCGACCCAAAAGAGCTGGAAAAAGAGAAGGAAGATGTGCTGATCGGGGCATTCGAAGACGAGAGAATGCTCGGATGTTGCCTCCTGACGGTTGTAGATTCCCAAACACTCCGGCTTCGCCAGATGGCCGTTTCTAATAATCTGCAGGGTAAGGGAATAGGCCGGGCTTTAATGATTTTTGCCGAAAACATAGCCAGAGACATGGGATACCGTACATTGATGATGCATGCCCGGGTAACTGCCACCGGTTTCTACGAAAAGCTTGGTTATGTTAAAAAAGACGGTCAGTTTATTGAAATCACCATCCCGCATGTAATTATGGTGAAAAGCCTCAGAATTAATTAATTTTTTTAAAGCCCAAATCTTAAAGCCCAAAGCTCAAAGCTTAAAGCCTAAAACTTCTTCCCGCGATGTAGTGTGATTCAGTCACTTCCACACTCTCACACTTCCACACTCTCCGTAACGCCTGCATGAAGGCGCTGCATAAAGTCGAGTAGCTTTTTCATCGAATTCATTTCACTCACTACCATCATAAACAGTTTGCCGTTCTGCCTCAGTCTGGCCTGCCGGGTCTGCTTCTGTAAATAATCCAGAATTCTTTTAAACAATTCGGACTCGAAATATTTCGAATCCGGGCGATTGATAAAATAGAATTTTACCTGGCCGTTTTTGAATATCAGTTTTTCAAATCCCAGTTCCACCGCCATACGCCTGATTCTTACCGTATCAAACAAGTCTTTTACTTCATCGGGTACTGGGCCAAACCGGTCTTCCATTTCTCTTTGAAACGCCATCAGCTCTTCTTCTGTTTCGCAATTGTCCAGTCGCGTATACAAAGACAACCTTTCTGTTATACTTTCAACGTACTGGTCAGGAATTAATATTTCCAAATCCGTGTCTATCGTACAGTCAATGATTTCCTGTTCCTGTTTCGCAATCTCGTCTTTGAACAAGTCCCGGAAGGAGGTTCGTTTCAATTCACGAATGGCTTCATCAAGGATCTTTTGATACATTTCAAAGCCCATTTCCACCATAAAGCCGCTTTGTTCCCCGCCCAGCATATTTCCGGCTCCGCGTATGTCGAGGTCGCGCATCGCAATCTGAAATCCGCTTCCGAGATCACTGTGCTGCTCCAGAGTCTGCAGCCTCTTACGGGCATCAGAAGGCAGTGTGGCCAGCGATGGCGCCAGTAAATAACAGAATGCTTTTTTGTTGCTGCGCCCTACTCTGCCACGCAGCTGGTGCAGGTCGCTCAGTCCAAACTGGTGGGCGTTTTGAACAATGATGGTATTGACATTCGGAATATCCACTCCGCTTTCCACAATATTTGTGCATACCAGAACATCATATTTTTTATCAACAAAATTCAGGATTCTTTCTTCCAGTTCATGACCTTCCATCTGTCCATGCGCATAGCCTATACTGAGATCAGGACAAAGTTCCTGCAGTAAAACCGTCATTTCTTTCAGTCCCTGAATCCGGTTATAAATATAAAAAACCTGGCCGCCTCTTTCCACTTCATAGTATACCGCGTCCCTGATAAAATCCTCATTGAACACCTGTAGCTCCGTCTGGATGGGCTGCCGGTTGGGGGGCGGCGTGTTCATGATACTCAGATCGCGCGCGCCCATCAGACTAAACTGCAACGTTCTCGGTATAGGCGTGGCGGTTAGTGTCAGGCAATCCAGATTGGTTCGAAGTGTTTTTATTTTTTCTTTATGGGCGACACCGAATTTCTGTTCCTCATCAATCACCAGCAGGCCCAGATCCTTAAACCTGACTTCCTTCCCCAAAATCGAATGGGTTCCGATAATGATATCTATTTTCCCTTCCTCCAGTTTTTTATAAGTCTCCTTTTTTTCCTTTGCCGATTTAAACCGGTTCACATAATCCACGGTAACAGGAAAATCTTTCAATCTCTCCCCAAATGTTTTATAATGCTGGAAAGCCAGGATGGTGGTGGGAACCAGCACCGCGGCCTGCTTGCCATCGAGACAGGCTTTGAATGCCGCGCGTATGGCCACTTCCGTTTTACCAAAACCCACATCACCGCAAACCAGCCGGTCCATCGGCGAGGCAGATTCCATATCTTTTTTTACATCGGCTGTCGCTTTACTCTGATCTGGTGTGTCCTCATAAATAAAAGAAGCCTCCAGTTCCGTCTGCATATAATTGTCCGGCGAAAAAGCAAATCCCTGTTGCGCTTTTCGGGCAGCATATAATTTGATCAGGTCAAAAGCAATTTCCTTTACCCGGGTCTTGGTCTTCTCTTTCAGCTTCTGCCAGGCATCACTTCCCAGTTTACTCACTTTTGGAATGCTTCCTTCCTTTCCTGTGTATTTGGAGATCTTATGGAGTGAATTAATATTTACATAAAGGATGTCACTGTCTTTATAAAAAATGCGCACGGCTTCCTGGATCTTTCCATTCAACTCTATTTTCTGTAAACCACTGAACACCCCAACGCCATGATCTATATGTGTTACATAGTCACCGGGAGCCAGTTCGCGCAATGTGCGCAGGGTAATGGCTTTACTTTTGTTATAAGCCTGTTTGATTTTGTATTTATGGTAACGCTGAAATATCTCATGATCTGTATAACAGACAATTTTCAGATCCTCGTCAATGAATCCTTCATGTATGGAAGAAGCTATAGGATTGAACTGAATACCCGATTTCAGGTCCTCGAAAATCATTCTCAGCCGTTCAAGCTGTTTTGGATTTTCGGCAAAAATATAAATCTCCATTTTTTTCGCTTCCCAGCTTTCCAGATCTGCGATAAGCCTTTCGAAACGGCGGTTGAAAGCCGGCTGTGGGCGTGTATGAAATTCAATGGCAAAAGCGTCGTTGTGCTGAACCGCTCCGAATTCAACGATATGCCTGGTTACCGGAACTTGTTCCAGGTCTGAAGACTGAATAAAATCATCTTTACGGACCGTTTTTTTTATTCCTCCTTCACTCGTCTCCATTTCTTTCGGTCCCCCGGACTCCAGGAATTCGGCGAGCTCATTTTCCAGAAGGGTCAGTTTATCCCGGATAAACTGTATATCGTTCATCCAGACCACGGTATTTTCGGGGAGGAATTCGAATAACGAAACCTTTTTTTCTTCTGAAAAATGAGTTTCAATATTGGGAATGATATTGACGGAAAGAAGTCTCCTTTCACTGAGCTGCGTTTCCGGATCAAAAATCCGGATGGAATCCACTTCGTTTCCGAAAAGTTCCACACGGTAAGGTTTCTCGTTTCCGAAAGAATATATGTCCAAAATACCCCCGCGAAGGGCAAACTGGCCAGGCTCATATACAAAGTCCGTTCTGTCGAAACCATAACCCACCAGAGATTCCATGAGCTCTTCCAAATGAATCGTTTCGCCGGATTTCAGGCGGATCATGTTGCCGGCCAGAGTCTCCGGAAGAACCACTTTTTCGAAAATGGCATCCGGATAGGTTACAATAATTTTTTTATTACCTCCCGCACTCCACCGGGTCAGCGCTTCTGTGCGGAGCATAACGTGACTGCTGTTCAGTTCCTGATAGGTCTTGTTATTTTTAAAAGAGGAAGGAAAGTAAAAAATGTCCAGTGCTCCAGTCAGGTTTTCGAGAGAATTATGGAAGTAGGCAGCTGTTTCAGCGTCTTCACAAATAACCAGATGATTGAGCTGACTGGTAGCCGGCAGGCCAAAAATGGCCGCAATAACGAAGGCCGGAGACGATCCCTTCAGGTTTTTGAGCAGGATGTGCTGGGTTTTGGACAAAGTAATCCTGTCCGCCAGCTGAAAAAGGCGGGATGAATGCTCATATTTCTTCAGTAAACCCTCATTACTCATTCCGAACCGCAAAGGTATGAAAGCTTTGCTTAGTACAGGAGTACGGAAGTACAGGAATATTGTTTGACAGTGAATCCGCTCCCACTTTTATACTTCTGTACTTCTGTACTCCTGTACTCCTCTAATCTCATACTTTCTAATAGGCGGCATCGTAGTCAATGTTCACATTAACCTGGGTCACTTTGTGAGGTAGCACCTTTACGGGCGCAATATGATTGTCGCCGTCGAAATTATTCGCGTAGAACAAAGCATCCTTTTTAGTGAAAAGGGAGTATTCTCCTGGAGGAAGGGCCAGAAAGAAATATCCACTGTCGTCAGAGCTGACGGTCTGGACAAGACGGCTACGGACGCTGCTGTAAAAGGCGGTTTCTCCCTGTTTTGACACCTGATTTAAAGACGTGAGTTCGTAGACGTATAAAATGGCTTTTACACCCTTGGGAGGACTTAACTTAGCATCGGGTGATGGCATGCGATTACCGGAAATACGAAATATGTACCCTTCAATTCCCGTTTTTTTACCCTGCCCCCTGGCAAATGTCAGCATGACAGGCAGGGAAATAGCCAGCAGCAGTATGGTTTTTTTATATAGCATAACCGGAATATAAGCACGGGTAAGTTATAGCAAAAAAACCTGCGGGGTGAAAAAAAGTGTAATTTTAAAGGCTCTTTATCATTTAAGAAAATACATGATACTTAAGAAATTTGTACCCCTGCTTCTGATCGCATTTTTCATTTATTCGGCAGTTCAATCACAGGTTCAAACCAATATTTCCGCCCTCCGGCAGGGAGCACTGCGTTCCGAAGCGAAGTATCAGGAAATGAGCAACCGCCTGTCCAACTTGGCCACGCAAAAGGGCTGGCCCTTTTTCATTACCCTGAAAAGAGGAAACCGCGCGATTTTATACGGAATCAGCCAAAAAGGAATGCCCTTATATATGGCGGTGAATGACAATATCATTTCCGCCGCCACCATCGGCACAAACCAGCTTTGGCCAGGAGGAAGTACCGGTTTGAACCTGAACGGTTCTACGCCAGCCCTCAAGGGTAAAATAGCCATCTGGGACGGCGGCAGGGTGTTGGCTACACACCAGGAACTGGCAGGAAGGGTTGTGCAAATAGATAATCCTCCGGCACTGAACGACCATTCCACCCATGTATCAGGGACTTTGATTGCCGCGGGTGTAAACCCGGTAGCAAAGGGGATGAGTTTTGGTGCCCTGCAGCTCCAGGCCTATGACTTCAATAACCACCTCACGGAAATGTATGCAGCTGCTCCCAATTTATTGATTTCCAATCATTCTTATGGAGAACTGGCCGGCTGGAATTTTGATTCGGGCAGTAATCAGTGGCAGTTTCTGGGGGACCCCGGAGATACGGTGGATTATAAATTTGGGTACTACGACGACCAGACTGCCGTTTGGGATTCCATTGCTTTTTTAGCGCCTTATTACCTCATCGTAAAATCGGCGGGCAACAACCGCGATGTGAACGGTCCTGCTGTTGGTCAGCCCTATTACCGGTATAATGCCAGTGGCAATCTGATTCCCGCAGGAAACCGTCCGGCCGGTATCAGCAATAATGATGGCTATGATATCATACCTACCTATGGCATTGCAAAAAATATCATTTCCGTCGGTGCCGTTAATCCAATACCCGGAGGTTATACCTCTCCCGCCGACGTGGTGCTGGCGGAATTCAGCAGCTGGGGACCCAGTGATGACGGACGCATTAAGCCGGATCTTGTAGCCGACGGTGTAAACGTTTTATCTTCCATCAGTACATCCAATAATGCTTATGCCATCTACAGCGGCACTTCCATGTCTTCTCCTGCAGCAGCCGGTTCGGGATTTCTGTTGCAGGAATATTATTATAAGCTGCATAACAAATTCATGTTTTCTTCCACTTTAAAAGGCATCCTGATACATACGGCTGATGAGGCGGGGCCGGCGGACGGTCCGGATTATCAATATGGCTACGGACTCATCGACATGCCCAAAGCAGCTTCCGTTATAACATCCAACAATACCGACCAGCTCATCCAGGAAAATACCATGGCCAATGCAGACGTCCCGCTCAGCATTCCGGTGGTTGCCTCGGGCAAAGGACCTCTTGTGGCCACCATCTGCTGGACAGATCCCGCAGCTGTTGTGGATGAAGTGAATATTCTTAATAATCCGGCACCCAAGCTGGTCAATGACCTCGACCTGCGTATTGCGGGCAATGGCAATACCTATACGCCATGGATCCTGGATCGCCTGAATCCGGGAAATCCTGCCACCCACGGCGATGATCATCTGAATAATGTGGAGAAAATTGTGATCCCGAATGCAGTACCCGGCAAATCTTACACGATCACCGTATCCCATAAAGGAACCCTTAAAAACGGATCCCAGTCTTATTCGCTCATCGTAAGTGGCGTGGGCAGCAGCAACTATTGCACTTCCGCTGCTTCCAGCACTGCGGGCACCCGAATCGACGAAGTATCTGTCAGTAATATCGATGTAATTAATCCGCCGGGTTGCACCAGCTACACCGACTATACTGCAAATACCATCAATCTGCAGTCCAGCCAGTCAACTCCATTTACCATAAAACTCAGCAGCTGCGATGCTTCAGCCAATGCAAGAGTTGTGAAAATGTTTATTGATTATAATAACAACGGAAACTTTACAGATCCGGGAGAAACGGTTTCCGTTAGCCCCGTTCTGGCCGGCGGAGTGGCCACGTACTCGGGAAATATTCTGGTGCCCGCAGGAATGACCGTTGGAAACAGTTCTATTTTAAGAATTGTGGCAGAAGAAACTTCAGATACTTCTGTTGTGAAACCCTGTGGAATTTATGGCAATGGAGAAACACAGGACTATTCGGTTCATTTTATCGCGCTGACCAATGATGTCAGTATGAGCGCGGTGGTAGACCCGCTGCCGGGATCCTGCCAGACAGACTCCCAGAGAATTTCTGTGAGAATAAAAAATGCAGGAACAGCGGCCCAGGTCAATGTGCCCATTCATCTGAAAGTCGTTTCGGGAAACAATACCCTGGTGGATGTTACTACCGTTTATCCGGACACGCTCGCTGCGCTGGGTTCGGCGATATATACCTTTCAGCCCGCATACAGGGCTTCTGCAGGCTCAATTTATGTTGTAGAGGTAAATACTGCGCTGCAGAATGATCAGGCTCCGGTTAACGACAGTATTACGGATACGATCAATATCAGCACAGGATCGGAAACCATCACAGGCAATGCAGAAATCTGTGGTGGCAGTCCGGCACTGGCAGGACTCAAAGCCAACATCACAGACAGCACCGATGCCGTATTATGGTTTGACAGTCCAACGGCAACCACACCCATTGCCTCTGGTGTTCAGGCCACTACCAGCGATATTCCGGCTGACAAAACGTATTATCTGGGGCTGAATGAAATCAGCGGTTCGATCGGACCAAAAAACAAACTCGAGTTTACCTCCGGCGGATACAATTATTTCCAGGGAAACTTCATTAAATTTCATAACGATGTTCCGCTTACCATAGCCACTTCAAGACTTTATGTGGGCGCTGGTGGCACGGTAAACTTTACCGTAGCCGATCTGGCCAATTATGACTCCTGTACGGGCTCATACAGTTACTTCCCTATTTCGAGCAATACGATAAATGTTTATCCGACTACTCCGACGCCTTCGAGAGTGGCTTCAAGTATAAACTCACCGGCCGATACCGGTGCCGTGTATCTGTTGAATCTGGCTGTTCCCACACCCGGGGATCACGTACTGATAGTTATTGCGGACGACAGTGCTTTCTTATTCAGAAATAATAATATTACTACCAACCCATATCCGGTGGGAATACCCGGCGTGTTTACCATCACCGGAAACAGCGCAATCAATACATCTAATTGTAAAGACACGGGGTTTTATCAGAAATATTATTATTTCCTTTACGATACACGTATCACACTGAACAAATGCGCATCCCCCAGAGTTGCCGTGGTTGCGCAAACACCTTTACCAGCGGTCATCAGCCGGGCAGGAAACATTCTTTCCAGCAACTATGCCAGCGGCAATCAGTGGTATTTCAATGATACCCTGATTAAAGGGAGCACGAAACAGACCGACACGCTACAGGGTCCCGGATCTTATAAAGTGGTTGTATCGGACAGTGTGGGTTGTCCACTGGTATCTAACGAATATGTTTATACGCCTGGAAATGATATCGGCCTGCTGGTTACGCCGAATCCAAGTCACGGAATATTCACGATCCGTTTTTATCTCACTACAGCAGCAAACGCCGATCTGCGTATTCTGGATATAACCGGAAAAGAACTTTACGAATCCCAGAATCCGAATTTCAATGGCGCATTCAGTAAAACCGTTAATCTGGGCACCATCAGTCAGGGTATGTATGTATTGCAGCTGCGCGTGGGATCGAAAACCTATGTACAGAAAATTATGATTTACTAATTCTAAGCTTAAGGCCTAAAGCTTAAAGTCTAAAACTTATATATGCTGCAGCCCTGGCAAACCGGAAAAGTGATACGTATAGAAAATGCTACGGCTGCCACCAGGCGCTTCTGGATTGAACTGGTATCCGGAGAACCCTTTCAGTTTGAGCCCGGACAATTTGTAACACTCGATCTGCCCATCCACGAGAAACCATCGAAGCGGTGGCGCAGTTATTCCATTGCTTCATGGCCCGATGGCAGTCCGGTATTTGAACTGGTGATTGTTTTGCTTGATGGAGGTGCAGGTACGAAATATCTTTTTGATGAAGTAACAGTAGGAAGCGAAATTACTTTAAGAGGACCGCAGGGTTCATTCACCCTGCCGGATGACATTGAAAAAGACCTGTTCTTTATCTGTACCGGAACAGGTATTGCTCCTTTCCGGGCAATGGTTCATCATATCCTAAACCATAACCTTCCGCACCGCGATCTCTACCTGATATTTGGCTGCAGAACCCTGGGTGATGCCCTTTATCAGAAAGAGATGGAGGAACTGGAAATCCAGCTGGCAGGTTTTCAGTATATGCCTGTTTTCTCCCGCGAAATACCGGAAAATCATAAACATCTGATACGGACTGGTTATGTTCATGCCGTATTTGAGGAAATATGTAAAAAGAAAATAAAGACAGAATCTCTGGCCGCCGAAATGATCATTCATCCAGCATCTTTTTATTTATGCGGGTGGAAAAACATGATTGATGAAGCGAAGAAAAGGATTGTTGATCTGGGATATGACAGAAAGGCGATTCACCTTGAATTATATGGTTAAGCGCAAAGCCTAAAGCCCAAAGCCTAAAACTAGTCCGGGTGTAAAACCAAAATAAGTTTTAGGCTTTGGGCTTTCAGCTTTAGGCTTATAGTCCGGAAGCCGACTGCTGTTCAGTATTTTTTTTGGAAAGAAGCTGTTTGCGAAGTGAAATATCAGGCACTTTTTTGGACCTGACTTCCATTTCCTTGCTGGGTGATTTCATGGCAATGACCGGGCTCTTTATATCCTGCATCTGGGATTCCATATGAAGAGTTTCGCGCTCGAGTTCCAGTATATGTTCGTAGTTGGTCAGGATTTCTCTTTCCAGTTCTTCAATCTTCGCCTTGGCCTTCAAAACCATGCCTGCCCTGAAGGCAAATCCTACCAAAACCGCCAGACCCAGAATAGAAGCAAGAAGATAAATATTGAGCGTAACCTCGTTGGTAAGCATGGTGATAGTTAAATTAAAAAATCAATCAATGGATCTTCAACAGGTACTTTACCGGGGCAGGGATTATGCGGCCAACGGGCGGGTTTATCATGCAATTGGAGGTCTGACCCAAAAGTAAGGTTTCCCTTTCAATTAAGTTTTATAAAATATTTTTTTCCACAATTTCCCTGACCGCGCTTAAGGGTACCCGTTCCTGTATCATCGAATCACGATAACGAATGGTTACGGTCTGATCTTCCTTTGTCTGATAATCGATCGTAACGCAAAACGGCGTTCCAATGGCATCCATACGACGGTAACGTTTTCCAATGGTATCTTTTTCTTCATAAAAACAGCGAAAACGTTCGCGGCAGGAAGCCATCAGTTCCTTCGCAATTTCAGGTAGACCGTCTTTTTTTACCAGGGGCAGAATGGCCAGCTTAACAGGAGATAGTTTCGGAGGAAATTTAAGGACCACACGACTGTCTTTTTTATCGGCAGTACTGAGATCTTCTTCCTGATAAGCTTCGCTCAATATCATCAGTACCGTCCGGTCCAGACCAATCGATGTTTCGATCACGTAGGGAATATAATGCTGGTTTAGTTCAGTGTCAAAGTAGGTCAGCTTCTTTTTACTGAATTCCTGATGGTTTTTCAGATCAAAGTCCGTACGGGAATGGATTCCTTCCACTTCTTTGAATCCCATCGGAAACTGATATTCTATATCGCAGGCCGCATCTGCATAATGAGCAAGCTTGACATGATCATGAAAACGGTATTTGGAAGGTGAAATACCCAGGCTCAGATGCCATTTCATACGGGTGTTTTTCCAGTGTTCGTACCATTCTTTCTGAGTGCCGGGTCGGATAAAAAACTGCATTTCCATCTGTTCAAACTCCCTCATTCGAAAGATGAACTGGCGGGCAACAATTTCGTTGCGGAAGGCCTTTCCTGTCTGGGCAATTCCAAAGGGAATCTTGAGCCGGCCGGTTTTCTGAACGTTCAGGAAGTTAACAAAAATGCCCTGGGCCGTCTCCGGTCGCAGGTAAATTTCACTGGCATCCTCCGATACACTGCCCAGCTGGGTCGAGAACATGAGATTGAACTGCTTCACTTCAGTCCAGTTAGACGTTCCGCTGACGCCACATTTGATATTATTTGCCTCGATCAATTTTTTTAATCCGTCAAAATCCGATACGGCCAGCAACTTGTCCATCGATGCCAGTAATGCGTCTGCCTGCTCTTTTTTACCGGCTGCTTCCAATTCATCTGCATAGGCCTCAATGAGATGATCCACCCGATAACGTTTCTGGCTGTCTTTATTGTCGATCATGGGATCGCTGAAATTATCCACATGTCCCGATGCCTTCCAGGTAGTCGGATGCATGAAAATGGCTGCATCAATGCCCACGATATTGTCCTGAAGCTGGGTCATGCTCTTCCACCAGTAGTCACGGATATTCCGTTTCAGCTCGCTGCCATACTGGCCGTAGTCATATACCGCGCTCAGGCCGTCATAAATTTCACTTGACGGAAAAATGAATCCATACTCCTTGCAATGGGAGATAATTGCCTGTAGTTTTAACGTATCATTTGCCATAACGGCTGCAAAAGTAAGGAGAATGACGAACCGGAAGCAACTCCTTCAGGCATCTTGTAGTAAATTTGAGGATATGTTGGCATTGAAAAAATGTCTGCCGTATGCAAGTTTCCTCTTTTTGCTTGTTTTTTCCTTCGGTGCACGGGCCCAGACGAAAGTTTTGCGCGGTGTTATCCTGGATTTACAAAGCGGCGAAAGGGTACCCTTTGCTTCCATGCGGCTGGATAAAAGTGGATTCGGAAAACTTAGTGATTCTGCGGGCGGATTTACGTTTCGTTTTGAGCAATGGCCCCGGGATACCCTCCTTATTACATACGTGGGGTTTCAGGCTTATTCCCTGCCCCTGAGCGATTCCCTGTTCCGAAGGGCGGGCGGCGATACGCTGAATCTCGTCATCAACCTCCAGCGTGGAAAATACAATAACGAAGTAACGGTCAGTCGCAAAGTCGATTTCGGCCTTCTGCTCTGGCGTAAGATCGTGCGTCATAAGGAACATAACGACCGATACCGTTTCCGTAATTTTTCCTACGAACTGTACAATAAACTCGAACTGGACCTCAACCAGGTGAATCGGGAAAGAATCGAGTCTGTGAAATTGCTGAAGCCATTTGCTTTCATCCTGAATAATATTGATTCCAGTGAGGAGCATCCTTTCCTTCCGATTTATATTACCGAGACCTTATCGGATTATTATTACGAGCGGGAACCTAGTACGAAACGCCGTGAGGTCATCAAGGGCAGCAAAACGGTGGGTCTCAATAATGAAAGCGTGATCAAGTACCTGGGCGGGATGGAACAGAATATTGATTTCTATAATAACTTCATTCCCGTATTCGACAAACGGTTTGTAAGCCCGCTGAGCAATAACGGGGATTATTATTACCGATATAAAATCGTGGATACGCAGTATGTGAATTCGCGCAGGCTGCTGCATCTGATTTTCACCCCGAAAAGAAAAGGCGAGAGCACTTTCGAGGGCGACTGCTGGGTGCACGATTCCAGTTTTGCGATTCAGAAAATGACACTGCGGCTGGATGCCAATGCCAATATCAACTTCGTTCAGGAGATGAGCCTGATTGAAGAATTCTCGCTGATTAACGATACCACCTGGTTTCTCACGCGGGATAAATTTGTCGTCTCCCTTTCACCCCTCGGCAAAAACAGGATGGGTATGATCGGAAGAAAAACCACTACCTATAAAAATATTCTCTACAACGATTCCACGATCTCCCTGCAGATCAACAGAAACCGTATACCTGAAGAAGTGATTCTTTCAGGAGAAGCGCGCGACCGTCCGGATTCTTTCTGGCTGCAACACCGGCATGAAAGGCTGAGCAAGGATGAGAAAGCAGTTTATGTGATGGTAGACACGCTGATGAAACTGCCCCAGTTTCATACCTATGCCAATATTGCCAATTTTATCGGAACCGGTTATCTGAATATAGGAAACTACCAGATCGGTCCCTGGTACAACTGGATCTACAGTAATGAACTGCAGGGTTTGCGTTTACGTTTCGACCTGGGGACCAATAAAGGCTTTAACAAAAACCTGATCCTTCATGGATACCTGGCTTATGGATTTGGTGATAAGGTATGGCACGAAGAAGCGGATGCGCTGTATGTTTTCCGCAGAAACCCCCGCATGACCCTGTATGGTATGTATCGACAGGATCTCGACTACGGGCAGCAATACTATGACGAGATTACCAGTGACAACATTTTTGCGATAGCCGTGAGAAAACCTCATGTGCCCATCAAATTCATCAATCTCACGGAACAGAAACTCGAATGGTTCAACGAATGGCTGAATGGTTTTTCTGTTACACTAACCGCAGACCATAAAGTGTACAACCCCGAACTTAACCTGGCACCGATCAGCAATTTCGAAAAAGGTACCGGCAACCCAATGAATGGATTCGAAATGTCTGTCAAACTTCGCTTTGCCTTTCTGGAAAAATTCTTTGAAACCACTTTTTACCGTACCAGCCTGGGCAGTGAATATCCCATCATCGATGTGAAATATACCCGCGGCATTCCTGGAGTATTGGGAAGTACCCTGACTTATAATAAATTTTTCGCGAGCATTTCCGATGTGATTAAAGTGCCCCCTTTCGGAACGATCTATTATAATTTCTTCGGAGGAAAGACCACCGGCGTGCAGCCCTATCCTTTTCTGAATGTGGCGCCGGGAAATGAAACGTACTATTATAATAAATATTCATTCAGTCTCATGAATAAATACGAGTACCTGCATGACCAGTTCCTTGGCTTCAATTATGAACACAATATCGGAAGCGGAATATTCCGTTTTCTTCCACTGACCCGCAAATTAAAATTCAGGCAGTTTTACAATGTCAAACTGTTATGGGGACATTTATCGCCTGAAAATGCGGCTTATAACAATAATGCGGATTATACCTTCAAATCACTCGATGGGAAAACCTATATGGAAATTGGTACGGGGGTGGATAATATACTTCGTTTCCTTAGGGTGGATTTCATCTGGCATGTTCTGCCAACCGGCCAGGATCTATCGTATATACAGAAGTTTGGTGTGTTTGGAAGTTTCAGGGTATCGTTTTAAATAGGGTCTTTATTGCGGGTATTTATAAGCCCGGTAGCTGGTTTTGGTCCCTGACAATTCTATGATCTTCTGGCTGGTAACGGAATTAATTTCCAGTGCATAATTCGACGTGCCGCCACCTATAAAATAAGTATCCCCGAATTTCTGAACGGAACCCATCAGGTCTGAAAAATTTTCCGGAATGTCAAATGCTTTAAATCCGGTCACCTGTTTATTTGATTCATCCAGTTTAAATTCCAGCACACGGCTCTTCGGCCGAATCACCGGATCCCCGTTATCGAAAACCATCAACGTACTGTTGCTGTCTGTAAGCGTGGCATCGTGTTCATATAGAAAGGACTGGTCTGAACTAAGCGGAATATTGCCATTTTTCCCTCCCAGTTTCCAGATGATTGCACCTGTTGTCCGGTCTATTTTCACTATCTGGCACTGATGACGGAATGAGCAGATCAGATTATTATCCCTCGGATCAATGATCATCGAATTCAGGTGCATGTAATCCTGCGGCTCCACCGTATCGGCATAATTATTAAATAGCACACTATTCGCATAAAAAGAAGTATCCTGACTGCCATCCCATTGCCAGACCACCGCGCCGTTATTGATTTCCTGGATGATGGGCGCCACAATTTTATTTTTGGGAGAAGGATTCAGATAAGCCGGAATATTGTCCGCATGTTTATCGTAGTAAGCTTCCAGGAGGTAGTGATCATCGGAGAGCAGGATAAAATCATGCACATCAGCGGAATGCCCATCGCTTGTGATGATCCCATTGTTCGGCAGAAGATTAACCCTTTTGATCTCGTTCAGATTGCTGTCCGCAATAACTATATATCCGGTGAAATTGGCCACAACCGGAATATGATAGGCATTTACATCATTGACGATATAGGTATAACGGGTCTGACCGTTGATAACCCATTTATTAAAACACAAAGTGGCGCCGGGCAGGAACTTTTCCTTCAGCACCTTGCCGTCCTGATCGAGCACCAGCAGCTGTCCCGAATCGACCACATTCAGCAGGAAAGGCGCCAGCAGGATCTGTCCTTTGGACGGTGTTCCTGTTTCACTTACCGTATAAACATTTTGCGTAAGCGGAGCCGTAGTGGAATGCGTTGTCGAATCGGTTGATTTACTGCAGGACTGCATTACAAATAATATGACGCCTGCCAGTCCAAGTTTGAATTTTGTCGTTTTCACAACTGCAATTTCCATTTTTAAAAAGAAGGCGGCAGATATTCGTTTCTAAATAACATGTTTTTAACCCGTTGATCGCCGGTGATCTGTCAGGCCGTCATCATTCAGTTTCTAAAAATTACTTTTTGAACCCGATTCTTTCCCGGTTTTCCCATTTGGTCTGCGCTGCTTTTTCGTCCAGAAGATTTTCCATTGCATCGTAAATCTGATTGAGCTGAATATCATGCTCTCCCAGTTTTTCTTTTATTTCATGAAGCTGGGTTCTTAAATCCATTTGACGGTAAGCCAGTCTCCTGATCTGAATAAAAGCCCTCATAATGGCGATATTCATGGTAATAGCTATGCGGTCACAGAATGTGACCGCATAGCCGACCATTCCTGTTCGGTAAGACGGAACATAAAGTCGTCCGGAAACCGTTTAATGTTCCTTTTTACTGCCTGATTCAACACTTTGGTACCCACTTCGTACAATTCTGCCAGATCAAAATCTAGCATCACCCTTTCATTCCTGATCTCATAAATCCGGTTTTGAATACTCCTGATAATCTGCATAAATGATCTTTTATGTTACCAATATATCGCTTAAATTCCCTGATTCCCAGTCCCTGATTCCCAAGCCCAAAATCGACATTCTATATTTGAAACCGCACATACAGTGTTCAGATCCGTACAGTTTTGAGATGATGACCAGCAGAAAGTACTATAAATAAGAGCATTCTGCAATTGGCATAATGCTTGACTTTTAATCGACACCGCCAAACTGACAATATGATTATCAATTTTTTTAAGGTAGCCTTTCGCAATCTGCTTCGCAGCAAAGGATTTTCATTTATCAATATCACGGGGCTGGCTGTTGGCATGGCGAGCGCCATTTTGATTCTTCTCTGGATACAAAATGAATTGAGTTATGATAAATTCTACAGCAAATCGGACCGCATCTACCGGCTGAATAATAGAGATAAATTCAACGGCGACCTGTGGGCCTGGTCGACCACCCCGAAAATTCTCGGTCCCACGATTGAACACGAAAATCCGGAAGTGGAAAATGTGGCGAGGACGGACAGAGCAACTTTCCTTTTCAGTGTTGGGGAAAAACATATTAATGTGGCGGGTATATTTACAGATACCGCCTTTTTTAATATTTTCAATTTTCCACTGTTGCAGGGAAATCCATCCACTGCGCTCAAAGGAAATTATAATATTGTCATCACAGAAAAACTTGCCGTCAAACTATTTGGCAATGATAACCCTATGGGGAAAATCATCCGTCTCGATAGCGTTGACCATTTCACCGTGACGGGTGTAATGAAAGATCTTCCCAATAACACGGCCTTCGATTTTGAATACCTTCTCCCTTGGGCATATATGACCAAACTGGGCAATGACGACCAATATTGGGGAAATAATTCAGTCAGAACTTACGTATTGCTGAAACCGGGCATCTCGCAGACTGCCTTCGACCGGAAAATAGAAAACACAACCATCAATCACACAAAAGGAGGGAACGACCAGTCCACAACCCGGGTATTCACCCAGCTGTTCAGCGAAGCCCATCTGTATTCGAAATCGGAAAATGGCAAATATATCGGAGGTGCCGTGGAACAGGTAAAACTGTTTGGCATCATCGCCTCTTTTATATTACTGATTGCCTGTATCAACTTTATGAATCTGAGCACGGCAAGAAGTGAAAAACGTGCAAAAGAAGTGGGCATACGTAAAGTGATCGGGGGAACCAAGAGCTCACTGATCCGGCAGTTCCTGGGCGAGTCTGTTCTCTTATCCCTGATGGCCGCTATCCTGGCGCTGGTGATTGTTGAGCTCAGTCTCCCTGCATTTAATCTGCTGGTAAATAAACAGTTATTTATCAATTTCGGTGAACCCTATTTCTGGATACTCAGTATCGCTTTCATTTTGTTCACGGGCCTCCTGGCCGGCAGTTACCCTGCACTTTATCTTTCTTCCTTTAAACCGGCCAGTGTGCTCAAGGGAACCTTCAAAGCGTCGAATGCTTTGGTGACACCGCGGAAGGTTCTGGTTGTAATGCAGTTTACTTTTGCCATCGCCCTGATCATCTGTACCATCATTGTGGAACACCAGATCGATTATGCACAAAACAGGGATGCCGGATACTCCAAAGACCGGCTCGTATATACTTTTATACAGGGTGAGGTGGATAAACATTACGACCTGATCAAAAACGACCTGATCAGCAGCGGAGCCGCGGTTGCGGTCACTAAATCCATGAGTCCGATTACCCAGCACTATAGCGATGGCTGGGGACTAACCTGGCCAGGCAGCACCGAAGCAGACAGCAAAACGGATTTTATCCGTATGTCTGCCGATGCAGATTTTGTAAAAACCCTGGGTATTCATCTGGTGCAGGGCAGGGATATTGACATTAAAAAATATGTATCGGACTCCACGGCAATTCTGCTGAATGAGAGTGCGGTGAAAACCATGCGACTCAAAGATCCGATCGGGCAGATTGTCAGGGACAATGACAAGAACTGGCATATCGTAGGTGTGCTGAAAGATTTTATTTTCGATTCCCCTTATCAGACCATCGATAAACTTGTTGTTTTCGGTCCGAAATCCTGGTTTAACGTAATTCATTTTAAACTGAATCCGGCTCACACAACCAAAGAAGACCTCCGGCTCGCAGAAAACGTATTCAAACAATACAACCCCAATTATCCGTTCGATTACAATTTCGTTGACCAGGCATATGCACAAAAATTTGATGACGAAAAACGCATAGGGAATTTGGCTGCCCTGTTTGCAGGGCTGACCATTTTTATCTCCTGCCTGGGTTTGTTCGGACTAGCCACCTATATGGCAGAGAACAGAATCAGAGAGATCGGCGTTCGCAAAGTTCTGGGAGCCAGCGTTACGGCAATAACCACCCTCTTGTCCAAAGATTTTCTGAAACTGGTTATGATCTCTTTTATTATCGCCTCACCCGTTGCCTATTGGGCCATGTATAACTGGCTGCAGACCTACACCTACCGGATCAATATTCAGTGGTGGGTATTTGCTATAGCAGGTTTGTTATCTGTTATTATCGCCGTTGTTACGGTCAGCTACCAGGCTATCCGGGCGGCGATGTCGAATCCTGTAGATAGTTTGCGGGCCAAATAATGTTATTTTTGCAAAAAATAAACAATGGGAATTTCGGATAAATTATTTCAGATGAAAAACGACAAAGCTTCTGCCAATCAAAAAGCCGGTGAGGAATTTTTGGAAGCCAACAGGTTAAAACCCGGCATAACTACTTTGCCAAGCGGTTTACAATATGAAGTGCTGACGGAAGGAACAGGCATAAAGCCCCTCGCCAGCAATAAAGTGACCTGTCATTATCATGGTACGCTGATTGACGGAACCGTTTTCGATAGTTCCGTAAAACGGGGTCAGCCCGCTACCTTTCCATTAAATATGGTAATCAAAGGTTGGACCGAAGGGCTTCAGCTGATGTCGGTTGGAAGCAAATGGCGTTTCTTCATTCCACCCCAGCTGGCTTATGGCGAAAGACAAACCGGCTCCCATATCGGACCGAACAGCACCCTCATCTTTGATGTGGAATTATTGGGGGTAGATTAATAGAATTTTGCGAAGCGTGGGATGCGGATGCAAAGTGTCACCGCATCCTGAAGAACGCAGTGCATTTAATCCAGCCTGGCCCGGCTGGATTTTTTTATAGTCTCAAAATATATCCGCCGAATGTACTTGCCCAACCCGTATTCATGTCGAGCATGTGAAACCCGGAAAAATAATCACCTGTCACCGAACAACTAAGTTCCCAATGGGCTCCGCCATCGGTTGTTTTATAAATGGTATTGCCTACCAGGCAATACCCATTGTTCACATCAAAAAATTCGGGTATTATAAATCCCTGAACAGACGCTGCGATGGATGACGAAAGACTCAGACTCCAGGTAATGCCGCCATCCGTCGTTTTAAACAATCCTTTAGTGCCGCCACTATATCCATTCAAAACATCCAGAAACTGAATCTTGTCAAATTGAGTTCCCAGTGCGGAGAATGTGCCTGCGGAAATTTTTGTCCAGTTTAAGCCGCCATCACTTGTTCTGTTACAGCTATTGGTATTCATATAAAACCCATTCAGACTATCCAGAAAATAAAAACACGTAACAGACCCGCTAAAACCTGTCATCGGGTTCCAGTGATCGCCTGCGTCAGCTGTCCGGAAAAACATATTACTGTGATTAAAATAAAATCCGGTACTGACAGTGACAAACTGAAAATTAACGGCGTAATTTTCACCGGAAGCCAGGGGCTTGAATGACCATGTAGACCCGCCATCCAGAGTGACTCCCATTTGTTGGTTTCCCTGTACAAACCCATGCTGGTCATCAACAAATTGAAAATTATATATTGATCCTTGTGTAACAGCTGCTATTTGTGACCATGTTAATCCATTATCCTTTGACGTTAAAAGTGATGTGCCCGTAGTCGTAAAACCGATTCTGTTTCCTGTAAACCAAACATCATTCAGTAAACTCGCCGGTTTGTTTATTTTAACCCAGCCATTCAGTATGTCGCCTGACGGCGGTGTGGCCGGTGTCGAAGGTGTGGCCGGATTGGTTGGCGTTGTGGGCGTTGTTGGTGTAGTTGGAGCCGAAGGGTTTGAGGGTGGAGTAGTTGGTGTAACGGGTGGCGTTGATTTAGAGCATGATATATACAATGCTGCCAAAAATAATATCCATGCAAGCTTTTTCATCGGCCCCTGTTTGCTCCTTTTTTATAATCTAAAATAGGCTATTTGTGAGTAGAACAAGTCAGCCAATTCAAACTAATTGTATGACTAAGTATTATTACTTAGGGGCTGTCGCTATATTTACCCTTAATCAGCGATAAAATAATTTCATGCTCCAGCGCTTCCTGTTATTCTGCATTTGCCTTCATTGCTGTTTCAATACCAATGCCCAGAGTTCAAACAAGGAACTCGAATCATCAATCGAAGCATTAAACAAAGCAACCATTGCACAAGACAAGCAGGCGCTGGAAAATCTGGCAGAGAAAGACTTAACCTATGGTCATTCTCCCAAATTGAAAATACCGAACAGACCATCAGTCTCGTGGGTGAACTCGCGATTGTTCGTAATATCTGTTCGCTGAAGGGCACAAAAGACGGATCGCCACTCAATTTGAAAGTTGGCGTATTGATGATATGGAAAAAAGAGAGCTCCGGCTGGGAACTGTTGGCGCGCCAGGGATATAAATTGCTTTAACGAAATTTAATAGGAAGGATGCCTGGGGAATCTGATCTGAATGTTTTACTTAAAACGATGAGCCCCACTCTGAACGAAGGGGAATATGTTTTCTGTCAGGCAGAGGATGCTGCTGCATTACCATTGACAGATATTCTCGGACTGTTTAAAGAAGCAGAAGGCATGACAGTTATTTTGCTGAGATCCGTCGCCGACCGGCTGAAGCTGCCTTACGCATTCATTTGCACCTGGATATCCCTTACAGTCCATTCCTCTCTTGAAGCTGTGGGTTTAACTGCCGCTTTTTCAAATGCGCTCGCATCGCAGGGTATCAGTTGTAATGTGGTGGCTGGCTATTCCCACGATCATATTTTTGTGAAAACGGAAGATGCCCGGAACGCGATGAATATACTGGAGGGTTTGTCCGTACAATAACAGGTTTTCAGCCTTCAGAGCAATCCTCATTTTCCGGAATATCACTATTTTTGGTTTTTACCAACACCCCATGCTGGACATAGTCATCGAAGCCCGGAACGCGGCGATCAGTGAATCCATGAAGGTTAAACGCATTCTGCCCTTCCGGCTCCGGAGAATGGTGGGACCCTTTATTTTTATGGATCATGCAGGGCCCGTTAAGGACATCCTATCAAATACTTCCCAATTGGATGTACTGCCCCATCCGCATATCGGCCTGTCGACGGTGAGCTATCTTTTTGGCGGACAGGTTACCCATAGGGACAGCCTCGGTGTGGAACAGATTATCCGACCGGGCGAAGTGAACTGGATGACTGCAGGACGAGGTATAGCTCATTCCGAAAGATTTGAAGACCCCTCCGCACTTTCAGGAGGAGAGCTCGAAATGATACAAACCTGGGTGGCTCTTCCGGAAAAAGATGAGGAGTCGCTTCCTTCTTTTAATAATTACACACCCGACCAACTTCCCATTTTCACCGATAAGGGAATCTGGATGCGGCTTATTGCAGGGAACGCCTACGGATTAATCAACCAGGTAAAAACAAACTCACCGCTATTTTACCTGCATGTGATCTTGCAGGAGGGTGCACGTTTTGGCCTCCCAAAGGAACATACGGAACGCGGCTTTTATATTGCCAAAGGCAGCGTGGAAGTCGCCGGAAATTTCTACCATGAAGGACAAATGCTGGTATTTACCAAAGGAGCGGACCCGGTCATTCTCGCAAAAGAGCCGGCCACACTTATGCTTTTAGGAGGAGAACCATTGGGAGAGCGGTTCATCTGGTGGAATTTTGTTTCTTCACGTAAGGAACGCATCGAAGAAGCCAAAGAAGACTGGAAACAGGGGCGGATTATATTACCTCCCACAGATAACCAGGAATTTATTCCCCTGCCGGATGACAGATCAAGGCCTACCGGGGAAAAACCAAGACCCGGGCCGTTATCCTGATATCGTGACCATTTTTTTTATCCGATTTAATAAGTTTAACTACCTTCTGGTATGAACTACCCCCTGTAAAAACCTATGATGAGCAGTTCCTATTTTGAAAACATCAAATTGAATCCGTCGCCTTTATCACTGGTATCCAGAGATCTCGATGATATCATGGAAGCTGCGGCAAATAATCAAACCGACGAGCTGCTGGCATTTGCAAAACGGGTTGCAGACCTGGGGACCGAATCCTCAAAAGCACGGGCGGCATTTATCAGATTACAGATAGCCGGCATCAATACTGAAGATCTGTTTGAAGAATACCGCGAAAGCTGGGGCATTCCCAAATTTGAAGACGATCTCGTATCCATAAAGGATTTTAAAAATGGATTTTTATGGACGTTCAGGGATCATACCACGTCATGGACGGACGATGTGGAAGCGCGGGAATGGTTTTATACGCATATTGAGGCCCGGTTTGCACGGAGGTATGAGTACTGGTCCCTGGATCATGAGCGGGAACACATGATTTTACTTGAATCGGGGGACTATAAAAATATTCTGTATTCCATTGTCAACAAACACGCAGATTACAGTCCCCTGGTGAGTCCGGTATTCTCCCATGAAGAACTCAGAATATTTTTTGATAACCATGATGAAGATGCGGATGGTTTTTTTAAAGAAGATCTGCTGGAAATTATGAAACAGAATATCAACTGGGAAAATGAAACCGAACACAAGTGACCGGATCAACCGGGGGGGGTGCCTTGCATTTCAACTACAGCGAAAAGACACAATTCAGTATATAGCAACTACATCATGTTCTATTTTACTATCCGGAAACAAGCCGTTACTTTAATATTCAATCCAAATCTGATATAATGAAAAACCCATTATCAAAACCCAAATCCATATTCAGAATGACATGGCAGAATTTTTATACTGAATTCTTCAGGATGCTCCAAAGGCGGGCAGATCAAAATAAAATTATCTACCAGGCTATGAAACCGGGATACAGATTGAAATAATTTAGAATAATTCAGGTTTGTCGTATTCTATTTTAGTCATATTAAACCGGGCATAACTGAAGTCGGCTTTTTCCAATCTCCAGAGCACATCAAAATTCAATGGCACGGCAACCGCTCCCATCGTTTTATAGTTCGTCATATTAATTATCCAGGTTTCCATTTTATCTTTTTCCATGTATCGTTTTGTCTCCATCTGAGTAATCTCTCCAATTTCATTGAATCGAACAATGAAAAATAATGAAAACGATTCATAGTTAAATAAAAGTTTCGCCGTATTCTGGTCCATACTCTCCCAATGCTGTCTCCCGCCGGGCAACAAATTTGTCGGATATAAAACACTTTCACCAAGCCATCTAAGCAACTCGCCCTGGTTGAAAGAGTCACCCTTCCCGTCAACCACTTTAAACAATGAAAAAAGTGATACAACGAGATTTCCCGTGTTGGCGATGTACATGTCACGTGCCACGAACATGGACGTTGTTCCTTTCCAGATGAAACCCGGCTTTTCGGTTGT
>CBDCCE010000015.1:0-101437 GCA_965214575.1 Puia sp.
GCCGATTAACTCCGATCCTACCCCTTCAGCTGCTGCGGGAAATATTAGTTCTGCTGTCACATTATCGTCTGTGACCCGATTGGGATCCTGGTTTACGTCGAGATAGGTTTTTTTACAGGAGGCGGCCGCAAAAATCAGCATAAGAAATGCCACCGAATATTTTTTCATTATTTTTTTCATGTACATACCGTTTGAAAATGAATTAAAATTGTACGGTCAGGGATCCGCCAAATAGTCTTCCGGCAGGAGTCTGGAAGGAACTTGCCAGTCCGAATGTATTGCCCGTGGCAGAGTAGTTAAATTCCGGATCTCCCCATTGATTGGATGCGGGAACAAACAGCAATAAATTTTTACCGACTGCACTGATGGTTACGCGCTTGATTACTTTGGCATTTCTGAAAAGCTTTGCCGGCAGGGTATATGAAATATTCACCTCCCTTAAACGCAGGGCATCCGCGCTGGCATAATAGTTTGTCGCGATGGCCGTATTAACTGCCTGTGACCAGAAGCCGCTGTTGCCATCCTGTACCTGTACATTGGTATTGGGGGTAAACTTTCCCGGTGACGTTTCTATCACTGAATTGGGAAATACAAAACGCTGGCGTCCGTATTCTGCGCTGCGGGCAGAAATACCGGCAAAGTCTTCGTCAGATCCCAGACCGGAAAAGAAATTATGTCCGCCTTTATAATCCCAGGTCATCGCAAAGGAAAAATTGCCTATAGAATAGGAAGGAGTGAAACCCACGATCCAGAGAGGCAGGGTTCTTCCTTTGGTTACCAGAGCAGAGGCTTCTGAAGGTAATCCGGTGACCGGATCCACCACTACTTTACCGGTTAACGGATCACGTACGTAGTCCGACATCTGGAAACCGAAAGCAGGCTTTCCTACGGCAGCGATATTGTTTATCGTTGGTCCGGAAACAGAATTTTGAATAAATGCAAAATTACCTCCAATGATGACGGGTGTGTTGTTCAGCGTATGCGTTACTTCATTGTTGTTATAGGTTGCGTTTATTTTAATATCAATTCTCCCTTTGCCGATTTTAACCAGTGGCGTAAGTCCCAGGTCCATTTCAACACCGTAATTGTTGAAGTCGGCTGCATTAGCCAGTCCGATCGGATATCCCGTAGTTGGTGACTGACTCACCTGCAAAATCTGGTTGGTATTATTCTGGAAGAAATAAGTGGCTTCGAACATCACCCGGTTCTGCAGAAAACCCAATTCGATACCGGCCTCTTTGGTATTCACAAATTCAGGTTTCAGATTGGCGCTCGGAATGGTTGGATTGGCGATATAACCCACCGTACTGCCGTAAGGAAACCCCAGGGGCTGGGCATAAGTTGCCTGTAGCGAATATGGATTAAGATTTACGTTGCCTGATTTTGAAATGGCTCCCCGGACTTTTAAATAAGATAACCAGGAAATATCTTTCAGACCCCTGATCGCATCAGAAAGAACCAGGGCCACATTGGCGGCAGGATAAAAGAAGGAACGGTTTTGCTGTAACAGTCGGCTGTCCCAGTCATTTCTGCCGGTCAGTTCCAGGTTCGCCCATCCCTGGTAATTGAATCCGACGCTGCCGTACACGGAGAGTAAACGGGAAAGGATATTGAAGTTGTTATTATTCGGGGCATTATTACTGACCACCGTAGAGCCGCTAAAATTCGGCACGTTGGCGTCTCCGCTTTTGTCGCCGACATTAAACAGAAAGGGGACCACGAGGTTATTTCCGCCCACGGCCACGTCTTTGGATCTGTTTTCCCGCACCGTTCCTCCGGCTATATATTTGATGGAAATGTCTTTGGAGAGATCGTGACTGCCCGACAAATAGTAATCCAGATTCACCCGGGAATTATAATTCTGATCTGTAAAAACGCCTCCGGGTCTTGGAGAATACTGTGTGGGGTTGCGCGGTCCGCCCTGGAACCCCACGGTTTGTGCCCAATCCGATACCACTATGGGTGAATTGGTATTATCAGAACTGGCAAAGGTGAGATTGGTACTCAGACGCGCACTGGCCGAGAGCCAGGGAGCAAACTGGTAACTGGCCATAACCGATCCGAGCAGGTCATCTTCGCGACTGCTGGTACGTACATTCTGGATCAGCCAGTAGGGATTGACGGCATATTCATTATAATAATTGGAAAACTGTGCAAACTTATTGCTGTTGTTTTTATAGCTCAGCAGGGGAACATTATTTGCCACCTGCATCACTAAAAAGAAGAGCCCCCCATCGTATGCGCCGGGAAATGAATTCTGAAAACCGGCTTCATTGACGACGTCGGCATTCTGCAAAATATAATTGAGGGAGTAACTCACGGAGAGGCCGCCGAATTTTTTACCTCCGTTAAAACGTACACTGGTGCGGTTATTCACATCGTTCGGAACCAGTCCCTTGATGTTGGCGTTTTCCACACTCAGGTAAAACTCTTCTCCGGCAACGGAAACCGAATTCTGCCAGGTGAGTCCGGTGTTGAAAAATTTGATTTTGTCTTTATAGTGATCGGCTGAATAAGACAGCATCTGCTGGGAGCCGTCTTCCAGGGGAACGCCGAGCGGCTTGATGGTTCCGTCGAAAGCGGGGCCGTACTGCTGATTTTCATAAGGCACATATCCATAGTTGCCATAGATATCCTGAACCTCGCCGGCACCCTGTCCGAACGACTTCTGCAATTTAGGAAAAAAGGAAACTGTGGTGGCCTGCACCGTTGAGTTGAAAAGCACCGTTGGCGTGTGGCCCCCTTTTTTTGTGGTGAGGATGATGACGCCATTGACGGCATCGGGACCGTAGATCGCGGCCGATGCGGCGCTTTTTAATATGGTGACATCCTGCACATCATCCGGTGGGATAGATGAGAGGTATCCGAGTGGTGTGGGTGCTCCGTCCACTACCAGCATGGGCTGGTTGTTCCCGGTCAGGGACCTGATACCCCGGATATTGATTTTTGCATTTTCAAATACCCCGCTGTTCACGGTCGAAATATTGAGTCCTGATACTTTCCCGTTCAGTGCCTGGGCAATGCCCACCGATTTGGCCTGTGTAAGTGTTTTGTTGCTGATATCCGCGGTGGCATAGCCCAGTTCTTTACTGGCTTTTGGAACACCGAGTGCGGTAACAACCACTTCTGTTAGATTGCCGGAACCTCTTTTTAATGATACGGAGCCATCGGCACCATCCGGCTGAAGAGTTGTTTTTGTGTAACCTGCGGCACTGATGAGCAGACTGGCACCCGGGTTAATGGCGATTGTGTAAAATCCATTCACATCAGCCGTAGCGGAATGTTTGCTTCCGGATTCGGCGATGGTTGCAAACGGAATAGGGGCACCGGTTTCATCCCGTACGGTACCTGTTATTTTTCTTGACTGGGCAAAACCTGTAACACAGCACAACAGGAGAATCAAAGCAAAGGAGATAATTTTTGCCATAATGTTTTGGTTAATAGATTGAGAGATCTCAGCAGTTAACCAAAATAAACCCTAAATGATTTTAGTATTTGCTGTTATTCAATGACCGGAGGGAATGAGTCTACCGAATGCAGAAATAACGGTCTCTGAACTTTCCGGTGAAATAATCTGTCATTAATGGGCAGCCGGTATCCGCTCATAGACTTTTAAAAACCAAATGGGGGATAAGAGAAAAATAAATTTCTTTATTATAAGGGGAAAGAAAAAAAAACTTTAAAAATGGGTTAACCCTTAACCGGTTAACCCGGGTTAAATGATAATTTGAAATTAAATTGATATAAATCCTCTTTATGTTGAAATATAACTGCATTGTGATTGACGACGAGCCGCTGGCCGCAGAAATAATCAGGGGCCATATCAGTCAGATCCCTTTTCTGGAATTGAAATTTATTTGCCGGGATGCGATTGGAGCGCTGGAGATTCTGCAGCAAAACAAAATAGATCTGATTTTCCTGGATATCCATCTGCCGAAACTCCAGGGTCTCGATTTTCTGGATTCCCTTAAATCGCCGCCCCGCGTGATTGTGACCACTTCTTCGTCCGAACATGCCATCCGGGCATTTGAATTAAACGTGATGGACTATCTGCTTAAGCCCATTGTCTTTACGCGTTTTCTGAAAGCGGTCAACAAACTGCACAGGCAAAATACAGGAGTGGTTGCTGCCCCGGTATATAACCTGCCGGAAAGACGATTCCTGTTCTTTAATGTGGCCAAAAAGAAAGTTAAAATCTACCTCGATGAAATCTGTTATGTGGAATCGCTGAGGGAATATGTTCGTATTACCACGCAGGGCGCGACCATCATGACCAAATTCCAGCTCAACGAAGTGGAAGACCTGTTTGCGCAGAACAAATTTCTCCGGGTGCATCGTTCCTTTATTGTTTCACAGGAAAGAATAAGCGCATATTCATCTACTGAAGTTGAAATAAACGGAACCGATATACCCATCGGAAGAACCTATAAAGACTATGTGATGTCTGTGCTGGATTCAGGCATTCCCACAGTCGGTCCGGTTGCCCGGATTTCGTAATTATTGTTTCAGCAGACTGATTTCTCCTGTTCCATTGTGAACGCCATAAGTAGACGCAAAACTGAAGGCCTCCTGTGCGCGTTTCCTTTCTTTGCGCGCCATGCGGCAAAGTCCCAGCATATAATAACTGTTTCCGGGATTGTATTTCTGGAAGATACAGCTGGTGAAATCATAGGAAGCATTTTTGACCTGGCCAGCCTTATAATAAGCCATTCCGCGGTCGTATAATATTTCGCTGGAAGGAATATCGAATTCCACTTCATCGGTTTCAAATACATCCTTATGTAAATCGAGCACGGCCTGTATGCTGGTGGTGTCCCGGGTATTGAAACCGCCCTTGGAATCAAGGGCCTTATTGTAATAATCGATTGATTCCGCTATTTTATTCTGCCTGAATTTGCATATGCCACTATAATAAATGGCTGCGGTATTGTCCGGGTCAAAATGAAGAAGCCGGTTGAATGAATGGATGGCAGAATCATATTCAGCCAGATATTCATGACATTGCCCTTTAAAAATATAAGCGTCTTTTAAAAAAGGATTTTCTCTGATGGCCAGGTCAAAAATCCTGATCGCGTCGCGGTATTGTCCTGCGGAGCTGAGGTCCTGCCCCTCAGACAGATAATCTTCCGCCGAATGGCATCCTGCTACACTGAGGATCATTGCCATTAAAAGACAGGATCTGATGTTCAAATGACTTTTATTTCTGAAGTGATCTTGCCGGTTTTCAATGAAATCCTGTGATTACTACATCATGCGCAAATCTCATGCCGGTTGACGACAGATTTTAACTACCTGAAAACCTTTTCAATAAAACGAACGCATTCATTAAATGACTATTATTTAATCTTTTCATTTACAGAAGTTTAAAAAATGGAACAAGGTTAGCCCTGAAAACTAAAAATGACGGGATCTGGGTACATAGATTGCCGTTGTACCGGTAAATAATTTTTAGTTCTGCAATAATTGCCAAAGGGTTTCCGTGTTTTAGTGAAAATTGCCATTCCTGCACTGCATGAAATGGAAATCTCCTATAATCCATCTATCAGATAAGGTTTGCAAAAAGATTTGGCAGGCGATACTGGGGTTCTGAATGCACTCGCATTCCGTCATTAGGTTCATGTAAAGGGAGAAAATAGTTTTGAATCTGACCGATTCAACCACTATTAAACCTAAAGACATGAAATCAATGATTCCTCAGCCACTAACCATTATTAAAATGGCTTTCCTTTTGATTGCGATGGGCCTGGTAGGCTGTTTCAGACTTTATTATCAGACAAATTCGCTGGCTAAAACAGATGCGGTTCAACTTGAACAATTGCTGAAGCAGGATAAAATTTTCATTGTTCACTCGCCTGCAGATGTTTTTGAAATGGAATTCGTAAAAATAGACGGAGACCATTTGACCGGGAACCGGGTTGCCCTGGATCCGAAATACGACAAATTACTAAATCCAGGCAGGCAAAATAATAATTCCGTTAACCGCCGAATAAAAAAAGTTTGCTTTGAGCAGGTGCATTTGTATACGAGTTCCATCATTCATAACCGTGACTCGGTCAGTCTGCCCATTCAGGATATCAGTCGTATGGATGTGTATAGCCCGGACAAGGCGGCGATCCGGGAATCGAGAACAGCCAGTATAATCGGTATTACCCTTTGCGCGGGTGCGATCATTGGGCTTGGGTTTTATATTGCCAGTACGATCGTATTTTTTTAAACAGTGAGAGCAGAAAAGCAGATTATTTTATGTTGTTTTTTTGCAGGTATACATCGTACGCCTTTTTAAATATTTCATACCGGTATTTTCCGTCTACGGGTTTTTCTTTTCCTGATTCGGCTTCACCAACCTGCTCATAATAGGCCTGGGGAAATTTGTCGGAGTAGAGCCTCGGCAATATACCTGGAGCGGACAGTGCCTTGTATAAGACAAAAAGAAGAAAGAGGCTGATGAGCAGGAAGATCCGGTCCCGGAATCCGGCAATACGTTCAAAAAGGGAAACAGCATCGCCTATACCTGACTGAACCGGTTTGCCCAGTAAGCCGGAAAATAAAAACAGGGCCGCAAGCAGACTGGCAGCGATTCCTGCGGCCAGCGCGAGTGAACTGGTAAACGGAGTTAACCCGAGGGCGATGCAAAACAATACCACGCTTCCATAGCCGAAAGCTGTTAACCGGGCGATTTTTTTACTTTCCGTTCCGGCTATTTTGAATTGTTTGAACAGGTAACCCAGGTAAATGACAGCCAGCATGAGCGCTCCGATAACCTGCAGCCAGTCAATATAAGGACTGTATACCTGCAGTGTTTTCAAAGTAAAGACGCCGCATAAAATGATCAAGCCAAAATACTCAGTCAGCCTCGCCTGTTTTTTGCCCGGTTTTTGTATTTCGCCGATCAGCTGAATCAGAAAAACGATACCGAAAGCAACGGATACCCCGGTTAATATCTGCATTCCATAGCTATTCTGTGCCATGGAAGCAAAAGCGCCCATGATCAGAATTACAGTCAGCAAATAATATAACGTGTTATAGGTTTTCATTAATTCGCGGAAAAATTGGTGAAATAGAAATTCCGGTTCATGTAGTCGTCAAAGGGCTGCCATTTTATTTTTTCTGTTACAGATTCTTTGGCCCTGCAGTTTTCAAGTATTATCGCGGACCTGCATTGCAGATCCTGAGATTCAGTTAGCGATTTTGGAATGGAACTCATAGCTCTGAAATAATTACCCTCTACCGCGATACCGTCGACTTTGGCAAGAATACCGGAAAACCGATTTTCTTCGGGGATATCTTTGAGGATTTCATCAGCCCGGTCATTTAAGGATCGGCTTCCGATCTGTGATAATACAAGGATCTGATCTGCGCGGCAGTCTTCAAACATCGTCAGTGTATTATAATCTATCCGTTTAGATATGGCATCCACAGAATCCAGAATACTGAAAGTAACAGGACTGGCATTTTGAGTGTAGGTTTGATGAGCCATTTGCAAATAACAGTAGATCCTGTTTTCTGCGCTGGGAAAGGCCGCCGCGATGGGATCGGCCAGTTTCGTTTTTCCAATGGATGCCAGATGAACACAAAGCATTTTTAGGGTATTGAGTATGAAGTTTTGTTCGAGATATTCGTACATAGACACCGTTCTGCGCAGATTGGGTATGTCCAGATGTTGGTAGTATTCCAGGCCCTGACGAATATCCCCTTTTCCGAAAGCGCGATTCGCCAGAACACCGTAGATCAGATTTTTGTCAAATGTATTTCCCTCCGGATGCTGATTGACAAATGCCAGAATATTTTTCAGGGTTTCATCCGGCAGGGGATAGATATTTCCATAGGTTACTTCAGCTATATCCGGTTTCCACTCGAAAGCCTTGGCCACCCAAAAATGTAATTGTTCCAGATTCTCAGCCGTTTTAAAGTATACGGGAAGCAGGTCGTTTTTCATCAGGTATTTGAAAAAATAATCGGTATGAAAACTCCAGCTGAACCATCCATCTTTATAGTCCGGATAAATGAGTAGATTTTTTCTTTTGATATTGCCGGTTCTTACCCCGTCTCCATTGTATACAACTGTTGAAGACTCCGTTCCTTCCAGAAAACTGCTATCCAGTTTGCGGTAAAGAGATACCGACCTTCCCAGCCATTCATCCAGTTTTTGTTCATCCGGTTTGATCTGACGGTCGTACCAGTATTTTGAATAAAACATGGCCTTTCTTTTATCATTCAGCGCCAGTGTATAGTCTCTCTGCGAAGGATTTTTCATACTAAGGATCACTTTTTCATAATCTTCTTCCATGGCATCAAAAATAGAACGGTCACAGAGACAGAGGTTGGGAAAGAGGTAGCCGCGGGTAGACCGGTAATAGCTGCGGTAAATATTGATCGTATACATATGAGAAATATATCCTGCCCTGAGTATTGCGTTCCGCAGAATAGTGGCGGGTGGATTATCGGCCGTATTCTTTTGCAGCCATGCGAGATAGGCCGGGACCTGATCCCTGTGACCAAACTGATACAGGTATTCAAGTACATTGAGGTGATTATTCAAAACCCTGGGCATTTCAAAATAGTCGTGTCCATTATTGGCAAGAATAATTTCAAAGCAGCGGAACAGTTTATTCAAATCGCCTAATGCTGCGTAGAGGCAGGCAAGTTCATGATAGCCGCCATTGAAATTGAGTGGCAGCCTCCCTTCAATTTCAAAAGTTCCTTTGATATAGTATTTATTGAATGTTTTATTTCCCTCATTTCCTTCCAGGGGTGAGATTTGCTGAAGTAGTGCATGGATTCTGGAGCTGTCCGCCCTTCCGAATGACAACCACAGTTGGATGGCCATATTCAGTTCTGTGGGAACGGCAGGGTTGTACAATGCCGTGTTTTTTACAAACTGCATAACGGTGTTATAATTTTTATCTGCTATATCGGAGAGTCTTTCTGATTTATTATGGTCCGGCATAAAGTACTGGTCCATGGCTAACTCGATCTGGAACTTGTTGTTTTCATTTAACAGCAATTTGGGTTCTGACTGAAGTGCCGGATTGTTCAAATTTCTGTAAGCCGCAGCAAAAATGCTGTCTTTTAAGGGGTCGGAGAGATGTTTATTGAAGGACAAAATTTGTTTGTACAATTCATTATCCAGACTGATTTGCCGTGAGACCGGTAGAGATTCCAGATAGGACATCATTGATCCGCTATCCTGCCTTTCTTCCGCCAACAGGTAAATGGCTTTATCTGCCAGATTCACATTCGTGCTCGAGAGCAGTTCCTGTGACTGGCTTTTGATCTTTTCAATGACCCGGGCATTTTTTTTCTTATCCGCATTAAACCAATAAAAGCCGGTCAGTACGAGCATGACAAGGATAGCAAAAAAACTCGCAATACGTTGGGGTCCATATTTCATGAAGGCACGGGTAACCATTTCCTTGCTGGCACTTCTTTTCAGAAACTCCCGGATATCAGTAAGGGTTTCCCTGCTGTGCTGATCGGCCAGTGCAGGATCTTCCTTCTTTTCGGCATATCGTTTAATCCAGCCCGCATTGGGATTGCATTTCTTATACCAGTTTTCGAAGTAGCTGAGCGGACCAACGGGAAGCAGATAGCCACGGCTTCTGCCGCTTTTTTTCCAACGCTCCATTTGTTTGAGAAAGTCGAGCAGCGTAGTATAATATTCGAATTCCCGGTTTGCCCACTGGTTTAACTTATTCCAGTTCCGGATCAGACTTTCATGCGTGATGTCCAGCACGGTTCCGGGAGACAGTTGGAAGGTTGCCGGATCGCCTGTTTTGAAAGGTCTTATAAAGGAATTTCCTTCTTCCCTGAAAATATTCAACACTTCGCCAACCACCTGCTCCATCAGAACGGGGCGGTTGATGATGGCCGTTATTTCTTCCAAGCTCATCCGGTTGCGGACGGCCCGGCTGTTATCGATTTTTGTCAGGCAGCTGAAGCTGATGGCGATGATTCGTTTGGCGTCCTGCTGGCTGACGGGATTTTCAGGATTTTGACCGTTATAATACTGCCAGGCATTTTCATAAAGCAGGTTAGCGTGAATTTCAATAATCTTTGCAAGTCCCGTGTCAGTATAAAACCGCTGCTGCTCTTCAGGACGTTTTTTGAGCCAGTCATTGAAGCGGGGAATATCTTCATCCGGCAAATCGGATGCAGGCATGCCACCCACTTTGGCATAATGGATCAGATCCAGTTCTTCTCTGCCCTGATCTGCTTCCATCCAGATTCTGCTCAGTGCATGCTGAAGAATCGGCAACTGATCAACTCCTTCTGAAATATCAAAAACCAGTCTTTCAATTAAACGCTGTGAAATTTTTATTCCGCTGAGCAATGCGGGCTCTTCGATGACCTGTTTAAGGTCTTTTCTTTTCAGCCGCGGAACAAAAAACTGAGAGAATCCGATATATTCCGGAAGGCCACGGAATGCCGAACACTGACCAATATAATCGGAACGCATGGTGCAGATCACATAAACAGGCAGGTTTTTCTGTATGGCTATCCTGGAAGTTTCAAGGATCAGATTAACAACAATCTGTGAATCATTGGAAGGGGATTCATTATAGAAGTTTTCAGGATTAGTGAAAAATTCTTCAAACTGATCGACGATGATGAGCAGGTTCGAAGCTTTGCGTTTTCTGTCTTTTGATTCCTGTCCTATTTGTCCATCCGGGACATTTTCTTCCTCTCCGAGATAAAAAGAGGAATTCGTGTAGAGATCAATCAGGGAGGAATAACCTCTTCTCAATTCAGTTTCTATGGATGCCGGATTGCTGGAAAATTTGTCGGCAATAGCGTGGGCCATGTTGGACACCGGATTTCTTTCGGGCCGGAAATCTGCGATGACCCAGTTGGAATAACGCGCCTTGAAAAAACCCGCACGGGCATTGGGAATCAGACCTGCATAAATGAGTGAGGATTTGCCTTCGCCCGAAGCGCCAGTTACCATCAGGAATTTGTTCTGTTCCAGCAGCGCAGTGATCTGATCCACCTGAAGATCCCGGCCTTTGAAATACAGGCTTTCTTCTTCCGTAAAAGAACGGAGACCGGTATAGGGACAAAGAGGCGAGTCGTTAGTTGTTCTCATCGACGTAAATGATAGGGTCGTTCAGGAAGGAAACATAATTACTTGTAAATTCTGACCATTCGGGTTTAATACTGCTGTTGCCGTCCTGATATCCTTCCAGCATAAAACGTATGAAATCGGCCCGGTCTGATCCGGATATATTATCCGGAATGTTTTCCGTGCCATTGTATAATTCATTGTGAAAGGCGAATGACCGGCAAATATCCTCCGTAGCAGCCAGTTTGGTTGTCAGATTACGAATTACCATATAAGACTGATTCAGGTTGCCTGATGGATTTTGCATGGACAGCGCGTAGCAAACCAACCGCCGGTTCGGTTGTTCTCCTGACGTATTGGTTGTATTGTTCATGTTCAGTATGGCAGAATCAATCAGGGGCTGTACCTTTTTTTCGTCCCATTTCTCTTTTAACAATTGGATTGCAGTAAAGGCATATAAAGAAGACCGGTTTACAGGGTTCTTAAATAAACCGGCGATGTTATTCATTTTGTCCGGCTGACCGGTTTTCAGATAGCCCATCATTGCGCGCGCAATCATTCTCATCGACTGGTTCCTGATATAACCAAAAAATTCGGTTTGCTGAACCGTGTTCAGCAGCGAGGATCTGTCTATTTTATCATAATACGAAACCATTTCATCCAGTCTGCCCGAATCCTGTGCCTGTTTGCCAAGATAGAGATAGAGGTAATTGTAATCTGATTTTCCGGACAACTCTTTTTCGGACAATTGTTTTTCGAGCTTTTTTAACACATCATAACGTGGTCGGTATAAAAGAAAAGCGTTGATGTTGATATTGGATGTGTTGTAGGCATCCATCCATTCTTCCAGATAATGCAATTCGTCGGGCGTTTTGTAAAACTCTTTCAGTTTGTAATTGGACAGGATATAGTCCAGAAAAATATCGCTGAAAATATAATAGAAATAAAAACGGGGCTGTCCGGGATGAAAGGCGGTCCGCATATCCGGATACAAAAACTGATACTTACGGGGAGCCAGTCCGGGCTCCATAGTACCATCCATCACCGTAATGGTTTTTTCCAGGTAAGCCGGATTTACCGATTGGTAATAAGTCCATGCTTTATCGAAATATTCTTTGGTTGACATCTCGTCCCCGTCGCGTGATTCTTTATTAATATATTTCAGAATGCCTTCGTTCTTATAGGAAAGGGCCAGCAGGTAATTTTTCTGATCAGAATCCCTGACCATTGAGTCAATGACCTTTCTGTACTGGGAAAAATAAAAACTCAACATGGATCGTTTGGTAAAATCGATGTTGAGATTGCCGGTTCCATCCTGCCATGGAAAAAGCCTGAGATTGAGTGCTGTTGCGACGTTATGCAGTCCCCGCGCGATGATTCGGGAATAAAAATCATCCTCCGGTATTTTCGTTTTGTTGCAATATTGTTTGACAAAGTCGTTCAGCTCCGTTTTTTTGTCATGGATAAAAAAAACGGCAACGATATGGGAGGCATTGTCGGACATGGTGCCATAATCGCCTTGATAATACCCTTTATTATACAGGAGTAGGCTGTCCACACACTGCATTGCTCTACGGGTTTGCCCCGTCGCAGCATACAGATAAGCGAGATCCTGATAAAGCCCATTGAAGTTAAAATAATAGCCTCCGCGGCTAGCACCTCTGATTTGTACTTTATCTATAAAAAAGTTCGTTTTCAGCCACTGTGTTGAAAGTCCGTTTTCGAATGGAGAAAGTGTATGGATCAAACGGCTGATGTCTTCAGGTTTGAACTGCCGGTAGTTGAGGCCATTTTCCAATGCAAGATCCAAATTCAAAATATCGTTAAAGGCAGGCGGCTGCCTGTCGATAATTAAAAGTACCCACTGGGAAGCCAGCGCAGCATTTCTTTTGAGCCACTCTGCCGTTTGCTGATTCGGAGCATAATGGTATTTAAATTCCAATGTTACCCGGAACAGGTTGATTTCCTTTAGTACCGCCGAAATAAGTTCCGGATTATTCTCTGGAAATGGATAAGCATGCAGCAGGCTGTCCGTAAGAAAAACTGACCGGTAAATTTCTTTTTTTGGCTCGTCCCTGCCCTGGTATATGAGTAATGCGGCGGTCTCGTTCAATATGCGGATACGCTGCACGGGGTCCGGTATGGACTCCATGACTTCGTCCGGGGTAGTCCTACCTGATTTAAATTCCTCCGCAATGAGCTGTGTTTTGTTCATGAGCCCGACCTTGGGATCCCCATAGAGGCGGGCGGCCTGCTGGTGCAGATCGTTTAGTACATAGCCGTTTTGTCTGTAAAAGTAATTACGAATGGTAAATGAAGTGAGTGTTAGCAGCGCTATCAGACCGATGATCATGGCGATCCGTTTAGGGCCATAACGCATAATGGTGCGTGTTACGACGTGTTTCGATGCACTTTTTTGAATGAATTCGCGGGAATTTTCCAGTATTCTCCGGGAATGGTCCAGTTTGTTATCTCTCTTACCATCTTCGGGAAGATAACGTGCAATCCACCAGGCATTTGGGGTTGCTTTTTCATACCAGTTTTCAAAATAGGTAAGCGGTCCTATAGAGAGCAGGAAATTAGACGACTTGCCACTGTTAACCCAGCGGTCCAGCTGCTTTTCAAAATCGAGCGAAACCGTATGCGAATCAAATTCTTCCTTTGCCCATCTACCCAGGTACTGCCAGTTGCGTATCAGGCTTTCGTGGGTAATATCGAGCACTATATCCGGTTGGAGTTGTCTGCTTTCCGGCTCATCTTCAGAAATAAAAGGATTGATAAACGTATTACCGGGTTCGCGGAATATATTCAGCACATTGCCCACTGTATCATCCTTGTACCGTGGATCACCCAGGATATGTGTGATCTCCCGGAGGGTCATCCGGTTCCTGACTGCACGGCTCTGATCAATTTTCGTGAGGCAGGTAAAAGCTGTGCGGATAATTTTCTTCGCATCTGCCTGCGAGATGTTTTTGCCGGTTTTTGTATTATAATAACCGGCGGCCTCTTCGTATAATTTATTAGTATGGGTATCCAGCACATTTTGCAGGCCGGGCGCATGATAACAGGCTTTTATATTTTCAGGTAAAGCGGCGAACCATTCGTTGAAATGGGGCAATTGATCTGACGGCAGCTCATCTACCGGCATTCCGCCGACCATGGCATAGTGAATGAGGTCCATTTCCTGACTGCCCGAATCGGCGGCGATCCATACCTGTTTAAGTGCATGCTGCAAAATGGGAAGCTGGTCGACTCCTTCGTTCAGGTCATGAATCAAACGTTCTGTCAGACGGCGGGAAATCCGATTTCCGCTGAGAGTGGCCGGTTCTTCAATCACCTGTTGCAACTGGGACCGGTTCAGCCGCGGAACAAAGAATTGTGAAAAACCGATATATTCTGGAAGCCCCCTGAAGGCCGCACACTGACCGATATAGTCGGAGCGCATCGTAAAAATAACAAAAATGGGAATGTCTTCGTCCAGTGCAATGCGCGCCGTTTCCAACAGGAGATTCAACACCAGGTTGGCATCCCGGGATGGTGCGCCCTGCTGGTAATTTTCAGGATTTGTAAAAAACTCTTCAAACTGGTCAACGAGGATGATGAGGTTGGCCGCCTCTCTTTTCATGGCGGCTTTCTTTTTTTCATCTCCTTCCAGCCATTCTTTGGAATGAATATCAATATATCGCTTAGAATTTTTATAGAGGTCGGCCAGGGCGGAGAAACCGTGATTGAGTTCGCCCTGCACGGTGAACGCGTTAGGGATATCGAGTTGTTTTGCCAGGGCCTGACAAAGATTTTGAAAGGGAGTTCGTTCAGGTCTGAAATGCGCTACGTTCCAGTTGGAATATTTCGATTTGAGAAAACCGGCTCTGGCATTGGGTATGATACCGGCAAACACAAGGGATGATTTGCCGTCACCCGACGCCCCGGTCAGCATCAGGAATTTATTTTTCTGCAGCTGAATGGTAGCCTGATCAATATCTTCTTCCCGCCCTTTGAAATAGAGCGATTCGTCTTCTGAAAAAGACCTTAATCCGGTATAAGGGCAAATGGGATAACTTTCAAACATGTGACTAAATGACTTCTCCGTAAATCTTTTTCACCTCGGCAGGAATGGTTTCTTTGGGCATGATAATAGAAATGACGCGTGGCGCTTTGAAATTGCGGGCCAGATTGGTCCGGGGATCATCTTCACCTACCAGGAACATCGGAGTAGGTGAGGAAGCTCCGCCCACCTGTTTCCAGATTTGTTTGATGAACGGCAGAGCCCAGTCTGCAGCATATTTAAAGTAAACGACAGCCAGTTTACTTTTCGGTATCTGTTGGGATGACATTTCCCGGTACGAGTCTTCGCCTTCGGGCATTATATTCATTGTTTCCACAGGGAACTCCAGACTGATAGCGTCAATAATATGGCGGGCATCCTGTTCGTCCTGCTGATTGAAAATGAAAAATATTTCTGTGTCTTTCGAATCATACACTTTCGTATCCTGTTTCATCATCACCACACGGATGTCATCCACCAGCTGCATGGGGCCCTGGCTGTTCGAGAACATCATATTTCGTGTGATATTATTCCGTATGGACTTAATAAAATTCTGTTGTGCCGGTTTTACTGTTTTGCTGTTTTCCGGATCCAGCCAGACAAATACGTTAAAGTCAGTCCCGGGCTGGCCGATTTTTTTTCTCGCTTCCTGGAACTGAAACTGGGGGAAGGATACTTCTTCATCTGACTCAAATCTTCGCCCGAATTCCCCGCTTAACATATGCAGAGAGCAAACACAGTGCTGAATTTCTTCTGCCGCTTTGTTTTTAAAAGTTTCGTCGTCCGCCGGACAATCGATGGAAGGCAGCACATTAAAACCGGCTTTGTTTAAGATAATAGCCATTTCCTCCCTGCTCTCTTTCAGGTCGCTGGAAGTCCAGGCCAGATAAATATTAGGGCGCTGCCGGTCAATCACCTGCACTTTGATGGCATTGGAAACGGCAGTTGAAAACACCTGGGGTACGATTTGTCTGGCGGTCGGATTATACACGGGCTGTTCCTGCTGAATGCCTTTATCCATACCCTTTATTCCGGAAATAATGTCTTTTACAATGTTGGCCAGTTTATTAATCTGGTTGCGGTACAGAGGCCTTAAGGCGGTGGCAAATTTTTCGTCGTCGGTGGAGCGCAATGGACGGTTAACGCCTTCTTCCCTATATATAAAATCGACTGACCGCATGGTTCCGGATAATTCAGATTCCAACAGCCGGATATCGTCTGCATCAATATCGTGAATTTTGACGGGTATGGTTCGGGAAGCGCGGTTTCCGGTGCTCAATGGAATAGCTGAGCCAAAGCGATCGGTCCGGGCGCCGGCCTGAAATCCTTTGAATTCTTCTTTCCAGACCATCGAGTTGATATCACAATAGGTTTGTGAAACCACAGGTATAAAAATAAGCGCGCGGATGGGGCGGGGAACCAGGGTATTCTCCTGGTAGAAAGGCTTTCGGTTTTCTTCCGGGTTTTTATCAAAATAAACCGAGAGTTTGTCTTTCAGGGTGGCGCTGAGTTCCTGGGTCAGCTTGTCAATAAATTCGGTTACCCACGCATCATATTTGTTATCATTAAAGCGATAGCTCACATAAATATCACAGTCATAATCGGGAATCAGCGTTTTAAGTACCGGTCGCTGATCGGAAGAAGCTGATTTTACTTCATCATTGGAAATGACCTTGTACACCGGAACCGGATCCTTCACATTGCGAAGATTTTCCACCCGTATAAATTCAGAGCGGATATCATTTTTATTAGAAATATTACGATGAACAGATTCCGATACAAAAATACCTGCTGGCGGAGCCAGGGCCTGCAGCCGGGAAGCTATATTAACCGCGTCTCCGAAAATATCTCCGTTTTCGAATACCACTTCACCCTGGTGAATGCCGATCCTCAACAAGAAATCGTTGGAAAGCAGGCAGGCCTGCTGAATTTTTATGGCTGCATAAACGGCGTCGGAAACAGTTGGGAAACTCGCGAGAACACCGTCACCCAGTTCCTTAATCCACTGGCCGCCGTATTCTTCAATGATCGGCTTCTGGATCTCCCGGTTTTTGCGTAAGAGCTCAAAGGCTTTTTGTTCATTATTACCCATCATCGCCGTGTACCCTACGATGTCTGTAAACATGATAGCGGCTAGCTGACGGGATTGTATCATGAAGGGAAATTAGGAAAGTTTATCCAAATTTAAGTAGACTGTTAAGGAATAAACTTATGCAAAAAAGCCCCCTGCGCGAAACAGGGGGCAGAATGACAGACCCTTTATTTAAATGCTGACGGATAATCTTAAGAGTGGATGGCTTTTTTAACTGCAGAAATAGCCGCATCAATATGGAAATAGGCGCGAGCCTGAAGTCCCTGGGCAAACTGATTGTCTTCATCCTGTCCCACATCCTGTCTTGCTTTTCGCAGGAAATCGAGGGACACATGGAGGCGTCCGTCGTGCTCGTTACGTTCATCAACCGGCGGATGGTCTTCCAGGTTTTTACCATCGTCAATGGCTGCTTTTTTGATTTCCCCGATAGCTGCATCAATCTGTTTCACTGCATCCATTTCGTCCATAGTCTGATTCCAGTTACCGGGACGATGTTCGATCATCCAGCGGGCGGCACGCAAATCGGAAAGCGCGTGCATATAATAAGGATGTTCCCCTCTTTCCACTTTGACCGTTGCGCGGCATGAAGTAGAAGTAAAAACAATAAAAGCTGCTCCAACCAAAAAGGCAAGTTTCATAAAATATATTTTTTATTGGTGTACGACTGCCGCCCTTGCGGAATGTTTAATCAAAAACTATTTAAATGAAAGAAAATTGCCGTAAACAGAGTCCAATAACAAGCGATTAACTCATTTACACATTCATTTTTTGCTTAACATCTGCTTATCCGAATCTGGCATCATTCTTCCCTTCAACCATGCCAGTCATGGAACTTGAAACATGGCAAAAAAATGAAAAATATGAAAACAACAAAGAGATTTATTGCAGGTTTTGTTATTGCACTTTTACTATCTCCTCACGTACATGCGCAATTTTCGAAAGGCACGATGATGCTGGGAACGACCATAGGAAGTACCGGCTACAGTTCTGCAAACAGCGACTATGGCTATGATGCAGGTACTCTGAAAAACACAGGTACAAATACTTTTACTTTCAGTGTGGGACCTCAAATCGGATTCTTTCTTTCACCTCATTTTGTACTGGGAGCAACGCCGGCTTTTAATATCAGCACCAGTCACGCTACCTCGTCTACTGCAAATACAAATAATACCTCTTCGGGATCAACCACCAATACGACGACCACTACAGTGAGCCTCGGACCCTTTATGCGTTATTATTTTGCCGGTATGCCCGGCAGCAACTGGTTTTACGCGCAGATAAACGGAGCGGCTGGTACCGGCAGCGGAACCACAACGGGAAACAGCTACAGCAATACATCCACTGGCAGCACGGACGGGAAAGTGTCCAATATATTTACCTGGAACGCGGGTGCGAGTATTGGATTAACTCATTTCTTTTACAAACGTATTGGAATGGATTTCGCTCTGGGCTATAGTTACAGTCATGTTCATAATTACGATACGAACAACAGCAACAGTGTGAGTAAAACTTCCGGAACGGTTTCTGAGTCTGCCAACAATTACACATTGAATACTGCAACCAACGGGGTTACGCTGGGACTCGGTTTCCATTGGTTCCTGAAAGGGTAAATGGTTTATTTATTTGTTTTTGGACTATATTTTTTTAGCGTTTTTATTTCTGTTTCCGTCGCCGGGCGGACGCTGAGGGCAGCGCCGCCTCCGGGTGCAAGAGGAATTGTTATTTTGCTGCCGGCATCTACCAGAAAGGAATCAATCTGGTCGGCTTCCGGATTATCTTTCCAGTCTGCGCCAGCCGCATCTTGATAGATGATCGCAGTATATTTAGTTTCCTTGTCAAGAAAGGACATGTCGAGTGTTGCCTTGCGGGCCGTTTCATCGGTAATGGCTCCGATATACCAGTTTGGAGATGATTTTTCTTTTCTTGCGATATAAATATAGTCGCCCGGTTCCGCTCCGAGTATTTTGGTATCGTCCCAATCTGTCGGAACATCTCTGATAAACCGGAACGCGTCTTTATGTGCCTCATAATTTTCCGGCAGGTCGGCAGCCATTTGCAGGGGACTGTACATGGTAACATAGAGTGCCAGCTGTTTACATAACGTGGTATGCATCTGACGGGTGGGTGCGTAAGAAGCATATCCTTTCATTTTAAAAATACCTGGTGTGTAATCCATAGGGCCGCCCATCAGTCTGGTAAAGGGAAGGATGGTTTCGTGTTCGGGCGGGCTGCCAATACTGAAGGCATTGTATTCATTGCCCCGTCCGGCTTCAGAAGCCATCCAGTTGGGCCAGGTACGCTGAAGTCCTGTCGGACGCACGGGTTCATGGGAATCGAGCATGATTTCATGTTCGGCTGCTTTTTCTGCCACCCGCAGGTAATGGTCAATCATCCACTGACCGTCATGATGTTCGCCACGGGGAATAATTTTTCCAACATATCCGGTTTTTACGGCATGATAGCCAAATAGATTCATAAACCGGAACGCGGTATCCATCTGGCGTTCGTAATCGGTAGCCGAACCGGAGGTTTCATTGTGCATGATCAGGCTGATATGTTTTGAAGCAGCATATTTCGAAAGTTCAGCAACGTCGAAATCGGGATAGGGTCGCGTGAAATCAAAAACCTGTTCCTTCCAGTTACCAAACCAGCTTTCCCAGCCCCTGTTCCATCCTTCCACGAGGACGCCCTGGATATTGTTCGCGGCAGCAAAGTCAATATATTTTTTCACGTTGGCCGTAGTAGCTCCATGTTTGCCGCTGGGAACCAGCTGTCCGTTGACATCTAAACTGTCCTCACTGGCCGCATAACTCCAGGTGCTTCTTCCGGTCTGCATTTCCCACCAGACCCCGATAAACTTCATCGGCTTTATCCAGCTCGTATTGCTGAGTGCACTGGGCTCATTCAGATTGAGGATCATTTTTGAGGAAAGGATGTCTGCAGCCTGATCGCTCATGATGATGGTCCGCCATGGGGTTTTAAACGGTGCGTGCAGGTAGGCTTTGTTTCCCATCGCATCCGGTACCAGACTCGAGCTTAATGAAAAATTTTTTGTATTCACATGGAGCTGCATGGCGGAATAATTGACCAGTCCTGCTTCATGTATATTAATATACAAACCTTCCGCCGTTTTCATCATCAGAGGTGTCTGAACCGCATAAGGATCAGGTGCTACCCTGACAGCGATATCGGTAGCTGTCTGTACCATTTTCCGGTTGTCAATTTCACTGAGCAGCGTGGTACTATAGAGGTATTCGTTGGTATCGAAATCTCCGGGTATCCAGAAGGTTTTATGATTACCTGTCTGATTAAATTCCGTCATCTCATCAGTTACTATAAAATATTTCAGATTGGGTTGCCTGGGGAATTCGTACCTGAACCCAACGCCATCTTCGAAAATTCTGAAGATAATATTGAGAAGCAATCCAGGCGCTCTTGTGGATTGCAGATGAATTGTGAGCTCCTGGTAATGATTGCGAATATCTCTGGTTTCACCCCAGACAGTCTGCCAGTTCTGGTCGAAGGATTGTCTTTCCGTGCCGGTTACCCTGAATGAAGAGTAAAACAGACTGTCAGCATCCAGCTTAAATCCAAGGCGCGAGGGAAGAATAACCGGTTTATCGTGATAAGATACCTGGTAAACCGGGCTGCCGGCAGCGTCCAGAGTAAAAATCAGTTTTGTTTTTCCTAGCACCGCCGTTTCCTGGGCGCTGACATGGAAAGCCAAAAAAACATAACAGAATGTAGCAATCGTTCTTGTCCATTTCATATTTAAGCAACTGTTTTAGAGAATTTAAGATACGGTTTTTAGTATAAACAGACATCCCTTTGATTTGGCCATCGGGAACCGTTTACCGCTGATCCTCTCAGGTTCCGTCTTCAGAAAAACAAAGGAACCCCTGACTTTCGTTCAATGCCGTTTTCAATACTTCAGGGCTCCAAAATACTGCCTTTATCAGGCCCTGTTATAAATTATTTAAAGTTTTATTTTCATGCAACACCGCTGATACTTAATGGCTTTAAACTGGGTGGAGTCTACACTATATTTAGAGCGTATTTAATTATCCAACTCAAAAATGATAAGTATGAAAACGAGAACAGCCTGCCTTATTTTTCTTTTAATTATCTCCGTCCAGTCAGCCAGCCGGGCAGCAGACGGACCTGCTGCTGTAAATGAAAAATTGATAAAAGCGTTCCGGGATGCTTTCCCCTTAGCGGAAAAAGTAGACTGGAAGGAAAGCGGTAATCATTATCTGGTCTATTTCAGATCAAATGACGTACTTTCTGAAATAGAGTATGATCAGGATGGGAATTTTATAGGATCAGACAGATACTATAAAGATGTCAATTTGCTGCCTCTTCACCTAGCATGGGAACTACATAAAAAATACGTCGGTAAAACCGTTTTCGGAGTCACTGAAACGAATTCAGATTCCGGAACACTATACTATGTGAAAATGGAGGACAGCAAACAATGGATCACCGTGGTTGGGAATTCCGATGGAGTGCTCGAAGTGATAGAGAGAATGGCGAAGTAAGTGTGGAAGTGTGGAAGTGTAGGAGCGTGGGAGTGTTCAGACAATATAAGTGGTTTCCCGGGAGTCGCGGTGAATGATATTATCCAGTTTTTTGCATAGGATATTGAAGTCATCCGGCTTAGTCATATACCACCTGGCGCCGAGATCGCGGGTACGGGAGATATCGTTTTTGTTTTTCGAAGTGGTAAAAATAACTACGGGTATATCCTTGTATTCGTTCTTATTTTTCAGAAAGGCCAGACAGTCGAATCCGTTCATAACGGGCATGTTCAGGTCCATGAAAATAAAATCCGGTGGTGGTGGAACTTCAAGCTGTTTGAATGCTTCCTGACAGCTGGAAGCGAGTTCACAGAAGAGATCCGGACTGACCACCTGGATGGCGTCCCTGAAAAACAGCTGATCATCCGGATCGTCGTCAATTAACATAATCCGCCTGGAAACATTCATGGGCTTAGAGATAGTCTTTGGTTACAAACAGGGAGCAGAGTCAAATTACACGGGAAAATACATAGAAAATACCGCACCTGATCCGCTCTTTCCCAAAGCGGAGATAAAACCCTGGTGATTTCTCATTATTTTTTTGCATATAGCCAGTCCGATACCTGTCCCTTCAAATTCCTGGCGACTGTGCAGCCGCTGGAACAGCTCAAATATCTGGTTCTCGTGAACCTGTTCAAACCCAATTCCATTGTCCTTAATATTTATTTTCCAATAATCGGTGTTTTTGTCAACTCCTTCTATCTCGAGGTTCATGCCTTTTACTTTTTCTGACCATATTTCTATTTCCGGGTCCAGGTCCGGGCGTTTGTATTTAATGGCATTGCCGATCAGATTGGTAAAAAGTTGCTGAATCTGAATAGGAATACCCGTCACGCTGGGTAGGGCATGACTTTTTAAAGAAACTCTTTTTTGCTCCATGATGTCCGATAACTCATTTTTTACTTCATCCAGAATATTTGAGAGGTCGGTATTTCTCATTTCTGCGCGGGGATTGCTGGTTTGTGAGTAGGAAAGAAAAGCATCTATTAAGTTTTGCATTCTCGATGCCGCCTGTATAATACGTGTGAAATAATCCCTTGAAGTTTCTGACAGTGTGCCCATTTCCACGTCTTCAATACGTTTGGAGAAGGCAATTATCTTTCGCAGGGGCTCCTGCAAATCATGACTTGCGATATAATTAAAGGAGGCGAGCTCTGCATTGGTTTGTTCCAGTTCCGAGACAGATTGTTTCAGGGCCAGGTTTGCGTAGTTAAGGGACTGGGTTCGCTCAAATACCTTTTTTTCCAGTTCCTGCATGAAATGTTTCTGGTCCTGAATGTCTGTACTTGTTCCGATCCACATCTGGATATTTCCCTGCTCATCCTTTTGCGGAACAGCCCGGCTGAGCTGCCAGCGATATTCTTCATTGAAATTTCTGAACCGGTGTTCAAAAATAAACTCCTTTCCTGTTCGTACGGATTCCATCCATTGTCGAACATTTTCTTCCCTGTCGTCCGGATGAACTATCGACAGCCAGCCCTGTTTTTCAATTTCCTCGAAACCCAGACCGGAATAATCGAATACCGCCTGGTTAAAATAATTCAGACTGCCTTCTTTACCGGCAGTCCATATCAGTTGCGGCATGGTGTTGGCGAGCAGCCGGAATTTGGATTCGCTTTCTTTGAGTTCCTCCAGTGCGATTTTTTGCGGAGTGATGTCTACTGCGGTACCGTACATTCTGAGCAGATTCCTGGCATCGTCGGATAAAATTTTGCCATAAACATTGATCCAGTGAATCGAATCGTCGGGCCAGATGATCCGGATTTCATAAATCAGTGATCCAGTCGTCAGTGATTTTTCCACTGCAAAGTCCCTGATAACTTTGTCGTCGGGATGAAACCGGCTGATCAGATCCCTGTGGGTTGTTTCCATGTTTTCGGCAAAACCAAAAATCTCTTTCATCCTGGGCGAGCTGATGAACTGCTGGTTCTGCAAATCCCAGTCGAATGTGCCCATACGTGCGGCTTCAATAGCCAGGCGGGTGCGGCTTTCGGACTGTTGCAGCAGGTTTCTGGCCGTGACGAGTTCGGATACGTCATAACAAAATACCAGGATGCCCTCGGCTTCTCCCATTGTATTTTTCAATGACTGGTAGATAAAATTGATATAGATCTGTTCAAGTCCTCTTCCCCGGTCGATCTGAAGGGGCATTTCCTTTCCAATAAAAGGGATGCCTGTTTGGTAAACCGAGTCCAGAATTTCGTAGTAACCCTGTCCCGCTACTTCCGGTACGGCTTCCCTCACGGGCTTGTTGATCGGATCCCTGCCGCCAATCAGTTCCCTGTAGGCCGGGTTAACAAATTCAAACCGGTGATCCGGTCCTTTTAAAATTGCGAGCATGGCGGGCGCCTGCTGAAAAAAATTATGGATGACCGCCTGCCCGTCTTCTGCTTTCATACGCAACCGGGTTTCATTCCGCAGCCTGAAGTAGGCAATACCGACAAACACGATGGCCAGAAAAGAAAGGATAAGAGAATAAAAAGGAGTAAAAAAAGCCGACCGGTCTTTCTCCTGCACTTTTTCATACAGCGCATCATCCTCTGCGTGGCGGATATCTGTGATGAGGATCTGTGCTCTTTTCAGAAAATCATCGCTGGTCAGGATATAATCCTGCATATTGCCGGTAATATGCAATTTGGTAAACCGGATTTCTTTGAGGTTTTTGAGCCAGGTACTATACAAATTGCCAAATTGGGTGATACGGTTTCGCTGGTCCTTCTCATCTTGTGTCAGGGAGTCCAGTTCCTTTATCCTGAGGAAAAGGCCGGCGCTGTCTTTTTGCCATTGATTCAGGAAAGCGGAATCATTCCGCGATACGGAATCCTGCATATCTTTTACAGTTTCCCTGCTATAAGTTAAAAGCAGGCCGAGTTTGCTCCGGACCAGGTTATTGTGGAGTACCAGATTGGAAGCATTGTTTTGACTGGTGAGCCGCAGATAGGAAACGATGGAAGCGATGGCCAGAAAGGAAATGATGACCAGAAATAGTAAATCCGAAAGTGGACGCCGATTCTTCATCATCACCTGCATAATTGATCAGCCAAATTAAGGATTATATCCAGTGGTTTTATATATTAAAAAACTTTAAAAAAGAATATCTTTCCAAACAAAACAAGCTGAATGATCTGTATTGGCTTAGTCCGCGAGTCAAAAATACCCGCGGATAACCGGGTAGCGCTGATTCCTTCTCAATGCAAATGGCTGCAGAAAAACTTTGCTTCACTTAAAATACTCGCCCAGCCTTCCAACGACCGCTGTTATACAGACAAGGAATACGAGATGGCCGGGGTAGAGATCAACGAGGATCTGGGGGCCTGTGACTATCTGTTCGGCATCAAGGAAATCAAATCCGAACTATTGATTCCCGGGAAAAAATACCTGTTTTTTTCGCATACCCGTAAACTGCAGATTTATAATCAGGAACTGTTCAGGGATATTCTTCGCAAAAAAATTACGCTGATCGACTACGAGTGTTTGGAACATGAAGACGGTCAGCGCATTCTGGGATTTGGATTTTTTGCCGGAATTGTAGGAGCGCATAATGGCATGATGGCTTATGGCAGACGGACAAAAAAATATGAATTGCCCCGGGTATATAAGCAACCCAGTTTTAAACAGCTTATCCACGGCTATTTCGGAATCCGCCTGCCGAATCTGAAAGTGGTTATTACGGGTTCGGGCAGGGTGGCTCATGGACTTCTGGAAGTGATGAACCTTCTGGGTATCATTGAAATCGAGCCGGATGAATACCTGACCCGTGATTTTAGCTATCCTGTTTTTACTCAGATTAAAGGGGCCTCTTTGTATAAACATAAAATATCGGGGATTTATAACCGGGAGGACTTTCATACGCATCCCGATCAGTATAACTGCCTGTTCAAACCTTTTGCGCTCCAATCGGATATCCTTCTTAATGGTATCTATTGGGATCCGCGGATGCCGAAACTGTTTGAATGGGAGGATATGCTTTTGCCTGATTTCCGCATACAGACCATCGCTGATATCACGGATGATAAAAACGGATCTGTTCCCTGTAATTTAACGGATGCCAGAATGGAAGATCCTGTTTATGGAGTGGACAAAAAAACGCGGAAAAAAACGGCGCCCTTTCTGGAATCTTCCATTGACATCATGGCCGTGGGCAATCTGCCCAATGAACTTCCCCGCGATGCTTCGCGATATTTTGGCGAACAGCTGATCAAATATGTTCTCGAGGATCTTTTTAAATCCGGATCTGCAGTGATTGAAAGAGCTACGATGGTTAAGGAGGGCGAGATCACAGAGGGGTTTGGGTACATGAGAGAGTATGGGCGTATCGAAGTATAGGAGTGGTTTTATTCGTAGAAGTCGTTCATCAATAGTTTAAACTCCGTGCTGTATTTTCCGGATTGATCCTTTATATACATGTCTTGCCCAATCACTGTATTTTGTTTTTCATAACTGAACAGGCATATGGATCTGAAGGGATCATGTTTCGGCGTTTGCCGGATGATCCATCTTTCCCGTAGAAAAAATCCATTGTTTAAAGCCAGATTTTCAAAATAATCCGACCGGTGAAAGGGAAGGAGGATACTGAATGATCCCAGGGGATCAAGACAGGAATGAAGGGCGCGAATCAGTTCTTCCAACGATAACGAGGTTTCGTGCCTCGCTTTATTTTTTTGCTCCTGCGGGGAATGCAGGTCGGACTCATAAAACGGGGGATTGCTGATGACAAAGTCGTACCTTCTTTTAAATTCAAATGTTCGCACATCGGCTTCTGTCAGGTGAACGCGCCCCCGCCATGGGCTCCCGGCTATATTTTCAAGAGCCTGCAATGCAGCATCATGATCTGTTTCTATGCATTCAATCCGGGCTTTTGATTTTTGCGCCAGCATTAACGAAAGTAATCCCGTACCCGCACCGATATCCAGAACAGTTGCGGCCCCGTTTATTCTTTCAGCCGTCCAGGCACCCAGCAAACAGGAATCAGTACAAACCTTCATGGCCGTTCTGTGCTGATGAATCGTAAACTGCTTAAACCTGAAAAAAGAATTTGGCATAAAGATATTTAACCGTTCGCCCGGGCGCTCACGCCGGTGGAAAAGGGAGAAAATGTTTTTTCTTCGAATTTGAAATAGCCCGTCATGGCAATCATGGCTGCATTGTCTGTACAATATTCCATCTTTGGAATAAAAGTTTCCCATCCGCATAAGCGACCGGTTTCTTCGAATGCTTTTCTGAGACCCTTATTCGCTGCGACCCCACCGGCAAGACATATATGACGAATTCCTGTTTGAGCGCACGCTTTTTTCAGTTTATTTAACAGTATGGAAACGATCCGGGCCTGAATGGACGCGCAGATATCCGCCAGATTATTTTCAATAAAATCTTTTTGCCTGGCTTTTTCTTCCTGAACAAAATAAAGGATAGCCGTTTTCAAACCGCTGAAGCTAAAATTAAGTCCGGGTACCTGCGGTTCGGGAAATTTGAAACGGGTTGCATCTCCCTGTGCCGCATACCGGTCTATCAATGGGCCGCCGGGATAAGGCAGTCCCAGTAGTTTGGCGGATTTATCAAAAGCCTCACCCGCTGCATCATCGGTAGTTTCTCCGATAACCTTCATATTCGATGGTGATTGGCAGACCACGATCTGGGTATGGCCTCCGCTGACGGTTAAACACAAGAAGGGAAATACAGGGGGTTGCTTAGGATTGTTCTGATCGGGAATGAGGTTGGCCAATACATGCGCCTGCATATGATGTACTGCGATCAGCGGGCAGTTCAGTGCAAAAGACAGGGATTTGGCAAACTGAGCACCTACAAGCAGGGATCCGATGAGGCCGGGCGACTGAGTGAACGCAACGGCATCGAGAGCAGAGAGTTCAACGCCGGCTTTATTGAGCGCCTGATCAACCACCGGGTAAATATTTTGTAAATGAGCGCGACTGGCCAGTTCGGGAACCACACCGCCATAACGGGAATGAATTTCCTGACTGGCGATAATATTGGATAATATCAGCCCATCGCAGCAGATGGCTGCGGCCGTTTCATCACAGGAAGATTCAATGCCTAAAATCGTTGTCGCCAATGGAAAATTTTGTTTGCAAAGATACCGGGGAATCGCGGAATTAATTGGTTGACCGAATGGCTACGACGGGATCCAGCCGCGCCGCAATGACTGCCGGAATAATTCCTGCCACAATACCTACAAAAAGGCAGATACCTACGGCCAGCATGATAATATCCAGCGGGATAAAGATGGTGAAATGCAGTACACTGGTTATTATGGCTGCCAGTATAAAAACAGCAATCAAGCCGAAGAGGCCGCCGAGAATGCACAAAAAAGAAGATTCCAGGAGAAACTCGGAAACGATGGTACTCTTTTTGGCTCCCAGCGCTTTTTTCAATCCGATCTGGGCGGTTCGTTCGCGCACAGTTACAAACATGATATTTGCCACGCCAAACATGCCGACGATCAGCGAGAGGGCTGCAATCGCCCATCCACCAATATTGATATTGGAGAAAATACTATCCATGAATTTGCTGAAGGATTCAATATCATTCAGCGAATAATCATCTTCCTGGCTTGGAGTTAATTTATGAATCGAGCGCATGGCCCCTGTAAGTTCATCTTTCAAAGCCGGTATGCTCACATTATCCTTACCCTCCACGATGATTTTAGGCTGTGCATCATCATCACGGATGATCTGTTTCAGAAATTTATAGGGCATGATGATGCAATCATCATAACCCCACATATCCATCATGCTCTGTCCCTGTTTGGCTATGACGCCAATGACGATAGCCGGCTTGCCCCCTTTTAAGCGAACTGTTTTTCCAATAGCGAGTTCCGGACTGGTGAATATTTTTTCTGCTACGTTGAAACCTATCACCAGTGAGTTGGATCCCTGGTCGAAATCGGTCTGTTGCAGATAACGGCCTTCGCCGATATTAAAATGTTCTATTTTGGCAAAGTCCTCGGTAACTCCATAATAATTGGTTCCGTTGAGCAGGTCATTGCCGTATTCAAAAACAGACTGATCCTGGGTCATGAAAGTGGCATTCTGAATAATCGGTACCCGGTCTTTCAGTTGTTTTAATTCCTCATATTTCGGTGTGGGTCTTTTGTAATACCGCCACCATGGATAATCGTTGTCGTTCCGGTATTCCCATTTATCTATAAAAACCGTATTGGTTCCTAAAGTTTTGATGTCATTCTGGACAGCGGTCTTCATACTATTAATGGCAGCCAGTACACTGATAATACAGAAAATGCCGAAAGTAATACCGAGCAGGGAAAGAAAGGTGCGCAGTTTGTTGGAACGGAATTCCTGTAGTGCCATTTTCAGGCTGGTATAAATAATATTGAGGTATCGTGACAAAGACAAATTTTATTTTCCCAATATCGTGATAAATCGGCGAAAATCTCTGCCGTCTGTCATGAATTGCTTTTAAAAAGCCTTTACCCGCCACTGGCGGCTGAAGGTATTGCCCGGCATGGCCTTCTCAATGCCCTCCTTGTGTTCCAGACGCCGGGTGCTGTTTTCGGAATCGGCAATGCCGCACCAGGGTTCGATGCAGATAAAATCAGCGTCTTTGGCTGCCCAGATACCGAGAAAGGGAAATTCACCCATTTCAAATTGAATGCCTTGCAGTGTTTTTTTAGAAAGTACCGAAATCACGGAAGATGTTGGATACTTGAAAACCAGCGCATCCTGATAAAAAAGGGATTTATTGAGCATGAGTGTATTGGAGTCTTCCAGTACCGGAATGGTTTCAGGAAGAATCAGCCCTTCTTTTGAAATGGGCCAGCGATTCAGGTCTTCGGTTTCTTCAAATTTCAGAAAGTAGTCGCTGTATGCCGTACCGGGCGCGATAGGTAACCGAAAAGCGGGATGCCCGCCTACGGAAAAGAACATCGTGCCGGATCCGGTATTTTTGATCAGGTATTCCGTACTCAGTTCGTCACCCAGTAATTGATAACGTATCCTGAATTCAAAATCGAAGGGATAATTTTTTTTTGTTTCCTCGTTGCTGCGCAACAGAAAAATAGCTTCCTTCCCTTCCTGTTTTTCCATCTCGAATTCCATATCCCGCGCAAATCCATGCCTGGGAAGAGAATAGGTTTTACCCTGAAACAGATAACTGTTGTCTTTCAGGCTGCCCACGATTGGAAATAACACGGGAGAACGTTTTGACCAGAATGCAGGGTCTCCGTTCCACAAATATTCCAGCCCCGTCATTTTACTATAAAGGCTTTGCAGTTCTGCGCCTTTTGGGGCGATGACCACTTTTAATAATTCATTTTCTATAGTAACCATGAATCCGGATAAGTGTTAATAAAATGAGTAAGCAAAGTTAATCCAAGGGAGCTGCAAGAGAAAACTATTATCTTGCGCAGGTATGAAAATGATGTTTTCTTTTGGCCTGCGTCCTAATTTTCTTTTTTTGCTGGCGCTGGCTGCTGTCGGTTCACTCTTTTCCTGCAGTAAACCGGAGGCACCCCAATATCTCGGATTCCGGGACTTCGCCATTCAGAATGTCAGTTTTGATTCTGCCCTCCTCCATACACAACTTGCGTTTTACAATCCGAATTCTTTCAATATGGAATTAAAAAGAGGGGACGTGAATGTATATCTCGATGATCAGCTGGCGAATCATTATGTGCTGGATTCAACCATCGATATTCCCAGGAAGGATACTTTTTATGTTCCGCTCAATCTAAAAGTCAGCCCCAAGCTGCTGCTCAACAGCGCCCTAAAAATGCTGCTGAACGACAATAAAATTAAAGTACGGCTTTCAGGAAACGTCCGGGTTAAAAGAAACGGTGTGGCTTTTACAGTTCCTTTCAACTATGAAGCTATGGAGTCGATCAGGTAAATCCGCATCATTGACTACTATCCGGCCAGCGTGAGCTGAATGGCTGCGATTTTTTCTTCTGTATCCGATTTTTTCTTTTTTTCCAACTCGATTATTTCAGGTTTTGCATTTTGAATAAACCGTTCATTGGAAAGTTTTTTATTCAATGAATCCAGAAACCCTCGATAATAATCCAGTTCCTTTTCAAGTTCTGCTTTTCGTATTCCCGAATCCTGTTTTTGAGGACTTTCAAATCCGACCTGAAAGGACTCAAAGGGAAGGACCTGGATGAAATGGTCTGCTTTCAGTTGGCCATCAGTGAATTCGATTCGCGCCACATTGAGCTGTTTACGTATGATGGCATAAAGACTTTCGGACTGCCCAAAAATCTCCTGAGAAATATGAAGCGTTGAAATGGGTTCGCTGTTTTTTAACTGCTGCTGTTGTCGGAAGTCCCTGACCAGGGTTAAAAAAGACATCAGTTTTTCGCCGGTTTCAATAACAGGTGAATGGTATGTTTTTCCTGCAGGAAATTGTTTAATGCATAGATCGTCGGCTGCCTCCCTGTTTCTCAGCAGGTGATATATTTCTTCAGTTACAAAAGGCATAAATGGATGGAGCCACAAAAGCAGGTCCTCAAAAAACGAAATGGTTTTTTCGTAAAAAACCGGATTCATGGCCTGTTCATATCCGGGCTTAACCCATTCAAGGTACCAGCTGCAGAAATCATCCCAGATCAGGGAATAAATCGTTTTTAATGCTTCGCTGAGTTTGAATTCTGATAATAATTTATTAATCAACGTTTGCGCCTGATTAAATCGGTTTTGGAACCAGTCTACTGCAAAAGTTCCTGCCTCTGAATAGAAGTCAACCGGAGTGCCGGGAGTCAGTCTGCCTTCCCACATCTTCACGAGTTTGAGGGCATTCCAGAGTTTATTATTAAAATTCCGGCCCTGTTCCAGGCCGGCTTCATCAAACAAAAGATCATTGCCGGCCGGTGCAGAAATCATAATACCAAAACGCACGGCGTCTGCTCCATATTTTTCAATCAGTTGCAGCAGGTCTGGTGAATTGCCCAGACTTTTACTCATCTTTCTACCCTGCTTGTCTCTTACCATTCCGGTGAAGTACACGTCGGGAAAAGGGATTTCTTTTTTGAATTCAAGTCCCGCCATGATCATCCGGGCAACCCAGAAAAAGATAATATCCTGGCCCGTTACCAATACCGAAGTGGGATAATAATAATTTATTTCGGCATTGCCCGGCTCGGTGATTCCTTTAAACACTTCCATTGGCCAAAGCCAGGAAGAAAACCAGGTATCCAGTACGTCTTCATCCTGAACCAGTTCTTCACCCACTGCTAAAATGCCGTACTGATCCTGAAATGCTTCCAGCGCCAGGGACTCAGATTCGGCCACTACGAAATTCCCCCTGGAATCGTACCAGGCCGGGATTCGTTGCCCCCACCAGAGCTGCCGGGATATGCACCAGTCTTTTACATTTTCCAGCCAGTATTTATATGTCGCCAGAAATTTTTCTCCGGGATGGATATTTATTTTTCCGGAAACAACCGCCGCAAGCGCCGGTTCCGCCATAGGTTTCATTTTTACAAACCATTGGGTGGATATGCGGGGTTCCACAACAGCGTGACTGCGTTGGGAAAATCCAAGACGGGTGGAATATTGTTCTTCTTTTTCGAGAAGCCCCTCTTCCTTTAATTTTTCAACCACTTTTTTCCTCGCTTCGAAACGGTCCATACCCACGAAGATTTCGGCGGCGGGGGAAAGGGTCCCGTCTTCATTGAGTGTATCTATAACAGCCAGACCGTGTTTCAATCCGATATTATAGTCATTGATATCGTGCGCGGGGGTTATCTTAAGCGCACCGGTTCCAAAACTCATATCAATATATTCATCCGTAATTAATGGAACCTTTCTGTTCACCAGCGGAACGATAATCTGTTTACCGTGAAGGGATCTGTATCTCGGATCATCCGGATGGACGCAGATGCCGGTATCGCCCATAATGGTTTCGGGACGCTGGGTGGCGATCACCACAAAATCATCGGAACCCACAACCGGGTATCTGACATAATAGAGGGTGCCCTGCACATCGCGATATTCCACTTCCTCATCGCTTAGTGCCGTTCTGGCTGCGGGGTCCCAGTTAATCATGCGTGCCCCGCGGTAAATCATTTTTTTCCTATATAGTTCTACGAATACTTTCATTACCGCTTTATAGTAATGATTGTCCATAGTAAAAGTGGTCCGGTTCCAGTCCACACTACAACCCAGTTTGGCAATCTGGTCGTAGATGATACTCCCATATTTTTCTTTCCACTCGAACGCGTATTTCAGAAAGGCCTCACGGGAAAGCGCATTTTTGTCAATTCCCTGATCCTTCAGCATGGCAACCACCCGGGCTTCGGTGGCAATGGACGCATGATCGCTTCCGGGTACCCAGCAGGCGTTGAAACCCGTCATCCGGGCGCGACGCACAAGAATATCCTGAACGGTTTCGTTCAGTGTATGTCCCATATGAAGTACACCGGTAACATTAGGCGGCGGAATAACTACCGTATAAGACGGGCGCTGGTCGGGAAAACTGTTGAAATACTGTTTTGAGATCCAGTGTGCATACCATTTTGATTCAGTTCCTGCGGGGTCATAGTGTTTGCTGAGTTCCATCCGGGCGTCCATTTAATAGGACTGCAAAGTTAATCAATCGTGAAGAAGGATGGAAAAGCGCGGGTGCAAAAAAAAAGTTTCCATGGTCAATGGAAACTTCCGCAGAGGGAGAATATCAAAACACCCTCCTATAATTACATAGAGGTCTTGAAATCAGATTCGCTAACAGATTATTTGCTACTAAGCAAACCAATACAGGTAGGAAAGCAACATAACCAGGCTAAGAAAACCAAAAGCAAATAATGCCGTTTTTGCATTTTCGCCCAAATGAAAAGAGTGCGTCGTTTTTTTCATAAATGAAAAATTTAAGGTGAAACCATGTTTAAAAAACATTTGTTTCAAGGGGTACACTAAGGATCAACTATGGGTTGGTTTCTCTTACGATTTGGCAGGGGTTGCCAGAGTCTAAAACACGGGTGGCGGCCGCAATCCGAACAAATATAGAATGTTTTTTTTTCAGATGAAAGCGTTTTGACAGATTTTTTAGGCCAATTACCGGTTAAAAAAAGAAAAACTCCGGCAGGGCCGGAGTTATCGTACGAATTTCATTGGTTTTTGGCTTGGTGGATTGGGTTGGACCCCCTTCTCCGATCCCATGCCATTGACCCGCCTAGGTAAGGGTAAAAACATAGGCAAACAGCATGATGGAGCAAAAATACAGGACCGCGATGATGGCAGCCATGGTCGTTTGTTCTCCAACATGAGGAATGTGAAGGTGTTTCATGTCATTGAATTTAAAAGGTGAATACTCATAGAACGGACGGTTGGGATTCAAGGGGTACGAACAATTAATATTATTTGGTTATTTTCTTCAAACTGAAGGGTGATTTTCCTAACTTTATTAGCAAAAGGCTCTCCGGAGGGTAACCACCATATGTATGCGATTGTAGATATCGAAACGACAGGCAGTTATGCGTCTAATAACGGCATCACTGAATTGGCTATTGTGCTACACGATGGAAATAAGATCGTTGACAGGTATGAAACGCTTGTCAATCCACAAACCGCGATTCCGCAGTTCGTTCAGGTACTCACCGGCATCCGGCCCGATATGCTGGTCAATGCGCCGGTTTTCCGGGAACTGGCGGGCAGGGTTTACGAAATGCTAAAGGATGCCATTTTTGTAGCTCATCATGTCAATTTTGATTACTCCTTCATTAAACATCAGCTGGAAAGCTGTGGTTTTGAATTGGACAGCAAAAGACTCTGTACGGTCAGGCTTAGCCGTAAGGTTTTCCCCGGTTTACCGGGTTATAGCCTGGGTAAATTATGCAGGGAACTCGGCATCTCTCTAGAAAACCGTCATCGGGCCGGGGGGGATGCGGATGCGACAGTAATACTATTCGAAAAAATACTCGCGGCGGATCGTCAGGGCGCCGTTCGCCATATGTTGCATGGGCGAAGCCGGGAACAATATCTTCCGCCCAACCTGCCCTCAGAGCAAATTTACTCCCTGCCCTATACAGCGGGTGTGTATTATTTTCATGACCAGAGGGGTAAAGTAATTTATGTGGGTAAGGCAAAAAATCTGCGCAACAGGGTTACCAGTCATTTTTCAAATCATCACACGGGGCAACGGAAACAGGAATTTTTGCGAAAAATCTTTTCCGTGTCCTGGCAGGACTGTGGTACAGAGCTCATGGCCTTTTTGTTCGAATGCGTTGAAATCCGCCGCTTGTGGCCTGCATATAACAGTAGCCTGAAAAGGTACGAGGCGAGTTATGGCTTATATGTTTACGAAGATCAGTCGGGCTATCAGAGACTTACCATTGAAAAGAAAAAGCAGCATCTGCCCGCTCATTATAGTTTTAACGGCCTGGCGGAGGGCTGGCAGATAGTCAGAAAGCTGGTCAAACAGTTTGAACTCTGTCCCAAATTGTGTTTTATTCAAAAAGGGCCGGAAGCCTGTGAAGGCGTAAAAGAAAAGAGCTGTCACGGCGCCTGTGAACATATGGAGACACCGGCATCTTATAACCGGCGACTTACGGATGCCCTGGCATCTCTCCACGAGCTTTTGCCTTCCTTCACGATCCGTGACCGCGGAAGGGATTCTACTGAGGAAAGTTGTGTTCTGATTGAAAAGGGAAGACTTTATGGAATGGGATTTCTCAATAAAGAAATCCAGATTCGGACTCTGGAAGAACTTAAGGAACAATTAACCGTGTATCCGGAAAACGATTATATGCGCGGACTGGTTTATTCTTTTGCGGATAAGTGGCCGGAGAAAAAGACAAGTATGGAAATGTGGGAGTGTGGGAATGTGGAAGTGAATGGTTAAGCGTTTTGGGAGGAGTGTACGAGTTTAAGGAACTCGCTACGGGGAATCATTCGGGCGCCGAGTGATTCGAGATGAGCAGTATAAACCTGGCAGTCAATGAGCTTTACGGATTCTGTTTTTAGAAATTCCATATAATTTATAAAGGCATACTTGCTGGCATTGCTGTATTTGCTGAACATACTTTCTCCAAAGAAAACGTTCCCCAGTCGAATCCCATACAGGCCACCAACAAGTTCCCCCCGAATTCGTACTTCGGCACTGTGCGCATAACCGGCCTCGTGCAGATCCAGGTAAGCATCCCGCATTTCATCGGTGATCCAGGTGCCGTCCTGTCCCCGTCTTGAAATAGCCTGGCATTCGCTGATGACCGCTTTAAAATCTGTATTGATCGAAAAATCGAAACTCTTTTTTTTCAGCAATTGCTTCATACTGGAACTGATTTTCAATTCCTCCGGAAATAATACAAAGCGCGGATCCGGGCACCACCATAAGATATACTTGTTTTCGTACCAGGGGAAAATGCCATTTCTGTAAGCGAATAACAGCCTTTCTCTTGACAGATCGCCACCGATTGCCAGAAGGCCATCTTCATCGGCCATTTCCACGGGTGGAAATCTTAGTTCCTTATCAAGGGCAATCAGGGCCATTTGAATATTTAGGAATACGAAATTGAAAATAAAGTCAGGAATTCGACAGGACTTCGATAGTGGCACCAATACCCCGTTCTGTTATGGCGTCGCACATCGGCTTCAGTTCGTCATAACTACCTTGTTTAACAGCATATTTTCCCTGTGTATGAATAATCATGGCACATTGTTCAGCCTGTTCGGTGGAATGATTACACACTTCAATTAAAGTCTGGATCACCCATTCGAAGCTGTTTACTTCATCATTCCATACCACGAGGCTATAGGGAGATTCCGTATCGGTCAGGACTTCGGAATCGAAGGCTGTTTCCTCATATGTGCCCGGTTTGTTCAGCTGCGTTGCCATAGTATAAAATTAAAGCAATGATTCCTTTATGCAAAGGGTCATATTTTAAAGCCTAAATCGTGAAGCCCAACACCCGCGGCCAAAAAAAGTTCAGGGGCTGAAGGATGGGCATAGGTGTTGCCCTACATTTGCTTCAAATAAAAAACGGAATGTCTCTTTCCCGAAAACGCGAACATATAAAGGATAATAATGATACGGGATTTGGCGGTAATCCGGATAATTACGGCGGTAGGTTTGTAAACCGCGACGGCACATTTAATGTGAGGAAAGAGGGTGTTTCTTTTTTTAAACGTTTCAGCCTTTACCACTCGATGCTGAATATGCCGAGCTGGAAATTCTTTGGTTCTTTGTTTGTTTTTTATCTTTCTATCAACTTATTGTTTGGCTGCCTGTATTTTTTTATATGCCGTGACCAGTTCCAGGGTGTTGTTGGGGTTTCCCAGTGGCAGGTTTTTAAAGAAATGTTTTTTTTCAGCACAGAGACATTTACAACCGTCGGTTACGGAAGGGTAAATCCGCTGGGCGACTCGGCGAACTCCATCGCGGCTTTTGAATCCATGCTTGGTTTTTTATCCTTTGCCATAGCCACCGGTCTTTTGTATGGCAGATTTTCCAAACCAAAGGCATTTCTCCTTTTCAGCAAGAATGCCGTAGTGAGCCCTTATCAGGATGGCAAAGCGTTTATGTTCCGGTTTGCCACATATAAAGATCATCATACAATGACCAACGTAAACATTAAAGTGAATGCTGCGATGCTGGTAGAGGAAAACGGAAAATCACAGTACAAGTTTTATGATCTGAATCTGGAAAGAAGTCAGGTTGAGTCCCTGCCTATGAACTGGACAGTGGTGCATCCGCTGACAACTGAAAGTCCACTTTATGATTTTACTTACGAGGATATGAAAAAAGCGGACCTGGAAGTGTATGTGAATGTTCGCGCATTCGACGACGTTTATTCCAATATAGTACAGCAAAGAACCTCTTTCGTATATGACGAAATTTTATTTGACCGTAAGTTTGTTCAAATGTATCATGAGAGTCCTGATGGAAAAACAACCATTGTGGAGTTGAACAGGCTGGATGAGTTTAAATAAGTTGGGAAGTGTGGGCGTGTGGAAGTTCAAGAAATTATGGAGTATGAAAAAACCGGGGATGCTGCTGATACTGGTAATTATAGTTTCCGTATCAAATGGGCAGAAAATATTTCATGATGATCATGATTCAGGTTATTATAACACGTATCGTTCGATGCTGACAGCCCGAGCTTATCTGTCCAGAAAATATACCGTGCTGAGCTTTAATCCCCCGGAACCCGCGCCCTCATTCAAGTACCGGTCAGTCACTTCCCTAAATGTAGGCATCGGGGCAACTTACCATGCAGTTACTGTAAATATTGGTGTGGGAATTAATAAATTCAACCCAAACGAAGAAAAAGGAAAGACCAAATACCTTGATCTGCAGGGACATTTTTATGCCCGAAAATGGAGTATTGACCTGCTGGGGGAATTCTACAAGGGATACTATCTCACACCTCAGGGGCTTGCCGCTCCACAGGGACAGCCTTACTATCTGCGTCCCGACATGGGACTGAGTCTGATCGGTTTTGCCATGTATCGTGCCCTGAATGAAAGAAGGTTTTCCTATCAGGCGGGTCTTCTGCAAAATGAATGGCAGAAAAAATCTGCAGGCTCGGTGCTGGTCGGCGCGGAAGTTTATTATGGCTCCATACATGGCGACAGCACTTTAACACCCACAGCGGTCGATCCTGCCCAGAGTGTTCTGAACATTGATAAATTTCATTTTTTCAGTTTCGGCCCGGGTATCGGTTATGCATACACTTTTGTGTACAGGAAGCATTTTTTTATACTTGGATCAGCTACCATTAACCTGGCTTTCCGGTATTCCGAGGAAATATCCACTGATCTCGATACCAGGGCAAGCCGGTTTGCGTTTCGCCCAAATTATATTTTACATGCCGGTACCGGTTACAATAGCGATAAATGGAGCCTGAGTGTGCTCTGGGTTGATACTGAATTATTGATGAAGGGCAAGAGTACCCTTTATTCATACGATGTAAGCGTAGGTAATTACCGGCTGATCTATGCCCGGCGCTTCAGCCTCGATCGAAAGACGAAGAAATTGCTTGAGCCCATTCCCCAGATTATTGGACAATAACTTAGTGTGGAAGTATATTAGTTTCACATTACAGCAGCTTCTTCATAAGACGAAACCGGTTCGCATGTGCAAATCAGATTCCGGTCGCCATAAGTATTATTTACACGCGCTATAGATGGCCAGAATTTATTGGTTCGGGTATAGGGCAGAGGGAAAGCAGCTTTTTCGCGTCCGTATGTATGGTTCCATTCATCTGCCGTAACCAGGCTCTGTGTATGCGGCGCATTTTTCAGTGGATTATCCGTCCTGTCCATATTGCCCTTTGAGATTTCCTGAATTTCATGGTATATCGCAATCATCGCGTCACAGAAACGATCCAACTCGGATTTGTCTTCACTTTCCGTGGGTTCGATCATGATGGTGCCCGGCACAGGGAAACTCAAAGTTGGCGCGTGAAATCCGTAGTCCATCAGTCTTTTTGCCAGGTCCTCCGCTTCAATTCCTGCCTGGGCTTTAAATGGCCTGAGATCCACAATGAATTCGTGTGCACAGGTGTTATTCGGTCCGGTATACAAAATCGGGTAGTAAGATTCCAGCCGGGCCTTCATATAATTGGCGTTCAGAATGGCATATGCCGTAGCCTGGCGAATACCGTGGGATCCGAGCATTTTAATATAGGCATAACTGATGAGAAGAATACTTGCAGACCCATATCGTGACGCACTTACCGCACCGGAACCCTTATTCTCCGGATTCGTCCAGTGTCGCGGCAGATGATCCTTCAGTTTTTCATTTACACAAATGGGACCCATTCCGGGTCCACCGCCACCGTGAGGGATGGCAAAAGTTTTATGCAGATTCAAATGACAGACATCCGCTCCGATATAACCAGGACTTGTTAAACCAACCTGGGCGTTCATATTGGCGCCGTCCATGTAAACCAGACCACCATTGTCATGAATAATCTGGCAGATATCTTTGATCCCTTCCTCAAAAACACCGTGTGTGGAAGGATAGGTAACCATCAGCCCCGCGAGCTCATTTTTATTTTGAATGGCTTTCTCTTTCAGATCTCCGATGTCGATATGACCGTCTTCATCGCTCTTTACGACCACCACTTTCATGCCTGCCATCACCGCACTGGCCGGATTGGTGCCATGGGCAGAAATCGGTATTAACATTACCTGACGATGTTCTTCTTTTCTGGTGGCATGATATGATCTGATGGCAAGTAATCCCGCATATTCACCCTGTGCTCCGCTATTGGGCTGGAGTGATGTGGCTGCAAATCCGGTAATCGTACTTAACCATGACTCCAGCTCAAGAATCATCTGCTGATAACCCTTCCATTGAAAAGCCGGAGCAAAGGGATGTATTTTACTGAATGCGGGCCAGCTTACCGGAATGAGTTCACTGGCTGCGTTGAGTTTCATTGTACAGGAACCCAGCGGTATCATGGAAGTGTTTAATGACAGATCCTTGTTTTCTAGACTCTTCAGGTACCGCATCATTTCTGTTTCGCTGTGATGCGTATTGAAAACCGGGTGGGTCAAAAAGGAGGAACGGCGGCTAAGAGTTACGGGAATCAGTTCATCCTGCTGGTCATGATCAAATAATGTAGCTGCTTCGTCAATATCGCTGAATGTGGCAAACACGGAAAGAATATCGAGCACGTCGCGCTGGCTGCTGTTTTCCCCCAGCGAAATGGAGACATTCTCATTTTGCCCGTAAAAGAAATTCAGGTTCCTGCCTTCAGCGATCGAACGAAGTTTTTCCGTATCCTGAATTTTTAAATGAATGGTGTCAAAGAAATATTCGTGTACGGGCTCAAAACCCAATTCGCGAAGTCCGTCGGATAAGGCATGGGAGAGCAGGTTGATACGGCTGGCGATATCTTTAACTCCTTCTGGTCCGTGGTAAACGGCATACATGGCTGCCATATTCGCCAGCAGAGCCTGCGCAGTACAGATATTGGAAGTGGCTTTTTCTCTTTTGATATGTTGTTCCCGGGTTTGAAGGGCCATCCTCAGTGCCCTGTTTCCATGGGCATCCACGCTGACACCGATTATTCTGCCCGGAATAGCTCTTTTAAAATCTTCTTTAGCCGCAAAAAAAGCAGCGTGGGGACCGCCAAAACCAATTGGTACGCCAAAACGCTGGGCTGATCCGATGGCAACATCGGCACCCAATTCACCCGGCGGAGTAAGCAGAGCAAGAGCCAGCAGATCGGTAGCCATAACCACAAATCCTCCCGAAGACTGTACTTGCTGAATGAATGACCTGTAATCGGAAATATGTCCTTCCGAATTAGGATATTGAACAATTGCCCCAAAATAGCCTGCATCTATATTTGCTTTCCTGTAATCGCCGGTAACAATCTCAATGGCGAGGGGTTCAGCCCGGGTAATCAGGACATCCAGGGTCTGTCTGAAAATGGACTGGTCAACAAAAAACTTCGGAACGGTAACGTGCTGATGATCTTTGTTTTTTTGATTAAAAAACATGATCATGGCTTCAGCGGCGGCTGTTCCCTCATCCAGCAGTGAAGCGTTGGCCAGCGGAAGGGCAGTGAGATCACTTACCATAGTCTGGAAATTCAGGAGGCTTTCCAGGCGGCCCTGAGAAATTTCAGCCTGGTAAGGCGTGTATTGGGTATACCATCCGGGATTTTCGAAAACATTCCGGAGTATAACACTCGGTGTAATGGTTTCATAATAACCCTGACCGATATAATTTTTAAACAACAGATTTTTAGTAGCTATCTCCTGGATAAGCTCCAGATACTCCGCTTCACTAACAGCTTCTGTAACATGAAGCATTTTGGGATTCCGGATCGTTGAAGGTATGGCCTTATCGATCAGATCCTCGAGCGTTTTTGCACCCACCGTACTGAGCATCTGACGGGTTTCTGCTTCGTTGGAACCGATATGCCTGCGCGAAAATTCGTTTGCCTGTTTCTCAAATAAATTCATATCAGGGATGTGTGGATCAAAAGATGCGCAAAGGTAATATGAAACAACCAATTTAGTGCTGTTGAAGCGATGCCAGCTCGGCTGATCTGGCTTCCTCAAGACTCAAAAGTTCCCTGCTGGTCAGGCGACTGCCGTCATGGCTCCATCCGGGTGGGCCAAAAAGATAATGCCATTTTGCCCTCAGACTGAGATCTTTGCGTTTAAGGTCGTTCCGGATATCTTTCCACTCATGGAAAACCAGTTTAAAGGGTGATTTAATGTCAATTTCTTTGGTCAGGCCATATTTTTTCTGCTGATAATCTGAATCTTTCAATTCCGGCTGGAACGTACCAAAGAGCTGATCCCAGACGATCAGAAACATGCCCATATTTTTGTCAAGGTATTTGGGATTGGATGCATGATGAACGCGATGGTGAGAGGGGGTCACCAGAATGTATTCCAGCCAGCCCATCTTTCTGATCATTTCAGTGTGCACAAATATGCCCCAGATTTGCGTGGCGGAATAAACGAACAGAATATCCAGCGGCCGGAAACCGAGCCAGGCAAGGGGTATAAAGTAAATAAAACGATAAAGAGGCTGAAATACGGAAGACCTGAAACCCACACTGAAATTCATCCGTTCAGATGAATGGTGAGTCACGTGCACTGCCCAGAATAGCCTGATTTCATGATCAAATCGGTGCAGCCAGTAATACAGAAAATCTTCTGACAGAATTAACAAAACCCAATAACTGACACCTGTTTCCCAGGACAGGATTTTATGATTAAACAGGTAAATATACACAGCCACATAAACTGCCCGGAAAGAGAGATCAATTCCTGCATTCAGCAGCATCAGATAAATATTGCTTGCGGTATCTTTCCAGCTGTATATCTTGCGGTGTTGCAGATGACTAAGCAAAAGCTCTAATCCTATAATTATAATATAGAAAGGGGTACTGATCAGAATGAGCAGCTGTTCGCGTAGAGAACCGATCATCTGTAAAAATAACTAACTTCAGCAACATGCCGGGACAGTCGATGGTCACAATGGAAAATTGGGAAAAAATTAGCGGAGAACACCAAAAGCTCTACAGGAATTTTCTGGCGAAAGCCGGTAAAAAAGAGGTTTTGAGGGCGATACCGGAACTGCATGAAAATGCCTTTGCAAAAATCGACTGCTTACAATGTGCGCGCTGCTGCAAAAATTATTCTCCCAGGTTTAAGATGCCGGATATCAAACGAATCTCAAAGTCTCTTCAATTGAAAGAATCGGCATTTATTGAGAAATATGTTCGCTACGACGACGAGGGCGACTATGTGGCAGTAACCTCACCCTGTCCGTTTCTGGGAGAAAGGAATGAATGTTCAATTTATGAAGATCGCCCTTCGGATTGCCGGCGGTTTCCCTACACGGATGAGGACGTCATTTTAAAACGGCCACAGCTCACGCTGAAAAATTCGACTTTTTGTCCGATTGTTGTGTCGGTCATGGAAGGCCTCCTGGAAAAAGTTAAATGACCCCTTGTATCACCTCTTCATATGCGGCATCCAGTCCCCGTTCGATGCCTTCGCCCTGCCATTCGCTAACTCCGGGAATCGCTACAGCTTTTATTATTTGCTCTTTTGTTTTACCGGCTTTGATTTCTGCGTTTACAAAGGCGAGCAGATTGATCAGATAGTCCCGCATGGCAATTATATCCTGAAGGTTCCCCGTCACCTTTTCCGGATCGAAAGCATGACCAAAAATAAACCGGGTGTCTTTGTCGAAATCCTTCTGAATCTTGTCCAGGGCCAGAATCCAGTTTTTGACGGATGCACCTGCGCTTCGGTCGATAAAAGCCCATTGGCGATTGAAAACCAGGTCGCCCAGATGGGCTATATTGGCATGCGGAAAAAATATGATACTATCACCATTTGTATGGGCAGGACCGTAATAAAAAGTCTGGATATCCTCCTTCATCTTTTTATATACCCAGCTGTCGCCATAGGTGATGTCCGGATACAATTGTTCCGCTTCATTGTTCTTTTCTTTTGCCACCCTTTGCTGGTTCAGTAGAGAATTGGAATGAGCGGCTACATGGTTCACCAGTCCCTTGAAAGAAATATTTCCTGAAGTATGATCTCCATGATGGTGCGTGTTCAGCAGTATTTCGAAGGGCTTACCGGGATCCTTTTGCAAAACACTGATCAGGTGTGCCGACTGTTCAGGAAATTCCGCGTCCACCACGGCAATGTTCTTTTTCGAAATATAGTAGCCAATCGTACCTCCCTTTTCTGTAAAAATTCCGACATCATTCCGGAGTATCTTCATTTTGTACGGGTTTCCCAGTAAAAACTGCATAAGCCATTCATTCTGAACCAATGGAAGGCTGCCTAAACCAAACCCCGCATTTCTTACAAAGGATCTCCGGTTCATGCTGGAATATTTTATTAAAGTTATTGAATTCTAATATTCCATTTTTCTCAGACTGGGCGCTTTGAACCAGGTAACCACAACAACCATCAGCGTCATACAGCCACCAAAAATAACGGAGGGGATCACGCCCAGTATCCTTGCTGTGATTCCGCTTTCGAACTGACCCAGTTCATTGCTGGAATTGATAAACATCGAATTGACGCTCAATACGCGACCCCGCATATTGTCGGGCGTTTTTAACTGCATAATAGTTCCGCGGGTTACCACACTAATACCATCCATTATACCGCTGAGCAATAAAACAGCAAAGGAAAGCCAGTAGTATTTTGACAACCCGAACAGGATAATACAAAATCCGAATCCGGCAACGGCATACAGGAGTTTTCTGCCTTGTTTGCGTCTGGGCGGAAAAATCGTGAGGAGAATGACTATACAAATGGATCCCATATCAGAAGCGCCGTTCAGCAAGCCGAAGCCTTTCGCGCCGACTTTGAGAATATCTCTTGCAAAAACGGGTATTAAGGCTGTGGCGCCACCGAAAAGAACAGCAAAAAGATCCAGTGAAATGGCCCCCAGAAGTTCCTTTGTTTTAAAAACGAAAGACAAGCCCTCTTTCACACTGTCCCAGGTTTTTTTCTCCCCCCTTTCTGCCAGGGGCTGTATCGGTTTCAAGGTATGACAAATCAAAAAAGAACAGAAAACGAGAACCGCAACGACGGCGAGTGTTCCGGTATTTCCGAGGCCGGCGATCAGAAACCCTCCAAGCGCATGACCGGTAATGGAGGCGGAGAGAAAAACGCCGGTATTCCAGGTAATGGCATTTTGGAGTTTATTCTTAGGTACGATCTGGGCGAGCATCACATTAAAAATAGGGCCGGTAAAGGATCGGATAATTCCGGTTCCGAAAATGATCAGATAAATGATCAGCGCGATATACTGCGGGTGCAGACGGCCTGCGCTGAAAGAAGTGGAAAGCAGGAGCAGGAGCAGAGCAGCAGCTCCATAAAGGCCGACACCTGTAAGCATCAATCTCCTTTTTTCACTGACATCGATCACGTGCCCCGCATACAGGGCAAGTGAAACGGCAGGAATAAATTCCGAGAGGCCGACAATGCCAATGGCAATCGGGGCATTCGTCAGGTTATAGATCCACCAGCCCACGAGAGTGCTCATCATACGCAGCCCCATAATAAAAACAAACCGGGCAGCAACCAGGTTTCTGAATTCCGGTATATGTAAGGCTTCCAGTGGAGAAGGGCGGCTGAGCTCCTTAGTCATGTGCTGCAAAGTTATTGAAGCGGATCAGGGTAAAGCAAAATAATGCTGACCGGGTTCATAGTCTTTTTCCAATGCATCCAGGATAACCTGGAAATGTTTTTCATTACCCAGGAAATCCGCATTTTCTGCATCGATAAAAAGTGTTTTTATGCCATGCTGACGGATATAACTGGTATAGGTTTCCTGAAGGTTGAAGAGATATTCGTCGGGAATAGACTGTTCATAGGACCGGTTTCTCTTTCGGATATTTTTCTGAAGACGCTTTACCGGCGCATGCAGATAGATCAGCAGGTCGGGCTGTATTAACTGCTGATAGATGATATCAAATAATTTCTGATAAAGATGAAACTCTTCGGGGGGGAGGTTTACTTTGGCGAACAGCAGGCATTTTGAAAACACATAGTCAGAAATTGTCAGGCTTTGGAACAGGTCCTTGGTATGAACCAATTCTTTCAGCTGTTTATACCTTTCCGCCATAAAAAAGAGCTCGAGTGGAAACGCATACTGTTTTGGGTTTTCATAAAATTTTGGAAGAAAAGGATTTTCCGCAAAAGCTTCCAGGATGAGCCGGGAGTTAAAATGTCTTGACAGCAGATGAGCAAGGGTGGTTTTACCCGCACCGATATTTCCTTCTACGGCAATAAAATGATAGTTCATGAATTGTAAATATCCGCAATCCGCTGCGGTAAATTACAGGTCAGCCTATTTTTTTTTACCGCCAATTCATCCTTACATTCCACCAATAACTGATGTATGGTTTTCAGAAGTACAGGATGAATATACCCGGGCGCCACTTCGTTCATGGGTTCCAGAACAAAACGACGCTGTGCTATGCGTGGGTGGGGAATGCTGAGTCCGGCTTCTTCCAAAATCAGATCTTCATAAAAAAGAATATCTATGTCGATGGTTCTGGGAGCGTTTTTTATCGTTCTTACCCTTCCGCCTATTTGTTCCATGTAAAAGACAGATTTCAGCAAGTCGGGCGCGGTCAAATGAGTTTCGATCTGAAGCACCTGGTTGAGAAAATCCGCCTGATCTGTTTTGCCCCAGGCGGCCGTTTCATACAGGCTTGAAACTTGTAGAATCTGACCGCAAATAAGTTCTATATTTGTCCGCGCCTGCTGCATATTCAGGTACCTGTCACCCTCGTTGCCTCCCGTCAGCAGATAAGCTTTGTTCATGGATGAAAGTTTTAATCCGGTTCAAATATCTTTATTTTTAAAATCATCTAAACAAAAAGTGCATGCGCGGCTTTTTAAAAATATTTTTTGCGAGCCTTCTGGCCATGATCGCCTTTGTAGTCATCTTTCTTTTTTTTACTGTAGGTTATGTCAGCAGCGTGGTAAACGGAATCGGAAAATCGCAAAATGAAGAAGTGGGTTCCGGGGCCGTGCTGGTGTTGGACCTGGCGCAGTCCTTCGGAGAAAAACCCGAAGCAGACCCTCTGGCGGGTTTTAGTGATTCACGATACAATACACCGGGAGTATATCAGGTTATCCGGATGATCCGGTATGCACGGACAGACAGTTCGGTGAAAGGTATTTACGTAAAAGCGGGCTCCAATGCCAATGGTTTGGGAACCACGGAAGAAATTCGCAACGCGCTGATCGATTTTAAGAACTCTGGTAAATTTGTTTATGCTTTTGGGGATGTCATCCCTTTTAAAGCATATTATGCTGCCAGTGCCGCAGATAAAATTTACTGTAACCCGAAAGGGGGTGTGGAATGGAAGGGTCTGAGCACGACTACGTCATACTACAAAGGCGCCCTGGATAAGCTGGAAATACAGCCGGAAATTTTTTATGCAGGGAAATTTAAGAGTGCCACCGAGCCCCTGCGTGCCGAAAAAATGTCGGATGCCAACCGGTTGCAATTGACCGAACTGCTCGGTGATATTTTTAATCATATACTTGCCCAGACCGCCGCGGCGCGTGACCAGGACAGTGCCCTGCTAAGGCGATGTGTTGACGAACAATTGATACAAAATGCATCTGACGCATTAACATATAAACTGGTAAATGGTCTTAAATATAATGACCAGGTAATGGACCTTATTGCGCGTAAAACGAAGGCGCAGTCCATCACAACGATCAATTTTGTTCCCCTGGGTAAATATTTTGAGTCCGTGAAAAACAGGATCAGTGGCACGGGTTCCGAAAAAATCGCCGTGATTTATGCTGAAGGAAATATCGTAGGGGGAAAAAACAGTCAGAAAGAAATCGGACAGGATGCTTACCGGCAGATGATTCGAAAAGCCAGGATGGACGACGACATACGGGCGATCGTGCTGCGTATCAATTCCGGCGGAGGTTCTGCACTTGTCAGTGAAAATCTGTGGAGAGAACTTACACTCGCAAAAGCTCAAAAGCCGGTTGTTATCAGTTTCGGAGACGTTTCGGCGTCCGGGGGTTATTATTTATCCTGTAATGCCGACAGTATATTTGCCGATCCGATGACCATCACCGGTTCCATTGGAGTATTCAGTATGATTTTTAATACACAGGCTTTTTTTAAAAATAAACTGGGCGTCACTTTCGACGGCGTTCAAACGGCCAGGCAGCCGGATGCGATTTCCATGGTTCAGCCATTGACCGAAATGCAGAAAAGGTTTATTCAAAACGATGTGGACAGTATATATCATGACTTTACATTCCGGGTGGCTTCGGGAAGAAACAGGAATATTGAATACATTGACAGTATTGGACAGGGAAGAGTATGGAGCGGCGAGAAAGGATTAAAGCTGGGTTTGGTAGACCGGATTGGCGGAATGCAGGAAGCTGTTGAGTGTGCGGCCAGACTATCCAAATTAAAAACCTACCGGCTTAAAGAATATCCTGAACCGGAAAATTTCTTCGATATGCTGCTGAACAATTATAAACAGTCTGTCAAACTAAAAGCGATTCACGAAGATCTTGGCGATCAGGGCATGCAGTGGTATCAGACGATGACCGACTATAAGGCATCGCAGGGCGTTCCGCAGACCCGCATACCTTTTGAAATAAACCTGATTCCCTAGAAGAGAAATAACCAACCTAATAAAATGAGCCGATCTTATAGTCAGTTCCGTGCCATGATGGCCATTACCCGGGCCAGTCTGCGTGCTATTTTCAGAAGCCCCTCCGCAGTCATTTTCAGTCTGGGTTTTCCATTGGTTTTTATACTTGTATTTGGTTTCATAGGAGGCGGCGGCACCTCGGTTACGGTTGCACTGGAGAATCCGGCAGACAGTTCTAATTACGTGGTTCGGGCTATGGAGGCTGGCATTGTAAAGATTTTAAAAAAAGACGACAAAGACAATTTCCTGTCAGCCAAAGACAGTGCATTTATCAAAAATGACCTCGTAAAAGGAAAAATTGCCGCGATTATTTCAATAGATTCATCGCGGTCTCCTGCAGGATTTACGCAATACAGTATAAAGACACAAACTTCTTCTGCTTCTTCTGATCAGTATCCGTTACTAAGGATGGCGTTGGCCCAGACTATTCAGATGATCGAAGAAAGAAAAATCCCTGATCAGTTTAAACTGATCAGTGTTCAGCAGTTACCTGATCTGCCGGGACGCGAATACACGATGATAGATTTTATTCTGCCGGGGATGCTCGGGTTTTCGCTGTTAAGTGCAGCAGTATTTGGCGTGGCTTTTGTATTTTTCAATCTTCGCCAGACACTGGTATTAAAACGTTTTTATGCGACACCCATAAACAGAAAAAATATTGTTTTTGGTGAAGCGCTGAGCAGGGTTTGTTTCCAGCTCATGGCTTCTGTGGTTATCATACTAATCGGGCATTATTTTTTCCATTTTACGCTGGTCAACGGTTTTCTGACTTTTTTTGGAAATGATGGTGCTTAGCTTTATCGGGCTGGTTGTTTTTATGGGATTTGGTTTTATTATCAGCAGTGTGGCTAAAAATGAGAGTTCCATACCGCCCTTCGCCAACTTATTCACGCTGCCGCAGTTTTTGCTGGGGGGAACTTTTTTCTCCACATCGGCATTTCCAAAATGGCTGAGGAATATCTGCGAATACCTGCCACTGAAACAATTAAATGATGCGATGCGAAACGTGGCTTTTGAGGGTGCTTCACTGATAGACTGTGGTAAACAGATCGGTATACTTTCCTTATGGGGAATTGTGATTTATGCCGTTGCCATTAAGACATTCAAATGGGAATAGATCCTGTATAAAAGTATATTTTGAAACTCATTATTGCCAGTCTGATTGTTTTTTCACTTGTTATACTTTTCCTGTTTGCTCTGTTTCCTGCCGACATTTCCGTGACCAGAGTCATAGGAATCAGAAGTCCGAAAGATACGGTTCAAAAGAAAATCGCGGACCTTAGAAATTGGAAGAACTGGAACAGCCTGTTAATTTTTTCCACCGACAGTTTGAAGAAAAACGGAAGCGGAGATATCGCTGATTCTGAAAGATTGGAAACCGGTGGGGTTTCCGTGGTTGTAAAAAAACTGGTTAGAGACACACTGATAACAGAATGGCAACATGATCATAAAAAATATAACGGGGTTTTTGTACTGACAGAAACGGGGGGACAGACTATCGTGGAATGGACGCTTCGTTTTCACCTGCGATGGTATCCCTGGGATAAACTCTCCGGCATGTTTTATGATAAGGAACTCGGACCGCTTATGGAGAAGTCGCTGGTCAGTTTACAGGAGGAGACGGAGAGAAGGTAGTGTGGGAGTGTGGGAGATAGATTTTGCTTATTCTAAAAATAATAATAATTGTAACATGAAAAACTGGGCATGGTTGTCTTTTGTTGTCTTGGCTGTATTTAGTTCCTGTGGTGAAAAAAAACCTCTAAGTCCGCACGAAACAAGTACAGGACAGGATATTTCCGTCCGATATGGCAGACCCTATAAAAAAGGCAGAATTATTTTTGGGGGACTGGAGCCGTTTGGAAAAGTATACCGTTGCGGGGCCGATTCGGCAACAACGGTCACTTTTAACAAAGACGTCATTTTTGGAGGTAAGCCGGTCAAAGCAGGTACTTATATTTTGTTTGTTGTTCCCAATGAAGAAAGCTGGACGATCATCCTGAATGCTCAGCTGGGGCAGTGGGGCGCTTTTGACTATGATAAATACAAAGACAAAGATATTTTGCATACCGATGTTCCGGTAAAAAAACTGGATAGTTCCGTTGAGCAGCTGACGATCAGCCTCCCGCCGGGATCGCTGATCATTGCATGGGATCAGACTCAGGTGACCGTGCCAGTCAGTTTTTCCTAAGGAGTAATCAATGGGTTTTCTTTATTTCTTCCGGAATTGATAGTATAAAATCATATACTTCTCTTAGCTGCCCGGGCCTGATGCAATAAGGCGGCATGACATAAATCGTGTTTCCTAACGGACGGAGGTAAATACCACGCGAAATAGCCATTTTCATGATAACCGGTCCTACTTCATTGATATATTCATTTGGGCCATTGTTTAATTCAAAAGCCAGAATAGTGCCGATGACGCGAACGTTTATAAAGAGATTCGGATAAGCTGTTCCCAACTCGTGGTTTGCAAACTCCTGATGAAGCAGATGAATACTCCGGATCTGATCCTGGCAGGATTGATCCATCAGCAGATCGAGACTCGCCAGGCCGGCTGTACAGGCAAGCGGATTGGCAGTGAAGGAATGACCATGAAAGAAGGTCTTTGACCGGTCATTACTAAGAAAGGCATTAAAAACGTTCTGGCTGCAGGCTGTAACGCCCAGTGCCAGTGTTCCGCCTGTAAGCCCTTTCGACAAACAGGTGATATCTGCAGGATACCGGATGGATTCGCTGGCGAATAGCGTACCGGTTCTTCCAAAACCGGTCAGCACTTCGTCGGCAATGCAAATAATATCCTCAGTATGTACAAACTCCAGTAATTCATTCATGGCTTCAGCCCCGTAGATGCGCATACCACCGGCTGCCTGAAGAAGAGGTTCGTATATAAACGCGGCAATGTTGTCGGAATGATCCCGGATTACAGACCGGATCCTGTCCATATTTTCTCCGGCAGGGGTCTCAATAAATATCACATCGAATAGCATGTCCTTAAAAGCATCTGTAAAAAGTCCCCGGCTGCTTACACTCATTGCCCCGAATGTATCTCCGTGATAGGAGTGCTCAAAAGCCAGTATCTTATTTCTTCCCGGTTTGCCCTTGTTCTGCCAGTACTGGATAGTCATTTTCAGCGCCACTTCCACCGCAGTGGACCCATTGTCGGAATAGAATATTTTGGCCGGACTGCCCGGGAGTATGGCGAGTAAACGCTCTGCAAGCAGCACGGCCGGTTCATGCGTGAAATGTGTGAAAATGACCTGCTCCAGGGACATCGCCTGTTTATAAATTCTTTCTGCTATATAAGGATTTGCGTGACCATGAAGATTAACCCACCAGCTGCTCACTGCGTCGATATAACTTTTGCCCTGTTCGTCAAACAGTAAAGCGCCCTCTCCGCGAACGATTGCTATGGGCGGTTCCATTGTCTGATGCTGGGTGTATGGATGCCAGATCACCTGTGCATCGCGCTGGCTTAGAGACTTCATCATACTCAAAGATAAAGGTCGGCCATCGTAAAGTGCATCAGGGCGATCTCAGGATTTCCTGATAAATTGCAGGTTCCTTTTGATACCGCCGAATTTTGCCCGCTTCAAAGGAGAAGCGGAAAATATTTTTTTAAACCCTTCTTCGGTAATTTCCTGCCAGTCCTTTTCAGAAAAGTGCAGGATTTCTGCGATGGGTGTAAATGCCATTTCTTCCGATGGCCTGGAAAACCGGTTCCAGGGACAAACATCCTGACAGATATCGCAGCCGAACATCCAGTTTTCGAACTGATTCTTCATTTTGTCGGGGATTAATAATTCTTTCAGTTCAATGGTAAAATAAGAAATGCATTTACTGCCATCCACTACCTTATTCTGTTCAATAGCCTGCGTTGGGCAGGCTTCTATGCATCGGGTACAGGTGCCGCAATAGTCGGCAGTTTCCGGCGCGTCATAAGCCAGCTCTATATCCACAATCATTGTGGCGATAAAAAAGAAAGAGCCACTTTTCTTATGGATGAGATTGCCGTTTTTGCCAACCCAGCCCAATCCGCTGAGCACGGCCCAGGATCTTTCCAGAACAGGAGCACTGTCAACAAATCCGCGGCCCTGGAAATCTCCGAATTTTTCTTTCATTGACGTCAGCAAAAGATCCAGTTTCGGTTTGATCACATCGTGATAATCTTTTCCGTAGGCGTACTTCGAAATTTTCGGAATGTTGTCTTTTTGACTTTCTGAAGGAAAGTAGTTGATCAAAAAACAGATGACGGATTTCGCACCAGGTAAAAGCTTATAAGGGTTTACCCTTAGTTCGAAGTGTTTTTCCATATAATGCATCGTACCCTGTTTGCCCTGCTGTAGCCATTTTTCAAGCTTTCTGGCTTCCGCGTCGAGCGGACGGGCAGCTGCAATTCCACAAAAATCAAACCCCAGCGAGGCGGCAAGCGATTTTATGATTTGACTTTTTTTTTCTGGAATCATCTCTCTTCTGAATTTTCTATCCGATAATTTTTATATTGCGTAAACGATTTTTTTTAAACAAGCACTCTGTGATATTTTACCTGTCATATTCATCGTATCTATCGCTATTCAATAGTGAAATTACTTCAAATTCAACCGACGTCATTCACTTAAATACAAGGCGGCCCCTCATCAGGGGTAAAGAGTTTGAGAGAGAGATTCGACTATGTGTAAATGCTTAGACTTACAACCGACCTGGCTTTGAATAATTATTGTATAAAATCGTTATATCCTAAATCAACATTCGATGGTTTTGCTACGAGTTCATTCTGTTAGTCATCCATTTCAACATTTTAAACGTAAGGAGAGCGCAAAAATGGCCAAAAGGATTGTTTTACTGATCTGTTCGGTATTATCGTTAATCACCACCCAAAGTCAGAAATACCCGTCTACTTCCATTCCGGATTCTTTAAAAGTCAATGCGGACGTTGTTATCCGCCTGAGCGAAACCCAGTGGGATATCAAAACCGCGGGCGAAGCCACCCGGCGGCTTCACCTGGTCTTTACCATCCTGAATGAGAAAGGAGATGAATATGCCGAATATGCATCTATGTACGATGCGAAATCTATTCAGATTTCAAGTCTAAATGGAACTTTATATGACGCCAGTGGAAAGGAAATAAGGCACTTTAAGAAAAAAGACATGGAAGATCATCCCTATGAAAATGGGGCTTTTGTGAACGACGAACGCTATAAAAAAGCCGGGTTTTCTTTTAGTAACTATCCATATACTGTCGAGTTTGAAGAGGAGGACGATCTGTATGGTTTTATGGCAATACCAGCCTGGAAACCTCAGAGTGACTTTAGAGTTTCTGTTGAGCTTAGCCGGTATATCGTTAACACCCCATCCGATTACCTGATTCGCTACAGGATGTTGAATTCTTCGACACTTCCTGTAATAACCGAAGAAAAAGGAAACAGGAAAACTTATTTCTGGGAAGCGCGTAATCTGGTTTCGTATGATGCGATGCCTTTTTCTGCGGATTATGTTATGTATACCCCCAAGCTGCTAATTTCCCTGGGTGATATCAAAGTCGAAGGTTACCGGGGAAATATGTCCACCTGGGATGAATTCGGCAAATTTTATGGGAGTTTGCAGAAAGGAAGGGACGTTCTGCCAGAAGATACCAGGCAAAAAGTTCACGAACTCACAAGGGGACTAAATGATCCGCAATCAAAAGTAGCCGTTTTATATAATTATCTCCAGCAAAATAGCCATTATGTAAACGTACAATTAGGAATTGGAGGCTGGCAAACCTCTGAAGCGTCTTATGTGGCCACTAAAAAGTACGGCGATTGCAAGGCGCTGTCCAATTTTATGGTATCCATATTAAAAGAGGCCGGCGTAAAAGCCCATGCTGTTGTCATTTACGGAGGAGAAGATCCTGTCGATTTTGTGCCTGATTTTACATACGATCCATTTAATCACGTGATCTGTTGTGTGCCTTTGGAAAAAGACACGATCTGGCTGGAATGCACGGACCAGTTTCTCCCGGCCGGTTATCTGAGTTCATTTACTTCAAATCGTTATGGATTACTCATTGAAGATAATGGTGGAAAACTGGTTCACACACCGGCCTATTTACTCCCAGACAATATACGCGTCAGGCGTATTTCTGCTATGCTGGATAACGATGGTAATATGAATCTTGAAAGTAAAACATCTTACAAGGCGCTGTGTCAGGAAAAGATAGAAAGAATGATCCATCATTTGTCAAAAGAAGAACAAATGGGCATATTGAAATCTAAATTTAATCTTCCAACCTATGATGTGATTTCTTTTGATTACAATGAAGATTATTCAAAACGCCTGCCCGTAATCCGGGAAGTTCTTCAACTCAGTGTTAAGGATTATGCGCAGATAAGCGGCAAGAGAATTTTTATTAATCCCGATATACTTTCTAGGTCCGGGGAGAAATATGCAGAAGATAAGAACCGTAAACTGGATGTGAATTTGAAAGAGGAATATCGTTATGTGGATACTGTACAGATTAGCATTCCTTCAGGCTATCAGCTAGAATCCAAATCCACTGATCTGGAACTGAAAAGTAAATTTGGCTCCTATATGAACCAGACCGTTGTGAGCGGAAATAAAATAACTTTCTATAGAATAATGGAACAGCATAGCGGGCGGTTTCCAGCAAAAGAATACGCGGATGTCGTTAAATTCTATAGCGATATCTATGATGCGGATCACCGCAATATAGTTTTAGTTAAAAAAAATGATTAGACCTTACACAAGACATATGAAAAACAAGGCTTTTTTTTTGTTTGCCTTATTATTTTCAATTTATATTCCCTGCATACATGCACAGGGAAAGTTGGAGTTTAAGTTTGGAAAAGTTACTTCTGCTGATTTTAAAATTGCACAAAATAATATAGATTCTGGAGCCAGCGCATTAATTCTTGCTGACGTCGGAAGTACCAGTTTCGAAGGGAACAACAAAGGATTTTTTACGTTGATATTCACCCGTTTTATGCGAGTTAAGATACTCCGTAAAAACGGATTCGATTTAGGTAGTCAGGCGATTGAACTTTATCATGATTTTGAAGGAAATGAAGAAAAATTAAGTGTTTTAAACGGTTCTACTTTTACTTTGGAAAACGGTCTCGTTACCGAATCCAAATTGGATGAGAAGTCAGTCTTTACAGAAAAATACAATAAGAATATTGATTTAAAGAAATTCACATTGCCCTCTCTTAAGGAAGGAGTGATTTTTGATTTACAGTACACGGTTCGGTCACCTTTTTACAGCCGCTTACAGCCATGGTCCTTTCAGGGAAAATATCCCTGTCTATGGAGTGAATATACCGTTACAATTGCGCCTCCTTTTCATTACGTAATGAAACTTCAGGGCGATACACATTTTGACATCAATTCCACAAAAGGTGTTGTGGGAGATTTTTCTATCCGGGTTGAAGAGGCTAATACAATGCAAACAAGTATGTATACTTTATCCGGAACTTCCATCCAGGAAAGATGGGTCAAAAAAAATGTACCCTCACTTCACGAAGAACCCTTTTTAACTACTCTCGACAACTATAATTCCCGCGTATCTTTTCAGTTAAGTTATTTTCAATGGACTGAAAAGGAAGAAAAGCAAGATCATATGACCACTTGGAAAAATACTTCCAAGCAGTTGCTTGAAAGTGAAAATTTCGGGAAAGCGCTCAACTACGAAAATAACTGGATGTCCGAAGACCTGAACAACCTGACGAAAAATACCACAACGGATGAGGACAAAGCACGTGCCATTTTTAACTATGTACAAGACAATTTCAGGGCGTATAATAAAGATGGATACAGCAAGGAGGGACTTTATGTTCGCAGCTCTCTCAAAGATGTATTTAAGAAAAAGGAGGGAAATGTAGCCGAGATTAATCTGCTGCTTACGGCTATGTTACGAAAAGCGGGAATTGATGCCGAGCCCATGATTCTGAGTACGAGAAATCACGGGATAGCCAATGGAGATTATCCAATGATTGATGAATACAATTATGTGATTTGCCTCGCGCGCGTTGACGGCAGGAAATATACTTTGGATGCCAGCGAATCGTACTCAGGTTTCGGGCAGTTGCCGTTAAAGTGCTACAATGGCCTCGGACACTCAATAAATCAGGACAATCCAACGTCTATGCTTTTCTTGCCGGACTCATTGCATGAAAACAGAATAGCTACAGTGATTATTTTCAATGATGATAAAAATCAACCCTCAGGCAGTTACACATGTCAGATTGGAAAAAATGATTCTTATCGGGTTCGGAGCGAGATTTTAGGGGGAACCGAAAAAAACTATGAAAGCAAAATAAAAACACAATTAGGAAGCGATTATACACTTGAAAATTTTACCGTGGATTCACTAAAGCAGCCGAATTTTCCATTGACTCTGCACTACGATTTTATAATTAAGAATCTGTCTTCCGCCGATATTATTTATTTTAATCCGATAGTGGACGAATCCTATAAATCAAACCCTTTTAAATCAATGGACCGCCATTACCCTGTAGAAATGCCTTATCTGCTAGATCAGGTTTATATTCTAAATATGGATATTCCTGCAGGGTATGAGATTGATGAAATGCCAAAATCAGTCCGTGTAAATTATAATGAAAACGAAGGGTTTTTTGAATATATTATTCAAAAAGCGCAAACCAGCTTTCAGATGCGTGTTCATTTGAAACTTAATAAAGCTTTTTTTCCGGTCGAAGAATACCAGACCTTACGCGATTTCTTTTCTAGTGTTGTAAAAAAGGAAAATGAACAAATTGTTTTTAAAAAGACGAAATAAAACAGATTCTAGCAATAATACTTCCAAAATGAAATATAGTAAAACAGGCCTGTTCATTTTAATTGTGACTTTTAACTGCGTGTTAGCTCATGCTCAGGGTAGATCGGAATACAAATTTGGTAAAATAACTGCATCTGATTTTAACCTTCCGACCGATCATCCTGACACAGACGTAAGTGCCATTATTGTAAAAGATATTGGCAGCACGAACTTTGAAGGGAATAATCATCAGGGTTTTGACTATGTTTTTACAAGATACATGCGTGTTAAAATATTAAACAAAAATGGAGTTGACGCAGGTAAGTTCGTAATCTACTTATACCATGCTACTGGCCAACTTGATCAAAATAACAGCGGATATCGGATAAACGGAAATAACACTGCATTTTATGAAAGGTTATACGCTGTCAAAGCTTCTACATTCAATTTAGAGAATGGTATCATAGCAGAAACAAAAATGGATGCGAAGTCCGTTTTCGAAGAAAGGTATAACAGAAACTTAAATGTTAAGAAATTCAGTCTTCCTGCTTTAAAAGAGGGTTCCGTGTTCGATATTGAATATACTATTAAATCACCCTTTGACGATATGCTGCCATCCTGGGAATTTAATCACATATATCCCTGCATGTGGAGTGAATATGTAGTTACTATCCCTCCTCCTTATCACTATGTATTAAATTATCAGGGAGATCAGCAGTTTGATATAAAATCTCAACGTGAGGTGTTCGGAAGTTTTACACTTAAAAGAGAAAATGGTACCAGTCAGAGTGATGATGCGGTAATTAATGCAAACTCCATTGAACTTCGGTGGGTAAAGAAAAATGTACCAGCGCAGAGAAAGGAGCCTTATATTTCCAATTTGAAGAATTACAGCAGCCGGGTTTCTTTCCAATTGAGCTATTTTCAATGGAAGACGGCATCGTGGACAGGGGAGAGGCAGGATAATATGGCTACCTGGGACGGAACGGCTAAAACCCTATTACAGGATGAAGATTTTGGTTTGGCTCTGGATCACGTGAACAATTGGATGACAGGGGAAACTAAAGAAATTACAGCTGGAGCGAATTCAGACGAAGAAAAAGCGCGTAGACTATACAACTTTGTCAGGGATAATTTTAAAACGGTAGGTAAAAACGGATATAACAAGAATGTCATAAATGCGTTCAGTCCGTTAAAAGATGTTTTCAAATCAAGGGAGGGCAATGTTGCGGAAATAAATTTGCTTTTAATCGCTATGTTGCGGCACGAAGGGTTGCAAGCCGATCCGCTTATTCTCAGCACAAGGGAGCACGGATGGGCAAATGTAGAGTATCCCATTATTGAGCAGTATAATTACCTTATATGTATGGTCTCTTTCGGAGACAAAATGATACCTCTGGATGCTACGATGCCCTATTATAACTTTGGCCAGATCGGACCAGATTGTTATAACGGATACGGTCATATCATGAACGCAAGGAATTCTTTGCCTGTTTTGTTTTCTGCAGATTCAATATATGAAACAAGAGTAACAAGTGTCACCATCATGAATGATGACAAGGGAATTCCTTCAGGCAATCTTAAAACAGTCTATGGCAAGAGTAAGTCATATGATTTGAGGGAAGAAATCTTCGGTTCATCCGAAAAGATCTATGAAAAGAAAATTAAGACTATCCTTGGATCAGATTGGACAATAGAGAATTTCGGTGTTGATTCATTGAAGAAATTTAATTTTCCTGTTGCCATTCATTACGATTTCGGATTGAAATCGCTCACTGCCGGGGATATTGTCTATTTCAATCCGATGTTGAATGAGGGATACAGGAATAATCCTTTTATTTCCATGGATAGACACTATCCCGTAGATATGGCTTTTAAGATTGATGAGAGTTTTTTCTTAAATATGGAAATCCCTGCAGGTTATCAAGTTGATGAAATACCCAAATCGGCAAAAGTTGCTTATAACCAAAATGAGGGCATTTTCGAATATCTCATCCAGAAAACAGAAACAAATATCCAAATGCGGGTAAAAATAAAGTTAAACAAGGCTTTTTTCCCAACAGAAGATTATACCACCCTGCGCGATTTTTTCGCCTATGTCGTTAAAAAAGAAAGCGAACAGATCGTATTCAAAAAAATAAAATAAAATCAGCGGTTGTCAGTCTGCGGTGGAACGTGCAATCGATGAAAGAACCGGTGAATGGCTGGGGCGAGAATGACGCCAATATTCGTAATGAAAATGATTCCGCTGAACAGGGCATAAAAAGAAGAAAACCACTTCCCGGAGTTCGTTTTAATTTCTACTACCGGCCCCATCCCGCTCAGGATCATGCTGGCATTGTGCAGAGAGTCCAGCCATCCGATGCCTGCCGTATAATGATAACCGAAAACTCCGATCATCAGGCAGAGGAATAAAATGGCCAATCCCAGAAGAACACTTTTAAATATCCGCCTGCGGAAAACATGAATCGGGGCAAGAGGCTGATTTTTAGATTCCATCGCGTTGATGAATTATTATCAAATGTAACTGATAGTTTAACCACCCCGGCGGGTCAGTAGAATAATCTGTTATATTGCAAACTAATTATTTGCCGTGAAATATTTTCTGGGATACGACCTGGGTTCTTCTTCTGTTAAAGCAGCCCTCCTGGATGCCAAGACAGGTAAGCCGCTGGCATCGGCTTTTTCTCCCGATTCTGAAATGAAAATTAATTCTCCGCAACCGGGTTTTGCGGAACAGGATCCGGAATTCTGGTGGCAGGAATTGATCCAGGCAACCCATCTGCTCAGGTCGAAATATCCTTTTAAAAAAAATGAAATTGCCGCCGTCGGCATTTCCTATCAGATGCACGGACTCGTCTGCCTGGATAAAAATAACAAGGTATTACGTCCTGCCATCATTTGGTGCGACAGTCGCGCCGTGCAGTACGGAGAAGAGGCTTTTGAAAAACTCGGAGAAAGTTTCTGTTTTGAGCATTTTCTTAATTCGCCGGGTAATTTCACCGCTTCTAAATTAAAATGGGTCAGGGAAAATGAACCTGAAATATATTCCCAAATAACACGGATACTTTTGCCGGGCGACTATATGGCTTTTAAAATGACAGGAGAAGCCGTCACTACGATTTCGGGATTGTCGGAGGGGATTTTCTGGGACTATAAAGAAAAGGGACTGGCGCATACGCTGCTCGATTTTTACGGCATAGATTCGTCTTTGCTGGCGCCCCGGGTTCCAACCTTTGGCGAACAGGGCAGGGTGCATACGGATGCCGCTGCGGAACTGGGATTAGATCCGGGCACTGCGGTTTGTTACCGTTCAGGTGATCAGCCAAACAATGCTTTTTCTTTGCAGGTACTGGAACCGGGTGAAATTGCGGCTACTGCCGGAACCTCCGGTGTTTTATATGGAATATCCGAATCTGCTGTTTATGACGGTCGCTCGCGCGTTAATCCCTTTATTCATGTGAATCACCGACCCCACGCGCCGAGGTATGGCGTTCTGATGTGTCTGAACGGTACCGGCATTTTGAACAGCTGGTTGCGAAGGGAATTCTTTTCTGAAGCTTCCTATGAACAAATAAATGCCGGGGCAGCTATAGCTCCTCCGGGAGCGGATGGAATACTTTGTTATCCTTTCGGGAATGGGGCAGAAAGGATTCTTGAAAATAAAAATCCGGGTGCGCAGATTCAGGGACTCGATTTTAACCGGCATAATAAATTTTATCTCGCGAGGGCGGCACAGGAAGGCATTGTTTTTTCGCTCATTTACGGCGCGGAGATCATGCGGGAGATGGGAATGACCCCGAAACGTTTTCGGGCGGGATATGCCAATATGTTTTTAAGTGAATTGTTTTCCCGGAGTTTTGCGAGTTTGAGTAATTGTCCTGTGGAACTATACAACTCTGACGGTGCAGTGGGTGCGGCCAGAGGTGCCGGACATGGATCAGGTTACTATCCGGAGATTTCTGACAGCTTCAGAGGAATGAAGATGATTAAAAAATACGAGCCCGATCCCGGTCAGCGGGAACAGCTGCTGGATATTTATGGAAGATGGAAAGAAGGTCTGACACAATTGTTAATGAGATCTTAGACCACTACACTTAAAATAATTATTATGAATATAATAAAAGGAACGAAAGAATATTTTCCTGGTATTGGCGAAATCAAATATGAAGGACGCGAATCGGATAATCCGCTGGCATTTAAATGGTACGATGAAAATAAAATCATTTCCGGGAAGAAATTAAAGGATCATGTAAAATTTGCAGTGGCTTACTGGCACAGCTTCTGTAATACGGGTGCAGATCCTTTTGGTCCGGGCACCAAATTGTTTCCATGGAATACTTCAACGGATGCTGTTCAGGCCGCTATGGATAAAATGGATGCCGCATTCGAATTCATGACTAAACTCGGCGTGCCCTATTATTGCTTTCATGATATTGATATGGTAGATGAAGGATCTTCCGCTGCCGAATATGAAAGAAGGTTGCAGACGCTTGTTGAATATGCTAAACAAAAGCAATCAGCCAGTGCTGTGAAATTACTTTGGGGAACCGCCAACGTCTTTTCTAATCCCCGTTATATGAACGGCGCAGCCACTAACCCTGATTTTTCTACGGTGGCCTATGCCGGTCTGCAAATTAAAAATGCTATAGACGCAACTATTTCATTAAATGGGGAGAACTATGTATTCTGGGGTGGAAGAGAGGGGTATATGTCCCTGCTCAATACAAATATGAAACGGGAAGTAGAACACCTGGGACGGTTTCTGGGAATGGCCAGGGATTATGCCCGCAAACAGGGATTCAATGGGACTTTTTTCATCGAACCCAAGCCTTGTGAACCTACCAAACACCAGTATGACTATGATTGCGCAACAGTGATCGGATTTTTAAAATCTTTCGGACTCGACAAGGATTTCAAAATTAATATTGAAGTGAACCATGCCACACTGGCCGGACATACATTCCAGCATGAATTGCAGGTGGCAGCCGACGCGGGTATGCTGGGCAGCATCGATGCGAACCGCGGAGACTATCAGAATGGATGGGATACGGATCAGTTTCCGATGCATCTGAACGAACTCATAGAATCGATGCTGATTATACAGGAAGCGGGCGGACTGGCTGGCGGGGGCGTTAATTTTGATGCTAAAACAAGAAGGAACTCGACTGACCCGGAAGACCTCTTCCTGGCTCATATCGGTGGTATGGATACGTTTGCCAGGGCACTTATTATTGCCGATCAGATTCTCACCCATTCTCCATACAAAAAATTCAGAAAGGAAAGGTATCAGACATTCGATTCAGGAAAGGGGAAAGATTTTGAGGACGGAAAACTAGGTCTCGAAGACCTGCGGAATTTTGCCTTGTCCAACGGGGAACCCAAGCAGATCAGCGGAAAACAGGAATGGCTCGAGAATATCATTAATCAATATATCTGATCAATTTGATACGCCCCCGAACGCTGCATCCATTTTCTGTCTGAACTGGATATAGGTTTCTTTTTTAGGGTCATCCGGCTTTTTTGGCAGCAGAAGGGCCGCGTAATGCAGGTTCCGGTCGACATAAGGATAAAAGCCAGTGGTATTTAAACTGGTAGCTGTTGAGCCGCTTTCTATCCAGCAGCCCAGACCGATTTTTAGTCCGGCGGCCTCCTTCGGTAAATATTTCACGGATACTGCTGCAAACTGCACTGTTTCCATTTCCGTAATGGATTTTTCAGTCAGCACGGTTTTACCTTCAAAAACACCTTTACTAAGCAACATGCCGAGGAAATTAATATAATCATTTGCTGTAGTTATGGCACCATCGAAAACATTATTCACCATGCCGTTGTCGTTAGTGAAACTGGTGCCGCGCATTTTGCAGGGACGAAGAATTTTATCCTGCACACAACGGTCAAAGCTTTTTTTTGTTACTACTTCCAGTACGCGCGCTGCTATCTCGGGCCCGATGGAACTAAAAAAAATCTGGGTGCCGGGATTTGTTTCAATATCCCTTTTCGAAGCAAAGGCGTCGACCTCCGTTTCCAGGTCGGGGTATTTTGATTTTTCGAGGAGTTTTAATGGCCCCGGCGCATCTGCATGAATACCGGTGGTAAACGTTAGACAATTCCGAAGGGTAATATATGTTTTCATATATTTTGCGAAAATCGGCAGGTATTTACTGACTTTGTCATCCAACGAAATTTTACCTTCGTCAACATAAGCCATGACTGTGGCGGCCACCAGCCACTGGCTGGCCATACCGGCGGGCACCTGTACCCTCCCATTGAAGTCACCCGTCTCCTTTTCCAGTTCTTTTTTATAAAGCAGTTTACCGTCTTTATAAGCCATGGCAATCACGTCGGTGCCCAGTATTTTTTGATTGGCGGTAAGGAAGGCATCCATTTCCGGCGACGTGGAAGGAACCGTTTTTGCTGTCTGGGCCATTGGGGTCAGCCAGATTAGCAGACTGGTGCAAATCAATCGGAAGACCCGGCAGTGGAAAACCGCTTTATCTGACAGATTTTCAGGGAATTGGAAATGGTTTGTGTTTTGAAACATCATTACGGATTTAAAATAATAAGTTATGAATTTAAGCAACTTTACCATAAAAGCTTCTGAGGCAATTCAACAGGCGCAGCAGCTGGCATTCAATGCGCAGAATCCAACCATCGAAACGGAACATCTGATGCAGGCGTTGCTCGAACAGCAAGATTCTCCCGTGGAATACCTGCTTAAAAAGAACAACGTTACCCTTCCTGTTCTGGAAACCAAGCTGGCCGAACTGATCAGTAAGCTGCCTAAAACAAGTGGTTCCGATCCGGCACAGAGCATGAGCCGGGATGCGAATAATGTGATTTTACGCGCGGCCGGTGTGCTGAAGCAATTCGGAGATGAATTTGTTACTCCGGAACACCTGGTGTTGGCCATGATACAGGGTAATGATGCCACGGCCAAGCTGCTGAAGAATGCCGGGCTTACCGAGAAGGGACTGGTTAGTGCGGTAAAGGAATTGAGAAAGGGAGAAACCGTGTCTTCCAATACCCAGGAAACCCAATTCAACGCGCTGAATAAATACGCCAAAAATCTGAATGAGATGGCCCGTCAGGGTAAACTGGATCCGGTTATAGGCCGCGATGAGGAAATTCGCAGAACCCTTCACATTCTTTCACGCAGGTCCAAGAATAATCCCATTTTAGTGGGCGAGCCGGGTGTTGGTAAAACAGCTATTGCAGAAGGACTTGCGCATCGTATAGTAAATGGGGATGTTCCTGAAAATCTTCGTTCTAAAATTATTTATGCGCTCGATATGGGGCAGCTGATTGCGGGAGCGAAATATAAAGGCGAATTTGAAGAAAGATTAAAGTCGGTGGTAAAAGAAGTAGCTGGAAGTGACGGCGAAATCCTTCTTTTCATTGATGAAATTCATACCCTCGTCGGGGCCGGCGGCGGCGATGGCGCGATGGACGCTGCCAATATTCTGAAACCCGCTTTGGCCCGGGGAGAACTTCGTGCGATAGGAGCGACCACACTAAATGAATACCAGAAATTTTTCGAGAAGGATAAAGCGCTGGAACGCCGTTTCCAGAAAGTGATGATTAACGAACCTAATGTGGAAGATGCGATTTCGATTCTTCGTGGATTGAAGGACCGGTATGAAACGCATCATCACGTTCGTATAAAAGACGAAGCCATTATTGCTGCTGTGGAGTTGTCGAGCCGATATATTACGGATCGCTTTCTTCCGGATAAGGCCATTGATCTGATAGATGAGAGTGCAGCAAAACTCAGGCTCGAAATGAATTCAATGCCTGAAGAACTGGATCAGTTGCAAAGACAGATTCGTCAGCTGGAGATCGAACGGGAAGCGATTAAAAGAGAGAATGATGACGAAAAACTCCGTCAGCTGAGTATAGAAATTGGTAATCTGAGTGTTACGCGTGACACCCTGACTTCTAAGTGGAGGCAGGAAAAGGAGCTTGTTGAAAAAGTGCAGAATGCAAAAGCGGATATTGAATCCCTAAAACTCGCTGCAGAAAAAGCGGAGAGGGAAGGGGACTATGGAAGGGTTGCCGAAATACGTTATGGAAAAATCAAGGAAGCCGAAAAGGTCATTGAGGAGTTCTCAAATTTATTAACCAGCAGCACCGAAAAACGTTTATTAAAAGAAGAAGTGGATGCAGAAGACATTGCCGAAGCCGTTGCGAAAGCGACAGGCATTCCGGTATCCCGGATGCTTCAGAGCGAGCGGGAAAAACTGCTTCATCTGGAAGAAGAATTGCATAATCGGGTTGTGGGTCAGGAAGAAGCCATTACGGCAGTGGCTGATGCCATTCGCAGAAGCCGCGCCGGTTTACAGGATCCGAAGCGTCCGATTGGTTCCTTTATATTTTTAGGAACAACAGGTGTCGGTAAGACTGAGCTGGCCAAGGCACTTGCCAAATACCTTTTTGATGATGAGTCGATGATGACGCGCATCGACATGAGCGAATATCAGGAAAAACACACGGTTAGCCGTTTGGTTGGTGCGCCTCCAGGATATATTGGGTATGAAGAAGGAGGACAGTTAACAGAAGCCGTAAGGCGTAAGCCCTATAGCGTGATTCTCCTGGATGAAATTGAAAAAGCCCATCCGGATACATTTAATGTTTTACTTCAGGTGCTGGATGATGGACGATTGACTGATAATAAGGGAAGGGTCGTCAATTTTAAAAACACGATCATCATTATGACCAGTAACATGGGCAGTCAAATCATCCAGGCCAATTTTGAGAATGTGACTGAGGAAAACAAAGAGGAAGTGGTTGAACAGACTAAGGTGGAAGTCATGAATCTTTTGAGACAGACTATCCGCCCTGAATTTCTTAACCGGGTTGATGAAGTCATCATGTTCCAGCCTCTGTTAAAGACAGAGATAAAAGGGATTATCAGGATTCAGCTGGACAATCTGGCGAAAATGCTGGTAAAAAACGGGATCGATTTGAGGTTTACGGACTATACCCTCGATTATCTTGCAGAGAACGGTTATGACGCCCAGTACGGTGCACGCCCCCTCAAAAGGCGTATACAGAAATCAATAGTTAACCCGTTGAGTAAAAAGATATTAGCCGGTGAAATTGATCATCAGCATCCCGTACTCGTAGATGTATTCGATGGAATCATCGTTTTTCGGAACCAGCATGAGGAGAGGGAAAAATCGGGAATGGCATCTTAATAACTTGTTAACTAATTTATTATCCTTGCCGTCTCCGTAAAATATATAAGGTTTTTCGGTTAAAATACTTATTTTTAGCCGCCTCCTGCCAGATCGTCTGACGGAGGCTTTTACAACTTTCCGAAGGGATAGGTGTTATAATGGAAGAGAAAATTATAAAGGATAAATAACATGGCTTTTAAGAAAGAAATCGTTGAAATCATTGAACCAAGAGATGTTTTTGTTGGTCCTGATACAGCACCTGTGACGCTGATGGAGTTCGGTGAATATGAAAGTGAGGATTGCGCCAAGGCGCATGAAGTAGTCAAGAAAATTATGGAGGATTTTAAGGGTAAGGTCCGTTTTAATTTCAGGCATTTCCCCCTCACCAAGATCCACCAGCGTAGCCTGAAAGCAGGGGAAGCGTCTGTAGCCGCCGCTCAGGAAGGAAAATTCTGGGAAATGCACGATATTCTGTTTCACAACAGACGAAATTTGGGAACAACCAGTTTAAAGCTGCATTCGCGGGAAGCGGGGATTTCAAATAAGAAATTCCTGGATCACCTGGTAAATGCCACTTATGGCTGGCAGGTTCAGGGCGACCTACAGGAAGGGATTCAGAAAGGAGTGACCACGGTTCCGGCTTTCTTTATTAACGGCGAGATGTTCGTTGGTAAGCCCACTTATGATAACCTGAGCAAGGGTATCGAGGCCGCGCTTAAAAAGGCGAAGAAAAAGGAAAAATCACCTATTAAAGCCTGATTGCGGGTTTTAGGTATTGAAATAGATTTACAGCTCCGGAGCATTCCGGGGCTTTTTTTTGTGCAGCCGGGTCAAAGTGATGGCTTATCCCAGTGGTATCTCTATCAGCAGGGTGCATCCCTTTCCCGGTTCTGAAATAATTCTGGCATGGCCATTAAACGACTCGGCTCTGTTGAAAATATTGTTGAGCCCGATACCACTGCTTTTTTTTGTCGGGTCAAAACCGATTCCATTGTCCCGGATCACAAAATCCACATGAGCCGGATAGGAGAGGATCTGAATAAATATGTCGGTAGCCAGAGCGTATTTTTCAATATTATTCAATTGCTCCTGGGTTATGCGGTACAGCGTTTCTTTGATTTCGGAAGAAATCAGGTCTTCTTGAAGACGACTGGTTTCCACTTTAATATTTCTATTCTCACGCCTGTATTTTTGAACTAGCGATTCGAGGGATTGTCCAAAACCGTTTTCATCAATTCGGGGGATAACCATCTTGTGGGAAAGATTCCGCGCTTCCGTCATGGCTTCCTGAACATATTCGACACATTCTTCAATTACGGGTATGCATTTTTCATGGTTTGCCAGGCAAAACCCCAATTTCATTTTGATCGCAGCCAGTAACTGACTGATGTTGTCGTGGAGTTCCTGTCCCAATCGGGTTCTTTCTTTTTCTTCCGCTTTTAAGATGGTACGGGTAATAATTTTTTGACCCTCGATCTTAGTTTGGAGTCTTTCCTGTTCAAGTCGGCGAATTTCGGAAATGTCAATGTGCATGACCACTGCACCTCCATATTCTCCCTCTTTTAACGGTGAAACGACCATCCGAAACCAGCGTTGAATATCCGGACTATCGCATGGATATTCGAAAATAAATTCTTCCAGAAATTTATCCAATACATTTTGGATTCCCCTGCTTACACGGAGGCCGTCCAGCTCATTTAATCCCGTAGCCTTGTTGGAAACAGTGAGGTAGTTCAAATTCAATCCATAATTGCTTCCGTTATAGCCGTTCTGGTCCGCAAATAACTTCCAGGAATCATTGACTTCTATGATCACACCTTTTTTATCCAGCAGTGCAATGTTTGCCGGTAGCGTATTAAGGATAGCGGAGATCCTTTTTGTTGAAAGCCTGATTTTTTCTTCTGACTTTTTGCGATCAGTAATATCTCTTGAAAAACAGGCGGTGCCAATAACTTCATTCACTTCATGAATCGGGTGGAACGATATTTCAGACCAGATTTCCAAGGGTCTGCTGGTATATTCAATTTCCGTAAAACTTTCTCCGGCAAATGCCCTTTCAAAGCACTTTTTAAAGCGGTGCACTTTTTCCACATTAAAAACATCTTTTAATAAATTGGTTCCCGGTATCGGTTTGAATCCAGATAGCGTCATAACCATTTTATCAAATGCATGATTGGATGTAATCAGATTATAATGCAGATCAACGCTCCACATCAGATCAGAGGTATTGTTGATCAGGGCATAGAGATTATTGTGGTCAAACTCTTTCTGCTGTTCTGCCATTTTCTTTTCCGTTATATCCCGCCCTGTTATACATATACCTGTAATCGTATCCCGTTTTTTTACAGGGCTAAACGAAAAATTGATCCAGTATATTTTCCCTTTCCGCGAATAATATGACTTGTCGTATTGTACCGTTTCTCCTGACAGTATCTTATTGATCAGGGCTGCAAAAAACTCTTTTCTCAGATCTTCAATAAATTCGAAAATGCTCTGCCCCTTCAGAATGTGTTTTTCTACAATTTTAAATATGGTGATCCTCGCCCTGGTGTTAAAATCTTTTATCACGCCATTTGTATCCGTTAAAATAAAAGATTCCGTTGCACTGTCAAATATGGCTTTCAGATTTTCTTCACTCTGGACTAGCGAGTGAAGCACCTCCTTCTTTTCTTTTTCAATTCTTTTCTGTTTTATCGCAGCCGTAATTGCCGCCGGAAGACGGGACAACCGGTCTTTAAGGATATAATCGTCAGCCCCCTGTTTGACTATATTAGCGGCGAATTCTTCGGAAACAGAGCCGGTTACCATGATAAAAGGGATATCCAGTGATTTTTCTTTTACAATGCTCAGCGCTTCCTTGGCATCAAACTGATGTAAGGAATTGTCAGCCAAAATCAAATCCGGTTTAAAAGAATCCAGGTCTTTTAAAAACTCACTTTTATTCATCGACAACTTAAACAGATACTGAGGATTGTCCTTTTTTAGCATTCTTTGCACGATTTCTGTATCCGTTTCGCTGTCTTCCAATATCAGAATATGAAGTGGTTTGTACATTCCGTCTGTTTAAATGTGCGGCTGATTCAGTAACAGCCAATAAAACCCAAGATTTTTAATGGCTTGGGTAAATCCCTCGAAATTCACCGGTTTCACGATATAACTGTTCGCTCCCAGCTTATAACATTTCTGAATATCCGGATCCTCCTTTGAGGAAGTCAGCATGATGACGGGAGTCGCTTTGGTCATCTCATTATGTTTGATTTGGGTAAGAACTTCAATCCCGTTTATTTTCCGGCATTTGGATGTCCAGCAGAATAATCTTTGGCGGATACCTGATATCCCGTATTCCTTCATATTTACCTTTCGCAAAAATAAAATCTATGGCTTCTTCTCCGTCACGCACATGGAACAGATTGTTTGCCAGGTGATTCTTTTTTAATTCCCGAATGGTCAATTCGGCGTCATCCGTATTGTCTTCAACCAATAGTACTTCAATTAAATTATGATCCATAGTATAAAAGTTTAACTGATATGCTTTAGTTAACAACGCCAAACCGAAAAAGGAAGCGGAGGTTGTCAACCAATTCTTAGGGAATGCATTACAAAAAAACAGCAGGGAGTATGCACAAGGTATTGTTTAATTGAATTAAAAATGTTTAAATGATATTTTATAAATATTCGCATGACTTGCTAAGTGTTTTTAATTAGTACTTGGTTGGTTTTACTTTTATTACCGGTAATCAGTTTGCCAAAACATAAATATCGGATCTGCCGGGAGCGGTTTTTCACAAGTTCGACCCCATGGGGAACAATATTTATTCTATGTTTTTGCTTTGTGTTCCTTTTTGATTTCTTTTGAAGTTCTTCGGAAGTTCTTCGGGAACTTCAGGGGGAATTCAGAAGGATTTCAGAAGGATTCCCGAAGAACTCATCGTAAAACAGTGAAGAAAAGCGGAATCAATATCCAAGAAAGGCAGAGAAAATATCTTTAGTAACCTAACTTTTTATTTTTCCCCATGGGGACGAACTGGTGAAAAATCAGTTTATTGGCCCTGTAATTTTGTTTTTTCTTTTTGATAATTGTGTAATACTTCAGATAATTGAATACTGTTTTTTTTCTGGACCATGTGGGGCAGCCAGCGGTATGACCATTTGTCATTTTCACAATTATTAACTAAATTCATTCATCCTTTAAGACCAATTTTTGATGAAAAGCTCCGGTAAGTCCAATTTCGCTCAGGAAAAGCTGCGATTGTTTTCATTTGTCTCTGTGCTTCAGGCTTGGAAAGACAAAAAAACACAGGTTATAAACCGCGTGAGAAATGGTTCCCTGCAGGAGCGAATGGAATCCCTTACACAAAAGTCACACAATTTTTTAGGAGATATCGGCTCGCTCGGCTTTACCCGCACCATGGGCGAGCTGGAAAGAGGTAAACTGAGTGTTTTTAACCAGCTGAATTTTTTCCAGTTTATTACAGGTATTGTTGTGCCTTTTGTCTGTTTTTTTGGCAATACCAAGTTTCCCGTCGCATCTTTTTTTGTTGCAAGTCTGCCTGCCTGGGTGAGCCTCGTTGTGTTATACCTGAACTTTTATTACCGGTATGAAGCAGGAATGATCACCTATTTCATTTTGTATCCCCTGGTTACTTCTGTTGTTTATATGAGTGGAATGAATCTCGGGGTAGAACTTTACTTTATATTGAACGGCATTCTCGCTGTTTTTTTTCTGCCTATGATCAGCCAGATGTTGTTTTCCGTGGGTCTTTCCATGGTCAGTTATTTCGTATTGGTAGTAATCAATAAAGAATATAACTACCAGCTTCATTCTTCAAATTTCTTTCTTTACTTATTCAATCAGGTCACCGCCATTTTGTTCATTTTTTATGCCCTGTTTCTGATTAAAAGAGAAAGCAGCCTGTACCAGCTGGGTATTCTGGCTACCAACAAGGTTTTGCAGGAAACGAATGAAGAGATTGAAAAACAAAAAGCAGAAATAGAGCAAAAAGCTAAGGAGCTCGACGAATTGAATTCGTTAAAGAATAAGCTCTTTTCAGTTATATCTCACGATATGAAAACGCCAATGTATGCACTACGTAATCTGTTCCGGAGCATGCAGCAACTCGATATGGCCGGCGAAGAAATCAAAGCAATTATTCCGGATGTGGTAACCGACCTGAATTACACGACGGGGTTGATGGAAAACCTGCTGCATTGGGTGAAAAGTCAGATGCAGTCCGCCAGCATTTCGCCGGGCGTTTTGAGTATGGAAGAAATTACGGATGATGCCATTCATGTTCATCAGTTGCAGGCCTCGATAAAAAAAATATCCGTTTCAAAGGAAATAGAGGAATCCTGCGAGGTGATTGCAGACAAGGATATGGTTCAGCTTGTTTTGCGCAATCTGATATCCAACGCGATAAAATTTACTCCTGAAAAAGGCAGGATAGTCATTTCCCTGAAAAAAGAAGGAGCTTATTGCCGGGTATCGGTTTCGGACACCGGAATAGGTATGGACCAGGAAACTTTGAAAAAGATTCAGGAAAATAATTATTACAGTACCAGCGGAACCGCCAAAGAAAGTGGTACCGGACTGGGTCTGATGTTAAGTAAGGATTTCCTGACCCGAAACGGCAGTTCATTGCATATCGAAAGCGAGATAGGAACCGGGAGCATTTTCTATTTTATGCTTCCGATGGTTTTAAACTGACAAATAACTTCGGAAACTTTGTCTATTTTTTTGCCCTTTCGTATTGAACGGGCCATTGAAGATCGGCGGCCAGCTCCCTACCGGCCCTCAAAGGGAAATAAGGATCCCGGAGCGATTCTCTGGCAATAAGCACCAGATCTGCTTTCCCGGATACAATAATATCGTTGGCCTGTCTCGCGTCTGTAATGAGTCCGACAGCAGCCGTCATTATCCCCGTTTCTTTTTTTATTCTTTCCGCAAAAGGCACCTGGTAACCCGGTCCCAATGGTATTCTGACATGTGAAACAAGTCCGCCTGAAGAAACATCTATCAGATTGACGCCCGCATCTTTTAATTTCGAAGCCAGCTGGACCGATTCTTCTATATTCCATCCGTCTTCTTCATAGTCGGTAGCAGATATTCTCACGAAAACAGGCATATCTGCAGGAAGGTTTTGTTTCAATACGGCCACAATCTCCATAAGTAATCGAATCCGGTTTTCAAAACTTCCTCCATACCTATCGTTGCGCTGATTACTCAGTGGGGAAAGAAAGCTGTGCAGGAGATAACCGTGTGCAGCGTGAATTTCGATTAGTTCAAAGCCGGCTCCGAGTGCCCGCAGTGAAGCTGATGTAAAGTCCTCTTTCAACCGCACAATATCCTGCAAACTCATAGCCGCCGGAATCGGATCCGTTTGACGAAAGGGAATGGGGGAAGGGGCAAGGGGTTTCCAGCCTCCATCAGTCAACGGGATGGACAGACCGCCCTTCCATGGAACACCGGTGCTCGCTTTTCTTCCGGCATGTGCCAGCTGAATCCCCGGCACCGCGCCATTCTTCTTAATAAACTCATTTTGGATTTTGAGGGGAATCATCTGTTCATCCTTCCAAAGACCCATATCGGCAGCGGTAATTCGTCCTTCGGGACTCACGGCCGTAGCTTCCTGAATGATCAGTCCCGCGCCGCCGATGGCCCGGCTTCCCAAATGAATCAGATGCCATTCGTTCGCAAAACCGTCGACGGATGAATACTGACACATGGGAGAAACGGCCAGCCGGTTCTTGAGCGACAAACCGCCTATGATTAAAGGGTCGAATAACATATCGTCGTTTTTATGGATTCAGATAAAAAGTAGTTTGTAGTAATTGTTCTACAAGGTAAAATGAAATAATACAGTCAAAATATGTCTTTTGTTCTATACCCATAGTATGAAATTCAAAATAACTTGCTATGAATTCACCCAAGCCATCATCATGAAAAAAATACGCATTCTTCTCGCTGAAGATCACAAACTCATCAGAGAAACCTGGAGTTTTCTTCTAAATGGTGATCCGCGGTTTGAAGTGGTTGCTGCCTGCGGAGATTCCGCTGTTGCCATTACCCGGGCGGAAAAAGAAAGGCCCGATATTATTCTTATGGATATCAACATTGAACCGTTGAACGGGTTTCAGGCAACCACAAGGATTTTACAGGTTTCACCAGAGTCGAAGGTCATCGGGTTGTCTTTTTATTCCGAACTTATGTTTGTTCAGAAAATGTTTGCCGCTGGCGCGCGTGGCTACCTGACCAAGAATTCGGGACGTGAAGAATTGTATGATGCCATTCTCCGTGTTCATGCGGGCAAGATTTACGTGTGCGCAGAGATGAGAGAGAAAGGTTTTCACCCTTCTTCCTCAGTTAAAGTGAGGGATCTGAAAATTGATTTACTAACCAGCAAGGAGATACAAATTGCCTCCTGTATAAAAGAGGGACTGCGGTCAACGGATATTGCAAGTAAAATGAACATATCCATTAAAACTGTTGAAGTGCACCGATATAATATCTTTAAAAAACTCAGGGTTAAAAGCTCTATTTCACTCATCAACCTGCTTAACACTAGAAATGTGTATGCTCATTTTGCTAATTGATCTATTTTGTATCATTGCCGTCTAAATGAACTACATTGTAACAGGCCAATTTTAACGCCATGCTAAGAATTATCATAGCCGATGATCATGCGGTAGTCAGGAGGGGATTGAAACAGATACTCATGGAGTCGTTTCCCAACTCGGCCATTGAAGAGGTAGAGGATGCCGAGTCGCTGCTTAAAAAAGTATTTGAAGAAAAATGCGATCTGGTTATTTCTGATATTTCGATGCCCGGGTGCAGCGGTCTGGAGACGCTGCATCAGATCAAGCAGCATTATCCAAAATTACCTGTTTTGATTTTGAGCATGCATTCGGAAGATCTCTATGCCCTCCGGGTGCTGAAAGCCGGTGCTTCAGGATATCTGAGCAAGGATTTTGTGCCGGAACAACTTATCGAAGCGGTTAACCGGCTGATACAGGGGAAGAAATATATCACCCCTGGTATAGCTGAAAAACTGGCGAATACGCTGGATACGGATAGCAGTAAAAAATCGCATGAATATCTTTCCGACCGAGAATTCGAAGTATTAAAATATATTTCAAACGGCCAGACCGTTTCAGATATTGCGGGCAGACTTTCGCTCAGTGTAACCACTATCAGTACATATCGCGCACGTATTATGTCCAAAATGAATCTTAAAACGAATGCGGACCTGATGATGTATTCGATGGAGAATAAAATTATCTGATTTTCATTACTCTTCTCTCAGGAAACATTTTTCTCTTTCTTCCAATCCAGGAAGGCTTTACCCAGGCAGGAAATGAGATCACCAGCTAACATCGCTTCTTCGGAAAATAATCCGGCTGCGAGATCTCCGGCGTATCCATGCAGATAGACACCGAGTCGCGCGGCGACTTCAGGTGAATACGATTGGGAGAGGAGGGCTGTGATGATTCCAGTAAGTACATCTCCGCTTCCTCCCTTGGCCATACCTGCATTGCCCGACGCATTAAAAGATATCTTGCCGTCTTTCGAAAACACGGCTGTGTAGTGACCTTTAAGAACTATGATTATTTTGTGTTTAACCGCCTTTTCTGCGGCGAGTTCAAATCGTGCCAGTTCAGTTTCACTCTGGCCAAACAGACGATCGAATTCTTTTGGATGGGGGGTAATGATGGTATTGGCTTTCAGCAGATCAAAATACCTGGCTGTTTTGCTTAGAATATTCAGCGCATCTGCATCCAGTACCAATGGTTGTTTAAATTCTTTAAGGAAAAGCCCAAGCATTTCGGAGGTCTCTGGTTGTGTGCCGATTCCCGGTCCAACTCCTGCGGCCTTGTATATTTCTGTACCGGATGGAAAACTTGTGAGATGAAATTCGTTTTCATCGGTGATTACCATGGCCTCCGGCAGACCGGTCTGCATGCTGGCATATCCGCAGGCCGGAAGAAAGCTGGTGACCAATCCTGCACCGGATGCCAGGCAGGCTCTGGAAGCAAGAAGGGCTGCACCCATTTTCCCATAAGACCCGGCCATGATCAGTGCGTGTCCGAAATTTCCTTTGTTGGCAAAGGGATCTCTTGGCTTATAATGTGTAAGCGCCGATTTGTTATTAAAAATGCTGTATGAACTAGGGAAGCCTTCTAAATAAACTTCGATGGATTTCATTTCCCTAAGTTAAGCACAGTTACCAGATCAGGTCATGGCTTTTTATTTTCGCCTCCCCGGCCTTCCGGGTCATTATCGGGTTCATCAAAGTTTTCATGTCCCTGTTGGTAATTGCCAAACACATCGCAAAGTTTTTTTGAGGCATATACTCTTTTGTTATCGTTATTGCAAAGTGCAATGATGGTTGCGTTTTCTTCTATCATACGGATAAAAACCGTTCTGTTGCCATGCCACCAGCCGTTGTGGTAGATGAGTTTTTTTCCATAAGGATAAACGAGCATTCTCCAGCCAAGTCCGTAGTTTCGCCTTCCCGGTTTTTCCAGACTATAAGGTGTGTAGGCGCTGTCCAGCGTGGATTGTTTAAACATGACAGCTCCCCGCAACGCAGCATCCCATTTCAGCATGTCTTCCGGCGTGGAATAAATATTTTTATCACCATATACCAGATCCAGATATTCCATCGGATACATCCTGCCGTTCATCCGGTATGATCGGGTAGCTTTTGCAGAATCGGTGAGCCCGTACACATAGGTATCCGTCATTTGCAGTGGCTGAAAGAAGGTTTTGGTCATGAATTCATTATAGGATTCGCCTGAAACTTTTTCAATGATGAGTGCAAGAAAGGCGTAGTTTGTATTGGAATATTCGAAATGGTGACCCGCCGGCGTGTATTCAACTTCATTGTGGTGCTGTATGATATAACGGAGAAGATCAGCATTGGTAAGGTATTTTCTTTTATCCCAGCCGGACTGATCCATAAAATGAACATAATTTCTCAGGCCGCTGCGCTGGCTCAGTAAATTTTTAATAGTAATTCCCGGAGGAAAGCCTGTGAGGTATTTTGAAATATCGTCATGGATATCCAGTTTGCCCTGTTCCCAAAGTTTTAAAACGGCCATCGCAGTGAACGTCTTGGAAACAGAGGCGAGGTGAAAAGCTGTATGGGCATTGATGCTGTCCTGATGTTTTCTGGGATCCCTGAACCCGCTGTATTTTTCGTAGACGACCACGCCATTGTGGGCCACTACCAGGCCGCCATTAAAGCCGTGCATAAACAGGGAGTCGAAAAAATGGCCGGAAGCGTTGTGGTACAACCTGAATTCTTCCGGATGTAGTGTTTTGGGTCTCGGGTTGGCGATGGCCAGCAAGGTAGAATCCTGCGTTTTAACAGGGATATTGTCCTTTGGCGCCTGTCCGCAACAGACCAGAAAGGAAGCGGCCATCAGATAGCAGCAAATGGTTTTCAACAGGTATATGTTTTTTCGGTTAGTAAGTGGCAAAAATAAAATATTATGCTGTTCCGGCCGGCAGAAACGAGTTTTGTTTTTCCGTTTCCTTTTTTAGGAGCAATTTTGCAGCTCCGTTTAAGGAGATAACGCTAAAACTGCATCGAGATTATGGCCGACAAGAAAATTACAAGCTATCCAAAGGAAAAAGTGAACATTTTGTTTCTGGAAAACATCAGCGATGCAGCCGTCAAGCGGTTTACGGCCGCAGGTTATACATCTGTTAAAAAACTCCCGAAAGCCCTTTCTGAAACGGATTTAATGAAAGAAATAGAAGACGTTCATCTGCTGGGCATACGTTCTAAAACGCAGATTACGGATAAAGTGCTGAAAGCCGCCAAAAAATTACAGGCCATTGGCTGCTTTTGTATTGGGGTCAATCAGGTAGATCTGAAAAATGCCACAAGGAATGGCATAGCTGTGTTTAATGCTCCTTATTCCAATACAAGATCTGTTGCAGAACTGGTGATTGGCGCTTCCATTATGCTGATTAGGCGTATTCCGGACAAAAGTAAGTTTGCTCATGAAGGCGTCTGGATGAAAGAATCCAAGGGTAGTTATGAATTGAGGGGAAAAACGATGGGCATTATCGGGTACGGCAATATTGGGACCCAGGTGAGTATTTTGGCCGAATCAATGGGCATGAAAGTGGTTTTTTATGATATTGAGACCAAGCTTCCACTGGGAAATGCGGTGGCGAAAAAATCGCTTAAAGAGGTTGTATCTGTCGCCGATATTGTTACTGTTCATGTACCGGATACCGACCAGACCCGTTTGATGATTAATAAAAATGTGATCAGACAAACAAAAAAGGGCGCCATTCTTTTAAATTACGCACGGGGTGAAGTGGTCGATCTGGAGGCTCTGACCAAAGCATTGGAAGAGGGGCATTTATCCGGCGCCGGAGTGGATGTTTATCCCCTGGAACCCGAAAAAAACGGAGACAAATTCACCACGCCGCTCCAGCATCTCTCCAATGTGCTTTTGACTCCGCATATCGGTGGATCAACAGAAGAAGCGCAGGAAAATATTGGTGACGACGTCAGTAACAAACTGTTTCAATACCTGGAAATGGGTATCTCCACGGGGTCACATACCATACCAGAACTGAGTCTGCCCCAGCATCCGGATACGCACCGAATCCTGCATATCCATTACAATGTACCCGGCGTTTTATCTGAAATCAATACCAAGTTGTCCAATCACCATATTAATATACTGGCCCAGTATCTGAAAACCAACGACGATATCGGTTATGTGGTTCTGGATGTGAACAAGAAACTGTCGGCCCAGGCGGTGAGTCTGTTGAGGGAAGTAAAAAATACCATTAAAACGAGACTTTTATATTAAATGCTCGCTTCCTTTTTTCCGAGTATTTTCTTTACATTATCATAAATTTCCCGGTATGAAACCCACACGTAGCGAAACGTTTCTCCGAGCCGGACGCCAATAGTCCTGTTGAGTACGGTGTACATGATGAGAAATCCGAAAATGGCCGAGACAACGGTTCCGTAAGCCGCTCCGAGCCAGCCGGTATATCTAAGTCCCAGGTACATGAACAGATAATTCAGGATCATGGTGAGCAGGTTAACCCAGAAATTCACTTTGGGTTTGCCAATGGCATCCATGGTGGTTCCGAACTGATAGGAAAAAGGCCGCAGAAAACTAAAAAGGATAACGGTTTGTAAAATCGGAATAGCTGCATAATATTTACTGCCTGCCAGTACCATTACAAAAAGGTGCGGAACTAAAAAAATAAAAAGGCTGGTTGGTATCAGTATACTCAGTATGGTGCCCACCATTCTTTCAAAATAATAACGCACTTTTTCTTCTCCGGAAGTAGCCATGGCTTCCACATTTTTTGGAAACAGCACATCGGCGATAGCCAGGGAAGGAACGTCCATCATGTTGTTAATACGTGCAACCACATTGTAATAAGCTACTACATCTGCGGAAATTAAACCCGCCGATATAAACTGATCTGCGGATCTGCCAAATGCCGAGAACACATTGGTGCCGAAAATATACTTTCCGAAATGAAACATGCGCAGCATGGTTCTTTTTTCAATGCTGAAATTCCTGTAAAAATATCCCTTGGCAAAGTATAAGAGAATGGCCGTTCCAAATAAGAGGGAAAGGATTTGCAATTTGGCCAGATTGGCCAGCGTGAGAAAAGGTTTGTCAAAGATTAAAAAGAGGATAACCATCGCCATAAAAAGTCCCTGCCTGACAAAATACCCGTAAAAAATGGCCTTAAATTTAAAATGTGCCTGGAGCAAAACCTCGAAATGATTAAAAGGAATCCACAACAAAATCATGAGCATTCCCCAGGGAAATAATTCGAGCAGCTCGGGTGTGTTTAACCATCCTACAAGCAAACGGCCGCCAAAAAAAAGCACGGCAATGGATAAGATGGAAAACAGGATATTCGTGATCAGGGAGGCGGACTGGATCTTATTCCGGTTGTTGACATATTCGGGCTCGCTTAGGAATTTGATCATCGGATTCCGTAATAAACCCTGTTTTACGTTCTCTATCAGGGAGAAAATAGCCAGAAACAGGGCCCAGATACCCATTTCCTTGACTGTTGGAAATACTTTCTTGGCCAGGATAACATAGCTGATGACACCAAAAGCGATGAGGGAGAACCGGTTCAGCAGGGTAAAAAATACGGATTGAATCCAGAATGAGGATCCTAATTTAAATTTCAAAGACGGGTGGTTTGTTGTTGCTCCGCTAAGCTACCCAAACAACGGCAAAAACTGAAATTTAAGCCCTTGAGAGTTTTCAAATCAGCCTAATACTAATCTGATCATAGATCCTATAATTTATATTATGTAAAATACATATTTCCAATCATATCTCTGACTAACAATAAGCAATTCAGCAAATGATTATTTAAGATGACGCCAGAGGGCCATATTTAGCTCAGTCATCTCTCCTTCTCCGGAGATTCGTTTGATTTCCAGAAGTTTTTTGCCTATGGCAATCGCTGTCAAAGTAGAAGAATTTTCCGTTTTCTGGTGATCGGCGGGTCTTGTGTGAGACGTGGTTTTGGTATTGGATTTCATAAATAAAGGATATAAACGTAACGTCTATATCCTTTATTTTATGCGAATGAATCAACAATATTCATCAAAGGCAGCAATCAGGTTGTGCGCGATCATCTGTGCTGATCGTCCTTCAATATGATGACGCTCAATCATATGCACGAGCTCACCATTCTTGAAGAGAGCCACGGCAGGAGAAGATGGAGGATAAGGCAGCAGTTTTTCCCGAAGAGTCTTTACAGCGTCCACATCAAATCCGGCAAAACTTGTCGCCAGATAATCCGGTTTTTTGGTTGTGTTATGAACGGCCATAAGCACTCCAGGGCGAGCTGTGCCGGCTGAGCACCCGCAAACCGAATTGATTACTACAAGGGTCGTTCCTTTCGACTCCAGCTGGCTTATAACAGCCTCCGGAGTGGTCATTTCGCTGAATCCGTTTTCGGTCAGCTCTTCCTTCATCGGTATTACTAATTGTTCGGGATACATTTTATTTGGGTTTGTATAACAACGCAAAGCTAGACAAAAAGTTTAATTGTTTTTCCGACTCCCAATTGGTTTTTATGGTCAATTTCTTTCCCCATATTGTCCGTATTTATTGAGATTCATGCCTTTATGGCGTTTTTATATTAGTTATTATGTCATTATGGCGTCTAAATTGGGGTAAAAATCGGATGGTATAGCGTTTGAACTCGTAAGGAAAATATTCATTCAAATTTTTAAAAACATAGGATTATGACACTAGTTAAAGTAAACAACCGTCCTTTCGGAAATCTGTTCAATGATCTTCTGAACGAATTTCCATCTGCAGCCCGTTCATTCGGACAGTAAGTATTTGCCTTTCCCCAAACAAACATTCATGAAACACCCGAAGCTTTTCATCTCGAATTAAATGCTCCGGGAAGATCCAAGGAAGATTTTAGGATCCAGGTTGAGCAGGGATTGTTAACCGTCAGTTTTGAGAAGAAAGAAGAAGCTGCCCAGAATGAAGATTACAAAACCATCCGCCGGGAATTTGAATTCAAATCCTTCAAACGCAGTTTTTCTGTAGATGATAAAATATCAGTTGATGGTATTCAGGCCAAGTACGAAAACGGTGTGTTGAAACTTCTATTACCAAAGAAAGAAGAAACCAAGCAGAGTACAAAGCAGATAAATATTGCCTAATACCCTGTTGAAAATAGTGAGATGCATGTGGTTTGTGAAACCTCCCGCCTTTTGCGGGAGGTTTTTTTGCTTTGATTTCTACGCTTTGTAGGTTAATTTCGGCATTCATTTTCCAATGTTTTCCATGATTCAATCCAGGTATCCTTGTTTTTTGGCCTTAATGTTTGCTTTAACCTGGGCATTTCCCGTTTCCGGTCAGAATTATACAACGCATCCGGCCGTGCTGGCAGACAGTTTATATCCAATGCAGGACAGTATTCTGAGGATTCGCAACCTAACCCCTTATTTCACACTGCACGTTGACTCTACCATGAATTATGGCCTGGAGATCAATAAAAATCCTTCCCTTTATTACTGGTATCTGAAAAATTCACCACTGGGACTCAGAATAAACAAAGACAACGGATTATTGACTTTTAAGGCTGACAAATCTTATTTTCTGTCCGGTAAATTAAAGTACGACTATCCTTATAAAGTGAGTGTGGGCGTTCAGAATTTGCAGAACCCCTCCGAAAGAGTGGACACGACGTTTACTATTCAGTTCTTCACGACTGAAATTATTCCCTCCCGGTTGAAAGCCTCAGTTAACAGCGCTTTAATTGTTGATGAAGGAGATACCGTTAGTTTTCGTATGGAGTGCGAAGAGGGAAGTTTCCCGGTAGAGAATATTAGTTTTTTTTCCAATTTGCCGATTAAAAATTACTCCAGTGTCAGGAAATGTGATGATGAGTTTGTCTGGACTCCGCCATATGATTTCATCAAAGAGGACGATTCAGCCAAGCAAAAACTGGTGCTTCTTTATTTCGTGGGAGCGAATAAATTTTTCAACCGGGATACGGCCATCGTGAAGCTTTATGTAAAGGCCGCATTGAATTACCCTTTTATGTTGCAGGAATACCAGCGAACAGTAAAGGAAGTCCATACCTATACCCTTCAGCTCAAATACGCTTTTGTTCAACTCGACAAGAAAGTAAAAAGCAATAAGGGTACCCGAACTACTTTCGATATGACAACGGCATCTACGGCTCTCGGAGGTACCGTGCTTTCTTCTGCTGCGGCAACAGGCGCCCAAACAGCAGGCAAGATTCTACCGAGTGCCGGAGTAGCCCTGGTGCCTGTAAAGGAAACGGTGGCCCCCCAGAAAGTAGCGGAGCAGAATTCAGCTTCTCTTGTCCGTTCTTCTATTAAAAGGCTGGAATATCAGCTGCACGAAAACACACTATCGGGCGAAAAGGATCCTGACATTGTGAAAAAAATAAACAAACTGAAGGATGAAATGAAACAGATTCAGATTCAGCTGATCGAAGTTCCTATTGATGAAAATATGAACATGACGGAGGAACAGCTGAACGATTACTTTAATTCAAACAAGGTGAACAAGAAATATAAATTAAAGCACTAATACCCTAAAATCTTCAGCATGCTCTGCGCGGTTTGTTCCTTTGCGTAAAGCCAGTCCACCAGTTTCCCGTTTTTATCATAATTCATAATCACATGTTTTGGCGAAGGAATAAGGCAGTGTTTAATTCCACCATATCCGCTGATCTGATCCTGGTAAGCACCAGTATGAAAAAACCCAAGGTATAGGGGCTCTCCATTATTGAGTTTGGGAAGGAATACTTCGTTGATGTGTTCTTCCGAATCGTAATAGTCGTGGCTGTCGCAGGTGATACCTCCCAATACAACCCGCTGGTATTCCACGTCCCATTTATTAATTGGCATCATCAAGAATCGCTCCCCTATTCCCCAGGTATCCGGCAAAGTGGTAATGAAGGAAGAATCAATCATATACCAGATCTCCCGATCATTCTGCATTTTCTGACCGATGACGCTGTAAATATGCGCCATACTCTCCCCCACCGTGTAACTTCCAAATTCTGTAAAAATATGCGGCATTGGAACATGGTTCCGTTTACATGCTTTTTTTATATTGCCGACGATTTCATTAATCATGAACTGATAGTCGTATTCGAAACCGAGGGAATGTTTAATGGGGAAGCCACCTCCTATATTAATGGAATCAAGTTCAGGACAAATCTTTTTCAGCTGGCAGTACAGGTTGATCACTTTGTTCAGTTCACTCCAGTAATAAATATCATCTTTGATCCCTTTGTTCAAAAAAATATGGAGCATTTTCAATTGGAAACGGTCCTCATTGCCTTCGATTTTATCGACATAAAATTCCAGAACATCCCTGGGTCTGAATCCGAGCCGCGAAGTGTAAAAAGGAAAGTTCGGTTCTTCTTCCGCAGCGACCCGTATTCCCAGCTTGAAAGGAACTTTTACTGATTTTTTATACTGCTGCAATTCATCCTTATTGTCGAGGATAGGAACCACATTTTTAAATCCGGTATTGAGCAGGGAAGCTATTCTGCTGGTGTACGGTTTTTGTTTAAAGCCGTTGCAAATAATATAGGTGTCTTTGGTAATTTTTTTCTTTGCATATAGTTTCTTAATAATTTCGATATCATAGGCATAGGAGGTCTCCAGATGAATATCGTTGTTCAGCGCTTCTTCCACGATGAAAGAAAAATGGGAGCTTTTAGTGCAGTAACAATAAAAATACTTACCCTCATATTTATGGCGTGCTATCGCCGATGCAAACATTTTCTTCGCTTTTTTGATCTGCATACCAATTTTCGGCAGATAGGATAACTTCAGCGGCGTCCCGTACTTATCAATCAATGCCTTGATGTCTACTCCATTGAACTCTAAATAATTCTCCTTCACTTCAAAGCCTTCCTGAGGAAAATTGAACGTCTGCTGAACCAGGTCAGCATAGGTATTGTTCATCGAATCGTTGTGGTGAATGATGGCCGGCGATTTTAGAAATTAGAAAATAGTAAATACAAATATAAACGACTGTCCATAAACGCAAAATAAAAGAGGTTTCTCAAAGAATCTAATGTCCTCTGAGAAACCCCGTTATATGATCGTTATCTTTTTTATTTTACTGAAGCGATCAGTTTGGCAAACGTTTCCGGTTCGTTCATGGCAATGTCTGCCAGCATTTTCCGGTCGAGTGTAACCCCTTTTTCATTGAGTAGGTGGATAAACCGGGAATAAGTCAGACCTTCTGCACGAACTGCTGCATTAATTCGGGCGATCCATAATGCGCGGTACTCGCGTTTCTTGAGTTTGCGACCCACATAGCGATAGGTCAGCCCCTTCTCCAGTACGTTTTTGGCAACGGTATAAACATTCTTACGTTTCCCGTAAAAACCTTTTGCTTGTTTAAGGATTCTTTTTCTGCGGGCTCTTGAGGCTACCGCATTTACTGAACGTGGCATATGAAAAAAAGTTAAAAGTTAAAAGTTAATGGTTAAAAGTTAAGGGATTTATTTCAAGCGCAACAGGCGTTTCACGAAATCCTGGTTGGCACTGCTGACCTTGCCTTTTTTGCCCATTAGTCTTTTCCTCTTCTTCGTTTTTTTGGTGAGAATATGTCTTTTGAAAGCTTTCTGGAAAGTGATTTCGCCGGTGCCGGTGATTTTAAATCTTTTTTTGGCACTCGAATTCGTTTTAACCTTTGGCATCTTTTGATGAGGTTTTAAATGATACCCTGCTGGCGGAACTGCAAGGGCAATTCACTTATGGAGCCGTTTGGGCAATTCAATCCCGCTTTCCGCAGGAAGGCCATTAAAATGGAGCGCAAAAGTAGGACTAATTATCGAAAAACAGAAATTAATTGGCTGACAGATACAGAAGTATACGTAATATTCCGGTATCATTTATCTCAGTTTTAACGCTTTTCCACTATTTTTGCCTCCCTTAAAAATCTCAGATCTACTAAATATGGACAAACTGATTTATCTGGTCCCCCTGATGGGTGTTGTTGGACTTTTGTACACTTATATTCAATTTAAATGGGTTTCAAAACAGGAAGAAGGCACTGACCTGATGAAGCAGATCAGCCGCTATATTGCCGAAGGCGCCATGGCTTTTCTTAAAGCCGAATGGAAAATTTTGGGGTATTTTGTCGTCATTGTAGCCCTACTGCTGGGTTTTATGGCCAGCACAAACCCTCACTCCCACTGGTCCATTTCCATCGCTTTCGTGTTGGGAGCTATCCTGAGTGCAACAGCAGGCTATATCGGTATGAGAGTTGCCACTAAGGCAAATGTCAGAACCGCACAGGCTGCCAGAACGAGTCTCAGCAAAGCACTTAAAGTATCATTTACCGGCGGATCGGTCATGGGGCTGGGTGTTGCCGGACTTGCTGTTCTGGGTCTGGGAGGATTATTTATCATATTAAAATCCATTTTTGCTCCGGAGGCAGCGGTGAATTCTGAAGAAATGCTTCGGACTATAGAGGTTCTCACAGGGTTTTCACTGGGAGCCGAATCGATTGCCCTTTTTGCCCGCGTGGGCGGAGGAATTTATACAAAAGCAGCCGATGTGGGTGCTGATCTGGTGGGTAAGGTGGAAGCCGGAATTCCGGAAGATGATCCGCGCAACCCGGCAACCATTGCCGACAATGTAGGCGACAATGTAGGCGATGTGGCCGGCATGGGCGCTGATCTTTTCGGATCATATGTCGCAACGGTTCTGGCTACTATGGTACTGGGACAGGAAACGGTGTCCGATGATTCATTTGGGGGCATGTCACCCATTTTGCTGCCTATGATGATTGCAGGAACAGGTATTCTGTTCTCTATCATAGGCACTTTGTTTGTTCGTATCAGTGAGAATGCCAGTATCAGTACGGCCAGCGTGCAGAAAGCCCTGAATATGGGAAACTGGGGCTCGATCGTTCTGACCGCTCTGGCTTCCATCGGCCTGGTTTACTTTATTCTGCCGGAGACGATGGTTCTGAGAAATATCGAATTTACTAAATGGGGTGTACTTGGTGCGATTGGTGTTGGGCTCACTGTCGGTACCCTGATGAGCATTATTACTGAATATTATACGGCAATTGGCAAGAGGCCGGTCATGTCCATCATCCGTCAGTCTTCCACTGGCCACGCGACCAATGTTATTGGGGGTCTTGCAGTCGGTATGGAATCTACCTGCCTGCCTATATTAGTCCTTGCAGCCGGAATCTGGGGCTCTTATGCCTGCGCCGGTTTGTATGGTGTGGCGATAGCAGCCGCAGGCATGATGGCCACTACAGCGATGCAACTGGCTATCGATGCCTTTGGTCCGATTGCGGACAATGCAGGCGGTATTGCGGAAATGAGCGAACTCCCTAAAGAAGTGCGCGAAAAAACAGATGTGCTCGATGCTGTCGGAAATACAACGGCGGCTACGGGAAAAGGCTTTGCCATCGCTTCTGCTGCCCTCACCTCGCTCGCGTTGTTTGCGGCATTTGTAGGTGTAGCAGGTATTAACGGAATAGATATTTATAAAGCCAAAGTACTGGCAGCCCTGTTTGTCGGTGCTATGATTCCATTCATTTTTTCTTCCCTGGCCATCCGTGCTGTGGGAGAAGCAGCCATGGCTATGGTGGAAGAAGTCCGTCGTCAGTTCAGAACCATTCCCGGCATCATGGAAGGAACGGGCAAACCTGAGTATGATAAATGTGTGGCCATTTCAACTGAAGCGTCTTTAAAAAAGATGATGCTGCCGGGCGCGATTGCCATATTCTCCCCGCTCATCATGGGATTTTTATTCGGACCTGAAGCACTTGGTGGTTTTCTGGCCGGGGCCACTGTTAGTGGAGTGCTGATGGGAATGTTTCAGAATAATGCTGGGGGCGCATGGGACAATGCCAAAAAGTCTTTTGAAAAGGGAGTTGAAATCAACGGCGAAATGTTCTACAAGAAATCAGAACCACACAAAGCTTCTGTTACCGGAGACACCGTCGGCGATCCATTTAAAGATACATCAGGACCCTCCATGAATATCCTGATCAAATTGATGTCCATTGTTTCTCTGGTGATAGCACCCACACTGGCGCAATTGTATACCAATAAGGATGCGCAGGTAAAAACGCTCAAGATTCATAAAGTACAAAAGGAACTATTCGTAAAAGCAAAATAAAAAAGTAATTACTCGGTACCTTCTTTACTGACCGGGGAATCCAATTCTCCGGTTAGTATTTTTTTGGACTCTTCAAGTTCTTTTTTCTGTTGTTCGCTGAGAGCCGGATAACTCAGATCGAGTTTGCCCAGCTCATTGACAATCACGTTAGCCATTACAAAACGGGTAAACCATTTGTCATCCGCAGGAATGATAAACCAGGGAGAATTGTCGGTTGAGGTATTTTCCAGGGCATCTTCATAAGCTTTTTTATAATCTTTCCAAAGCGCCCGCTCTTTAATATCGCCGGCAGAGAATTTCCAGTTTTTTGAGGGATCATTGATCCGCTCAAGGAAACGTTTTTTCTGTTCTTTTTTTGACACGTGAAGAAAAAATTTCAGAATCACGGTTCCGTTGTCCGTGAGCGTTTTTTCAAAATGATTAATCTGTTTGAACCGGGTTTGCCAGAACGATTTGTCAATGTCTTTCACATCGCGAATGCCCGGCAGATTTTCATTCAATATATATTCTGGGTGAACCCTTGTGACCAGCACATTTTCGTAGTGGGAACGATTAAAAATTCCTACCATGCCCCGAGCCGGCAGAGCAATATAATGCCTCCATAAATAGTCGTGTTCGAGTTCCTGATGGGTGGGTGTTTTAAACGGAGTTACATTGACGCCTTGTGGATTGAGGCCACTCATCACATGCTTGATCACACTGTCCTTACCTGCGGCATCCATGGCCTGAATTACGATCAGCACACTGTATCTGTTTGACGCATAAAGCCTTTCCTGGATATCTGCGAGGGTCAGAATATCGGATTTAAGCGTGGCTTCACCCTCCTCCTTGCTGACGGGTTTGTCTTTGTCGTCAGTTAACCACTGCTTCAGGTCAATTTCAGTTCCCTGGGCTACTTTAAACTTATCTGCGTAAAAAGACTTTGTGTGCTGATTTGCCATACTGCAAATTTAATCGATAGTAAACACAGTAAGGTGTTCGGTAACAGGTATAGGAAAACCATCTTCCCACTGTTCTGTCTTTCCTCCCTGGCACATCAAATGTAAGTTTTGTGTTAAAACGAAGCTCTATTACGAATAAAATCGTATTTTGCTTAAAGTATAAATTCAGCATATGGGTACTTCAAAATATATTAAACCAACGGAAAGTGAGCTGGAGATATTGCGAATCCTTTGGGAAAGAAATAAAGCCAGCGTAAGAGAAGTACATGAAGAACTGGCCAAAATCAAAGAGGCGGGTTACACGACCACTTTAAAGCTGATGCAGATTATGTTTGAAAAAGGGCTGGTAGGGAGAAACGATTCGGTCAAAATTCATGTTTACCACCCCGTCGTGAGCAGGGAAAAAACCCAGAAACAACTGCTGGGTAAAATGATTACGAATCTTTTTGCCGGATCTCCGACTGAACTGGTATTACACGCTCTGGGAAATCATAAAGCATCTCCCGAGGAACTGGAGGAAATTCAGCAATTACTCAATAATTTGAAAAAACAGTAGGTTATGCCTCTTTACCAGAGTGTAATGACTGCTCTTGGCTGGTCACTTCTGGATAGCATCTGGCAGATGGCGGCGCTCTGGCTGGCTTTTGTTTTTATTACCGGCGGTGAAAAACATTTTTCGGCAGCCGAAAAGCACAATCTGGCCTTGCTGTTCGTGCTGATCAGCTCGTCATGGTTTATTTACAGTTTCGTGGAAATCCTTACAGGTTACAGGTATCCCCTAGTTTCTGGCCCGATCCCGGCGTCAAAAACATTGCAGGAAGCGATGCCCTACCTAAGCATTCTTTATATTTTTCTGCTGGCAGGACGGTTTTTTATTTATTGGATACGAGTGAGGTATTCGCATTCCGGCTTATCAGGGCGCGCCGAAGCTCCTCTTTTGCAGACTTTTGCGGATACACAGGCAAGGATAATGGGAATCTCCAGAACAATAAATGTTTATCTGTGTCAATTTACCGAAACAGCCCAAACCAGCGGTTTCCTTAAGCCTGTTATTCTCCTGCCTTTTTCCCTGATCACCCGGTTGTCCGCTCACCAGCTAGAAGCCATTATTACTCATGAGTTGCATCATATACGACGGAACGATTACTTGATTCAGATCGGCATGTCCTGCTTCCGGAGTGTGTTCTTCTTTAACCCATTTGCGTTGTTTCTCTACCGAACGGTTGCGCGAGAACGTGAATTGGCCTGCGACGACGGTGTTCTGGACATGGGTTACCCACCGAAACTTTACGCAGAAGCCCTTTTTCATCTGGAGAAAATCCGCCAGGTCCAACCAGGATTTTTACTCTCCGCCGATGGAAATAAACCCTGGCTGCTGATGGCAAGAATCCGCAGGGTGCTGGGCGAAACGGGGATTGAGAAAAAGCATTTTAAACCCTGGATGTTATTCCTTGGCATGCTGGCAGTCTTTTCAGTTTGCCTACAGCATAAAGAACTCCGGGAAATTCAGACGCCGGTCCTCCCGCCAAATGTTCAACGACACGATGAAGCGGCCATACAAAAACCTGAAATGCTGACCCATGTTATTACAATGAAAACGTCTGTTGAAGTTTCCCGCAGGAAAATAACCAGGGTATCTCTAAAAATTCCTGTGGCCGTCTCCAGCAACGAGGACAGCCCTGAAGATCCGGCGGCGCAGGAAATTCAGACTTATTTTACTGATGAGGGCCAGCGCAGAGATTTTTCGAATCAAGCCACAGCTGGCGCCATTGTTGAGCCAATTCTCTCTCTTCCTGAATCACCCTTTGTGCCTTCGGTGAGTCTGACATATGAAGGTCACCCGGAAATTGTATCAGACAGCAGTCATATGCTCGTGGTGATGGATAATTTGAAAATGGACATGGATGATACCCGCAACAGAACGACAGTTCATTTGAAAAAACTTGAAATACAATTTGAGAAAAATAAAAAGGAATTTAAAAACCTGGAACTGAAAAACCGAATGCTTATCGAGTTTCACAAAAAAGATATACATCCTATACTCGAAAAAATACAGGAAGATCTTCAATCGAAGAAACAGGAGATTGACCGGATCAGACTGGAACTTAAACTAACCAGCGAAGAAATTATACATATCTAAAGGGCGGAATATTTAATTTTGCAGGATGCCATTCAATCACCGGGAAATATTGCCGAAAGAATTTGACGCCTTCTCAAGGGTATGGATCTATCAGTCCAGCCGGCTCTTCACGATATCAGAAGCCCTTCAGATTGAAGATCAGTTAAGGAATTTTATTATTTCCTGGAAGTCCCACGGGACGCCTGTAAAAGGCTGGAGCAATTTATTGTACGGTCAATTTATTGTACTAATGGCCGATGAAAAGGATTTTGACGTGAGCGGCTGCAGTACCGATTCATCCGTTCATCTGATCAAGAACATAGAAGAGAAATTCCAGGTTCAGTTTTTCAACCGACTGCTGCTGGCCTTTCTGATAAAGGAAAAAATTCAGTTGCTGCCCCTTTCCCAACTGGAATTTGCCTTTTCGAATCAACATATCACGGAGAATACGCTCTATTTCAACAATACCATACAAACAAAAAAGGAGCTTGAGGAAAACTGGCTTGTTCCCGTTGGTGAAAGCTGGCTTAAAGAACGCCTGTCCATAGATAGAAGCTGATTAAACGACTGTCATCCTGTCATTTATTCCTTTGTTTTGATTAAATTTGTGATCCCAAAGGAGCTTAATGGAATTGAACACACTGACTAAGGAGCTTGATGAGGCCAGACAGGGCGAAAGCTCTTCACAGGGTACCAGAACGGAAGGTAAATCCCTGCGCAAATTTTATATTGAGAGCTATGGCTGTGCTATGAATTTCGCCGACAGCGAAGTGGTGGCTTCCATTCTCCAGGGCGCGGGATTTGAGGCAACCCGGGATTATTCCGAAGCCGATCTGGTATTAATCAATACCTGCTCCATCCGTGAAAAAGCGGAACAAACAGTTCGAAGCCGGCTCCATATTTTCCGGCAGGTAAAAAGGGCTCGTCCTGCCATGCTGATTGCGGTATTGGGATGCATGGCAGAACGCCTGAAATCAAAATTCCTGGAAGAGGAGAAATTGGTCGATCTGGTGATTGGTCCGGATGCTTACCGGACCCTCCCCTCTTTAATTGAGATAGCCGAAGGCGGACAGCACGCGGTAAATGTTTTGCTCAGCAGGGAAGAAACCTATGCAGATATTGCTCCGGTGAGGTTAAACAGCAATGGGGTAAACGCATTTGTAAGTATAATGAGAGGATGTAACAACATGTGTTCTTTTTGCGTGGTGCCGTTTACCAGAGGCCGTGAAAGAAGCCGCAACCCCGATTCTATTCTGCAGGAGTGCCTGAGTCTTTTTGACAATGGATACCGGGAAGTAACTCTTCTGGGACAGAATGTGGACAGTTATCATTGGCATTCCGGTGCCGTCAATGAAACCGCTGTCGGGTTTGCCGGACTGCTGGAAAGAGTTGCTGGCATTTCTCCCCTGCTGCGTGTGCGGTTTTCAACGTCTCATCCTAAAGATATTACCGATGAGGTGCTGCATACCATTGCAGCTTTTGAAAATATCTGCAACTCCATCCATTTGCCGGTTCAAAGCGGATCCACACCCGTGCTGCAACGAATGAACAGAACCTATACGCGTGAATGGTATCTGTCGAAAATGAAAAGAATAAGGGAACTGATTCCGGATTGCGGAATTACTTCAGACATCATTGCCGGTTTTTGCGGAGAAACGGAAGATGACCATCAGGAAACACTTTCGCTGATCCGCGAAAGCCGTTTCGATTTCAGCTACATGTATTTTTATTCTGAAAGACCGGGTACGCTGGCTGCAAAACGTTATTCAGATGATGTACCGGAGGACGACAAAAAAAAACGGCTCGGGGAAATTATTCGATTACAGCGACAGATTTCGGAAGAATCCAACAGGGGGGATATTGGAAAAATTTCCAAAGTGCTGATAGAAGGGGACTCCAAAAAAAATTCTTCGGAATGGATGGGAAGAAATGACCAGAATAAAGTAGTTGTTTTCCCCAAAATGGGCAGCAATCTTCAGAAAGGCGATTACGTACGGCTCAGAATTGTACACAGTACGGGCGGTACGCTAATCGGAGAATACATTTAATGTGGGAGACCAAAAATAATTTATTATGGAACTTCAGGCTATAAAAAACAGGTTTGGAATCATTGGTAATGCGCCTGAACTCAACTATGCACTCGGCGTGGCCGTTCAGGTAGCCAATACAGATCTCACGGTCCTGATTAACGGCGAAAGTGGTGTGGGTAAAGAGGCGTTTTCGCATATCATTCATTCCCTGTCCGCCCGGAAACACAACCCTTTTATTGCAGTGAACTGTGGAGCTATTCCTGAGGGCACCATTGATTCTGAACTATTCGGACATGAAAAAGGTTCTTTTACGGGCGCTGTTGATTCACGAAAAGGATACTTTGAAACGGTAAACGGGGGCACCATTTTTCTCGATGAAATCGGCGAACTGCCGCTGGGTACACAGGCCCGCCTGCTTCGGGTGCTGGAAGCAGGTGAGTTTATACGGGTCGGATCATCGAAAGTGCAGAAAACAGATGTACGCGTTATTGCAGCAACCAACAAGGATCTTCTGCTGCTGACAGATCGCGGGAGGTTTCGGGAAGATCTGTATTACCGGTTAAGTACTGTGCCTATACGGGTACCCTCACTTCGCGATCGTAAAGAGGATATTCCGCTCCTGTTCCGGAAATTTGCTGTCGATTTTGCAGAACGGTATAAGACGTCGCCGGTGCAGCTTGATGAGGACGCAAAAAATATGTTAATCCAATACAGCTGGCCGGGGAATGTACGCGAGTTAAAGAATATTGCAGAACAGATTTCTGTACTGTCTGAGGACAAAACGATTACCCAGCAGCAGCTCAGAAAATTCATTCCGGAGACAACAGGGAACAGGCTTCCAATGGTCATTCCCTCGGCGGCTAACCAGTCGCCTAATGATTTTTCCAATGAAAGGGAAATTCTTTATAAGCTTTTCTTCGACATGAAGAAGGACGTGACCGAACTTAAAAAAATGTTCCTTGAAATATTAAAGAACCCGTCGCTGGCTGCTGATACCCAGGAAGCATTTGCAAGAGAACTGAAAGAGCTGAAACCCCAGGAGCATTTTTCCGGCAGCATGGTTTCAACCACTTACCAGCCTCAGCCTGTTGTTATCCACAACAATGGAAACGGCAGTACGAATATTGATCATCACGAGGAAGTGGAAGAATCCCTGAGTATTATGGATAAAGAAAAAGAACTGATTTTAAAAGCATTGAAAAAACACAAGGGCAAACGCAAGGATGCTTCCTCCGATCTCGGCATAAGCGAAAGAACTCTGTACCGAAAATTAAAAGAATATGACATCAGTGAGTAATATTAACCGGATCAGCAGAAGCTACCTGAAAATTTTACTGGCAGCCGCCTGGTTTTGTATGCTGGCCGTTTCCTGCAAGATCTATTCGTTTAAAGATGTTTCCATTCCGCCGGAAGTAAAAACGATCCGCATCGGCTTTATTGAGAACCGCGCGCGCTATGTGGATCCGCAGCTGAGTCCGCAGCTGACTGATAAATTCAAAACGAAAGTGAGCAGTCAGACCAAACTGGTTCAGGTACAGAATGATGTGGCGGACTATGATGTGACTGCATATATCAGTGAATATAATGTATCCACAGCCGGTGTTTCCAATCAGAGCGCCTCCATCAACAGATTGACCGTAACTGTTCATATTGCTCTTAAAAACCGCCTCAATGACCAGAAGCTGGGGACACCTGATTTCGAGACGGATATTTCCCGGAATTTTGATTTCCCGGCCACCAGCAGTCTCACTGATGCAGAGGCCCAGCTGACTCCGGAAATTATTTCACAACTGACAGATGATATGTTTAACCGTTTATTTTCTAACTGGTAGTAAATTTTTATTGAAAGATGCATAGCGGCCTGCCATCCTTACTCGACGCGATTTTCGGAAAGAAAGACCTGGCTTCGGTTTCGGTAAACGAATTGGAGGAAGTGCTGAATGAATTCCCTTCATTCAATGTGGCTCATTTTTTTCTTTCAAAAAAACTAAAAGACGAAAATGGCGCTTCTTTCGAAAAAGAAAGCAGGCGGACGGCGCTGTATTTTAATAACGCTTTCTGGCTTCAGACGATACTCGATGAGTCAGGCTATATGGTTAGTGAGACGACTGCCGCAGAGAAACAACCCACAGAGCAGACACCCGTATTTATCTCCAGTTTAGCGGAAACAGAGGTCGGGGCCGCAGAGCAAATACCGGTCAGGGTATCTTCTTTCGACGATCTGCTGTCAAAATATAAATTAGAGGAATCTGAATCAGCTGAAGGGCCGGAAAAAGACTCAGCCACTGCGACAGGAAACGAAAACAACTCTGCCGTTATTCAGGACATGGAGGAGATTTCCAGGAAACCAGATATCGGTTCTACGGAGGATGCCATGACGGAAACTGCTATGGATACTGGACAGTACATCCTTGAGCAGCCCTTAACCGAACAGCAAAAAGCTGAACCGGAGGTTATCACTGACAATCGCGGAGTCGAAGTACATGAGGAAATAATGAATGAATACGGAATATTTGAAGAAGTGCTCGTAAAAAAACACGACTTCGACATGGATGCGTTTGATCCACCGGAAGAGGTCGTTTCGCTACAGGAAGAACATGCTCGGGAAATTCCGGCTTTCCACAACCCGGTAATGGAAAACGGTACGATCGTAGAACCTGCGCTGACTGAGGAGCCGGACAGAGCTTCTGATGAGGACGATTATGATGCATTTGACCGCCCGATCGAAGATCCATCCAGTGAAGAGGCAGACGATACCGAGCTCCGGGAGAACAGCGAAAACCAGCACGGAAATGGAAAAGAAATGCCTGGACTGGCCGGCCGTTTGGAAGAACAACAGAAAACGGCCCTGACTTTTGATCCTCAAAAAGCAGAGTCTATCGTGTTTGCTCCCTTTCATATGATTGATTATTTCGCGTCACAAGGAATCAAACTGGTTCTTGAAGATAATCCCGCCGATAGCTTTGGAAAGCAATTGAAGAGTTTTACGGACTGGCTTAAAGTAATGAAAAAGTTGCCTTTGAAAACCGAAGCCGGGCGTTCAGAACAGCAGGAAACAGACAGAATCCGCCATTTTGCTGAGCACTCGGTTGAGGATAGGGATATTCTTACAGAATCGATGGCGGAAGTGCTGGCCAAGCAGGGAATGCTTGAAAATGCCATCGCCCTGTTTCAGAAATTAAGTTTGATTTATCCCCCTAAAAGCGCTTATTTTGCGTCCAGAATTGAACAACTAAAAGCGTCTCAACCATGATATTTTTTGTGATCATCCTTTTGCTGGCCTGTGTGTTACTGGGTTTAATTATACTGGTTCAGAATCCCAAAGGCGGCGGGCTTGCGGGTAATGTGGCAGGTTTCAGCAATCAGTTCATGGGTGTTAAGCAAACCACTGATATTCTTGAAAAAGGTACTTGGATTCTGGCTACTGCAGTGGTTCTGTTATGTGTTTTTTCCACAGTTTTTATTCCGAAAGCGACCTCCAATAAAATAAAGGATTTCAAGGCGGCGCCGACTTCTATGCCGGCTTCTTCCGCCCCGGTTCAGAAATAGTCTCTTAAATCATTTTTAAGACCCCGCATACCAATGACGGGGTTTTTTGTTTATTTTGGGCGAATAATCCCAATACACGTGAAGAAACTGATTCTCCTGCTGGTTGTACTGCTATTTGTTTTTGCGGGGATATCCGCTTATCTGATTGTTGGTCCGGGTACCGCATTTAAACCAGCCAGCCATGATCTATACATTCATACGGGCATGAATTATGAGGATCTGGATTCCATGCTTAAAAAAGATGAAGTGCTTTCCCATCCAGCTGTATTCGACTTTCTCGCCAAAAGAGTATCCTACCCGGCTACAATGAAAGCAGGCAAATATGAAATCCGGAATGGCATGAGTCTGCTCAACATCATAAAGATGCTTCGCAACGGCAGGCAGGTGCCAGTTAATCTGGTTATTACCAAACTGCGTACCCGGGAAGATCTTGCTGCACTGATAGGACGAAAGTTTGAATGTGATTCAACCGGCTTCATGAATTTTTTAAATAACGCCGATTCCATGCACGCGTATGGTGTTGATAGCAACACGGTAATGACGCTGGTTTTCCCCAATACCTATACCTATTTCTGGAACACAGGTCCCTCCCGCATTTTCAGGAAAATAGAGAATGCTTCACATGCATTCTGGACCCCGGAACGACTGCAGCAGGCTGCCGAACATCATCTCAGTCGCCAGTCGGCCTATATCCTGGCCTCTATCGTTGAGGAAGAAACCACGCGAAAAGCCGACAAACCAAAGATAGCCAGTGTGTACATGAACAGAATCTCCACGGGTATGCGTCTGTCGGCCGATCCGACCGTCAAATTTGCCCTTCGGAGGTTTGACCTGAAAAGAGTATATGAAAAATATTTGCTCGTGGAATCGCCTTATAACACCTACCGGAATGCGGGTTTACCTCCGGGACCCATTTGTACTCCTTCCATGGAATCTATGGAAGCGTTACTGACAGCACCCGAAACCAGGTATTTATATTTTGTGGCCAAACCCGATTTCTCGGGATACTCCAATTTTGCCGAAACATTTCCCGAGCATATGCAGAATGCCAGAGAATACCAAAAGGCACTGGATGAGCAAATGCGGATTGGGCAGCAACAAAAAGAAAAACAATGACCCCATTCGACAGGATGATCCGGTCCTCCCTGCCTTTTCGATATGCTGTTTCAAAAAGTAAGCTATTATTTCTGCCCGGATTCAGGGGACTGGCGCTTTATGATGTGATTGTTTTTTTCCGCTACCAGGTTAAGAAAGTGGGATTGAACGACAGGGCAAGGTCAATTGCATTCAGTTTTCTGATGGCTATTCCGGCGGCTACCATTTTTTTATGTACGTTGATTCCTTATCTGCCAGTATCAAAAAAACTGACGAATCAGTTGCTGTTGCTGACGAAGGAAATTACGCCGAACCAGAATACCTACATGCTGGTTTCTAACTTTCTCAACGATTTTCTGACCAAGCCCAGAGGCGGATTATTATCCTTCGGTTTGGTCTTCGCCCTTTACTACGCATCCAACGCGATGATCGGACTCATGCGTGCCTTCAACCGGTCCCTGACTGTATATACCCGGAGAAACATTTTTCAGAACCGCTGGGTGGCAATCCGGCTAACGCTGGTTATGATTTTACTGCTGATCGGTTGTATTGTTATCCTGGTTACTCAAAACGAATTGCTTAAATACCTGTTCAGGCTTTTGCATATTCATAACCGGTCCATGAAAGGCGTTTTTAAAACCCTGCGCTGGGTCGTTATTATCCCTTTGTTCTATTTTGCCATTGCTTACATATACCGGCATGCGCCGGCAGTGAAGGAAAAATGGCGTTTGTTTTCGCCCGGGACCCTGCTGGCGACAACACTGATGATTCTGATCACCTTCCTTTTTTCTTTCTGGGTAAATAATTTCGGGACTTACAACAAAGTTTATGGTTCGATAGGCACCATACTTATCCTCATGCTGGTTGTCTATTTCAATGCCCTGATTCTGTTAATAGGATTTGAACTCAATGTGAGTATACACTCTTTGAGCCTAAAACCCAAAGCTTAAAGCCCGTTTGATCACGAAGCTCAAAGCCTAAAACTTTTTCCGTCAAGGGTCAACCGTCAACATTGTTGCTCCAGGTCTCCCACAAAGTCTGGTACTCCTTTTCCGGCATTTTTATATGGTTGTAGTGTCCGGAGGCCTGCTTTTGACGGAAAGCTTCATAGAGACTAACGGCACAGGCTACAGAAATATTCAGAGATCGGATCATGCCGACCTGCGGGATAATAAAATTACCATCTGCCATTGAACGGATCTCTTCACTTACGCCATCGTGTTCGTTGCCAAAAACAAGTGCCACGGGATGGGTGAAATTAATTTCATACAGGGAAACAGCAGAAGACGACAAATGAGTGGTCAGTATCAGCGGGAAAGTTTTTCTGAGTTCTGTAAAACAAGACAAGGCATCGGTATACTGGTGGATACGAAGCCATTTGGCTGCGCTGCTGCTGCTTCTCGCTCCCCATTTTTTATGACGGCCAATTTTTGTATTCAACACGTGGATGTCCTGTATGCCCACGGCGTCACAGGTTCGCATAACCGCCGAAATATTGTGCGGATCAAATACATTCTCCAGCACAACCGACAGATCGTTCTGGCGTTTATTTAAAACCTCTTTAAGTCGTTGTTCTCTTTCAGGAGTCATAATGGTTGACGGTTAAACCTTTTTACCCTCCAGCATCGGGACAAACGAAAAATCGTCGAATATTTCTTCCGTAATCAATCCCGAAGCGTCTTTGCTCAGACGAAGCATCTGTTGTATTTTCCCCTCTCCGACCGGAATGACCATCCGGCCACCGGGTTTAAGCTGGCCGAGTAATTTATCGGGTACGGCTGGAGCTGCTGCAGTTACAATGATCTTGTCAAAGGGTCCGTAAGTGGGCAATCCCTGGTAGCCATCACCATAAAAATATCTGATAGAGGGAAAATTGCGGAGGTAGGAAAATTGCTTGTTGTGATCATACAATGTTTTCTGCCTTTCAATAGAATAAACCTGGGCACCCATCAGGGCCAGTACGATAGCCTGGTAGGCACTTCCCGTTCCAACTTCAAGGATTTTATCGTGGGCCTTGATTTCCAGCAGCTGGGTCTGATACGCCACGGTATAGGGTTGGGAGATAGTCTGACCTTCGGCAATGGGGAAGGCCCTGTCTTCATAAGCTGTCTGATCAAAAGCTGAGTCTATAAAAAAATGTCTGGGAATATCCCCAATCGCCTGCAGCACTTTTTCATCTGAAATACCTTTGCTGCGGATCAGATCAACCAGCTGTTTTCGAAGGCCCTTATGTCTGTAAGAATCGGATAGCACCCGCATGCCTGCAAGATAATTGAAGAATTTTTTACATTGCGTGTTTTCATTTGTAACTTTTCGGTTCAAACCCGTCATTCCTTTAAAATTTTTTTCATGAAGTCGACTGCCTCCGTGCTACTCTGCCTGATGATGTTTGTAGAATATTTTATCTGGGGTTCCTGGTACGTTACCCTCGGTACTTATATGGGTAGCAATCTGCAATCCAGCGGTATTCAGATTGGAGCTGCGTATAGTGCGCTGGCTATTGCCACCATGATTTCCCCTTTTATCATTGGACTGATCGCTGACCGCTACTTTGCAGCGCAGCGTATTATGGGTTTCCTGCACCTGCTGGGCGCGGTCCTGTTGTTTATGGCTACAACCGTGCATTTAAATGGCCCGTTTTACTGGATCATACTTTTTTACTCTCTACTTTATATGCCCACGATAGCCCTGTCCAACAGTATCGCGTTTAACCAAATGAATGATCCGGGGAAGCAGTTTCCCTGGATAAGGGTTTTCGGCACACTGGGGTGGATCGTCGCGGGATTACTTATCGGCAATCTGCAGTGGGAGAAAACAGGGATCGTGAATACCTTTTATCTGGCTGCGGCGGCTTCTGCCTTTTTGGGGATTGTTAGTTTTTTCCTGCCAAACACGCCGCCCAAAGCTGCTGCCACACAGAATACTGCAGCAAAAGCACTGGGAACTGAGGCTTTTGTTTTATTTAAAAATAATGCCTACCTGATCTTTTTTATTGCCGCAATTCTGGTTTGCATTCCCCTCTCTTTTTATTACGGATTTGCCAATGTTTTCCTAAATGAGATCGGCATGCAGGGAGCTGCATCCAAGATGATTCTGGGACAGATTTCCGAAGCTGTATTTATTCTTGCCATTCCTTTTCTGTTTAACCGGATCGGTGTTAAAAAAATGCTGCTGATGGGAATGGTTGCCTGGATACTGCGCTATATCTGTTTTGCCTATGGAAATATTGATGCGAATGGATGGATGTTATATGCAGGTATCATACTCCATGGAGTCTGCTATGATTTCTTTTTTGTAACGGGTTATATGTATACTGAAAAAAAAGCAGGAGCTGCGATCAAGAATGCGGCTCAGGGACTGTTCACTTTTGCCACTTACGGGCTGGGAATGTTTATAGGAACCTGGTTTTCCGGGTTTGTCGTGGACGGATATAAAACAGATACAGGTCATAACTGGACAAAAATATGGTTCGTTCCTGCTTACATCGCTCTCGGCGTAGTGATTTATTTTCTTATTTTCTTCCGTGAAAAAAGAACAGAAAATAAATTAACTCCTGCCGCCTGATTTTCTATAAAAACTTAAAAAGAACATATGAGAATTGCCATGTTAGGATCCGGATTCATCGGACGATTTTATGCTGAATCCATACACGGCCAGCGTAGTCGTGACCGTATCATCAGCATTTATTCAAGGAGGGAGGAATCAGCTAAAAAATTCGCTTCCGATTATGGATGCGCACACTGGACAACCGAAATGGAAGAAGCCGTTGCCCATCCCGATGTGGATGTGGTTTGTATTTCGCTTCCGAACAACCTGCATGAAGCGGCCGTTCTGTTATGTTGCAAACACAAAAAAGCGGTTATCACCACCAAACCTCTGGGAAGGAATTCCGTAGAAGCTAAACGAATGCTTGAAGCAGTGGAGAAGGCCGGTATATTCAACGGGTATCTCGAAGATCTGGTTTATTCTCCTAAATTTCTGAAGGCACTTGAAAGTGTTAAGAGCGGTGCGCTGGGCAGAATACTCTGGTCAAAATCCAGGGAAACCCATCCGGGTCCGCACAGCGAATGGTTTTGGGACCTGGAACAGGCTGGTGGTGGATGCATTCTGGATCTTGGCTGCCATTGTGTTGAGATTGCGCGGAGCTTTATCGGAAAGGACATTAAACCCGTTGAAGTGATGTGCTGGTCAGATACCCAGGTTAAGCCTATCGAAGCAGAGGATCACGCGATTGGCCTTGTCAAATATGAGAATGGGGCCATCGGGCAGTTCGAAGTCAGCTGGACCTTCCGGGGAGGTCTGGATCTGCGGGACGAAGTCATGGGAACCGAAGGGACCATCTGGATAAATAATTTTCTGCGAACAGGGTTTGAAATGTTTACAACCGGTAAAGGCGCAGACTACATAGCCGAAAAAGCAGAATCCAATTCGGGCTGGTTATTTCCTGTCGGAGACGAGGTTAACGATCTGGGATACAACCATATGTTCACTGATATGTTTTCTTCTATTGAAAAGGGTCTGGCTCCCCGCGAAACATTTTACGATGGCTACGTGGTAAATGCGGTGCTGGATGCAGCTTACAAATCGGCCAAAACAAAACTCTGGGAACCCGTGCAGCTGGATATATGGCGCGGTCAGACCGGTTTGACCAAACCCAGCAACTATACTGAATTCGATGCGGAT
>CBDCCE010000016.1:0-120812 GCA_965214575.1 Puia sp.
GTTCTCCTATTAGTATACATGCATCCCTGGACTCGTTTTAAGGCTTAAAAGACTTTCCCCCTAAAAGATTGGAATTCTTCTAGAGATATAAAATCGCTCGGATAAAACGCCTTGAACGGCGTCATAAAACCTTCCTTTTTTTGCCGATTAATCACTAGCTCAGATTTATTTTTCCAGACTCTGGTTAAACTATTGAAATTCCCGATTTACGCATAACGAAATTTGAAAAGTTGGTTTGTTAATCAACCAACGTTTCAATTTTGGCAGACAAAAAGGAAAAATTGACTCCGGAAAAGTCAATTGAAATATTAATAAAAAGTGGGACTAACCTTTCTCTAAGGGAGGCGGAAAAAGTCATTGAATTCATGTACGAATTGGCTAACTTGGCTATAACCAAATATCTCGATGATGAAGACAGCGAATTTATACATCCGGGTAAGTACAGATGAACAGGCAGATAAAGGATATAGTCAAAGGGGCCAGGAAGAAATATTACGTAAGTATTGTGAGATAAATCAGATATCAATCCGAAGAGTAGTTTTTGAAGACCACTCTGCAAAGACTTTTAATCGGCCGGCCTGGACACGATTACTTATTGAACTGAAAAAAGCAAGGTCAAATCCGATTTGATTTTATTTACCAAATGGGATCGCTTTAGCAGGAATGCCGGTGACGCTTATCACATGATCAGCATCCTACGGAAAATAAATGTTGAACCACAAGCGATCGAGCAGCCGCTCGATTTAACCATTCCTGAAAATAAGATGATGCTCGCGTTTTATCTGGCCGCTCCTGAAGTGGAAAACGACCGCAGGGCATTAAATGTTATGTTCGGTATGCGTCGCGCCAGAAAAGAGGGACGCTGGATGGGTGCTGCGCCGTTCGGCTACATAAATAAGATCACCGAGCTGGGTAGAAAATACATCGAACCCAAAGAACCTGAAGCAGGAATTATTAAATGGGTTTATAATGAAATTTTGCAAGAAGGAAATTCTGTCAATTCTATATGGAACGAGGCAAGGGCAAGAGGATTAAAGTGTAGTAAGAATAGTTTGTGGGTCATCATTCGAAATCCGGTCTATTGCGGGAAGATATTTGTATCGAAATTAAAAAACGAAGAAAGTCATTACGTGGCCGGGCAACATGAAGGGATTATTTCCGAATCACTTTTTCGGGAAGTCCAGCATGTTCTGGATGGAAAGCACAAATCATATTTTTCAAAGAAGGAATCGCATACACTTCAACTTCGCGGCCATTTACTTTGTCCCATTTGCCAAAAGGTCCTAACCGGAAGCACGTCCAAGGGCAGATCCAAGCGCTATTCTTATTATCATTGTGTTTCTCCATGCAAAGTCAGAATTAAAGCAGATCAGGCTAATAGTGCCTTTATAAGCGAATTGGTGAAATATATCCCACGTCCGGGAATGCAGGAGTTGTATATAGAGGTATGCAAGGATGTTTACAAACAAAGAACCAGGACGGACCGGGAAGACCTGACAAAATTAAAAGAAGATCTCGCCAGGGAATCTGCACGATTGGTTAAAGCGCGGGATCTGCTATTAAATGAAGAAATCGATTCGGCAGATTACAAATCAATCAAATCGGCTGGTGAAAAGAAAATTGCAGGTCTTGAAAATGAATTATTTAATGCTGGCCGGATAGAAACGAATATTGGTCTAATGCTGGAAAAGGTCTTCAAGACACTCACAAATCTGGAAACACTCTACCCAGATGGCGATTTAAAAACCAAACGCAAGATTATCGGTTCGATATTTCCCGAAAAACTAGTTTTTAATGGGAATAATTATCGAACCGCCCGGATCAATGAAGCCGTTGAGCTGATATACAATGTAGGCAAGGGTTTCAGCGAAAATAAAAATGGACAAACCGAAGTAAATTTCGATTTGTCCACTCAGGTGAACCGGATTGGATTACCTCCGCTACGCTCCTGTCATCCAAATACTCCTGCGAGGTCCTTACCCAAGGCCGTCCAACTCGCTTCGCTCGTTGCGTCTTTTTCATTGTGCGGCTCACGCGAGCAAGCTCGCATCGCCTCCCAATAAAAAAGCCGACACAACTTCGTTGTGACGGCCTAGTGAACCGGATTGGATTCGAACCAATGACCCCAAGCTTAGAAGGTTTGTGCTCTATCCAACTGAGCTACCGGTCCAGAATTCCCGCAAAAATAATGTTTTTCGGCTAAGAAAGAAAGCTATTGCTTCTTCAGGTTGAAATGCTCGATGTTACGGGTGAAAAAGAGACTGTCGCCCGCAGAACTCATCCTGTATTTCCCAACAAGTAATAAAAGACTATCGGGCACAGAGGAACAGAGATTGATAAAATTCACCGAATCGCCGCCTACTTCATAATTACCATTGCAAATGCCGCGTGTGGTGCCGACCGACTGTCCGCTGAATCCATTGCCCGCAAAAGCCAGCGTGATGGCGCCGGTATCAGAAGCGAGTCCGGTCTGAAAATAAACACCGGTATAGGCTCCGTCCAGCGCATAACTCGAGCCCGGATCCTTGGAACAGGCTGTAAATAAAAAAAGGAGAAAAGTCATTCCGGCGAGTATCCGCATGCCACTAAAATTTTCCAAAGAGACAAAGAATTCGGCGGATCGCCGGGAGATTGGGAGTTTTTTCACATTTCGCCTTTCTCCAGTTTTTTAATCACCGTTTTTTCCTTTTCAGGTCGGTGCGCAGCAATCCGAAAATACTCATATACAGATTGGCTACCCAGACCAGCGAAAAACCGGCAATAAGGTATCCCCGCCATCCCGTCATCAGCAGCTGAAAATGGGTAATCAGCAAAAACGCCAGGGTCACATAATGACTAAAACAATATTCGCAGGTAAACAGGTAGAAAACCTTACGTACAATCAGTGTTTTTCCCGTTTCGCTGCGTTTCTGGCACCAATCACGCGGCTCGCGGAACACTTCCTCGTGCGTAACGGTCCAGGCGATGCAGGCGATGGGGATGGAGAGGAGCAGGAGCCAGGCGAACTGGTGTAGCAGGGAGGGTATCATTATTTAAAGTTAGCGTGTTTTATGGTTGGCGGTTGGCGGTTAGCGGTTATGTCTCTGGAAAATTACCCCTATTAACGTACCTTTGCCCCTTCAAAAAGTTACTGCATGATCCGCGCGAATAATGTGACCCTCCTGTTTGGTAAACGTGTTTTGTTTGATGAAGTGAATGTCTCTTTCACCAAGGGGAACTGCTATGGAGTCATCGGCGCCAACGGAGCGGGTAAGTCGACTTTTCTCAAAATCCTTTCCGGCGAAATTGAACCGACCAAGGGCAATATCGAAATATCCCCCGGGCTGCGTCTCGCCGTTCTCAAACAGAACCATTTCGAATATGATAATACCACGGTCCTGAATACCGTGCTGATGGGCTATAAGAAGATGTGGGATGTAATGCAGAGTAAGGACGCCCTTTATTTAAAAGAGGATTTCACGGAAGAAGATGGTATCCTGGCCGGCGAACTGGAGGCTGAATTTGGCGAAATGGGGGTTATACCGCGGAAAGCGATGCGGCTTCCCTCTTAAGCGATCTCGGCGTTAAGGAATCCATGCATTCGCAATTACTCAAGGAACTCTCCGGTGCCATGAAAGTGCGTGTGCTGCTGGCACAGGCCATTTTCGGTAATCCGGATATCCTTTTACTGGATGAGCCGACGAATGATCTCGATGTGGAAACCATCAACTGGCTGGAGAATTTTCCTGGCCGATTATGAAAATATCGTGATCGTCGTGTCGCATGACCGTCACTTTCTGGATGCCGTCTGCACCCATGTGGCCGATGTGGATCGCGCCAAGATCAAGGCGTACACAGGCAACTATACTTTCTGGTACGAATCCTCCCAGCTGATGGCGCGACAGATGACCGACAAGAATAAGAAAACGGAGGACAAGCGCCAGGCCCTTCTGGACTTCATCGCCCGTTTCTCGGCCAATGCTTCCAAGTCCAAACAGGCCACTTCGCGTAAGAAGGCTTTGGAAAAACTGACCATCGAAGAGATCGAACCATCCAACCGCCGTTATCCCGGTATCATTTTCAAGCAGCAGCGGGAAGTGGGTAACCAGATCCTGAATGTGGTGAAACTGGCCAAATCAGCCGAAGACGGCACGCCGCTTTTTGCCGATATTTCTTTCAGTCTCAATAAGGGCGACCGGGTCGCACTGGTGAGCAAGAATCCCATGGCGCTGACGAGTTTTTATGAAATCGTGAGCGGCAATATGAAAGCCGACAAAGGAACTTTCGAATGGGGAACCACCGTCACCAACGCTTACCTGCCCAACGATAACCACAAGTTTTTTGAAGATAAAAACCTGAATCTGATGGACTGGCTGCGGCAGTTTGTGCCACCGCACGTGACCGACGTGGATGAACCCTTCCTGCGTGGTTTCCTCGGCAAGATGTTGTTCAGCGGCGACGAAGTGATGAAGAAAGTAGGTGTTTTGAGCGGTGGTGAAAAAGTACGTTGTATGCTCAGCCGCATGATGTTACAGGATCCAAACGTAGTTTTACTGGATGAGCCGACCAACCATCTCGATCTGGAGTCCATCCAGGCTTTCAACGAAAGTATGATCAATTTCAAGGGGGTGGTGGTGATGACTTCGCATGACCATACTTTCCTGCAGACCGTTGCCAACCGCGTTATTGAAATCACGCCAACAGGTGCAATCGACCGCCTCACGACCTTCGACGAATACCTGGCCGACGAACGCGTAAAGCAACTTCGCGCCAGTATGTACGTACAGTCTCAGTTAGTGAATGCCTGATAAATTTTACTCTTGGACTATATCATACCCCCGGCAGCGCATATCGGTCATGTTCACCTGAAAGTGGGTGATATTGAACGGTCGTTAAAATTCTACCGGGATCTCCTGGGCTTCCAGGTGCAGCTCTGGTATGGCACCGATGCCGTTTTTATTTCTGCCGGAGGCTACCATCATCATATCGGTCTGAATACCTGGTACAGTAAAAACGGTCCGCCCGCAGCCCAGCGTTCCGCCGGTCTTTTTCACACGGCCATTGTGTATCCCACCCGTAAGGATCTCGCTTTTATTCTGAATCGTTTGCTCGAAGCCGGTTATCCGCTCACGGGTATGTCGGACCATGGCGTTTCCGAGGCCATTTATATGGATGATCCGGATGGCAACGGCGTGGAACTGTATTGGGATCGTGCAAGGGAGGACTGGCCCAAACCCGAGCATACCGATGCCGAAGTGGGCATGTTTACCAAAGCGCTGGATGTAAAAGGATTACTGTCTGAACTCAACCGCTGAGTACACAATAAATGGCCTGTTTCCGCATTTTAAGAAAAACCGTTCTGTTTGACCAAATGGCTGCTTATAGGATTGATTTTCTGTGGGTTGTTGAATAAAATAAGCGCCCAGCAGCCAGGCTCCAAACCCACGGTATCCACCAAAATTTCTTCCAATCTCCACCGGCGCTATATTCCCGTATTGAACGGTCCCCAGAAACTCGATTCCCTGAGTATGGTTCCCGGCAGTTTGAAAGTGCTGGGGTACGCGGATAGTCTCTACCAGGTCGACTATGTCCATTCCACTTTTACCTGGCTGCGGAAGCCCAACCTCGACAGTGTGCTGGTTCAGTATCGTCTCTTTCCTTATCAGCTTAACGGCGTGGTGCAGCGGCTTGACTATGCCAAAGTGATGGACAAGTTCATGATCCAGCCCAATGTGTACAGCAAGGATTCGAAGTACGGCGATGATAACTTTTTCAACTTCGGCAATATCGTGTACAACGGATCTTTCGGTCGCGCCATTTCCTTTGGCAACGCACAGGACGCAGTGGTCACTTCCAACCTCAACCTGCAGATCAGTGGTTATCTCGCCGATTCGATTGAAATCAACGCGGCGATCACCGACAATAATATTCCCATTCAGCCCGATGGCACCACTGCCGAACTGAGTGATTTCGATCAGATCTATATCCAGTTTAAAAAGAAGAACTGGGCCCTGCGCATGGGCGATATTGATCTGCGGCAGACGAATAATTATTTTCTCTCTTTCTATAAACGCTTACGAGGCGGATCCTTTGAAACGGTTTCGAAAATCTCGGACGTGGCGAGTAATAAGGTCACTTTCAGCGGCGCAGTGGCCAAGGGAAGTTTTACAAGGAATATTTTCGACGGACAGGAAGGCAATCAGGGTCCTTACCGCTTAACCGGTGCGAATAATGAACTTTACTTCATCGTTTTGGCGGGAACAGAAAAAGTCTATCTCGACGGCGCGCTGCTGCAGCGCGGAGAAGATCAGGATTATGTGATCAACTACAATACCGCGGAACTCACGTTCACGCCTAAACGAATGATCACGAAGGACAGCCGCATACAGGTGGAGTTTGAATATTCTAATCAGTACTATCTCAACGTGAATGTTTTCCTGGGTGATGAGGCGCAGATCAACAAAAACCTGCGCGTTCGTTTTGGTGTTTACAACAACAGCGATGCGCGTAACTCGCCGCTCACCCAAACGCTGGATGCGGGCAGGAAGAAATTTCTGAATGACCTGGGAGACAGCATTACCCGGGCTTTTTATCCCGTGGCCCCGCTGGATACGGGCACGAGTGTAAGCAGTATTTTATATAAAAAAATCGATACCACATTTAAAGCAGCCAACGGCCTCATTACCCACGATTCGATATTTGTCGTCTCTGCGGATCACTCGGTTCAGTTGTATAACCTGGCTTTTTCGGATGTGGGTCAGGGACAGGGAAATTATGTGATCAATAATACGGGACTGAATGGCAATGTATACAACTGGGTGGCGCCGGTTGGCGGCGTGCTGCAGGGTCATTTTGAAGCGGCAGAATTTCTGGTGACGCCGAAAACGCAGCAGGTGATCACGCTGGGTGCGGATTACAAGGTTTCAAAGGAGACGTCAGTATCTGCAGATATCGCGCGCAGTCGTTACGATGTGAATACGCTGTCCACCAAGGACAAGGGCAATGATGCGGGCAGCGCCACCAAACTCACGCTGAATAACCTGCATGTGCTGAAAAACAAATTGCCGGGCTGGTCCATCAATTCTTATTTGTCTTACGAATACAACGACATCCGCTTCCAGCCGCTCGAGCCGATCCGTTCCGTGGAGTTTTTGCGTGACTGGGGTCTGCCGCTCGGACTTCCCAAGGCCAACGAAACCTTTTATAAAGCAGCTTTTAAACTCAGCGATAAAAAGAACAATGAAATTCATTATGAACTCGCGGGTTATAACCGCAATACCGATTTCACGGGCATCCGCAACCTGCTGGGCCATACGCTGAATGTGAACGGATGGCATTTCAATGATCAGATCAGCTTTACGTCAGACCGCGGCTCGCTGAGCAATGGTTATTTTCTGCGCCCCTCTGCTGACATCTCAAGGACTTTAAAAAAGATCGGCAATTATATTGTGGGCGTGAATTTTTCCCTGGAACACAATGAGCAAAAAAGTAAAACAACCGATTCGGTGTCGACGGACAGTTATTCCTTCACTATACTTCAGGCCTATTTTAAATCTCCGGAGAAAGCGCCGAATAAATGGGGAGCCAGTTATTTCTATCGCCAGGATGCTTATCCCTATGGCAAATACCTCGAGCTCGCGAACCGGAGCCAGAATATTAATGTCTATACCGAGCTCACGAAAAATAAAAATGAACAGGTCAGGGTCAACGCCACGTATCGCAGTCTGCAGGTGGTCAACGCCAATGTGAGCACACAGCAGGCGGACAAGAGTCTTCTGGCCCGCGTGGAGTATTCGATGCATGAATTCAAAAACATGCTGGTGGGGAATGTGCTGTATGAAGTGGGATCGGGGCAGGAACAAAAAAGAAATTATACCTATGTGGCTGTGCCTGCCGGCACCGGTCAGTATACCTGGATTGACCTCAATCACGATGGCATACAGCAGCTCAACGAATTTGTACTCGCGCAGTATTCGGATCAGGCTTCCTATATCCGGATCTTCACACCCACCAATGATTTTGTGAAAGCCAACTACAATACCTTCAATTATAGTTTTACGGTTAATCCGCGTTTGCTTTTTGGAAACCGCGCCAGGGGGTTTAAGAAATTTCTTTCCAATATGATCCTGCAAACCTCCCTGCAGCTGAGTCAGAAAGAACTGGCCACGGGCTTTGTGCAGCTGAATCCATTTTACACACCGCTCAACGATACCTCACTGATCACCAAGAGCTCAGTTTTTGTGAATTCCTTTTCCTATAATAAACTCAATGCAAAATGGGGATTTGACGTGAGCAATAATCGCAACGTATCCAAGTCACTCCTCACGTATGGATACCAGACCCAGTCACTCAACGAATGGACGATGCGCACGCGATGGAATATCAGCAAGGCCATGTTGTTTAACCTGATTTTAAAAGACGGAAATAATTTTTCTTATTCGAACAACCAGGGCTTTGAAAGCAGCAATTACAATATCACGCAGTATTCCGTTGCACCGGATATTGCTTATACCCGAAAAGCGAATCTGAGGATCAGTCTCGGGTACAACTACAATCCGCAGACAAACGACCTGGAATACGGCGGTGAAACTTCATATTCGAGTTCCTTTATTGCGGATGTGAAATACAATCTCGTGTCCAACACTTCGCTGCAGGGAAAATTCACGATGAACCAGATCAAATACAACGGCACCACCAATACCACGGTGAGTTATATCATGCTGGATGGTTTATTGCCCGGACAGAACTATCTCTGGAGCCTTGACCTCACCAAAAAGCTCGGCAGCTTTCTCGAACTCAATATCAACTATGAAGGACGCAAGCCCGGCGAGGGACATGTGATTCATACGGGGCGGGCGAGTTTGAGAGCGATTCTTTAGGTTGGCGGTTGGCGGTTGAAGATAATTTTCGCGCCGCTAAATTACCTTTTGATTCTTATTTTTTAGTCTGATCAAATAAAAATTCGTCAACCGCCAACTGCCAACCGCCAACCATTTTCCTTAGCTTTAAACAAACAAACCCAAATGTCAAACACATTCGACGCCATTGTGATCGGTTCCGGAATCAGCGGGGGATGGGCGGCCAAGGAACTTTGCGACCTCGGAATAAAAACCCTGGTGCTGGAGAGAGGCAGAAATATTGAACATATCAAAGACTATCCCACGGCAACGATGAACCCCTGGGAATTTCCGCACCGGTTCGATAATACGGCGGAGATATTGAAAGAAAATCCGGTGATCAGCAAGTGTTATGCCTTCGGAGAAGATACCCGTCATTTTTTTGTGAAGGATGCCGAGCATCCCTATGTACAGGAAAAACCGTTCGACTGGATACGGGGTTACCAGGTGGGAGGCAAATCCATCATGTGGGGCCGCGCCTGTCAGCGCTGGAGTGATTTTGAATTCACTGCGCCGTCGCGATATGGCTATGCGATTGACTGGCCGATACGATATAAAGACATCGCGCCCTGGTATAGTCATGTTGAAAAATTCGCGGGCATCTGCGGAAGTCTGGATGGCCTCGAAGCCATGCCCGACGGAGAGTATCTTCCGCCCTTTGAAATGAGTTGTGTGGAAACAGAAATTCAGCAAAAAATAAAAGCCAATTATCCGGATCGCCATATGGTGCACAGCCGCTGGGCGCATCTCACGAAACCCAATCCCATACATCTGGAACAGGGTCGCGGTCAGTGCCAGGCGCGCGATCTCTGCACGAGAGGTTGCCCCTTTGGCGGGTACTTCAGTTCGGTTTCTTCCACATTGCCCTGGGCGAAAAAAACAGGCAATCTCACGATCCGTCCGTATTCCGTGGTGCATTCCATTATATATGATGAAGCAAAAGGCAAAGCCACCGGCGTGCGCGTCATTGATGCGAACACGAAAGAGTCAACGGATTATTTTGCCAAAGTCATTTTCCTGAATGCGGCCTGTCTGAATTCCAATCTCATTCTGCTCAATTCCACCTCTTCACGTTTTCCCAATGGATTGGGTAACGACAACGGACTGCTGGGAAAATTCATGGCCTTTCATAATTACCGTGCGAGTGCCTGGGGTGAGTTTCCCGGCTTTGAGGATAAATATAGTTATGGCCGGAATCCGACGAATCCCATCATTGCGAATTACCGGAACCTGCATAAAAGAGATACCGACTATCTCGGTGGCTTTCTCACGTTTGTCTGGTCGCGCCGCGGGGCAGCGGCATTTGGCGGTAAAACGGAAGGTATTGGATCAGACTTGAAAGAATCTCTTACCGAACCGGGTCCCTGGATGACGGGCATGTATATGCAGGGTGAAACGATTCCGCGCGAATCGAATCATCTGCGTCTGAGTAAGGATCTGAAAGACGCCTGGGGTATTCCGCAACTGGTGACGTCGATTGATTATGACGACAATGCCGATAAAATGGTAAAGGATTTTATGCAGCAGAGTTCGGAGATGCTCGAAAAAGCGGGATGTAAAAACGTGAGTGCACACGATACCAAACAGGCACCGGGCCTGGATATTCACGAGATGGGCGGTTGCCGGATGGGAAAGGATCCGAAGGATTCTTTATTGAATGAATGGAACCAGCTGCATCATTGCAAAAATGTTTTTGTTACCGATGGCGCCTGCATGACGAGTACGGGAACACAGAGCCCTTCGATTTTGTATATGGCATTTGCGGCGAGAGCGGCGCATCACGCCGTGGACGAAATGAAGAAAGGGAACCTGTAGGAGTGTGGTAGTGTGGGAGTGTGGTGGTGGAAGGACAGGCGATAAACCATCAACTGTCAGCCGTCAACCGCCAACCGCCAACTAATCCAGTCGCGCCCTAAAACCTAAAGTGAAGTCCCGCCTGCACCGGCAACGCATACAGACTATAAATAAACAGATCACTCTTATTATTATAATACTGTCCCGTGAAACTCGCGGAGAGTCCGATATGACAGGTGAAATAATACGCTACGGCGAATTTCAAACCCGCAGTAAAATCACCTTTCAGATTGGGCTTGATCGTTAAAGTTACGCCGCTGTTTTCTATTTTACCATTGGTGGGAATGGAATATCCGAAAGACACCTGCGCGCTGGATTGAAAGCCGACTTCCTTACCGAAGTTGAATTTTCCGAATAGCTGAACGGGTATAATCGGTTTGCCGAGATAAATGGTGTTATAAGTATTGGGTGCGGAACCGGGATAGGCCACATCGTCCTGATAGGTAATCACGACATAGGATGCAGATAGTCCAAGCTGGAACCAATGGGTGAGGAGGCGACTGATTTCCAGTGTACCCGTCATCTGCGATCCGTTGGTCTGCGAATGTTCGGTCGGGTCATCGAATCGTGGAATGCTGTTCCATGATTTTCCAACTTCAACGGAAACCTCCCAATTATTGTCGCAGCCGGTTTCTTCTTCCTTCACTTCTTTTTTCTCGTATACGGTATCGGACATCACGAACCGGACTTCATGTATGCTGTCGGTCTGCTGGCTTTCGTCGCCTACGAGCGGAATACGCAGGGATACGATACTGTCGCGGCAGACATTATAATATTTTACGCGGCTGGCAGAATCCAGCTTCGCGGGCATCACGAGGCGATCCCTGAAATGCACGAGCGTATCTTTGGAACGGACAAGCTGAACCAGGGTATCGTATTTTCTTCCTTTGCTATGGGAAGGCATGATCTGTCCGCGATAATGATTCATACGCAGATCCACGGGACGGGTGACCGAATCGGATTGTTGTGGTACGGAAGTCACCGTTGATTGAACTGTAATGGTGCGGCAACAGGCTCCTCCGTTGCTGCCTCCGGAACCTCCGGGAACCACGGCACCACCGGGTCCGCTGCCCGTTTCTGTGGAAGACAGTTCACCGCTGGGATAAAATGCATTTCCGCAGGTAAAGAGGATATATAAATAGCACCCGTCTTTGTTGATGAGTTTCCAGGCTTCAACTCCTTCGGCGGCTTCGCCTGCGGGCAGGAGTTTGACGTAGAGATAATTCATGATATCGGTTTCCTTGTTATAGAAACCGAGATTGCCCAGAGTGCCGGGCGTGATATATACTTTGCGAACGTTCTTCAGATTGAGGTCCTTGTATCCGCGCCAGAATCCTGAATTCTTCAGTAAAACATCGAAGGCTTTGAATGTGCGTGCATTTCTTTTTTGCTGAACGCTGTCCCTGATTGATTCAATGAAGGCCTCCGGTGTGGTAATGCCATTAATTCTTTGAAGAAAAGGAAACTGCGGATGACGACCCAGCGGATCGGTAAAAAGCCGCGGTTCATTGTGTTTGTCGAAAAGGTAGAGCCGGGAGTGCTGATAACAGGGTTTCTGTGCAAAAATGGCTGAGCTCGTGAATATCAGTAAGCAGAATAGGTAGGCGCGCATCTCCGGTTTTTTAAAAGTTGGACTGGCGGAGCGCAACGGCCCCTTGTTTTAACGTTCAAAAAGGGAATTTCTTACATAATGTACTGATAATATTACCCCTGTACTCCTGTACTTCTGTACTCCTGTACTCTCATACTGTTCCCGCCAGCCTGATCATAGCGGCAAGTGAAACCGCGACGTCTTCGTCGGTGGTTGCCCATGAACTCACGCTGATCCGCATAGCGGTTCTGCCCTGCCACACCGTTCCTCCGCACCAGCAGGTGCCGTCTTCCTGGATTTTTCTGATTAGTTCCAGGGTTTTGGCCGGCTCTCCAAAGCTCACGAGTACCTGGTTCAGCACCACGTCATTCAATACTTCGTATCCTGCAGCTTTCAGTCCTTCGGCAAACATCCGGGCCTGAGCACAATGTCGTTCGATCATTTCCGCGAGACCCTTTTTACCCAGCGATTTCAGAGCCGCCCAGACGGGTACGCCGCGCGCTTCCCGCGACATTTCGGGTGTGTAATGAAAAGAATCTCTTTTGTTGTCGTCCGGCAGGTAAGCGGCATGAGCCGCCATGGCATGGAAAAGCGTCTCCTGATTTTTAATGAAAACGAGACCGCAGTCGTAGGGAACATTCAGCCATTTGTGGGCGTCGGTAGCGATGGAGTCCGTCTGATTGATGCCCCGGATCAGGTGCTTTAATTTGTCAGAAGCCCCTGCCCATAAACCGAAAGCGGCATCCACGTGTATCCAGACATTTTCTTTTTTAAGTTTCACTATTTTTTCGATGGGATCGAAAGCCCCGGTATTGACATTGCCTGCCTGGAGACAGAGGATCGCAGGTCCGGTGAAAGCAGGAATTTTCTCTGCGATCATTCTTCCCTCTGCGTCGGCCGGAACACGAAGGATTCGGTCCTTCCCGAAGCCAATCATTCGAAGTGCTTTCAGGAGGCTCACGTGTACTTCTTCTCCGGTGATCACGGTAAGCTCCGGCGCACCAAACAAACCCTTCGCTTCCATATCCCATCCGAGTTGTGCGAGCAGTTCATTGCGTGCTGCCGCCAGTGCCGTGAAATTCGCCATAGTGGCGCCTGTCACGAAACCCACAGCCGTTTGTTTATCGAGTCCGAACAAATCAATCATCCATTCGGCACTGATTTTTTCGAGCATGGCGGCAACGGGCGACATCACATAGAGTCCCGCGTTCTGGTCCCAAACCGTGGCCAGTAATTTAGCGAGCAGGGCAGCGGGAACGGAACCACCGGCTACGAATCCGAAATAACGACCGCCAGCCGATTGAACGGTTGCCGGCGATCCCCGCTGGTTGAGCAGGTCCAGAACGGTTTCTGCCGGCAGCGGTTCATCCTGCAATGGAATTTCCAGATCAGCTAAATTTTTTAAAGAATCGGGTGAAGGGAAGACGGGCCTCTGGCGGCTTTGGGAAATATATTCAGAAGCAATAGTGGCGAAACGATCAAGAGAATGCATGGTATGGAACAGGTTAGTATCGATCAGGTTCAGGATAAAGATCCGCAAATAAGAGCAAAAAAAAACTGCCACGTTTTAGACGTGACAGTTTATATATGAGATAAAAAAACCTTAACCCTTAGCTAAATAAACCACCTTTCTTCAACTCCTTGTTGTCTTCACCAATCTTGAAACCATTGTGGTAGATTTCAATTTTGTAAGTACCTGGTTTGAAGTCGCCGGATTGTTTCCAGGCAAACTGAACAGACTTGGTCTTTCCAGCTTCGATATCAACAGGAACCTTGGCGGTGAAGATCTTGTCTCCTTCGTCACGGCTGGCGAAAGTTCCTGAACCCAGAGCAGGTACAGAGATTGGCTTGCCGTCCGGGCCGGTGATACAAACATAAACATCAGTCTGTCCTGTCTGGGCAATACGGTTGTTTACGTCGAAAGAAATGATCAGTTTGTCGACTCTCTTTGCAGTGGTCGTAATTTTTTCCTTACCATTCTTACGGTCTTTTACCGGAGTAACAGTAATGTTGGAAGCATTCAGTGTAGATGCGATATCCACTTTCTTTTCCAGGTCTTCTTTCTGTGTAGTTGTAGTAGACAGATCAGAAGTCAATTTTTCCTTATCCGCAGTCAGCTGTGTTTTGTCAGCGGTCAGCTGCTGATTGTTAGCAGTCAGCGTAGCTACCTGAGTCTGGAGATCTGAGATCTTCGTGTTCAGGTCAGCGATCAGTGATTTTGCTTTATTTAATTCTGCAACAGTGGCATTTTTCTTTCCGAGGATGCCTCTGATTTCTGCTTTTTTCTTTGCGATATCAGAATTAGCACCTGAAAGCTGTGACTGTAAACGGTTGTTGGTACCAGTCAAAGAATCGAGGCGAACGAGGGCGTCATCAAAGTTCTTCTGTAACGCGCCTTTTTCATCTGTTACTTTAGCGATCTGAGTCTGCTGACTCTGCTGAACCTGCTCCTGTTTGTTATTATTCCAAAGTAAATAACCCCAGGTGCCAAGGAATCCTGCTGCCAGTAAACCGATAACGAGATTCTTAAAATCCTTCTTCGGAGGCTGACTGGCCGGAGTTGCGGAGGGATAATTGGTTGTGCTCATGGTTTGTGCGTTTTATTTTAAAAATGTGTTTTCAAGACGGAAAACCTGGTTTAGGTATGTTTCCAGTACGGTGTTTGACGAAAACCGTGCCAATTTTACATTTTTAAGGCTGAAGCGGCTTGCGCGACTTGTTAAATGTCTAGTTTACAGGCCTTAACGAGTAAAGATCCGAAATATATAAGGGGGCTGATCAGCCATTGAATTAACCCGGAACCATTAATAATTAAAAAAATATCTTGCAGTCAAATCATTTCATTTGTCGGCGGAACAGATTATAAAAGACTGGAAAAAGAAAGTATACAAACCCGTTTACTGGCTCGAGGGAGAGGAGGAATACTTTATTAATGAGGTAATGGATTTTGCTGAACATCATTTGTTGCCCGAAGAAGAAAAGTCGTTCAACCTCTCTGTTTTTTATGGTAAGGATGCGGACTGGGCCGATGTGGTGAATGCCTGCCGGCGTTATCCCATGTTTGCCGAGCGGCAGGTTGTGCTGCTCAAGGAGGCCCAGCAAATGAGGGATATTACGAAACTCGAACCCTATATATTGCAGCCCCTGGATTCCACGGTGTTTGTGGTTTCCTATAAAGACAAAAAAGTGGATGGCCGCAGCAAGCTGGCTAAAATTCTGAAAGAGAAGGGGGAATTGCTGACGACAAAAAAAATGTACGAGAATCAGCTGCCTGAATGGGTGACGGAATTGCTGCAGTCAAAGGGACTCAGTATGAATCCGAAAGCCATGAGTCTGCTGATTGATCATATCGGTAACGACCTTACACGGATCAAAAGCGAGATAGAAAAAATACAGATCAATCTCGGATCGCGCAAAGCAATTCACGTAGACGATATTGAAAATTTTGTCGGCATCAGTAAGGAATACAATGCGTTTGAATTGCAGGCCGCAATGGTGAGAAAGGATCTGGCCAAGGCTTTCCGGATCATCCAGTATTTCCAGAGTAATCCGAAAGCCGCTCCGATACAGCTGGTCCTGCCTTCCCTCTACAGTTTTTTCAGTAAAGTGTATATGGTATTCAGTTTGCCGGCACCGGATGAAAGAAGTGCGGCAGCGGCGCTGGGTGTATCTCCTTTTTTTGTGAAAGACTATCTCATCGCTGCAAAAAATTATGGTTTTGCGGGAACCGAACAGGTGCTGTTACTGTTGCATCAGTACAACCTGAAAAGTGTCGGCGTGGGCTCGGTGAATACGGAAGATGCCTCACTGCTGAAAGAACTAGTTGTAAAAATGGTTGCTTAGCAACCATTTTTACAACTAGTTCTTTCAGCAAGTACAGAAGTACAGAAGTACAGAAGTACAGAAATACAGAAATACAGGAGTACAGGAGTACAGAAGTACAGGAGTACAGGAGTACAGGAGTACAGGAGTACAGGAGTACAGGAGTACAGGAGTGCGGGAGTAACAATGGTTTAGAATTACTACTTATTAATTATTGATTATGGATTATAGACAATTGGGTAATTCGGGATTGAGGGTGCCGGTGCTGAGTTTTGGAACGGCGACATTTGGCGGAGGGAATGAATTCTTCAAAGCCTGGGGCAGTACGCAGGTGGAGGAAGCCACGCGACTGGTGAATTGTTGTCTCGATGCCGGCGTCAATATGTTCGACACATCCAACGTGTACTCGGCAGGTATTTCGGAAGAAATATTAGGCAAGGCCGTCAAAGGTTTAAGAGATCAGTTACTCATTTCCACCAAGGCCAGTTTTCCAATGGGAACGGGTGCTAACGATTATGGATCCTCCCGCATTCACCTGGTCAAAGCCTGCGAAGACAGTCTCCGCCGTTTGAATACCGATCATATCGACATCTATCACATGCATGGAATCGATGCCAATACCCCTGTGGAGGAAACGCTGAAAACGCTGGACAACCTGGTTCAATCCGGCAAGGTTCGTTATATCGCCTGCTCGAATTATTCAGGCTGGCACCTCATGAAATCACTTTCTGTTTCCGAACGATACGGATGGACAAAATTTATCGGTCACCAGGCTTATTATTCCCTGCTGAACCGTGACTATGAGTGGGAGCTGATGCCTTTGGCAGCGGATCAGGGAGTCGGGGCCATCATATGGAGTCCGCTGGCAGGTGGAAAGCTGAGTGGTAAGTACAGAAGAAACCAGCCTTTGCCTGCCGATGCAAGAGTTGCTCAGGGAGGCAGTCCGGTGATGAATACTTCGGCAGATGAGGAAAGGCTTTTTAATATCGTGGATGTGCTGGATGAGCTGGCAAAGGAAACCGGAAAATCAAATGCACAGATTTCCCTGAACTGGTTACTTCAGCGGCCAACCGTTGACAATATTATTATTGGTGCAAGAAATGAAGAGCAGCTCAAACAAAACCTGGAAGCGGTGGGTTGGAACCTTACGGTTGAACAGGTAAAGAGACTGGATAAAGCCAGTGATATTCTGCCGCCCTATCCTTACTGGCATCAGAGACAATTTCCTGTCCTTAATGCGGCGACCCCGTTGTATTAACTATTCGCATTCACTTTGTCAACGGCCAGTTGCGCTTTCAACGCTTCAAGGCCACTAAACTTTTGTTCGGGACGCAGAAATCTTTTTACAAATACACGTAAGGATTTGCCGTAGATATTTCTTTCGAAATCAAAAATATTCACTTCGGTCAGTCGCGCGGATCCGTCGACCGTGGGGCGAAAGCCGATATTCATCATACCCTTATACCTTTTTCCCGGTTCATCGGAAATCTCCACATCAACGGCATACACGCCGTCGCCGGGTACAAGTTTCGCCGGATCTTCCCATTGCAGATTGGCGGTCGGGTAACCAATGGTTCTTCCCAGTTTATTTCCTTCCTGCACTTCGCCGCTGAAAAAATAAGGATATCCAAGAAGCGGGTTGGCTGTTTCCATATCGCCCGCCCCAATGGCATCACGGATACGGGTGGAACTGACTGAAATGGAATTCAGCAGATGGGCCGGAATTTCCTGGAGCTGATAATGATAAATGGCTGATTGCTGTTTCAGCAATTCATAATTTCCCAGACGGCCCTTTCCGAAATGGTGATCATATCCGATGATTAAAGTATGCGGTTGAAAATAGCGTATCAGAAACTGGGTGATATAGTCTTCGGCAGAAAGCTGTGCAAATTTTTCTGTAAAAGGAACCACTACCAGGTGATCAATTCCTTTATCCGATAGCAGTTCAATTTTTTCATCCAGCGTATTGATCAGCCGGATTCCCGATGCGGCTTTAACAATAGTCCGGGGATGCGGGTGAAAAGTGATGATCACTGTTTCGCCGCCCACTTCCAATGCCCTTTTTTTCATCTGGGCAATCACCTGCTGATGGCCGGTATGCACGCCATCAAAAGTTCCAATGGTCAGTACGGCATTACGAAAAAGGGGTAAGAGATCGGTGTTCCTGTAAACCAGCATAAGCAAAATCTGGTGCGAATTTATAAAATCGGGGCGTATGAATTAAAATTTCTGTTTTTCGTTTACCGGCTAGGGCGATTCGATTAGCTTTGCGGCTGAATAAAACCGGCCTTTTAATTATGTCTCTCTACTCCAGACGTGGTGTTTCTGCCCAGAAAGAAGAAGTGCATCAGGCAACGGCCAGTCTCGATAAAGGCCTTTATCCCTTTGCATTCTGTAAAATCTATGAGGATTTTCTGGGAAAGGATCCGGACTGGGTGAATATTATGCACGCCGATGGTGCGGGTACCAAGAGCATTCTGGCTTATCTCTACTGGAAGGAAACCGGTGATCTTTCTGTGTGGAGAGACATCGCAAGGGATGCCGTGGCGATGAATCTGGACGATCTGCTCTGCGTGGGCATCTGCGATAACCTGCTTTTTTCTTCTACAATAGATCGTAATAAATCCCGAATCCCCGGCGAGGTATTGCAGGCGGTGATTGAAGGTACTCAGGAGTTTTTTGATGAGCTGAAGAAATACGGCGTATCCATTCATTTCCTGGGCGGCGAAACGGCAGACGTGGGCGACCTGGTCAGAACGATTGCCGTGAACGGAACGATGACTGCCCGCTGGCCCAAATCGCGCATCATTACCAATGAAAAGATCGGAGCCGGCGATGTGATCGTGGGCGTATCAAGCAGTGGAAAGTCGTCCTATGAGAAAGTCTATAACAGCGGAATCGGATCCAACGGTCTCACCAGTGCGAGGCACGACGTGCTCGAATCTTCCTACGGACATTTTTATCCGGAATCGGTGGAGCCCGCGCTGGATAAGGATGTGATTTATACCGGATCCCATAAAATGACCGATCTGGTAAAAACAGAAACGGGAGAAGAAATGGCCGTGGGTAAACTGCTGCTCAGTCCCACGCGCACTTATGCCCCGGTAGTCAAAGCCTTACTGGATAATCACTTCAGCGACATACACGGTATGATACACAGCAGCGGGGGCGGACAAACCAAATGTCTGAAATACCTGCCCCGGCCGATGCGAGTGATCAAAGACAATTTATTTAAGCCCCCGGTTATTTTTGACCTGATCCGGCAATCTTCGGGTGCAGATGACCGTGAGATGTACCAGGTTTTCAATATGGGTCAGCGGCTCGAAATATATACCAGCGAATCTGCCGCAGCCGCAATGATATCTGTTGTCAAAGGTTTCGGCATAGAAGCCCGGATCATTGGAAGGGTTGAAGAGTCAACCAAAACTGAACTGATTATTGAGACGGGCGAAACGAAAATCAGCTTTTAGAATTATGCTTTTCGTTGACCGTTGACCGTTGACCGCTGACCGCCAACCGCCAACCAAACTCACTTCACCTGCAACCTGTACTTAATCGGTTGTTTAGTATAAGAATCTACGCGCGCGCCATGATCCATGGCAGCTACCCAGTTGCCACTTTGAGCGATAACCCGAACGGATTCGGCACGAAGTTCTTTGGGTCCGGAAATGGCTTTCACATCGGTTACACTGCCGTCGGTATGTACCACAAATTCAACCATCACATCACCCTGTATTTCATTACTAACGGCTTCTTCCGGATATTTAAGCGTATGTGAAAGATACTTTCCCCATCCTTCCTGACCGCCCGGATAGGCCGCCTGGACTTCAACTATTTTTAATGGCGCTGTGGAATCCATTTCTGCCGGAGGCGGAAGGATTTGAAAAGAGGTCGTGTTCATTCCGTACTTACGAATTCCTTCAAGTATATCGCGTGCAATTTTTTCCTGGTTCTTTTCATCCTGCAGATATTTCATGTCGTTTGGATTATCCATATATCCGCATTCAATCAGCAGCGCAGGAACCGTGGCGTTTTTAAGAATATAAACATTCCCATTCGCGGGCTGTTTCAATTCGGATTCGATTGCATAATCTGATTTGATTACGTCAGTCATGATGGAACCGAATTTTACCGAATTGGTATACACTTCACTCGGATTGGGCGGTAAATAAATCTGGAAACCTGTTTTTTCGGTTTGTTGTTTTCCCTGTTCTGCATTGTCGGTTGCATTGATATGAATGGAAACAAACAGATCCGCATTTTTATTTTTAGGAAGTGCCGCGATGTATTCGAGCGACTGCCTGAGTTCTGTACCACCAGGTGTCATGTCGGTTTCTCTGGACATGATCACGTCTACATTATATTCTTTAGACAGAGACTGAATTTTTTTTGCGATCAGCAGGTTGATATCTTTTTCCATGAGTCCCCCTGACAAAGCCCCGGTAAAACTTCCTCCGTGGCCGGCATCAATCACCACGCGCATGGTTTTGAATGAATGGGAGAAGAAATGATTCTGAAATTTAAAAGAGAAGAGGCCGATCAGCAGAAGGATCAGCGGCAGGGTCAGGACGCGGCCGGAAAGGGCTTTTCTGGTTTTGTTGGATTGGGTAATCATGGTAATTCTTCTTTTAATATGGGTTTTGAAAAATGGATGTGAAAGCGGGTGGGTGTTTCCGGAAGCTTTTGAGAGCAGGAGTCCGGCATAGGCGTATTCATCGGAATTCAAACTGGCATAGGCATCGGCCGCGTATTCATGAATCATCTGCAACTCTCTCCGGATCCAGTGGAAGAAGGGATTGAACCAGCAGACAATAGAAACCAGCTCTGCGAACAGCATGTCGAAAGAATGTTTGTGCCTGACATGATAGAGTTCGTGTCTTAGAATCTGCTGTCCTGCGAAACTGTCGATATCGATATCCTTTGCCCAGAATATATTATTGAAATAGGAAAACGGAGTTCCTTTTACGCTAACGATATAAATGTCCGCTTCGGGAAGCTGCAGATCCGGTTTGTTTTTTCTGAGTTTGCTGAGGTAACGAACGGATATCAGAAATCTTAAAAAGAGGAGGGCGGAGAGGGCCAGGGAAATAGAAAGGGTCCAAACCTGCCATGACCAGCTGATGCCTTTGCTTCTGCTGGCATAAACGGTGAAAGCTTCCAGAGAGCCGGTGCCCACGCCGAGCAAACGGATCGGCGAACCGGAGGATCCCGAACGCCAAATGGCCGGCAGGTTAAATTGAAAAGCCGGCAGAATAAAAGCAATCAGGGGAATGGATAGCAGAAAGATCCGGTTGAAGCCATGAATACTGCGGTTTCTGAGAAACAATGCATAGTAGCCTGTTAGCAGACCCGAGATCAGAACGGATTTGAGGAAGTAGATGAGGATGCTCATTTTTTACTGTTTTTTGCTGATTGAATCTGCAGAAGCAGTTGCTCCAGTTCGGCTTCGGATAATTTCTCATCGCTGATGAATTGTGAAACCAGCCGCGCAGGCGAGCCATCGAAATATCCCTTAATCAGCTGGTTGACTGACTTCTTTCCGTAATCGGCCTGGGAAATCAGGGGCTGGTAGAGGTTGTTGCGTCCATGAACGGAATAGTCCACGAACTTTTTCTCCACCAGGATTTTAAGGATGGTGGCAATAGTGTTCTGATGCGGTTTGGGCTCCGGCGTCGCTTCAATTATTTCTTTCAGAAACCCTTTCTGAAGCTTCCAGAGCACCTGCATCACCTGCTCTTCTGATTTCGTTAACGTTTTACTCATAGTCTTTCGTTTTTAAGCTTTAGCCTCTCTGCTGATTTTCGGGAGCTTAAAGGTTTTGGGCTTTAAGCTTTGGGCTTTAGGCCTAAATAAATATAACTAACTTATTAGTTTAAAAGATAAATGTATAACTAAAAATTTAGTTTTACCAAATTATATAGGTTTTAGTTTGAGAAAGGCTATGAAGTTCCATTTTTGCGGTTTACTTTCGTGCCAGTTCAACCGCGGAATATAATTAATCTTACCCTATCAACTTTTCCGCGATTTGCATTGTTATAGTGTTGATTCATACCCGACAAAGAGATTGTCCACCTATTATTTTTACACATTATGAGGCAACTTAAAATTGCTACCCAGATCACTAACCGTGATTCGCAGGCGGTAGAGAAGTATTTACAGGAAATTTCAAAGATCTCCATGATCACTCCGGAGGAAGAAACCATTCTTGCCCAGCGGATTAAGATGGGGGATCAGAAGGCATTGGACAAACTGGCCCAGTCCAACCTCCGTTTTGTGGTTTCGGTTGCCAAACAATATCAGCATCAGGGACTTTCTTTAAGTGATCTGATCAATGAAGGAAACCTGGGTCTGATCAAGGCTGCCCAGCGTTTTGATGAAACCAAGGGATTTAAATTCATTTCTTACGCTGTGTGGTGGATCCGCCAGTCTATTCTGCAGGCATTGGCCGAGCAGGGTCGTCTGGTTCGTCTTCCCCAGAATAAAATCGGCACATACAATAAAGCCAACAAGGCCTATATGGCTTTCGAACAGGAGCACGAACGTGAACCTTCAACGGAAGAACTGGCCGAATTGCTGGAAATGAGCGAAACCGAAATCAATAATATATTCCAGAGCAATACCCGTCACAGTTCACTCGATGCACCCGTGCACGAAGCAGAAGATGTGGCCATGGGCGATCTGCTGGAAGGTGGCGATGATACCGATGATGATGTGATGAAAGATTCACTGCGGGCTGAAATCCGCAGGGTATTGAAATCACTGAGTCCCCGCGAAGCTGAAATCGTAAATGCTTATTTCGGACTGGACGGTGAAAACGGTGTTACTATTGAGCAGATCGGACAGAAATACGATCTGACCAAGGAGAGAATCCGCCAGATCAAGGAAAGGGCTATCAAGCGCCTTCAGAAAGCACGCTATAGCAGCGCGCTGAAAGCCTATCTCGGTTAATCTGACTTTTTAATACGCGAAAAGTCTCCCGCTCAAACGGGAGACTTTTTTGTTTTCAGTCCTCCGCGTTTCCGTCGTCTGCGCGACCTTCTTTCTCGGTTTTTACAATTAAATTTGCAGGCTGGGTTGGCCGTTGGCGGTTTGCGGGTGGCGGTTGACGGTAGTTCAGGTATAACAGGAATAAATATATGGAAAACAAAGTTTCAGAAAGAGTTCATAGTTTAATTATCGGTTCAGGGCCCGCTGGATATTCAGCGGCCATATACACAGCGCGTGCGAATCTCAAGCCGGTTCTTTACCAGGGTATACAACCGGGTGGTCAGCTTACGATTACCACCGAAGTGGAAAATTATCCCGGTTATCCGGATGGGGTGCAGGGTCCCGAAATGATGGTGGAGTTTGAAAAACAGGCAACGCGTATGGGAGCCGATATACGGTTCGGTCTCGCCACGAAAGTGGATTTTTCCAGCCAGCCCTATAAAGTCTGGATCGACGAGGATAAATTAATCGAAGCCGATTCGGTGATCATCGCAACCGGCGCTTATGCCAAATGGCTCGGACTTCCGAGTGAGGAAAAGCTGAATGGGTACGGCGTGAGTGCCTGTGCGGTTTGTGATGGTTTCTTTTTCAAAGGAAAAGAAGTGGCGATTGTCGGCGCCGGAGATACAGCAGCAGAAGAAGCGCTCTATCTATCTAAACTCTGTACCAACGTACATATGTTTATCCGTCGCGATAAAATGCGCGCCTCGCAGGTGATGCAGCAGCGTATTTTTGAATCACAGAATATCAAAATATACTGGAATACGGAAGTAGAAGAAATTCTGGGTGAAACCAAAGTGGATGGCGTTCGTATAAAAAATGCGCAATCCGGGGATGTGGAAACGATTCCGGTGCAAGGTTTTTTCGTAGCCATCGGACATGAGCCCAACTCGTCGATATTCAAAGACTGGCTGGACCTCGACGAAACCGGTTATATCAAAACCATACCGGGCAGTTCCAAAACAAATATTGAGGGGGTTTTTGCAGCCGGCGATGTACAGGACCGGATTTACAGACAGGCTGTTACGGCTGCGGGCAGCGGTTGTATGGCTGCGCTGGATGCCGAACGCTGGCTGGCCATGAAACCAAAATCACATGCATGATCACCATTGAACTGCAGCACCTGATTTTTTATGAGCATCACGGCATCTATGAGGAAGAACGGAGGGTGATGAATTCATTTGAAGTCAATCTCAGTGTATCTTATCAGGAAACGACGGCGGTTTATGAACGGATCGCAGATACGGTGAGTTATGTTAATTTATTCAAAATCGTACAGGAAAAAATGAAAGAACCTGTATTTCTTTTGGAAAAAATCTGCCAGGGTATTATCTTAAACATCAAACATCAATATCCTGCCGTATCCGAGAGTAAAAATCAGCATCTTTAAATTGCAGGCACCGATAGATCATTTCGTCGGAAAGGTAGGGGTAACGATGCAGCGGTCATTTTAAGAATTCAATATGCTTCGACTTACTTACCTTATTCTTCATCGGTTTGGGATCCCCATGCCTGTTATTTTCCCAGGATGTTGAATCAGCTCCTGAAAGAAGCACAGCAGCAGGAAAATCTTTTTCATGAAAATGAGGCCTTCCTGAAATTTGCAGGAAGCGCTCCGGAAAGACCCCAACAACCTGAATCGCGACTCTGGAAATGTTCAGTGAGCTCTCTTCCCGAATTGGTGCACGCCAGGCGGACAAAGAAAAGATGAAACCCTATTTCATTGCTGCAAAGTAACTATGCATCGATGGCCCTGCGCCTCTATCCGAATTCTTCTGAAGCCAATTGTCGTGATGGCGCTTGCACTCGGCAGGGTATCGCTGGTTTCCGGAACAAAGGAGCGCGTAATGATGGCGAGGGAGGTAAAATTTTATGCAGAAAGCGGGCGATCCAGTCTTGATCCGTCTAATTTCAGGGCATATCATATATCTGGGTCGCTGGAACTATGAAGTAAGTAATCTGAACCTGTAGCAGAGAAATCCTTTGCAAGCGCCTATTTTACGGTAAGACTTCCCGCGAAGCAAGTCTCCAGGATGCCGTCATTGCGGATTTTCGAAAAGAGCCGATGCCCTGAATCCTGCATTTCATCCTGAATTATTATGAACTCGCGAGGTCTTATCACCGGCTGGATGACAGATCAGAAATGCCATTGCCAAGTCTGCGCATACCTTGCTGGGTCATGCCCAATTTGCATATACGACGATGCGCGGGTGAAACTGCCTTGCCAGGCAGTTACTCACCGAATGGCAGTGATCGCCGGGGGCACTCAGCCAAATTGTAGTATTATTGCGATCCGTTTTATGAACATCAGACCAGATTTTGATATACATAACGACGATCCGTCCTGCAGAGGATCCGTCCCAATGCAGGCTGCTGATCGAGGTGGGCTACCATGCTCACTCATTTTCGTATTACTGAACGTGCGTGGCATGCGTCCGGTGGCGATTCGTGTTTTTCAGTGGCCGCAGATAAAAACCAGTGAGCCGGAAACGATTCTGCGAAATATTCTGGATACGGATCCCCTGCTCAGCCGTTTCAACCCGGCTGAAGTTTTCCTGGTATACAATATCCCGGAGAGTAATCTGGTGCCGGAAAAATTTTTCAGCGCCGACATGACGAGGCCGGTAACGGACCTGGTCTATGGAGATCTCAGCAGTGACCTGGTACTGGACGAAAAAATTCCCTGGTTTGAGTTTCACAATGTGTACCGGGTGCCGGCAAAAACACATTTCCTGATGCAGGAAAAATTTCCCGGCGCCCGCTACTGGCATTTTTATTCGCTTCAGCTGAAGTGTTTTAAAATGTTTACGGTAAAGGAAGAAGCGGAATACATGAAAGTGTTTTTCTATCCGGACAAGATGGTGGTGATGGTTTTTAAAAGCGGCAAACTTCAGCTGATCCAGCATTTCATGTACCAGGATTCAAAAGACGTTTTATATCACCTGCTCAACTGCTGCCAGCAGCTCGAACTGAACCGCAGCGAAATGATCCTGGAACTCTCGGGCATGATCGAGATCAAATCTGCTTTATACGAGGATCTGGAATTATATTTCCTGCATATCCGTTTCGATGGAATGGAAGACAGCATCAAGCTGACGGATGAACTCATGCAGTTCCCGAATCATTTTTTCTCCTCCCTTCTGAAAATGACCATATGCGTATAATTGGCGGAGAATGGGGAGGACGAAAAATTCACCCGCCTGCTAAAATGCCCTATACCCGGCCGACAACGGATATTGCAAAAGAAGGATTGTTCAATATCATTCAATCCAATCGTTCGACCTGGAGGGTTTTAAAACGCTCGATCTCTTTCGGTGGCACCGGCAGCATCAGTTTCGAACTGGCATCACGCGGAGCAGCTACCGATCTGACCATTGTGGAAAAAGACAGCCAGATGCTGGCCTTCATCCGGAAAACAGCAGAAACACTGGGACTGACCCATTTGAAAATTAGTCCCATCCGATGTTTTTCGTTTTCTGAAAAATACGATAAGGACCAATACGATTTTATTTTTGCCGGACCGCCTTATGCGCTGGAAACAATCGATCAGATTCCGGAACTGATCGTTTCGGGAAATCTATTAAAAACCGAACGGATGGTTTGTATTGGAACACACGCCGCGTAATCGATATACCGGACAGTTATCCTCTCTTTGTTACGGAAAGAAATTATGGCACCACCATTGTTCTCCATATTCATTAACAAGCCGGCAATGAAGCCCTTATTTATAAGCGGAACCGGAACTGGCATCGGCAAGACGCTGGTATGCCGCGGTACTAACCGAAGCCCTGGATGCCGATTATTGGAAACCTGTGCAGGCAGGCTTTGCCGGAGGAACCGACAGTCAACTGGATCAGCTCCATGCTGATCACTAACCCGCAGCCGCGTTCATGCCGGAAACCTACCGGCTTAAAACTTCGCCTGCTTCTCCCCATATCTGCGGCAAGGGAAGAAAATATTCGCATCGGAATTGATAAAATCCTGACCCATAGTCGAAGGACTATAAAAAATCAGATCCGGAGCGGCCACTGGTGATCGAAGGCGCCGGGGGATCTAATGGTGCCGTTGAATGAAAAAGAGTTTGTGATAGATCTCATCCGGGCAACTTGGATGCAAGCGTCTGATTTTAGTGAGCCGTAATTATCTTGGAAGCATAAATCATTCGCTGATGACGGCAAAGCCATTTGCAGGTCGCATATGGAATTGATGTGGCCGGCTGGATCTTTAATGATCAGTATATGGATTACGAAGCAGGAAATTGCCGGACTGGTCCGCGCTATCCGGTGACTCGGTTCATTGCCGCTTCCGGAAATCCATTTCAAAACAAACGCGAGTCGGTTGCTCGAAATGGCCCTGAATCTGAAGAAACCCTTAACTAAAGCGCATGCTGAACGGTAGCCGGGCGGAATGAATTAGCTTTATTCACATTTATGATCAATCTGAACTATCCGTTATTAAAGCCGGTGAGGATGCTGTTGCTTCCTTTCTCGCTGGTATACGGATTGATCGTTCACATCCGTAACTGGATGTTCAACCGGAATATTCTTACGATCGGCCACATTTAACCTGCCGCTGATCTGTGTGGGAAACCTTATCGGTTGGTGGCACGGGTAAGTCGCCCATGGTCGAATTCCTGATCGGTAAATTGACAGTCACGATCTTCCAGCATTGCAGTGTTAAGCCGCGGCTATAAAAGAAAAACCATGGGTTATGCGCTCGCTACTGATCGACAGTACGGCGCTTGAAATCGGCGATGAACCCATGCAGTTCTTTAATAAATTTCCCGAAGTAACGGTGGCAGTTGGAGAAGAAAGGGTCGTGGCCATTCCGCAACTGCTGCACGATAAACCCGATACCCAGCCTGATTATCCTGGATGATGCATTTCAGCACCGGTCCGTTAGAGCGGGTTTTAACATTTTACTTACGGATTATAATAATCTGTACACGCGTGACTGGTACCTGCCAACGGGCGATCTGAGGGATCAGCCGGGAAGCGCGTCGCAGGGCACGATATCATCGTGGTAACCAAATGTCGCGCCTGACCTTTCCCTGGCAGAAAAGAATCAGGCTGGTCAAGGGAAATTAAACCGGACGCGCGCATCAGCAGTTTGTATTCTTTACGGCCATCTCATTACAGAAGTCCCTACCAGATTATAACGCGTCGAACCCTGGGTAACGCCGTACCAAGATCCACGCGAAGTGCTGCTGGTGACCGGAATTGCCAACCCGGCTCCAGTTAAAAAAACACCTGGAAGAAAATTTTAACGGGTACGATGAACTTGCTCGTACGGCGATCATCATATTTTTACAATCGACGATCTGAATTATATACTCAAGACGGTTTAACCAGATGGCAGTCGCCCGAAAAAATCCTCCTTACGACGGAGAAGGACAGCCGTTCGTCTTCCAAAAATTTTCCCAGCAGCTGCATTGATCTGCCCGTATATGTAATACCCATCCAACCGGTGTTTTTGTTTAATGAGGAGAACCAGTTTACACGCTTAATTACTACATTCATTCAGGAATTTCCTGATCAAGCTTCATGAGTTATGGGTCACAAACAGCCAGATAAGAATAAAGAAAAAAACAAGTGTTCACCTGCATACAAGGGCACACTCGAAGTAACGCGTTCAGGAATGGGTTTCGTTATTGCGAAAGGACTGGACCGCGACATACTCGTGCGACCCAATGATTTTAATACGGCAATGCACGGAGATACGGTACTGGTGAAAATCACGCAGTCAAAGGCCGGCAACAGCCGGGTGCAGGGGCTGGTTGAATCTGTTATTGAAAGAAAGCAGACCGACTTTCCGGGTCATATCGAGATGGGTGAGGGTTTCGCTTTTTTTGTTGCCGAAACATCGAGGCCGATGCCGGATATATATATCCCGCTGCCTAAATTAAATGGCGCGGTTAACCATGACCGTGTGATTGTGCGGATAACGGACTGGGGTAAAAATAAAAAACCGCAGGGGGAAGTGTTACAGGTTCTGGATGAGGCGGATGAAAACGACCGCGTGATGAAAGAGATTCTGATAGAAAACGGATTCGATATTGTGTTCCCGGAAAAGGTGCTGGAAGAATCTGCCGCTCTGCCGGAAACCATACCCGCGGCTGATCTGGAAGGAAGAAAGGATTTCAGAAACATATTGACCTTTACCATAGATCCTGCGGATGCGAAAGACTTTGACGATGCCATTTCCTTCCGGAAATTAAAAGATGAAGTGTATGAAATCGGCGTGCATATTGCGGACGTGAGTCATTATGTAAAACCCGGCACCGTACTCGATGATGAAGCCTACGAACGGGCCACTTCCGTTTACCTGCCCGACCGCGTGAATCCCATGCTGCCGGAAAGAATTTCCAATGAACTCTGTTCCCTGAGACCGCACGAGGACAAACTTTGTTTTTCCGCGGTGTTCCAGATCACCCATAAAGGGGAATTAAAAGAATACTGGCTGGGCAGAACGATCATTCATTCCGATCACCGTTTCGCCTACGAAGACGTACAGGAAATTATTGATAAGAAAACCGGCGAATATGAAGAAGAGATCAGCATACTGCATGAGCTCGCGCAAAAATTCCGTAAACAGAGAATTAAAAAAGGCGCCATTAATTTTTCTTCCGTTGAAGTGCGTTTCAAGCTGGATCCCAAAGGTAAACCCATTGGCATTGTCGTGAAAGAAAGTAAGGAATCGCACCAGCTGATTGAGGAGTTTATGTTGCTGGCCAACCGGACCGTAGCTACTCATGTGGCGAAGATCAAGATCAAAAAGAAATCCATTCCTTTTCCTTACCGGATACATGATACACCGGATAAAGAAAAGCTTGCGCCCTTTGTTGAATTCGCAAAAAAATACGGCCATACATTCGATACCAAATCACCTGAAGGCATTTCTTCATCATTCAATTTAATGCTCGCGGATGTAAAAGGAAAACCCGAACAGCATGTGCTGGAACAGCTCGGTATACGCACCATGGCGAAAGCCGTATATACCACTGAAAATATCGGGCACTACGGATTGGGATTCAGCAACTACTGCCATTTCACTTCTCCGATCCGGCGCTATCCGGATGTGCTCACGCATCGCATTTTACAGGAAGTGCTGGACGAAGAAATACAATTGCATAAAAAACTGGAAGAGCAATGCAAGCATTGCAGTGAGAGAGAAAGAGCAGCGATGGACAGTGAACGGGCCGCCAATAAATATAAGCAGGTGGAATTCATGAAGGACTATGTCGGTGACGTGTTTGAGGGCGTGATCAGCGGTGTGGCAGCCTTCGGATTCTGGGTGGAAACCGTGGATCACAAATGTGAGGGACTGGTTAGCCTGAACAGCCTCATGGAGTACGACGACTTCCGCCTGATCGAAGGAGAATATGCACTCGTGGGAAAACGAAGCGGAAGGAAATTCCGTATGGGAGATAAGATTACGATCAAAGTGATTTCCGCCAACCTCGCAAAACGTCAGCTGGATTATGAGTGGGTATTGAAACCGTAGGAAAGTATGGGAGTACAGAAGTACAGGAGTACAGAAGTACAGGAGTACAGAAGTATAAGAGTATAGGAGTGTGAAAAATCAATAGTCAATATTTAATAATCAATAATTGAATTCCCGTTTTTCCGAATTATCAAAAGAGTTTGCTGTTCATTTTAACAAAAGGCATTTTCCGGAGCAGCCTGCCAATCTCTACGGGGCGGCGTCGTATATGCTGGAAGACGGTGGTAAAAGAATCCGCCCGGTTTTATGTCTGATGGGAAATGAACTGTTTGCCGGGTTGCATCCGGATATCTGGAAAATTGCGATGGCCATTGAGCTCTTCCATAATTTCACCCTGATCCATGACGATATTATGGATCATGCGCCGCTCAGGAGAAACCGGCCCACGGTGCATGCAAAATATAATGAGTCCACCGCGCTGCTGGCAGGCGATGTAATGCTGCTGCAGGCTTATGAATACATGAATGAAACCGATCCGGGACATGTGCAGTCACTCATCCGGCTGCTGAATAAAACAGGTCGCGAAGTGTGCGAGGGTCAGCAACTCGATATGGATTTTGAAACGACGCTATCCATTTCACCCGAGCAATATATTCATATGATAGAAATGAAGACTGCCGTATTCTTAGCGGGCAGTCTCCAGATGGGTGCGATGGTGGCGGGGGCCAGCGAAAAAGAACAGCATCATATTTATTCGTATGGCAGAAATCTGGGGCTTGCCTTTCAGGTACAGGACGATTACCTGGACACATTTGGAAACCCGGAAACATTCGGAAAACAAAAAGGCGGAGATATCCTGGCCAATAAGAAAACATTTTTACTGGTGAATGCTTTACATGTTGCAGATGAACCCTTGAAAAAACAGATCAAAGTTTTGCTCGGTGATAACGGACCCAACAAAGTGGAACGGATGACAGCTGTTTACCGGTCACTACACGCGGATTCAGCAGCACAGGAAGCCAAGAAGTATTATATGGCAAAAGCCGCTGAGCATCTGGATGCGATCGACGTTCCGGATGAGAAAAAAACGGCACTGAGAGAGCTGGCGGATTATCTGCTGGAGAGAGTGATCTGAGGGAAGTACAGGAGTACATGAGTACATGAGTACAGGAGTACAGAAGTACAGAAGTATGGGAGTGAGAACTTAATTCATAAGCACTCCTGTACTCCTGTACTTCTGTACTCTCATACTAAATAGGTAACTCCCTCCAAAGCGAGACTGGTTTCGGGGAAGACTTCCCGGGTTTCTCTCTCAAATTCATCCAGTTTATCATATTTGGAGCTAAAATGCCCGATAATCAGTTTTTTTACACCCGCCGTTTTGGCAATATCCGCCGCCTGCACCGTTGTGCAGTGAAACCGCTTCCCGGCCCTTTCCTCAAGGTCCTTCAGATAAGTGGTTTCGTGATATAACATATCCACCCCTTTAACCTTTTCTGCTATTTCGGGGTTATAGATGGTATCTGCCGAATAGGCATAGGATTTGGCATGTGGTGCGGTATCAGTTACACGGGCATTTTGTATCCATTCTCCCTGCTGGGTTTCATAATCTTCCCCCCATTTCAAACGGTCGAAAAAGGAGGGCGGTACACCCGCAATCCGGGCTTTTTCGGGATTGACCTTGCGGGGAGGACGAACCTGACGAAAAATAAACCCCCAGCATTCAATGCGGTGAAACACCCGGAAACAGCTAATCTGCAGCCGGTTGTCTTTGACCAGCATCCCTTCTTCGAGCAGGGGATGAAATATGAGTTTATAAGGCAGATGGGTGTCTGCCACCTTCAGCTGCAGGTTAAAAATATCGATCAGTGGAGCCGGACCGTAGAGGTTCAGGTCCTGAATCCGGCCCAGAAGGCCCATGCTGGTGATCAGTCCGATCAGTCCGAAGTAATGGTCCCCGTGCAGGTGCGAAATAAAGATATGATTGATCCGGCTGCGGCGGATCTTGTACTTGTTCATCTGCGTCTGAGTGCCTTCCCCGCAGTCAATGAGGAAAATATGGTCGTCGAGCGTGATCACCTGGGCGGTCGGATGACGGTCGAAGGCAGGAATGGCCGAATTATTTCCAAGTATGGTTACCGCGAGCACAGGCAGTTTTTTGGTATGATCAATCGGATGTGGACTTTCATTTCAGGATATCGGGTGAAAAATAATACAAAAAGTAATAGGAAACGGATTTGTTCGTTACCATATTATCCGCGCCCTTCTGAAATTAATCCGTAAATTCCCTTTCGATTTCTTCCATATAAACAATATCGGAAGCTTCACTCTGAGTAGGAGTAATTTGCAATATTTCAAATTGTTCATTTCGTTCGAAATATTTTTTAACTAACGGTTGCAATTCGCACAGTACAAAGGAAGCCTGGTTTTCGTAAAAAAGGTTTCTTATTTCGAGAAAGCCATCCGCAGCAGCAGAATCCATTTTTTGAATGTCTTTTAAATTCAGGACCAGGTTTTTTACTTCCTGTCGCAAAAAAGGCCTGCAAAGATCCATCAGTTCTGCTGTCATATTAGCAGCAAAAAAGGGTTCCAGTACAGTAATGGCATGGAATTTCTCGTTGGTACCAATTTTGACTTTCATTCAACCGGGATTGTTAACATACGTTAATAAACCATGGAAAACAGTAATCAAAAATATTCGTTATTATTGTATTAAGCTCAATTAGTTCAAAATGGATAATAATTTTTCGGCCCAGGTTAAGGAGATTATTTCGTTCAGCAGGGAGGAAGCCTTAAGGTTAGGAAATGACTTTATCGGGACGGAGCATTTGCTTCTCGGCCTGATCAGGGAGGGAGACAATACGGCGGTCCGCATCCTGAAAAGCTTCAATGTAGATCTGTATGAGTTACGTAAGGAAGTGGAACTGGCGGTTAAGGACAAGACAGGTAAAAATATAGCGAACATCAACAGTTTGCCGCTCACCAAGCAGGCAGAAAAAGTGATCCGGGTAACCGTATTGGAAGCCAAGGCGCTGAAAAGTCCGACGGTGGAAACCGAGCATCTCATGCTTTCGATACTCAAGAATAAAGAAAACATCGCAACTCAAATCTTAAATCAGTTTGACGTGGATTACGATTTATTCAGAAATGAACTGGGTGTTGTTAAAAGTAATGATACCCGCAGCGAATACGCTGAAGAAAACGATGATGACTTTGATGACGAAAAGAAATATGCCGCTTCCAAAGCCCGTCCCGCTGGCAATACAAAAAGTAAAACGCCGGTGCTCGATAATTTCGGAAGGGATATTACCCGTCTCGCAGAAATGAATTCCCTCGATCCGATTGTTGGAAGAGAAGAAGAAATTGAACGTGTATCCCAGATATTATCGCGCCGTAAAAAGAATAACCCCATCCTCATCGGTGAACCCGGCGTGGGTAAAACCGCCATCGTGGAAGGACTGGCCCTGCGCATTGTGCAGAGGAAGGTATCCCGGGTGCTGTTTGACAAGCGCGTGATTTCACTGGATCTCGCCGCCCTGGTGGCAGGTACCAAGTATCGCGGTCAGTTTGAAGAACGCATGAAGGCCATCATGAACGAACTGGAAAAAAACAGGGACGTCATTTTATTTATTGATGAAATTCACACCATCGTGGGTGCGGGCGGTGCGTCCGGTTCGCTGGATGCTTCCAATATATTCAAACCGGCTCTGGCACGTGGAGAACTGCAGTGCATTGGCGCTTCCACACTGGATGAGTACAGAATGTATATAGAAAAAGACGGCGCACTGGATCGTCGTTTCCAGAAAGTGATGATCGATCCGCCAAGTGTGGATGAAACCATTCAGATTCTGGAAAATATCAAATCCAAATACGAAGACTATCACAACGTAACGTATTCAGATGATGCCATTCAGGCCTGTGTGAAACTCAGCGACCGGTATATGACCGACCGTCTGTTGCCCGACAAAGCCATTGATGTACTGGATGAAGTGGGAGCCCGTGTGCATCTGAAGAATATTAACGTTCCGCAGAATATTGTTGAATTCGAAAAGAAAATCGAAGAAGTAAAGAACGAGAAGAATAAAGTCGTCAAGAGTCAGAAGTTCGAAGAAGCGGCTTCACTCCGCGACGCAGAAAAACGTTTGCAGGAAGAGTTGGAAAAAGCCAAGATTGAATGGGAGGAAGAAAGCAAACACCGGAGGTATCCGATCGACGAGGAAAATATTGCTGAAGTCGTGAGTATGATGACAGGGATCCCTGTTAAAAGAATGGTGCAGGCAGAAAGTGACAAGCTGAAAAACATGTCCATCGACATGGAAAGTATGGTTGTCGGTCAGAGTGAAGCGATTCTTAAAGTGGTGAAAGCCATCCAGAGGAACAGGGTGGGACTGAAAGATCCGAAGAAACCCATCGGCACATTCATCTTCCTGGGCCCGACAGGTGTAGGTAAAACGGAGCTGGCCCGTGCGCTCGCGAGGTATATGTTTGATTCGGAAGATTCACTGATCAGAATCGACATGAGCGAGTATATGGAGAAATTCACGGTCAGCCGTTTGATTGGTGCGCCTCCGGGATACGTAGGTTATGAAGAAGGTGGCCAGCTGACTGAAAAAGTGAGAAGAAAACCGTACAGTGTTATTCTGCTGGATGAAATAGAAAAAGCACATCCGGATATTTACAATATTCTTCTGCAGGTATTGGACGATGGTCAGCTGACAGATGGTTTGGGAAGGAAAGTGGATTTCAAAAACACGCTGATCATTATGACTTCGAATATCGGAGCGCGTCAGCTGAAGGACTTTGGAGCCGGTGTCGGATTCGCCACTTCCGCCAGAACCGCCAACGCGGATGAAAATAATAAGGCTGTTATTGAAAAAGCACTTAAACGTACGTTCAGTCCGGAGTTCCTCAATCGTGTAGATGACATTATTATCTTCAATTCACTCAGTCGTGAAAATATTTTTAATATCATAGATATCCTCATGAAGGGAGTTATGAAACGGCTGGTTCAGCTTGGATTCAGTCTCGAACTGACTGCAGAAGCCAAGGCGTTCCTGGCGGAAAAGGGATATGATGCTGAATTCGGAGCCAGACCCCTGCACCGGGCGATCCAGAAGTATCTCGAAGATCCGCTGGCCGAAGAGATTCTCAATATGAGTATCAAGAGCGGAGATGTGATGATCGCCGATCTGGATAAAGTGGAATCGAAAATTAAATTTACGCTGAAAGAGAAAGAGAAGGAAGCTTCTGAGGTTTAAGAAAATGGTCAATTCAAATATTATTTGCCACGGCACACGGAAATTTCCGTGTTTCCGTGGCAAATCTTTTATTTGCAATACCTAAAGATCATGAAGGAGAAAAAAATCATTATTACGATTGACGGCTGGTCGTCCTGCGGTAAAAGCACGCTGGCAAAACAGCTCGCTGCGAAACTGAAGTATACTTATATCGACAGTGGCGCCATGTACAGGGCAATTACTCTTTATTTTTTACGCAACCACGTAGATTGGACAAATGCCGGGGCGGTGGTGAAAGCGCTCGAAGAAATACATATAGAGTTTACACATAACGACAGCAGTAAGAACAGTGAGATTGTTCTGAATGGGGAAAATGTCGAGTATCTGATCCGGGACCTGGTGGTAGCGGAAAAGGTCAGTGAAGTGGCGGCCATTCGTGAAGTCAGGGACTATGCGGTTAAACAGCAGCAATCCATGGGTGTGCACCGCGGAATAGTAATGGATGGCAGGGATATCGGAACGGTTGTTTTCCCGGATGCGGAACTGAAAATATTCATGACGGCTGACAATGCGGTTCGTGTGGAAAGACGTTTTCGGGAGCTGTATATAAAGAACCCGAATATTACGATTGAAGAAGTCAAAAATAATCTCGAGATGCGCGACTACATTGATTCCCATCGGGAAATCAGTCCGCTCAGGCAGGCAACGGATGCCATTGTTCTGGATAACTCCAGTATGACACCCCAGGAGCAGTTTCAGCTGGCGTTGAAATGGACGATGCAAAAAACCCATCCGCTTTAGGCGGATGGGTTTTTTGCCAGTATAAGAGTATGGGAGTACAGAAGTACAGAAGTACAGGAGTACAGAAGTACAGGAGTGCAGGAAACGAAAATGCCGCCTCTTTTTTAGAGAGACGGCATTTTTTTTAACCCATTTTCAATTCAAATCCTGAAGACGGATATAATTCAAATAATTTACTTCTTTATTGCGCAGGATATGCGGCAGTGCCGTGATCGAATATATCCAGTCCGCCTTCCATAGTTTCACCTTTTTCTTCAACACGCAGACTATACGGATGCGGGAGTTTTTTAATCAGCCACATCATCACAAAGGTCACGACAAAAGTGGCGACTGTTATAATGGCGCTTCCTACGAACTGCGCTTTAAATACATCCATACCACCGCCATAAAATAATCCTTTCACCGGGGCAGAATTGTCTGCGCCCAGTGGGCCTGTTGCTCCGAATTGACCGGATGCAAACAATCCAAGGGAAAGGGTTCCCCAGATTCCTGCAAATCCGTGTACGGCAACGGCGCCGATCGGATCATCTACTCTGATGTATTCGATGAAATTAACAGCCAGCCAAACCACTATACCTGCGATTCCTCCCAAAAGAATAGCGCCTAAGGGGCTAACCCAATAGCAGGGGCAGGTAATAGCCACCAGTCCTCCAAGAAATCCATTGACTGTAAAGCCGAGATCAAATTTTCCTTTCGTGGAGCCGAACCAGAGGGCCATATACATGGCTGTCAGTCCACCACCGCAGGCAGCGAGTGTGGTGTTGGCAGCAACACGACCGATCCCATCTGCATCCAATGCAGAAAGTGTACTGCCCGGGTTAAAACCATACCATCCAAACCACAGAATGAAACCCCCAACGGCAGCAACCGTCAGATTATGCGGCGCAGGCATGCCACCTCCGTCGCGTGCGAATACCCTTCCGATTCTCGGTCCGAGTACTACAGCGCCGGCAAGAGATGCGATACCTCCGATCGTATGTACTACCGTTGAACCCGCAAAATCACGGAAAGGCTGTCCGAGGGATGGCAGGAAATTTCCTGTGCTTCCCATCATGGCCAGAAATCCGTCTGGTCCCCAGGCCCAATGTCCGATGATCGGATAAATGAAACCTGTGATACCAATACTGTAGATAATATCTCCTCTGAATGCTGTACGTCCGATCATGGCGCCGGATACGATGGTAGAACAGGTATCAGCAAAGGCAAACTGAAATATCCAGTGTGCCAGCAGCGGAATACCAGTGCCTTCGTAGGTAGCAGGTGTTCCCTGAAGGAAAAACCAATGCTGTCCGATGAAACCATTACCGTGACTGAACATAAAAGAATACCCGATGGCATAGAACAAGAGTCCACAAAGACAGGTGTCAAAAATACATTCCATTAATACGTTGACCGTTTCCCTGGCGCGGGCAAAACCGGCTTCCAGCATAACGAAACCGGCCTGCATACCAAAAACCAGAAAAGCAGCGACCAGTGTCCAGACCGTATTGATCGAATTGATCATAGAGGTCTCGTGCGGCGTATAAGTATCGCCTGCAAAAGCTTTCGTTGCCAGTAAATTCGGAATGATTTTCATTGCGACCAGCACAATGAGTAGTCCAATAATTTTACCAAAGAAGATGCCGATGCCGAGTCTCCATTTTTGCGATTTGCTTAATGGAACGGCAATGGTTGCGGTTGCTGTTTTACTGATGTTTTTTAGGAAGAGCATAGTCGTGTTGATTGAAATTGAGTAAATGAGTATTCAAATACTTAATAGTTGCTGCCAGTATAAGTGTTTGAATACGTTAAATAGTTTCTATATTAGAATACATAAGTGGCAGCCAGTATGCCTGAAAAAGTGTTTTTAGAAAATGAATCATCGTGTTTCAGGAAACTGCCATCAACAGAACCATTGTCGTAGCGCAGTTCCGGCATAAACGTCAGTTTGCCCAGATGAAACTGACCTGTTAACGTGTACTCCATAAAATTGCCCGGAGCAATGGACAGCACGGCATCCTTGTTATCAAAATATTCAGCTCTCAGGGTAGCACCGAAAAGCGGAGTAGGATCTACGTTCAGATAAACAGCAGCACCCCACCAATGATTGGAATTGGCGACTTTAACCGTTTGTTCCGTTGCATTGAAACCCACACTGAATTTGTCAGAGACCGTTCCCGTCATCACGAAATCAAGCTGATTGAGTGTGGAAGAATCCGTGTTATGACCTCCCTGATAATTCAGGAAGAATTTCCATTTGTTGTTCGGCGTAGCTGTGCTGAACTGGGCAATAAACATTTTCTGAACGGCGGTTGTGGTAGAATAGTCGGTCGGATTGGAAATACCCACCATTACGGCTGTTTTACCGGCGATGGCGATGTCCGCCTTGATACCTGTGTTAAAGAAAGGCCCGTAGGAGAACATGTAGCTCATGGAATAGTTTCTGTTTAAAGAAGGGTCAACCACTTCATAGCCGATATGGGTTCCCCATTTACCCGCCGTGATCTTTATTTTGTCTGTTATATTGTAATAGACAAAGGCCTGAACCACGTTGGCGAGTGACAGGAAACCGTTATTGGCTCCGTCATTGTAGGAAAATTCCTGCGCTCTTCTTCCAAATCCAAGTTCTACGGTTACACCTGCTTTGGCCCAGCTGTGATCTGCACGGATCGTGGCAAAACCCAGTTCAAATGAATTCTGTGAATTCGTAAAACTGGTGTAGTTGTTATTAAAACTGGGGGCGTTGGCAAAGTTGTACCTGTAATACAAATCGAGGGAACCGGAAAAAGTGGTAGCAGGAGAAGGTGGAGGAGTAACGACCGAGTCAACCTTCGCAGGAGCCATTTTTGTGGAATCCTGGGCATAAGCTGTTGAAATTAATCCGATGGCGATAATAAGCAGTTTGAAGTTTTTAACCATTGCAGTTTTGTTTTAATTGTTTACTGAAAATCAGCAGTACCCTGACCAGGGGCAACTACTCTAGCATTTTGAATGGCTAAGCTGAATCGTCGTCGAAATGGGCTTTCAAAAAATTGGATGGATCTATAAGTCGTTCAGCAAAAGGGAAGGTTTAAACGGTGCATTAAATAAATATGTAATACCTATTTAACTTTGTGAAAGTATTATTAATTCTAAATCTAATTCGTTATGCAATTATATTTATTTTATTTACATATGATAGCTTTTTTAGATAATATTCAACAGAATCATATTTATGATAAACATTATTCAATAAAAAAAGGCCCCAGAGGGGGCCTTTATATACAGGATTATCGTATTCTATCTTAAAAACAGGATTTCCCTGTATTTAGGCAACAGCCACTCGCTGTCATCCACCAGTACTTCCAGCTTATCCACGTGATAGCGGATGGCATCGAAATACTTGCCTTTCACATCATCACAGTATGCAATGGCTTTCAGACGGGTGTCGGTCAGGGCATTGGCTTTTTTCCTGGCTTCAATCATCTGACTCACCTGCATACTGATCTCGGAAATATGCTGGGAGATTTTTTCCAGAATAGATCTCTGGTTGGAGAATGCCGGTTCTTTGAGACCTATTTCTTTTATACCCAGGATGTTCTGTATCAGCGTATTCTGATATTTGATAGCGGGAGGGAGAATATGGCTGGTACAGAGCTCACCCATAATACGGGCTTCGATCTGAACTTTCTTGACATATTTTTCGAGTTCTATTTCATGCCGGGCTTCCAGTTCCACATGGCTCAGTACATGGTTGGATTCGAAAAGGTGTTTGGCCTTGTCGGTAACCAGTGCATCCAGCGCCAGCGGAGTGGCTTTCACATTGGCCAGGCCTCTTTTTTCCGCTTCCTTCGCCCATTCTTCACTGTAACCATCGCCTTCGAAAAGCACTTTTTCGCTGCTGACGATATATTCACGAATAACGTGCATGATCGCGATTTCTTTTTTCTCACCCTTTTCGATCAGTGAATCCACTTCTTTCTTGAAGTTCTTCAGGGTTTCGGCCATGATCGTATTCAGGGCCGTCATCGGATTGGCGCAGTTGGCAGTAGATCCTACAGCGCGGAATTCAAACTTATTCCCTGTAAAGGCAAAGGGGGAGGTTCTGTTACGATCCGTATTATCCAGCAGGAGTTCCGGAATGCTGCGGTGCAGGTCGAGTTTCAGAATGGCTTCATCCTGTTCGTCGAATTTTGCTCCCACACGTTCTTTGATATCGGCCAAAACCTTGGTCAGATATTCCCCGATAAATACAGATATGATGGCAGGAGGCGCTTCATTGGCTCCGAGACGATGATCGTTACCTGCAGAGGCGATGGATGCGCGCAAAACATCTGCATAGTCATGAACCGCCTTAATCGTGTTCACGAAAAAGGTCAGGAACATGAGGTTTGTCTTGGGCGTTTTTCCGGGTGCCAGCAGATTGACGCCGGTGTCTGTCGACATACTCCAGTTATTATGCTTGCCATTTCCGTTAATACCGGCAAATGGTTTTTCGTGCAACAGGGCGCGCAGTTTGTGACGGCGGGCAACACGGTCCATAATATCCATCAGCAGGGTATTGTGATCCACAGCCACACTGATTTCTTCATAGATCGGGGCACACTCAAACTGCGAGGGTGCAACCTCGTTATGACGGGTTCTCAGGGGAATGCCTAATTTATAGGACTCTGTTTCGTAGTCACGCATGAAAGCATAAACTCTTTCGGGAATGGAACCAAAATAATGGTCTTCCAGCTGCTGGCCTTTTGCCGGCGGGTGACCAAATACAGTTCTGCCGCTCATGACCAGATCAGGACGTGCATTGGCGAGCGCTTCGTCAATAACAAAATACTCCTGTTCCCAACCCAGTGTGCCGATGACCTTGGTGACATTCTTGTCAAAATAATTACATACGTCCACCGCTGCCTTGTTCATGGCTTCCAGGGATTTCAGCAAAGGGGCTTTATAATCCAGCGTTTCGCCGGTATAGGAAACAAATATGGTAGGAATGCAAAGGGTTTTACCCGTGCCGATTTCCATGATAAAAGGAGGGGAAGAAGGATCCCAGGCAGTGTAACCACGGGCTTCGAAAGTAGCGCGGATACCACCGGATGGAAAAGAAGACGCATCTGGTTCCTGCTGAATCAGGGCATCACCCTCAAATTGTTCAATGGGTGTTCCGTCGCCTTTTATGGTAAAAAAGGAATCATGCTTTTCGGCAGAGGAACCGGTAAGCGGCTGAAACCAGTGTGTATAATGTGTAACGCCCTTTAATTCAGCCCATTGCCGCAGGCCGGCAGCGATCTGATTGGCAACAAGACGGTCAATTTTTTTACCGCCTTTAATGGATCCTGTAAGGCTTTTATATGCCTCATCGCTCAGGAATTCCCGGGCTGTTTGCAGTTTAAATACATTTTCTCCGAAAATGGCTGTGATTTTTTTGGATCCGTCGAGTTCTATTGAAGCTCTTGTTGACAGATCGTTAATTGCTTTTACTCTTAACGATTCCATTTACAATAATTTTTTATTGAGACGAATGTAAGCGATTAATGCAAAGGGCGAAAAAAAAAGAGTTTTTTATGGTTTTTTTTAGAAACCGTTCTAAATAACATCGTATTAACACATGTTTTTTTATGAATTTCTATATAAAACAATGTAAAATGTTAACATTAAAGTAAAAGCTAATGTAATTTGAAAATCCAGTATCTGAGTTTTTGATGCAGCAAAGGATTGCCGGAATACAGGAACAGGATGAGGAATAAATAGGGCAGGCTGCGGTAACGTACAATAGCGCCGGGGAAGGGAACGGTATAGCCGATAAGAATGAATTGCGAAATTGCGTAGTACAGGAAAAGCCAGTATAGCGGGTGTTCAATATGTTTTTTCCGATTGGCACTGAGCATAAACAACAGTAAACCGGCCAGCATGAAAAGTACATCCACCGACGAAATGGACTGGAGCAGACTTTTACCTTCCCAGGGATAGGGTCTGAGCAGGCTATTGCTGACAGCCTGCGGTAATATCCTGATAAAGGACCAGGCGCCAGGCTGCAGGCTGTCGAGACCATATTTCGTATTGCCATGAAGACGAAAAAATCCCTGCTGTGCTTCCATCACTGGTTTTGAAAGCTGATAAGCTGCCGGCAAAAAAAGACTGATCAGAAAGACCAGTCCAATCAGCAGGTATATTCTGGTAAAAAAAACCGGAAGCACGGTCTTTTTCTTCAGACTGATCAGATAAGCGAGGTAGGCAGGGGTAAATACAAGCAGAAACTGGTATCGGATAAGCAACAGTCCCACTAAGACCAGGATAATAAAAACAACTTGCCGCCGGGCGGGAAGCCGCGAATAGGCATAGCCGTTATAGATCAGTACGGAGAGAAAGAAGAGTATAAGAGCTTCGGCACGAATGCCGCTGCACCAGAAGATGACAGAAGGAACAAAAAAGATCAGCAGGAAATACATGCCTGCCCGCAGCGGAAATTCTTTTGAAAGCATTTTAAACAGCAGGAGTGGTCCCGCTATCGTCAGCAATTCAAATAAAACCACATTGGTATAATAATTTTTCCCGCTCAGCAGGTTCAGCAGGGCAAGTCCCTTCACCATAAACCATCGTTCAAAATGGCTGATATAAAAGAGCAGCGCCTGCCAGCCATTAAAACCGCTGAGCCGGAGTGAGAATTCAGGAGAAAATTCTTTGAAGAAAAACAGCGGATGATGGATAAAAACATGGGTTTCTGACACAGATTCATTGAAAAAATTCCAGGTATCGTCGCCACCGTAATAGTGAAAAAAAACCCAGCCGTAAAGGCAGCCCATAAGCACTTTAAACAGAAAAACAGACGCCGTATGATAAATCGTGAAGGGAAAGATTTTTCGGCGGATGAGTAAATGCAGCCCGATGGTTCCGGCAAACAGGTAAAAGAAAAACAAAAAATATGTCAGCATAGGAACTTTACCTGATTTTGATTTGTCAAATCTATAAATTTGAACTTAATATACGTTGATGACCGATAATCTTCCCCAGCGAAAAAAAAAAATTGCTTTTGTCTCCAACAGCGCATGGTCCGTCTACAATTTCAGAATCGATGTTATCCGTCATCTGATCAAACGGTATACTATCCTTGTTATAGCACCTGCAGATGAATTTTCCGAATTGTTATCGGCGGAAGGCTGCATCCTGGTTCCCGTCTATTTCAATAATCGCTCTGAGAATCCTTTTCGGGAATATCAGCTCTATACCCGGTTGAAAGGGCTTTATCAGCAATACCGCCCGGACTTCCTGTTTCATTACGTGATAAAGCCAAATATTTATGGAACACTGGCTGCTGCGGCCAATTCCATTCCCTCTGTTGCCGTAGTCACCGGTCTGGGATACTCCTTCGCCCGGTTTAACTGGTTATACCGGACGGTGATGTATTTATATAAAAAAGCATTGCAGAAGGCAGTTGAAGTCTGGTTCCTCAACCAGGAGGATGCGCAGCTGTTTATCCGGAAAAAAATTGTCGATCCGGGAAAGATAAAGATTTTACCGGGAGAAGGGGTGAACACCCGGTTTTTTGCGCCTGTGGGAAACCGGCCGGTGGCCCGGGAAAAAACATTTCAGTTCCTCATGAGTACCCGTCTGTTAAAGAGCAAGGGAGTACGCGTGTATGCCGAAGCGGCAAGACTTCTTCTGCCCAAAAAATTAAATGTCCGCTTTGTGCTGATCGGTTTTTTTGAAAAAAATCATCCGGATTCGATTACCGAACTGGAATTAAAGGTCTGGCAGAAACGGGGACTGATTCACTATAGCGGATTTGCCCGCGATGTACGGCCCTTTCTGCGGCAGTCGGACTGTTTTGTATTTCCTTCTTTCTATAGTGAAGGGGTTCCGCGTGGTCTGATGGAAGCCTCCAGTATGGAAATACCCATTATTACTTCCCGCAACCGCGGATGCACGGAAGTGGTGGAAGATAATGTGAACGGATTACTCGTCAATCCGAATGACATTCATGACCTGGCTGTTAAAATGGAAACAATGATCCGGATGAGTTCAGAAGCGCGTGGGGAAATGGGACGGCAGGGAAGACTCAGGATGATCGAAAAATTCGATATCGGCAAAGTCATTGAAGCCTACGATCAGACGCTGGAAAGACTGGATATTTCATGAATCGGGAAGGCAAAAAAGAGAAACCGGGAACAAAAATTATCCAGTAGATTAACGTGTCCTTCGTAATTTTGCGCTTTCCCTAAAGAACATGGATATTACTGTAAAAACTGCCGAGCAACTGCGTCTTACCGCAGAAGAATTTGAACTGATTTGCAGCAAACTCGGCCGCAAGCCCAATTTTACCGAACTCTGCGCATTCAGTGCGATGTGGAGTGAGCATTGCAGCTACAAAAACTCCATCAAATGGCTGAAAACACTGCCCCGCGACGGCAGTAAAATGCTGGTAAAAGCCGGTGAGGAAAACGCGGGACTGATGGATATCGGCGACGGACTCGGAGTCGTTTTCAAAATTGAATCCCATAATCATCCTTCAGCCATCGAGCCGTTCCAGGGAGCGGCAACCGGAGTAGGGGGAATACACCGGGATATATTTACTATGGGCGCGCGCCCCATCGCTTCGCTGAATTCTCTCCGGTTTGGAAAACTGGACGATCCGCAGACACAGCACCTCCTGGCAGGAGTGGTTCATGGTATCGGCCATTATGGAAACTGCTTTGGTGTGCCAACCGTGGGAGGTGAAATTTATTTCGACGAATGTTATCATACCAACCCGCTGGTCAATGCGATGAGCGTGGGTATAGTTCAGAAAGGGAAAACGGTATCAGCCACCGCGCTGGGTAAGGGAAATCCTGTATTTTTTGTGGGCAGTGCAACAGGCAAGGACGGAATCGGCGGAGCCAGTTTCGCTTCAGCAAATATCACCAGAGAATCCGTTCAGGAATTACCTGCCGTTCAGGTTGGCGATCCCTTCCAGGAAAAAAAATTACTGGAAGCCTGTCTCGAAGTAATCGAAACCGGTGCGGTCGTGGGCATGCAGGACATGGGCGCAGCGGGAATCATCTGCTCGACCGCTGAAATGAGTGCCAAGGGTGAAGTGGGAATGCGGATCGATCTGGATAAAGTGCCAACCCGCCAGTCCGGAATGAAAGCATGGGAATTATTACTGAGCGAGAGCCAGGAGCGCATGCTGATGGTTGTTGAAAAAGGAAAAGAAAAAAAGGTACTCGACATATTTGAAAAATGGGATCTGCCCTGCTCGAATATCGGTGAGGTCACAGACGACAAACTGTTGAGTTTTTACCATGAAGGGAAACTGGAAGCCGTGATCCCTGCCAACGAGCTGGTACTTGGCGGAGGCGCTCCCGCGTACACCCGCGAATTTAAAGAGCCCGCCTATTTTGCAAAGATAAAATCGTTCAACCCCGATTCTATTCCGGAAACGGCAAAAGAGAATCTCAAAGCGGTTGCAGAAGAGTTAATCAAACTTCCTTCCATCGCATCCAAAAGGTGGATCAGTGTGCAGTACGACAGCACAGTGGGTGCGGCAAATACGTCCACCAATGAACCTTCAGACGCTGCTGTGGTGGTTGTGCTGGGAACAAATAAAGGCATTGCCATGACCACCGACTGCAACAGCCGTTACGTGCTGGCTGACCCTTACAAGGGAGCGATGATCGCGGTGGCCGAAGCTGCCCGGAATCTGGTCTGCACCGGCGCGACACCATTGGGAGTAACCAATTGCCTCAATTTCGGAAATCCGTATAATCCGGAAGTGTACTATCAGTTTGTTTATGCAGTGAAGGGCATGGGCGAAGCCTGTCTGAAGTTTGACACGCCGGTAACAGGAGGCAATGTGAGTTTCTATAATCAGCATCCGGAAGGAGCCGTGTATCCAACGCCGACTATTGGAATGGTGGGTTTGCTCGACGATACGCGAAATAAAATGACGCAGTATTTTAAACATGCAGGGGATACCATTTTCATGATTGGGAAATCGAGAAAGGATATTAATTCCTCTGCTTTTCTCCACGCATTGAATGATGTGGAATTCAGTCCCGCTCCCTATTTTGATCTGGAAGAGGAATTTGTTTTACAAACTAAACTGCTTGCCTGTATACAAAGTGGTCTGGTTGAATCTGCACACGACGTGGCGGAAGGCGGATTATTTGTCACGCTGGCAGAAAGTGCGTTTCATAAAAACCTGGGATTTTCAGTTTCCAGTCAGAATAAAAATATCCGTCAGGATGCATATTGGTTTGGTGAATCACAAAGCAGGGTAGTTGTTTCAGTAAGACCGGAGAAACTGGCGGCATTTAAAAAATCCATGGATGGCGTTCCGCTTGAAAATCTCGGCGTGGTAACGACTGCTCTCATAGAAGTAAACGGAGAAAAATGGGGTGTGGTCCGTGAGTGGAAACACGCGTATGATACAGCCATAGAAAAACAAATGGAATCAATGGTTGAAGCATGACAAAGTCCTCCATTATAGTGGTTACCGGAGCAGCTGGTTTTATTGGCAGTTGCCTGACCGGCTTTCTGAACGAAAAGGGTTTTGACAATCTGATTTTGGTGGATGAAGTCAGCAGGCTGGATAAAGTGGATAATCTGAAGGATAAAAAATTCCGCAATCAGGTTGAAAGAGATGATTTTTTTCAATGGCTCAATCTGAGAAAGCCCGCAGTCGAATTTGTTTTTCATCTCGGTGCAAGAACAGATACCACCGAATTTGATTATGCGGTTCATGAAAGACTGAATCTGGAATACTCCCAGAATATCTGGGACTATTGCATGCTCAATCAGATACCGCTGGTCTATGCGTCCTCGGCAGCCACTTATGGCTCGGGCGACCTGGGTTATGAAGATGATCACCAGCTTCCTTTTGAACTCGAACCCCTCAACGCCTACGGTATTTCAAAAAACGAATTTGATAAATGGGCCATTCAGCAGCATAGTCATCCTCCTTTCTGGGCGGGATTGAAATTTTTTAATGTGTATGGTCCCAACGAATATCATAAAGGAAGAATGGCCAGTGTTATTTTCCATGCATACAAACAGATTCTGGATAACGGGAAAGTAAAACTGTTCAAATCCCATCGCCCGGACTTCCAGAACGGCCAGCAGCTGCGCGACTTTATCTACGTAAAGGATATCCTGAAAGTCTGTTACTGGCTGATGGAAAATTTTGAGAAAAAGCCAATACCAGAAAGCGGTTTGTACAATCTGGGCACGGGCGTCGCCAGAACATTCGAGGACCTGGTGCGCGCTACTTTTACGGGCGCAGAACGAAAAGCGCATATTGAATATATCGACATGCCTGAAGACATACGTGATAAATACCAGTATTTTACTGAGGCCAGAATGGAAAAACTCAGGGCGGCCGGCTACACGGATTCCTTTTATTCCCTGGAAAAAGGGGTTGACGATTATGTCAGAAATTACCTTGTAAATAAAAACTATTACTAAAGTGATCAATAAAATCGGAATTATCGGAGGCGGCAACCTGGGTATGGCTATCGCAGAAGGGCTGATACAAAGCGGATTTATCAATCCGGGACATATTCTGATTACCCGCCGTTCAGTTGATCAGCTGCATGCCCTGGAAAGAAAGGGCGTGATGGTGAGTGCCAACAATGAAGATGCACTGCATTATGCCGGACTCATTATACTGGCCGTTAAGCCATTCCAGGTAAGCGAAGTGCTGGGAAAACTGGAAAGTCATTTTAAAAAAGGAAAACATGTGCTGATTTCGGTCGTCACCGGAGTAAGCATTCAGCAGATTGCTGCGCTTATACCCAATCAGATACCGATTGTACGGGCCATGCCCAACACGGCCATAGCGATCCGGGAAAGTATGACCTGCCTCGCCGGAAAAGATGTTGACCCTGAACAATTCCAGGAAATTCTCGAGATTTTTAACCAGCTGGGCAGTGCAGTAAAAATTGATGAAAAACTCATGGATGCGGCTACGGTCCTTGGAGCCTGCGGAACGGCATTTGCCATGAGATATATAAGAGCAAATATTCAGGGGGGCATAGAAATCGGCTTTGATGCAGCTACGGCAAGCCTGATTGCCGCCCAAACCGTGAAGGGTGCGGCAGAACTCCTGCTTAAAAAACAGACCCACCCTGAACAGGAAATTGACAAAGTAACCACTCCTAAAGGATGCACGATTGCCGGATTGAACGAGATGGAACACAGGGGTTTCAGCTCCTCGCTCATTAAAGGCCTGGTGGCCAGCTATCAAAAGATAGGGCAGGACTAGATTTATAATTGAAAATCAATTAGTTGCGTATTTCCCTGGATTATTAGATGTTCCGGTTCTTGTTACTGTTGAAATAATGAAGGAAATTTGCCGTTATATAAGCAAATACGCTTAGACGCCAAATTTGACAAGATCCTAAACCATGAAAGCCAACCCCAGCCGCTACGTTTTAGCAGCAGAAATAGTAGCCATCATCCTGTTCCACGCAGTCAAAATTAAAAAGACCGAAAAAGAGTCTGGTGATATTGTTTTTTCTCCCATACAAAAAACGGCTCCATTTCATAAACCCGCTATAGTGAACAAGTCCGGTGTTGAATACATGCTGGTGAATCTTGTGAAATAATATTTCTTAACAGGATCTTTACTCCATTTATCCACAATCTGCTTTACCCCTTTCGGAGGTTACAAAAAATTGCGTTAGTTTTACATGACCTTCTGGTTACTGTTTTACATCTGTAATTCAACAGGTCATACCATTTCACTTTATTGAGCTCGAGTCGTCTTAATCTAAACATTATGGCCAAATATATTTTTGTTACCGGGGGTGTTACTTCGTCATTGGGAAAAGGAATTATCGCTGCCTCTCTTGCCAAATTATTGCAGGCAAGGGGAATCCGCGTAACCATTCAGAAATTTGATCCTTATATAAATGTTGATCCGGGAACATTGAATCCTTACGAACATGGTGAGTGTTTTGTTACGGAGGATGGTGCAGAAACGGATCTGGACCTGGGACATTATGAGCGCTACCTGAATATTTTTACTTCACAGGCGAATAACGTAACGACGGGCAGAATTTATCAGACGGTAATCAATAAAGAAAGAGAAGGCGCTTACCTGGGAAAAACGGTACAGGTCGTTCCCCATATTACGGATGAAATAAAAAGAAGAATGCTGCTGCTGAGCGCGCGCAATGAATATGACGTGATCATTACTGAACTGGGTGGTACGGTTGGCGATATCGAATCGCTGCCTTTTATTGAAGCGGTACGCCAGCTGCAGTGGGAGTTGCCGGAAGAAGATGTGGTGGTTATTCACCTGACGCTGATCCCTTACCTTAAAGCAGCAAAAGAATTAAAAACCAAACCTACGCAGCACAGTGTACGTATGCTGAGCCAGGAAGGGGTAACACCGGATATTATTGTTTGCAGAACGGAAGAACCTCTTTCCCCGGAAATCAGGAAAAAAATCGCCCTGTTTTGTAATGTAAAAATTGAAGCCGTGATTGAAGCAGCCGATGCTGCTTCCATTTATGAAGTGCCGGTATTGATGATGAAGGAAAAACTGGACCTGATCTGTCTGAAGAAACTGAATATCACCCAATACCCGGAAGCGGAACTGGTGAAATGGAAAGAATTTCTGGACAAACTCCGGCACCCGAAATCCAAAGTGACCATTGGCCTGATTGGTAAATACATCGAATTGCAGGACGCCTATAAATCCATTCTGGAATCCTTTGTACATGCGGGAGCGATGAATGAGTGCAAAGTGCAGATTCTAAATGTACACAGCGAATCTATTACGGAAGACAATGTGGCCGAGAAACTGGGTAATCTGGACGGACTGCTGGTGGCACCCGGATTCGGTCACCGTGGCATTGAAGGAAAAATAACTGCGGTTAAGTATGCCCGTGAAAACAAGCTGCCTTTTTTCGGCATTTGCCTGGGTATGCAGATGGCTGTAATTGAATTTGCCAGAAATGTATTGGGACTCACCACCGCGCATTCAACAGAAATGCAGGCGGATACACCCACACCGGTTATTGACCTGATGGAACACCAGAAAAAAATAACGGTCAAGGGCGGTACCATGAGGCTCGGTGCTTATCCCTGCGCCATTGAAGAAGGAACACTGGCAAAAGAAATCTATGGCAGATCCATGATTTCTGAAAGACATCGTCACCGTTATGAATTTAATAATGCCTACCTGCAGCAGTTTGAAGATGCAGGTATGGTAGCCAGCGGTAAAAATCCGGAAAGCGGACTGGTCGAAATCATTGAACTGCCCAATCATCCCTTCTTTATAGGTGTTCAGTACCATCCCGAACTCAAAAGCTCGGTGGAAAACCCACAACCCATATTTGTACATTTTATCAAGGCCGCCAAGGAATTTGCCGGTAAAAAGAATGCGCGCAATCCGGTACTGGAAAGAGAAATGATCTAGGAAAGTAGGAGAGTACAGGAGTACAGGAGTACAGGAGTACAGGAGTAATTAGTGCAGGCCGAAGGCCCAGATCATAAAATCCGGAAATACCTTATTCCAGCTGCTGTAGTCATGAATTCCATCCGGAGATTCTCTGTAAACAATACCCTGCGCATCGGTTACATTTTTCTTTTCCAGCAGACTGATCACATCCCTCGTGTCGTCGATCACATCAATAATGCTGTCTTTGTCACGGTCCGCTTTTTCTTCGGCTGCTCCTGCATAAAACCAGTATTGCAATCCCGGTTTTTTTCTCGAAGCTTTTAATTTGGTTAGCAGGATCCGGTTTTTATCGTCGGAGTAGCTGCTGTCTTCCGATGATTTGTCGCGCCACCAGAAAGACCCGGAGAATACGCCCACTTTGCTGATTTTATCCGGATGGTTCCAGGCGATATCGAATGCGGACAAGCCTCCAAGGGAACATCCGGCAATGACCACAGACTGAAATTTCCGCACCCCCGAATTGGTTTTCGCATAGGGATATAATTCGCTGCTGATAAAAGCATCATACAAACCCGCTTTGGATCCGCGACCCAGATAATCCGGTTTGTCGGATACACCAAACTCCTGCATGCGATCGCCTGACTCCACACCGATCACTACCAGGGGAAGTATTTTGCCGGCCTTGTAGAGGCTGTCCATCGTTTCTTTTACATGCAGTTTTTCCATGTCCTGACCGTCATTCAGAATGAGTAGATTATACAGCGACCGGTCAGCCGGCGGCGGCGTATGAAGGATATGGAGTTTTACCGTGCGCTGGAGATGTTTTGAATAAATACTATCGTCGGTTTGCTTTACATGTTTACAGGCGAAGCAGAACATTAAAAGTACCGGCAATAAATATGTTTTCATGGGCCAAAGATAAAAACGCCTTCCTTAAAATTAGTTTGGATGGTAGTTGGAACGAACGTAAATTTGCCGTCCACATCGCGAAGTAGAGCAGCGGTAGCTCGTCGGGCTCATAACCCGAAGGTCGGAGGTTCGAACCCTCCCTTCGCAACAAACGAGATTAGTTAAATAATAAAAGGCTCTATTGGAGCCTTTTTTATGTTTATAGTATATGCTGTTCATTCAACAGGTTCTCATAAAATTTATATCGGATTCACAAGTAATCTGAGAGAGCTTTTTTTGTCTCACAACGAATTTTGAAAAAAGTTGGAGTTTTTTTCAGTCTTTCTATGAAGATTGCAATTAAAAATTTGCTTTCCTTTTCTGGAAAATTGCCATTTTATATTATATGTCATTTCGTCTTAACGAGAAACAGAAAAATTAAAAATCCGAAAAAAAAGTTCAACTGGATTTCGGTTTCCTGCAAATGGCTGAAGTATAATCCTCACGCGCAGATAACGTTATTACGCAATTAGGGCCTCTTAAAATCGTGATCTGTACCTTCGACGATAAAAAGCATCTTCAATAAACATCGTTGAAAAAAAGGGCTGAGAATATCTTTAAAAGCTATCGAAAAAATCAGCAAAGCGAAAATTGAAAATTTTCTGCTTTCTGAAAAGACAAAATATTCTTTTGTTCGGGACTTCTTCGGAAGTTCTTCCTGTTTTCTACTGTATTTCTTCGGAGTTTCTTCGGGAAACCTTGCTGAAATAGCCTGAATTCCCCGAAGAACTCCCGAAGAACCAGCGAAGAAATCCAGAACGAATACAGATCAAATCACGAAGAAATAACGAAGAATTTTAAGATTTTCCCAGATTGGGAATTGTTGAAAAAAGCGGGCGCCAAATTGTCATTTTCCACCAAAAAGTCTTTTAAAAAACCCCTTCTTTTTTTTTTCATCGGGGGGCGTATTGGGTTTTGCCGGATCATTTTTTTTTGCACCGCCATTGGCTTCATTGAGAACCTTTTGTTCATCCGGTGAGAGTTTCGAGTCCACCGGTACTCTGGGAGAACTCGTATCCAGATACTGATTGGCATTGCCATTACCCTGATTGTCTCCTTCCGCGCCGGCCGGCGGCGTTTTATCGATGATGTTCATATAGTCGTACATCATATCCGACTTCATATTTTCGGGCTGAACAAAACGCGCTTTACGATTGAGACCCGCGTCTTTGTCTGCTGCCGTTTTCGCATAAAAATATTCCCAGATCGGCCGGGCAGCCCTTCCGCCTTCTCCCAGTCCGCCATCGAGACGAATAAAATTATCATCGCATCCAATCCAGACACCGGCCAGCAACTGTGGAGTATATCCCATGAACCAGGCGTCCGTATTACTTTGTGTTGTTCCAGTTTTCCCACCCATTTCTGCAATACCCAGGCGATCGCGCATGCCGGCTGCCGTACCAATATCCACGGTGCCCTGCATCATACGGCACATGGTATAGGCCGTGTTCTGACTGATCACTTCTTTCCGTTCCGTATCAAAACGGGCAAGCACATTGCCATTCTTATCTTCTATTCTTGAAAAGTAATAAGGCTTGGTACTAAATCCCCCGGAAGGAAACATGGTATATCCCCAGAGCATTTCATACAGGGAAATTTCCACGGCGCCCAGGCAGATAGAAGGATAGGGCTCCAGTTTTGATTTGATATTGATGCTATGAAGAAAATCAACAAATTGTTTGGGCGTTACCTGCTTCATGATATAGGCGGACGCACAGTTCAGCGAATAGGCCAGGGCACTGGCCATGCTTACGCTTTCCCCCCTGCTGCCACATAATCCTCTGGCAGGAACCTGTCCAAAGCCGTCAAAAAACTGAGCTGTGTTTTCACAGGGCGTTTCCGGAGTGAACCCTGCATTTTCGATCGCGTCGGAATACAAAAGTGGTTTAATGGAAGATCCGACCTGCCTTTTTGTATTGATATTGGCATGGTCAAATTTATAGGTCTTGAAATCTATTCCGCCAATCCAGGCTTTCACTGCACCACTCATGGGATCCATGGCCATGAATGCGGTTTGCATCATCTGGTGATTATATTTGATTGAATCCAGCGGACTCATTACGGTATCGGTTTCGCGGCGCGAATTCCATGCGAACACTTTCATCTGAATGGGCTGATCAAATGACTTGCGTATTTCTGCAGCGGGAATTCCTTCATCTTCCATATTCTGCCAGCGTTCGGTATGCCTGATCAGCGACTCGAGGATATTGCTATGGTCCTTCCAGACAAGACCTTTTCTTATCGCGGGCTGGGCATTTAACACTTTCTGCAGTCCGGGCACCTGCTTGGCGACGGCTTCTTCTGCATACAGTTGCATCCGCGGATTAATGGTCGTATAGATTCGCAGTCCGTCTTCGTATAAATCATAAGGCTCACCGGTCGCCGGATTTTTATGATCCTTGCACCATTTTTTTAATTCATCTCTGATCACGTCGCGGAAATAAGGAGCCAGCCCGTTGTTCTCATCCAGTTTTTTATAATTGGAGATATCAATGGGTTTCAGTTTATAGTTACGTCCTTCTTCTTCTGTTAAATAATTGCTTTCCACCATTCGGTTGATCACCGTATTGCGCCGTTCAATGGCCGCTTTCGGATTTTTCCTGGGATTATACAAGGTGTTACCACTCAGCATGCCGATCAGCATGGCGGCTTCATCCACGGTCAGCTGGTCCGGCTCTTTCTGAAAGAAAGTCCGGCTTGCATTCCGGATGCCGTATACATTGTCACCAAAAGGAACGGCATTGAGATACAGGGCGATAATTTCTTCTTTGGTAAAATTTCTTTCCAGTCGAACGGCAGTAATCCATTCTTTCAGTTTCTCAACAGCTCTCTGCACCATATGATGGGAGCCCTGTCCCAGCATATACTTCGCCAGCTGTTGGGTGATGGTGGAACCGCCACCGTCGCGCCCGAGTTTAACTACGGCCCGGAGCACACCCATGCCATCGATACCGGAATGATCATAGAATCTTTTGTCTTCTGTAGAGAGCAGTGCATTCACGGCATTTTTTGAAATATCATGATACTCCACATTGCTGCGGTTGCTTTTGTCCTTATAGTATTTTCCCATCAGTGTGCCATCATCAGCATAAACTTCCGATGCCAGCATGATGGACGGATTCTCAAGTTCTTTCAGGGAGGGCAGAGGGCCGAACACCCCATAGTTGATCAGCAGCAGCAACAATATGAATGCGGCCAGCAATGAAAAAAACAGCTTCCAGAATATCGGATTCGCTTTACGCATAAGTTTCAGTTAATGATAATAATTAAAATGCCTGTTATACATTTCGTTATTTTTTTATTGCCGGGAACATATCCGGAGAATAAACCTGTAAAAAATTTCGGTACAGGTCCATATTTTTATTTGCATTCAGTATTTCCAGATTCTGGTCGTCTATGATAATGAAATAATATTTCGTCACCGGTAACCAGGGAATGATTTCACGGGGTGCTGCGTTTCCTGCTTTATTCAGGTAGGCAAGTGCAGCGGCTGCGTTTTCGAACCCGTGGATAGACATCATTTTGGTTGTGTCGCTCAGGGAAATTTTATCTGTCGAATAATTTTTCGAATAGAAATTTTCCCTGTTGTACCTGTCGAATGCATTTTTAGATTCCGTAACATATACCGGGTCCACTTTTGTCATCACCAATACGACCGACTGGGGCTTGTCCGGCGCCCAGACAAATGGGGAAACAAACAGCGCCTGTCTTTTCAGCTGGGCCGGATCCGGCATTTTGATATTAATCCGGGTACTGTCTTTTTTAATTTTTTCCGCGCTCAGTGCTTTTGCTTTGGCCAGGGCAGAATCCGCCGCGGGCGGTTGTGCTTTTTCAATGGCAGCCCTTGCGATACTATCCTCAGGCAGGCGGGACACGTTCAGGCTCCTCAGATAGTTTTCGATGCGTTCGCGCTCATTCAATACACGAAGCATATTTTTCGCTTTCGCTGCCATACCCGATCCATTATATCGGCTGATGATTTTATTCAGCGTGGCTTTCCCAATACTGTCGTATCGATAATGGATATAATACACGGCTTCGATATACATCAGCTGGGGTGTCCAGTATTTTTCGCCGTAGATGCTGTCCAGCTTCAATTTCTGCGCCGCCGCTTCGTCAAAATGCCCTTCAATCAGCTGGTCATAAACTTTTTCGTAGCCGCGGGTGGCCAGCGTGCGGGCAGGCAGATCGTCCGGTCCCTTGGGCGGATTTTCAATCAGGCTGATATAGCGGCCGGTGGGGAATTTCTGTTTCATGAGCGCCAGCATTCTCGCTGCGTTTACAGAATCGTCCAAATGGATATAACAATAATACTGATTGTATAATGCTTCCTGGTAAAACCGGGTTTCGGGAAACTGATTTTCCAGGGTATCGTATACATGAATAGCGGAACGATAATCCGGGATATAATCCTGAAGAGATTTTCCCAGGGAGAAAAGTGCATTTTCAACGGAATCCCTTGATTTCTTCATTTTCTCGGGTGTTAACGGAATGGCTGCCAACAGGGCTTCCGCAGTAAGCTGGGGTGCCGCAGGTGTTACTGTGCCCGTTTCGGCTCCGTTCAGGCGCTGACTGCTGGCAGGCGTAAGTCCGGTTACCTGTTTATTGATCAGGGACTGAACCTGCCAGTTGTCCACGTTGGGCCGGTTACCCCATTTGGATTTAAAATCGTTATATCCTTTGGATTTGATGGACTGGTTATAAAAATACCATTCGCCGGTGCTGTTTGTATTAAACATATCCCCGCCCGCATTATTCGTTTTAAATCCATAACCTCCCGACCCGCCACTGTTGTCTTCCTCCGACAGGCCCTGCTGCCTGCGGTAAGGCGCGCAGCATTTTTTTGATATAGGAATCTCTTTCGGAAGACGACATTAAGGCTATGCGTTCGAGACTGTCCTGGCGCTGAATTATCAGGATCTGTGGAACGATATGCATCAGGGCCTGCTTGCGGTCCAGCAAAACTTTCAGTGAATCCGAAATCATCGGGTTGTTGACGTTCACGCTGTCGTAAGCATATTTTGCTTCGGGATACATTTTATCATCCATGAATATCCATCCCAGTTTGAGGAACGCGCGATCCCTGTTGTAACCCTGACCATTGGCATGTTCAATGCACTTCTTGTAAAACACGCGCGCTGCTTTCCTGTTATTTCTTTCGAGTTCCATTTCCGCAGACACGTAATAAATAATATCCAGATAAGGTTCATAGATCTCCTTTCTCGCCATTCGTTTCAGTGCGTCGAGATTTTTCTGAATATAATCTCCCCTGGAGCCCTGGCCCTTATTCTGGCGAATGGCATTGAGACGCGCATAGACGGCCATCGCCGGATCCAGGGTATGGGTGGAAGACTTTTCATACCAGGCTTTGGATTCTGCCGGCTGATCCATGCGCTCATAGAGCTGGGCAATCAGGTATTCCCATCGCGCCTGTTCGCCCTGATCGGTGGTGTTTTTGAGTGCCTGGCTTAAATAGATTCGCGGCGCTGTCGTACTGCTTTATTTTATAAAACCAGAGCGCCTGCATTTCATGCAGTGAAGGTTGTAACCGCGCCGGAAAGTTGGGATCGTGTTTCAGTATTTCGATCAATACAGCGCCCTTTGTGAGTTTTTCCTGCTGAAAATAAGTGCGTATCAGCCAGATCAGCGCTTCATTCCGGCTGGGTGGCTCGCTGAATATCTTTTTGGCAATATTTCTTTTTTCGCTGCTGGCGATCGTGAATGAATTGCTGCCTTCCTCCTGATTACTGCCGATAGGTAATGCATATCCGTCGGGATCCCGGGGGGCAAAAGCATAGTTGATAAACTGAAAAATAATATGGGCGGAGTCGAGATTATTCTTGTAGAGATAGGCCCGGCCCATCAGCATATAGAGGTTATCATCCCAGCTGTTTCTCAGGTCATGGAGTAAAACCGCTGAATTTACTTTGTCAATCACAGAATCCAGATTACGTTTATCCCTGGCTGTGGTTTCGAGAGTATAATTATAAAAGGGGAGGAGCTGGGTATAGTCTTCCCTGAATTGCATTTTTGCGCGAGCCAGTATATCGTTTAGCTTATTGTTAGCGTTGAAATACCAGTTGTAATGGGTGATGGTATTCTGGATAAAAGCACGGGGGACGGTCCACTTGGTTTCCGTGGTCTTTTCGTAACCGAGCGTGCGGTTTTCATATTTTTCGGGCTTCCTGAGGTCATAATCGACTCCTGCCTGACCGGAAACGTTCAGACAAAAGAAAAATGAATAGAAAATAATTGAGGTAACGATACGTTTCACCCTACGACCTTTTGGATTGCCATGCAAACTAAATTGTTATTAACTGATAAACCCGGATTTTATTTTAAAAAGGCACCAAATTAAGGTCGTTTTAACCTGCAAACCAATAACTTGTTATCTTTAGACCGCAATATCCCCATATGGCCAAATTCGATGCCAATTCCACATTAAAGAGGTTGCAAAACAGGTACCGCCTGGTGGTCATGAACGACGACACGTACGAGGAAGTCGTCACTTTTAAACTTTCCCGCCTTAGTGTATACGTATTTCTCAGCACGGTTTTTTGTTCTATTAACCGGTCTGACAGTGGCTTTGATAGTTTTTACTCCACTTAAGCTGTATATACCGGGCTATGGAGATTTCAATAATACTACGGAGTTGCGTGAACTAAAAATACGAACTGATTCGTTAGAGCAGGAGATGAGGTACCGGGATCAGTATTTCCAGAGTTTGAAAAATGTGCTTCAGGGAAGCAGCTCTGTAAAAACAGACACCACCGTGCTGAAGATTCCGAAAACGGAGAAAATCGACGATTAAAATCTGATACCAATGTTCAATAACAAATCCAAATCTGAAGCAGCAGAGTCTGCGGCACCCTCCGGCAGTGCAAGTCTTATCGGCAGCGGAACTTCCCTGAAAGGTGATATTACGAGCAGCGGCGACCTCCGCATCGACGGCACGCTTGTCGGCAACATCATCTGTTCTGCCAAAGTCATCATCGGTGCAAACGGTGTGGTAGAAGGCGATATCAGTGGCCAGATGGCAGATATCATGGGTAAGGTGACAGGAACCATCAAAGTAAAAGAGCTTCTCCAGCTGAAGAGTAACTGCCAGGTAAATGGCAACCTGCATTCTGCGAAACTGCAGATTGAGCCGGCTGCCAGTTTTAATGGTCAGTGTCATATGATTCAGGAGACTGTTGTACCCAGTGGAAAATCAGGAAGCTCTTCCGGTAAGGAAGATTATTCCAAATCCGCTTCTCTGGCTATTTCCTAAGCAAACAGACGCTTTACCGTGTAAACCCGGGCCTCTGCTTTGGGTATCTGTCATATTATGTTCTCTACCCCGGTAATCAGCCGACAGGAAAAGGCTTAATTTTACGGGATGCAAAGTCCTGTTCCCAATAAGGCCTACTTTCCCTGTGCTTTATTTATTTCTTGCCCTCAGTATTATTTTTCTCGGTCTCCGCTACACACTGCCTCCGGAGGCCGTTGACTACCGGGTTTTACAAATAGGCAACCTGCTTCTGTTCATCGTGGGATGGATCTCTGTAAGAATGAATATTAAAGCGCTTGATCATAAAAACGTTCAGGTTTTTCTGCGTTTGATATACGGTTCCTTTATGTTGAAGTTTTTTGTACTTGCCGTCGGGGCTTTTATATATATTGCCATGTATAAAAAAAATATTAACAAGCCGGCGCTGTTCGGATGCTTCGGACTTTACTTTATTTATACATTCATCGAAGTGCGTTCGGTGATGAAACAGCGTAAAAAGATCAATGCCTAAAAAGGAAGCACCTCTCGAATACCTGGATCGTTATCTGCCTGCAGGGGCTTCTGAAAAACTGCTCGAATACCTGCACCGGTACAAAGTTCATCTGACCATTACGCGCAGCAGGAAAAGTATTCTGGGTGATTACCGTCATGCCACCGGAACCGACCACCATCGCATCAGTGTAAACGGAAGCCTGAATAAATATGCTTTCCTGATCACGCTGATTCATGAAATCGGTCACCTCATTACCTTTCTTCAATACGGCAACAGCGTAAATTCCCATGGCAGGGAGTGGAAACTGGCTTACCGCGGAATACTGGAAGATTTTATGCAGTTGAATTTATTTCCCGCCGATCTGAATCAGGCGCTTTTGAAATCCCTCCACAACCTGCCCGCCAGCAGCTGCTCGGACGTCCATCTGACCAGGGTTTTAAAAAACTACGATGCCGACAAGCGCTCTGTGCTCGTGGAAGATATTTCTGAAGGAACACAGTTTAAAACCGCGGATGGCAGGATTTTCAAACGGGGCAAACAGATTCGGAAACGCATAGAGGGCATGGACATCCAGTCAGGTAAATTGTACCTGTTCAGTCCGGTTTATGAAGTTCTTCCGGTGAGTAAATAATCAGGAGGCAATGATGGCCATAAGACCGTAAAGTACTACAACGGTTAAGAGAACAACGGCGAGGAAGGGTTTGTGGGCGGATTTCATGTGGGCATTTTTCGTTTTCGTAGAATGGATCTTAACGTTAAGATATTTCATTTATTTTTCAGAAGCAAGCTTTTTACAGGATCAATTAATTCCTTGCCGATTCCCGGCCGGGCTTTAACTTTGAAATATGGCAGAACCCATTGTTGAGCTAAGAAATGTGAATATTTATCAGTCCGGCAACCTGATTCTGGGCGACGTAAATATTGTTGTAAACAAATCGGAATTTGTATACCTCGTGGGCAAAACGGGCACGGGCAAATCCAGTCTTTTAAAAACAATGTACGGCGATCTGACCATGAAAGAAGGAGAGGGAACCGTGGCAGGCTTTAACCTGCGGGACATGACCTGGAAAAAAGTGCCCTATCTGAGAAGAAATCTGGGCGTGGTATTTCAGGACTTCCAGCTGCTGACTGACCGGAATGTAAACGACAATCTGAAATTTGTTTTAAAGGCAACCGGATGGAAGGATGAAAAACTCATGAATGAAAAGATCAATGATGTGCTCGATAAAGTAGGATTGAAATCAAAGGGATTTAAAATGCCCTATGAAATGAGTGGGGGAGAGCAACAGCGTGTGGATATTGCCAGGGCGCTGCTGAATTCGCCCAAACTGATTCTGGCGGATGAGCCTACCGGAAATCTGGATCCGGAAACCTCCGATGAAATTATGCAGTTGCTGTTTCAGATCTCTAAAGAATACGGTACAACGGTTATTATGGCAACACATGATTACCGGGTGGTAAGTAAATATCCCGCCCGCACCCTGCGCACCGAACGCGGGAAAGTTTTTGATAACGCTACCATATCTGTTCTATGAGCAGCTGAGCGGTTTGCTGATTATTATACTGGTGCTGCAGTTTTTCGCGCCGGTATTGCAGATCGAGAAAAGTAAATGGTTTTTCGTACAGGTGTTCAATCACCTGTTTGAACTCACTGGCAGATTCAGCCAGATGACATACTTCTTTCAGTCCCGACCCTTCCACAGCATCGGTATTCACAACGCAATGGCGACCGTTGAATAAGGCGTTCAGCAGCTTGAGTTTTACGCCGGTACAATTAAAAGACGGGATCACATGCAGCTGGGCCTTCGAAATCATATCCTTTAATTCCTGGTCACTGGGATCAGGAACAAGGCAGCAGTTTTGCCTCTTCTCCACCGCGCGGCGAAGTCTGGGCCCCGGATTTTTTCCCGCTACCAAAAAAGGAATGGACATATCATCAAATACATTTTCCAGCAGCCAGATCACGGCTTTTTCATTTTCATCCACCGACAAATTGCCGTGGTACAAACAGTAACAGCCAGTGCCCTGCGGAGATTCAATATGCTGAAAGGGAAGAAAAACAGGAATGACGGTTATAGATTTTGACTGGAACACATGCGATGCTTTGTCGGCGTCCGATTGTGTTACCGCGAGTAATGGCCAGGAAGATGCTATTCCACGTTCATATTTTTTCAGGATCGCACTTTCCCTCAGATAGTACAGTTTTTTGAACCAGGAGCTGCTGCTTTTGGCGAGTTGCCGGTAGTAGACGGACTCGACATTGTGCAGTCTCAGAAAAATTTTACGTGAAGAAAAACGGGAATCCCGTGTCAGGTAAGTGCAATGAACGCCTTCGAGTAAAATCGGATATTCATCCTGAAGGATCCGGTCAAGCAGTTCAGGATTGGAACGGGAACATACGATATAGGGGAGATGATTCGACAAACCCTTGTGGCCTGTTCTTCTCGGATAATAATGCACTTCTTCGCAAAGCGTTTTTAATATCGGCTGTTCGTCCCTGCCACTGGTAAAACAGTGCAGGTAAATTTTTATACCCTCTTCATGCAGCGCTTTGATTTTATAAAACAGGTCGAAGACACCCCCGTAATCGGGAGGGAAAGGAACATCATGACAAACAATATGCAGCTTCCTGTCTTCCATCTAATAATTAACCGAATCCTGTTCTACTTGTTTAAAAATGTCTATAACTATTTTGCTTTCGTTTTCCCAGTTGAGCTCTTCGCGCACTTTACAGGTGTTCTTTTTCCATCTTTCCAGATCTTCCGGGGCGTCAAATATCTCTGTAATTTTTTGAGCAATATGTTCGGGCTGATGATTTTCGATAAATGTACCGACCTCATAATGCTGGATAATTTTTTCCTGCTCCAGCAGGCGGCTGGCCAGTACAGGTACACCGGCGTGCAGGTATTCGAATAATTTGTTCGGCAGACTGTACTTATGATTCAACACGGAGGGTTTGTCCAGGGACATACCGAGGCTGGCTTTTTGGGTAAAATGACCCAATACGGAGAAAGGAACTTTGGGAACCAGGGTTATTTTGCCGCCCAGCCGGTTCTGATCAATTATTTTCTGCAGGATATCAAATACGTCCCCGCCTCCGATAATGAGTAAATGGTACTTCGATGCATCCAGAAAAAGCATACTGTAAACCAGCTCTTCTGCGCCTCTGGATTCATTAATTCCTGCCCCCTGAAGAATCATCAGGTGCTTATTCTCCGGAATTTTTCGGTCTATCGATTCGATCCAGTTGAGTTCTTCGGGGCTCAGCGCGGGTGCCGGTTTATTTCTGACGGGCAGGTTCCGAACCACAAAAAGCTTTTTATCATAGTCACGCCGGTACAGGTTCCTTATGGAATCAGATACGGTATACATGTATTTTAGCTTCTCGAAGACTTTGGACTCAATAAACTTCCAGACATTCCGGCGAACCGGTTTCTGGTCCATCCCCGCCATGCCCAGAAAGTACTCATGGCTGTCATACACCAGGGGCTTTTCTTTTCATGTCGGCGATCAGCAGGGTCGCCAGCATCACGTCGAGATCGTTACCCAGGTAAATATCCGCCTTGCTGTTATACAGCCTGAAAAAAAGACGGAGATTGAACTCTGCGTAGAAAAACATACTGCCACGAAACCACATTTTTATTCTATCTGTCTGATAGTCACGGGCTTTAAGAGTCAGGCTCCGTTTATTACGGGTTCCGATCAGCAATACCCGGTAACCGTCGTCATGAAGGGTCTGGCATATTTTATGAACCCGGTAATCGGTTACCAGATCTGAAATTACAGTTACTATAATCTGCTTTCGTTCAAGTGGATACAGATAGGATGTCATAGATTATCAAGTGTACCCCCAAACAGGGATTTTCTTTAAAAACGTCATAATTCCCAAATAATTCTCTACCTTCGCGCCGAAATTAGCAGAATTATCTGGATGCCTTAAAAAAATTGAGATGCCTTATTTGACAAAAGAAAAAACAGCAGAATTCTTCACAAAGTTCGGAACAAGCGCAACGAATACCGGATCGATCGAAGCGCAGATCGCGTTATTGACTGAACGAATAAATCGTATTTCCGAGCACCTTCAGGCAAATAAAAAAGATTTCTCTACCCATCGCGGGCTGATGCAGCTTGTAGGAAAGAGAAAAAGACTGTTGACTTACCTGAGCAACAACGACCTGCAGAACTACCGCCAGCTGATCGAAAAGATCGGTCTCAGAAAATAAATTGATTCCCAACACTTAGTCGTTGGGAATCGTTTTTTCCGCAACTTGCATTCATTATCGTTACTTAACTGTTCCAGGAATCACCTGCTTACTGTTCGGACCGATTTATTACAAACGATTCACTATGTTGTCACAGCCTTTCAGTGTAACCTTTACGACCGGTGAAGGACTACCCATCTCCATAGAAACCGGAAAACTGGCCCGTCAGGCCGATGGTGCCGTAACACTTCGCCAGGGAAACTGTATTATACTGGCTACCGTGGTGGCCAACAAGGAACCGCGCGAAGGACAGGAATTCTTTCCCTTGTCTGTGGATTACCAGGAAAAATTTGCTTCAGCCGGCCGTATACCGGGATCTTTCTTTAAGAGAGAGTCGCGCCTGAATGATTATGAAGTGCTCACCAGCCGCTTAATTGACCGCGCCCTTCGCCCCCTGTTTCCCGAAGATTATTTTTGTGATGTGCAGGTGCTGGTAACCCTGGTTTCCAGCGACCCCGAAATCATGCCGGATGCTTTGGCCGGACTGGCTGCTTCCGCTGCACTGACTATTTCAGATATTCCCATTAAGGAGCCCATCAGTGAAGTGAGAGTGGCTAAAGTGGACGGAAAATTTATTGTAAACCCTTCCCGTACCGAACTCGAAAAATCTGATCTTGAATTCCTGATTGCCGCGACAGACAAGAATCTGATGATGGTGGAAGGAGAAGCAGATGAGTGCAGCGAAGATGATCTGATACAGGCCTTGCAGGTGGCACATGATGCCATTCGTATTCAGATTAAAGGCCAGATCGAACTGCGTAACCAGGTGGGTGCAAAAGAAAAAAGAGATTATAAAAAGCCGGAAACAAATGAAGAGCTGAATGCTAAAGTGCAGGCTTTTACCAAAGATAAAATTTACCAGATTTCGAAAGCGGGCAGCAGTAAACACCAGCGCAGTGCCGCGTTCGATCAGGTAAAGAAAGAACTGATCGAAAGCCTGGGTCCTGATCTGACGGACTCGGATAAGAAACTGGCAAAAAAGTATTACGCAGATCTGCAATGGGAAGTAGTTCGTAATATGATTGTAGATGAAAGAGTTCGTCTCGACGGACGAAAACTGGATCAGGTGCGCCCGCTGGCGATGGAAACAGATCCATTGCCCACACCGCATGGTTCTGCTCTTTTTACAAGAGGAGAAACCCAGTCTCTGACCACGGTTACCCTGGGTACTCCGCTGGATGAACTCCTGATAGAAAGTGCTGCCAAATCCGACTACAGCAAATTTATCCTTCATTATAATTTTCCTCCCTTTTCAACCGGGGAAGTAAAAATGATGCGCGCACCGGCCCGCCGCGAAGTAGGTCACGGTAATCTGGCTATGCGTTCGCTGAAAAAGATGATGCCCGGAAAAGATTATCCTTATACGGTTCGTGTGGTAAGCGATGTGCTGGAATCCAATGGATCTTCCTCCATGGCTACCGTATGTGCCGGTTCACTCGCCCTGATGGATGCCGGTGTTCCTTTTGCAAAGCATGTGAGCGGAGTGGCGATGGGACTTATTTCTAGAACTTCCGATAATAAATATGCGGTACTGACAGATATACTCGGAGATGAGGATCATCTGGGTGATATGGATTTTAAAGTTACCGGAACGCGTGACGGCATCTGCGGTGTGCAGATGGATATTAAAGTAGACGGTCTCAGTATGGATACCATGCGCGAAGCGCTTGAACAGGCCCGCAAGGGAAGGCTGCATATTCTTGACGCAATGTATGAGTGTATTCCTGAAGCCAGGGAAGAAGTGAAACCACACGCGCCGAGAATGGAGAAATTATTTATCGAAAAAGAATTCATCGGTGCGGTTATCGGACCCGGTGGAAAAATCATACAGGAAATTCAGCGTGAAACAGGCGCGACCATTAATCTGGAAGAAGTCGATAATCAGGGCGAAGTGAGCATTTTCAGTCCTTCCAAAGAAGGTCTCGATAAAGCAGTAGCATGGATCAAGGGAATTGTTGCCGTTCCTGAAGTGGGGTCTGTTTATGAAGCGAAAGTAAAATCGGTGATGCCTTATGGTGCGTTTGTTGAATTCCTCCCGGGTAAACAGGGCCTTTTACATATCAGTGAGGTAAGCTGGAAAAGGCTGGAAACCATGGATGGCGTGCTCAACGAAAACGATATGGTGAAAGTGAAACTGATCGGAGTGGATAACAAGACCGGGAAATTTAAACTTAGCCGGAAAGTGCTGATGCCAAAACCTGAAGGCCGCCCCCAGGAACAGCATTCCAGCGGCAATGAATAAAAAATATCCGCCGGAAAAAATGAAAAGAAAATATCGGAGTACCACAGGGTACTCTTTTTTTTTAACCGAGAAGTATTTCTCTCATGAACAGATATGTCCAGATCACGATCGAAACGAATGATTCCGAAGAATCGGATTTTTTTGTCGCGCGCCTGAGCCAGGAAGGTTTTGAAGGATTTGAAGAGGAACCTAACAAGCTCCATGCTTTTATACCGGAAACCCTGTTTGATGTTTCGAGAGTGGAAGCGATTGTTGCCCTGATCAAAAATGTGGCTGATCCGTTTCACCGTTTTTTTAAAATTTCTTATATCGAACCCCGGAACTGGAATGCGGATTGGGAAAAGGATTTCGAACCCGTACAGGTAGATTCCTTCTGTGCCATCCGTGCCCATTTTCATCCACCGGTTCCTGATGTCAGATACGATTTGGTGGTTACGCCTAAAATGAGTTTTGGTACAGGTCACCATGCGACCACCTTCATGATGATTTCAGCCATGCAAAATCTGGACTTCCTTAACCGGGCCGTGCTGGATTATGGAACAGGCACCGGCGTACTCGCCATACTGGCCTGTAAGCTGGGTGCAGCCTCTGTGCTTGCGATCGACAATGACAGCTGGAGTATCGAGAATGCGGTCGAGAATACGGCTGTAAACAACTGTGAAAGCATATCTGTCGAATTCAGGGACTCTCTGGACGGCCTGGCCCGGTTTGACCTTATTCTGGGCAATATCAATCTCCGGGTGATACTCGAAAACATGGGCATTTTACGACAACATTTGACTGAATCGGGCGTTTTTATAGGGAGCGGGGTGCTGGAATCGGATGAAGAAAAGATCCGGAACCGGGCCGCGCAAAGTGGTTTAGCTTTCGAAAGACTGATGACAAAGGATAACTGGATGAGTTTCAGTTTAAAAAACAGTCAGTCTTAAGTGAAATCATTCCTGTTTAATGCCTTTTTTTAATTAATTTTGAAATCCAAGTATTCCTGCCGTCCATGAAGGAAGTTTTATTTATCCTCTTTGCTTACCTGATCGGTTCCATTCCAACGGCGGTGTGGATCAGCCGTTACTTTTTTGGCGTGGATATCCGGGATTACGGAAGTGGCAATGCCGGCGCAACGAATACATTCAGGGTCCTGGGATCTAAATGGGGTTGTATCGTGATGTCCGTGGATGTATTGAAAGGCGTAGTGGCTACGAGTCTGTATATTCTCTTACCTTTTTATATGCACAATGAGTGGGACAGGACCAATCTGATGGTTGGTCTGGGCCTGGCAGCCGTTGTGGGCCATATATTTCCTTTATGGGCTGATTTCAGAGGCGGTAAAGGGGTGGCCACCTTGTTTGGGATGATCCTGGCCATTCAGCCGCTGGTTGCACTGTATTGTGTGGGTGTTTTTCTGCTTTGTCTTTACCTCACCCGATTTGTGTCTTTGAGTTCCATACTGGCAAGTATCGCTTTTGCCATACTCATTCTTTTCATTTTTAATGAAAAAGAACCTCTTTACCGGTTCTTTTCCATAGCCGTTGCACTGCTCGTTATCCTTACCCATCAGAAGAATATTACCCGTCTGATCAGAGGAAGTGAAAGCAAAATTCCGATTTTGAAATACCGGGATAAAAAGCGACCCCGGAGAACCGGAACTTCGATTTGATATTTATTGCGTAAATCACAGTAATTCAATCTCCTGCCTGTATTCTGTGTCAAACGCGTGTTATTACCCTTTTTATTGATTCAACCAGAGTTAGACCATGATTTACTTTAAGTTATGGTTAAATTTCTGTACTTTTGCAGCCCCTGAAGGCGATTCCGCAAACAAAAACTTATAAAGCATGTCATTAACTTTATTGGAAAAGTTGGAACTCAAAGAAGAAAAAAGCATTTTAATTCAGGGTCTCCCTTCTTCGATAGAAAAGCAGTTTGCCAAGCTGGCTTTTGCGAAAAATGTAACTCCCCTGCTGAAAATTAAAAAGATTGATTTCGCCCTGGTATTTGCTGTTAATGAAACCCAGCTGAAGGGTATTATTTACGAAGTTTTACCAGCACTCAGTAAAGGCGGTAAATTCTGGGTAGCTTATCCTAAAACCAGTTCTAAAATTGCCACGACGCTGAATCGTGAGTGCAGCTGGACCTGCATTACCCATGCCGGATTTGAAGGCATAAACGAAATTACCCTGGATCATGTATGGACGGCCACCCGTTTCGAAAAATCGGTGCTGACCAACGGAACAGCCCTGCTCAGACGCAAGGAAGAAGTGCTCGCCAGCTGATCTTTTCCGGACTTTTAAAGTTTTACAATCACGGTTCCTGATTTACCCATGAGTTCTCTCTCTATTTGTTTCAAATGAAGGTGGGTCTGCATGAACATCATCTGTTCCTCCGGGTTTTTTGACTTTTCAAGATCCTGCTGGTTAAGTGCCATCAGCCGCTGTATCTTTCTCAGTTTAAGATAAGTGAGTGTGGAACCGACTTCTTCGAAGTATAATTCGTCTCTCGTAGGAATTTTTCCTTCATATACTCTTTTCCAGTTTTCACTGACTTCATAAGGGAAATCCATTATGGAAACGACCAGGGCACCCAGTTCCTGATCTTCATGGTATAAAAAATTCCGTGCAGTGGGTTCCAGTTTTTGCTCATACCATAATTTATAGTACTGCAGAACGCGGACCAGGTTTTTATTGTCAAACATGTCTTCATCCTCAAACTCCGGAAGCAGATAGTCGGCAACGGTCTTTTCCGCATCCCATGGCTTGAGTCCGAATTCAAGGAGTGAACGGACTATGGCACGTTCCTGCTGTTCATCGCGGTTAAGCAATTCATTGAGTTCCTCATCAATGAATGATTTTTCTTCGGAATGAATTTCCCCGGTTGCCTTTTGTGCCGCTGCCTTGTTTTCAAATTTCCCGATCCTTTCCCGGATGAATTTATTCACCAGGGTATTGAGACCATTTTCGTCAATCTTTAAAAGCTCGGAGGATCGCCTGATATAGTCCTGCTGTTTGGTAAAATCCTCCGCTTTGTTTATCCTCGAAATGGTTTCTGCAATCTGACTGACGACGCGTGCCTTTTTGTTGCTGTCACCCGCTGCTTCCGCCAGTGAGGTCTCCAGCTGAAAAAGAATAAAATCTTTTTTATTGGCGGCAATAAAATCCCTGAATGCGGCGGCACCCAGTTTACGTACATAACTATCCGGATCTTCCTGTCCGGGAATCAATACCAGCCTGACCTGCAGACTTTCTTCAAAAGCCAGGTCCATTCCTCGCCGGGCCGCCTTGATTCCGGCTGCATCACCATCATAAATGATCGTCAGGTTGGAAGTATATTTTTTTATCAGTCTCAACTGATCCGGTGTAAGGGATGTTCCTCCGCTGGCCACCACATTTTCTATACCCGCCTGATGAAGGGAAACCACATCGGTATAACCTTCCACCAGCAGGCACTCGTCAGCCTTGTCAATGGCCTGTCGTGCAAAATAAGAGCCATAAAGAAGTTTACTCTTTATATAAATTTCGTTCTCGGGTGTATTGATATATTTGGGAGCCCGGTCGTTGTTCCGGATAACCCGCGCACCGAATCCTGAAATTTTTCCCAGCGGACTATGAATGGGAAATATAATTCTGCCGCGGTAGTTGTCCATTGCCCTTCCGTCGCGTTGTACCACCAGTCCGCTTTTCTGCAGAATATCGGGGTTATATTGGGCAGCCAGTGCAGCCGTCGCAAAAGCGTCCGGCACCGAGGGATTGTATCCCAATTGAAATTTTTCAATGATATCCATACGGAAACCCCTTTCCTTCAGATAACTCAATCCGATATTCTGACCTTCTTCACTGTTAAGCAGAATATCACTGAAAAACTTCTGGGCAAATCCGTTCAGTATATAGAGACTGTCGGCAGCCTGCTGCTGCAGTTTTACCTCCGGACTCAACTCAGTTTCTTCCACATCAACATTGTAGCGGTTGGCCAGCCATTTCAGGGCTTCCACGTAAGAAAATTTCTCATGCTCCATGAGAAAACTAATGGTATTTCCGCTACGTCCGCAACCAAAACACTTGTAAATTTCTTTTGCAGGAGAGACTGTGAAAGAAGGTGTCTTTTCATTATGAAAAGGGCAGAGACCGAGATAATTGGAACCTCTTTTTTTCAGCTTCACAAATCCGCCAACGATTTCCGTGATATCAATGCGGCTTAGAATCTGCTGTATAGTCTGTGGTGAAATCATGCTTTATGAGCGTCGAATGTAAGTTAAAAAAAAGCATCTTTGCATGCCACAAAACAGCTTTATGGATTCCGGGATCTTGCGCGTTGACCATCTGCATATTAGCCTGGGCGGAGTAAATATTTTAAAAAATATTTCGCTGGAAATAAAAAAAGGCGAGCAATGGGCAATTTTCGGGAAAGCCGGATCCGGCAAGACGGTTTTCGCACAGGCTCTGGCAGGGCGGTCGGGCTATTCAGGTTCCATTGAATTTATCAGCGCGGAAACAGACCATAAGATTTTACTTGTAGAACTACAACATACCTTTCGTGATCTGAAAAATCAGAGTCAGTTCTATTATCAGCAACGGTACAACGCATTCGATGCGCAGGACACAAAAACCGTGAATGAAGATCTGTATCCATTCAGTACATATGAGACAGGGAATTTTAGTACAAAAGAACTCATCCCTATTTTCGGTCTGCAGTCTGTTCTTCAGCAGCCATTGATACAGTTATCCAATGGTGAAAACAAAAGACTTCAGATTCTGAAAGCTGTATTGGCTGATCCGGATCTGTTGATTCTGGACGAACCCTTTACCGGACTCGATGCTGGCGGGCGACAAATGCTGGATAAAATACTGGGTGAGCTAACCAGTTCGGGAATTCACCTGGTGCTGTTCAGCAGCAGAAATCAAATACCACCCTGTTTTAACCGTTTCGCCCTGCTGGAGAAAGGAGAACTTCAGTTGAAATCACTCGCTTCAGAAATCAGTATGGAGAATGCTGAAAAGGAAATATCTGCCGGTGCACCCTTCCCTGTCTCCCCGGGATTTGATTTTCCGGATTTCGAATTCGCGGTTCGCCTGCGGGATGTTCATGTATTCTATGAAGGAAAATACATACTGCAGGGTATTAACTGGAAAATCAGAAGGGGGGGCTGCTGGGCCCTGACCGGACACAATGGTGCAGGAAAATCAACCCTGCTCAGTCTGCTGACAGGAGACAACCCACAAGCCTATTCCAACGACATATATTTATTTGACAGGAAAAGGGGAACGGGTGAAAGTATCTGGGAGATTAAATCAAAAATCGGGTTTGTTTCGCCCGAAATGCAGTTATACTTTGATCCCGCAGCAACCGCTTTTTCGACACTTGCTTCAGGATTTTTTGATACTACTGGCCTGTTCAGGCAGGTCACTGCCGGTCAGGAAGAACTGGTTTTGCAATGGCTCTGGTTTCTCGGCTGCCTGGAGTACAAAAACCGTCTGATGGCCAGTCTCCCCGACGGCCTGCGGCGACTCATTCTGCTGGGCCGGGCAATGATTAAGGCAGCACCCGTTTTGATTCTGGATGAGCCCTGTCAGGGCCTGGATGCGGCCCAGACGGCTTTTGTTCTCCATATGATTGACCGGTATTGTACCCTCTATGGAGCAACTCTCATTTTTGTAACCCATTATGCGGGCGATTTGCCCCGATCGGTGACGCAAACCCTCCGGCTCGAAAAAGGGCAAATGGCATAAATAACTGATTTACAGCCACATAAAGGTCAAAAATAAATACTCTTTCAATACGGTGTAAAAACGATCAGGTTGAATACGAAAACCTGTAAATTTGTGATCTGTAGTTTACTTTACTACCCCATCATTCTACTGCAGTCCTTACATACTTCCCATTAATTCAAGGTTCATTCTGTTTTCATTTTTTTAAAATCTGTAGTATGTATTCTTACGCCCTGTTAGAAAAAAGCTGTTATTATTTAATCCAGGAATCTGAAGATTCCCCCGTGCATCTGATCAAAGTCAATTTGGAAACGGAACAATGTATGTATGTGTCCAGGTATCTGGATGAACAGATCAATGAATGGAAGAAAAAAACGGATCCGATTTTTGATATTCTCGAACTGGTCAGTGATGATAAGATAAAAGACTGGGAATCGATATACAACGATAATCAGGGGTCTTATAATTACGAGGAGGACGAAGACTAGTAATTGTCCACATATTCCGTATGGGCGAATTTCCAGAATCCGAAACTGATCAGCGAGGTGGACAGTATGATCGCTGAATAATTGATAAACTGTACATAGGGTTGTTCTGCACGGTCTGTACTCAGATAATTGTACCTGTATACTACCGCGAACAGACCGTAGTAGAAGATATACCCTGCATACACGAAAACCAGCACGTTTTCGGCGTCTGAGTGTTCCACTTTCATGAAATATTTACTGATCGCCCAGATATTGAGCACCAGGCAGATCAGACTGCCAATACCTATAATGATATTGTCAGAATCAAAATTAAAACCCTTCCAGGCAATCATCACTATTTCAAAAGCGATGAAAGCGGCCAGGAGGTAGAGAAAAGACTTCTTTCTGAATATAAAGTAGAAAATCAGGAATATGAGGGGTGCATCGATCAGGTTATAATACAGGGTAATCTGGTCACTGGCCAGTTTATACCAGGCAGGATGAAAAATTTCAGGAAAATAAAGGATTCCGTTGATTGTCCAGAATAAGGCAATGACCAGATAGGATTTATAAATGGTCAGTTTTTTCCACCAGCAAAGCACCAGTGGCAGAAAGGACAGGGCGACGGCCAGGATCGAAAGCATCAGGTTGATTCCCGGTAAAAGACCAGTTTTCAAGGGTTAAAGTTTATACTATAAAAGCGTTATTTCGGGTCTTTTAGTATAGGTAAAACTACTTGGTTTTGTACTCAAATTACTGTAGGGGGCATACTGTACAATACGCTTTAAAAAACAGGAAATCAAGTAAATAAGGAATGAATTATTAACAGGCGTGCGTAATTCACGCAGACACCGGACAATCGGATTTACTTATATTTGCGACCATTATTATGGCAGAAAATAAACAGGATTTATTCGCATACAACGAAGAATCGATCCGCTCCCTCGACTGGAAAGAACATATCCGTTTAAGACCCGGCATGTATATCGGAAAGCTGGGCGATGGAAGCAGTGCCGACGACGGCATTTATGTTTTGGTGAAAGAAGTCATGGACAATTGTATTGACGAGTACACCATGGGACATGGCAAGCAGATCGAAGTGCTGATTGAAGAAAAAACCGTAAGCGTACGGGATTTTGGAAGAGGCATTCCGCTGGGGAAAGTCGTGGATGTGGTCAGCAAGATTAACACAGGGGCTAAATACGACAGCAAAGCTTTTCAGAAAGCCGTCGGCTTAAATGGGGTAGGTACCAAGGCTGTCAATGCGCTCAGTCAGTCCTTTATCGTTTCCGCCTTCCGTGAAGGGCGCGAAAAACGCGCCGAATTTTCAAAAGGAAACCTGGTTAAAGAAGACAAAGAAACAAAAACTACGGAGCCCAACGGCACACTGGTTGAGTTTGTTCCCGATGAGAGCATCTTCAAAAACTTTCATTTCATCAATGAGTATCTCGACAATCAGTTCTGGAATTACTGTTATCTGAATGCGGGGCTGATTATCAATTATAACGGGAAGAAATATCTTTCGAAAAACGGGTTGCTCGACCTCTTAAGGAGAAAAACGAATGAGGACGAGCTCCGCTATCCGATTATTCATCTTAAAGGAGAGGATATCGAAGTGGCGATTACGCATAACAGTGATTATGGCGAAGAGATATTCAGTTTTGTCAATGGCCAGTACACCACCCAGGGAGGTACTCACCAGCAGTCATTCCGTGAAGCCTTTGTGAAAGTGGTGCGGGATTTTTACAAAAAAGATTATGAAGCAGCGGATATTCGTCAGAGCATTACGGCAGCGGTATCGGTAAGGGTCGTGGAGCCCGTGTTTGAATCCCAGACGAAAACCAAACTGGGAAGCCAGTATATGGAAGAAGGCGGCGCCAGCATGAAAAATTTTATTCATGATTTCCTGGCGCGCGAACTGGATAACTTTCTTCATAAAAACCCCTCCATTGCCGATGCGATGAAAAAGCGTATCGAGCAGAGTGAAAAGGAAAGAAAAGAATTATCCGGCATACGCAAACTGGCCAACGAAAGAGCAAAAAAAGCTAACCTGCACAATAAAAAACTGAGGGATTGCAGGGTGCACTATAACGAAGAAGTGTCGGGGAAGGACAAAAACCTGATTCTTGAAAAGCAAAAAGAGTCCACCATTTTTATCACCGAAGGGGATTCTGCCAGCGGCTCAATTACCAAAGTGCGCAATGTGGAAACGCAGGCTGTTTTTAGTTTAAGGGGAAAGCCATTGAACTGTTTTGGGCTCACTAAAAAAGTGGTTTATGAAAATGAAGAATTTAACCTGCTGCAGCATGCGTTGAATGTGGAGGATGGTATTGAGGGATTGCGCTATAATAATATCGTGGTGGCTACCGATGCAGATGTAGATGGTATGCACATTCGCCTGCTGCTGATGACTTTCTTTCTGCAATTCTTTCCCGATCTGGTTAAAAATAACCACGTGTATATTCTGGAAACGCCTTTGTTTCGTGTGCGCAACAAGCAGGAAACAATTTACTGCTATGATGAAACGGAAAAACAGGCAGCGGTGAAAAAACTTGGAACCAGGCCGGAGATTACACGTTTCAAAGGTCTTGGTGAAATTTCGCCTTCTGAGTTTGCCCGTTTTATCGGACAGGACATGCGGGTTCAACCCGTCATGATCATGCCCCGAAACTCATATACAGCAGTTACTCGAATATTTTATGGGAAAAAACACACCGCAGCGTCAGGATTTTATCATAGGAAATCTGAGAATGGAAATTGATCATGCAGAACAGGAAAAATAAAACAGCCCATCCGGATAAAAGAAAAATTACATACAGTTCTAAATTAAGTCGGAATGTTTCATATTGTTTTTGATTCAAAGGGAGCGCAGCTGATAACGGAAGCCATGGATCTGGACGAGTCGCTGGATGGCGAAACTATTGCCATAACGGATGATTATTCAGTGGGCCCCATCGGGAATTTATTTTCAGATGAGGGCATACTGGAGCGGAGAACCTGGTGGACCGGCATCTCGGAACAGACAGTTGGGAACTCTCTGGAAAGAGATCCGGATTCGGAAAATATCGGCAAGATCGTGGAGCGGATGAAGGAGGAAGAATTTGATCAGATCTGGATCTGGATAGCGCCAAACGCCAGAGATCTGTCGGGGTATTACTGGCTCATTTCCCAGCTTAAAGATTTTTCCGGCAGAGTCATGGTGCTGCATTTGAACAACCTTCCTTTTATCAGTGAAAAAGGAACTGTTTTTTATCCTGCTTTCGTTGTCTGAAATACCGGTTCGGGAATTTGTCAAAGCCCGTAAACTGGCCAGACCGGTTAGCCCGGCTGAATTCGAAACGGATCCCGACGAATGGACCCGGCTCGCTGCTGAAAATAAAAACCTGCGGCAGCTGGATGCTGGTAAAAAAATCATTCAGAGGGAAGACGATTTCTATGATCGTTCCCTTACTTCAGTTTCTTCAGCCGAACTTTCAGAAAATACCCCGGGTGCTACATCAGTTTTTGGCAAAAGCCCCTGAAAAACCGAATGAATTGTTTTTACACTGGAGACTGAAACGACTGATTGCTTCCCGGGACTGCTGAACAGCAGGGTGAAACGATCAGAATCTTTGTTAAGTCCGACGAGTCCGTAAATTCGGAATCTATTTAATATTCAGGTTACGCAATTCCTTCCGGTCGTCTGCCAAGCATTTTCATCATTTTGAAATGGGAGGCCACGGCGGCATTCATGGTTTTGAATTCGATGTAGTGCAACTGATGTTTGGCGCAGACGTTTTTTACGATGCCGGCGATGGCCGGATAATGCACATGACTGACTTTTGGAAACAGGTGATGCTCGATCTGGTAATTCAGTCCGCCGACAAACCAGCTGATCAGTTTATTACCCGACGCAAAATTAGCCGTTGTTTTTACCTGGTGAATGGCCCATTCCTCTTCAATTTTCTGGGGTTCTATTCCGGGAGCAAAAACAAATTCGGTATCCTCCACAACGTGCGCCAGCTGAAACACGAGCGCCAGTGTTAATCCAAGCATCACATGCATGGAAGCAAAACCAATGGCCCAGGCACCCCAGCCAACAAAATGAACTGGTATCGCTATATAAAATAATGCATACATTATTTTGCTGAGCCAGAAAATAATATGCTCCCGCTTATCCATCTTTTGCAGATCGGTATGATGAATTTTTTTTCTGAAATATTTTGTGAAGTCCATCATGGAAACCCAGGCAAATGAAGAAACAGCATACAATAATGGCACATAAATATGCTGGAAGCGATGGGCTTTTACCCATTTTTGGGATTCACACTGGCGCATCACGGGACTTTTTGCGATGTCATCGTCAATTCCGTCGATATTGGTATACGTGTGGTGGATGATGTTGTGTTTGAATTTCCATATGAAGGCATTCCCGCCAAGCATATTGAGACTGAGTCCCATGATATTGTTCACCCATGATTTGCGGGAATAGGAACCGTGGCAGGCATCATGCATAATATTAAATCCTATGCTTGCCAGTACAAATCCCAGCAGGCCTGAAAAGAAGATACCCGGCAACATGCTGAGGTGCCCGAATAAAAGAACCAGATAGAGTATGATTGCGGATGGTACCAGGGTAAGCGCTTTTATATACAATCTCCAGTTCCCGGTTTTTGCCACATGATTCGCAGTGAAATAATTCTCCACAGCCAGTTTAAGATCCTGCTGAAAAGAATTGTTTTTATTGTTGAATGATACTTTATACATATAAAAGGTCTTGGACCCTGCAAAGGTAGTTCTGAATAAACAGGGAAAAGAAACTATTCTACATTAAAAACGTTAACAATACCCCTGTCAGGGCCATATGGATGTAAGTTTTGTGATGCCGATCCTGTTAAAAATGGGTGTGCTGCTTTCTAACCGCCATTCCTGGTAAGGCTGTTCGGTAAAAAAGATATCGGTCATTGTTGTCAATCCATCGTCCGCAAAAAGTTCAATGGAAGCATTGTCGAGTATCAGTGTGAATTTCGAATCTTTTGATGAACTTATCCTTGGCCCATATTGAACAGCAGCGAACCCGGCATAAAAGTCCGCAATGCCTGCCTTTCTTCTGTCGATATAGAATGCGTTTTTTTTCTGATCAAATCCAACACCCAGCTGCCGCCCCTGTGCATTACTGAAAATCAATTCGAAATCATGCAGATCACTGCACTCGAAATCAAACCGGTACGGACCGTTCAAATGAAGCTGGTGATTTTGACCCGATGCGGGTTTTGAAATCCCTTTTAGAGAGACAGGCATCTGGGTACTAAAATAACTGTTCTGTATTTTTTTCAGACCCAGTATACGGGGAATGGTCATTGCACTTCGCCATTTCACGGTAGGGACGGACATGGCATACTGCCAGCTGCTCATCCATCCGATAAAGATTTTTTCCTTTCCTGTATTACTGAATGTAACACCGGCGTAGTCATCTGCTCCATAGTCCAGCCAGCGCGTAAGGGTATCCGCTGGCTGAAATTTTTTTCCGTCAAATTCTCCCATAAAATACTGGGTTCCCGACCCGCCCTGGTAGGCGCCCGGATTGATACTCACAATCAGCATCCATACTGTCTTCCCCTTTATACTGAAAGGTAAAAGGTCTGGACACTCCCACACGCCGCCATGCGCTCCCTGCCCTTGTCCGAATTCACTTTCCTTATTCCAGTGCTTGAGGTCTGCAGATGAGTAGAACATTACCCGGTCGCCCGCTGCCAGTACCACGATCCATTTTTTCAGATCCGGCATCCAGATCATTTTCGGATCGCGGAAATCCTTTAAACCCGGTGATTTCAATACCGGGTTTCCTGTATATTTTATCCAGCTCATGCCCGCGTCAAGGCTATAGGCGATTCCCTGATTCTGGAAATGGCTAGTCCCGGATTTTTCCCCAACCGGATCATGAAGGGTAAACATGGCAATCAGAGGAATTTGCGCTTTAGTGCCAAAACCGCTTCTGTTCAGGCTGTCAACCACGGCACTTCCGGAGAAAATATAACCCAAACTGTCCGGATAGAGCGCAACAGGCTGCTCTTTCCAGTGAAGCAGATCCTGGCTGGTTGCATGCCCCCAGTGCATTGGGCCCCACACCGTACTATCCGGGTAATACTGAAAAAAAAGATGGTAAACGCCTTTGTAAAAAACCATTCCGTTTGGATCATTCATCCAGTTTGCCTTAGGGGAGAAGTGGATCTGAGGCCGGTACAGTTCATGGTAGATTTCCTGTGTCAGCGCTGTCCGGAAATTCATGGTCAGAAGGATCAGGCAAATCATTCGACGGTACATGGTATCGCTTTTGCTTATCAAGATAGTCTATTTTAGTCCCTTAAATCTAAGCCATGGATAATGCTCCTGTCAGCCTTCCCGTCTATCTGAAAATTGCCCAGATACTCATGGGGATTTCGGTTTTCTTCTATATTCTTTTTGTTGGTCAGGATATCATGATACCTCTGGTTTTTGCCATTATGATTGCCATACTGTTGAATCCGGTCATTCTTTTTTTGTGCCGGATGAAAATACCCCGGGTGCTGGCAATTTTGCTTTCCCTCGTCATTACCATGTTGCTGATCGCGGGCATTTTTTATTTTTTCATTTCACAAATCTCTCTTTTCAGCGAGTCATTCCCCTTGTTCAAACAAAAATTCCTTAGCCTGTTCAATCAGAGCGAACGCTGGGTGGCCCGGACATTTAACGTGTCTAAGGTAAAGGTGGATGCATGGGTTACAAAAACCCAGAAACAGGGTATCGACAACGGTACTGTGGTGATCACCAGTACGGTCAGTACGATCGGGGGCATGGTGATGACTTTTATCATCATGCCGGTATATGTATTCATGATCATTTATTATAAGCCGCTGTTGCTGGAATTTATTGCCCGGCTTTTTCCGAAGAATCTTCACGTGACGGTCGTAGAGGTTCTTACAGAAACAAAAGCGCTTATACAGAGTTATTTATTCGGATTACTTGTGGAAGCTGCGCTGGTCGCCACGCTCAATTCACTTGCCCTTTTTATTCTTGGAATTCAATATGCCATTCTTCTTGGCGTGATCGGAGCATTATTAAATGTCATTCCCTATATTGGCGGCGTAGTGGCCGTGGCTTTGCCGATGCTGCTGGCGCTGGCGACCAAAATGCCCATAGATGCATTTTATGTGTTAGTTGCTTACCTGATTGTGCAGTTCATTGATAATAATTTATTTGTTCCTAAAATCGTGGCTTCCAAAGTAAAAATCAATGCCCTTGTGTCCATCATCGTTGTACTGGTGGGTAATCAATTGTGGGGCGTTCCGGGCATGTTTCTTTCCATACCGATCACGGCAATCATCAAGGTTATCTTCGACCGGATAGGTCCGCTGCAACCTTTCGGGTTTCTGCTGGGAGACAATCAGCCGGATATCACAAAGGAAATATTTGTTGTCAGGAGAAGGTCCCGGGCGGCAAACGCTGCGAAATAAACATTTAATCCTGTACATTAGCGTGTTCTGTTGACGACTTAAAACTGACTCATGAAACGATTCCTTTTTGCTATAGCCTGCGTTATTTTTTTCTGCCGGATTTTATCTTCCTGTCAAACGACTCCTGAAAAAAAACCTGCCGTTCAGATAGCAGAAAATGGAAATAAAAGTGACTACGGTGTCATCGGAACGGATTCGGTATATGCTTATACCCTGAAAAACAGGTCCGGCATGAAAGTGGTGATCAGTAATTACGGAGGGACCATACTGGAATTATGGACGACGGATAAAAATGGAAAAACAGGGAATGTGGTTTTGGGATATGATTCACTGCCCGGATATCTGCAGAAAACGAATCCTTATTTCGGGGCTCTGATCGGGCGTTATGCCAATCGTATTCACCTCGGAAAATTTACCATCGATAATAAAACATATTCTTTAGCCCTGAACGATCACGGAAATACACTACATGGCGGAATCAGGGGTTTCGACAAAGTGATCTGGACAGTCAATCAGGTGAACGATTCGAGTTTGTCGCTCGGTTATACCAGCCGCGACGGGGAAGAGGGATTTCCCGGAACGCTGAATGTCAGGGTAGTTTATACCCTTCGTTCTTCCAATGCGCTCGATATTGATTACACCGCACTAACGGATATGAAAACTCCGGTCAATCTGACCAATCACAGTTATTTTAATTTGTCCGCCGGCAGGGATTCAACTATTCTTGGAGAGGAAATTACTATTTACGCCAGCCGGTATACACCTGTGAACGATTCACTGATTCCAACCGGTCAGCTGGCAGTTGTAAAAAATACAGCATTTGATTTTTTAAAGCCTAAGAAAGCCGGAAAAGATATTGACCGGGTGAAAGGGGGATACGATCATAATTTTGTGATAGATAAAAAAGATTCCGTATTGGCCATTGCAGCAAGGGTAATGGATCCTGAATCAGGAAGAGTCATGGAAGTTTATACCACGCAGCCGGGTATACAATTCTATACCGGTAATTTTCTGGATGGAACACTTATTGGTCACGATGCACGCAAAATTATTCAGCATGGGGCCCTTTGTCTGGAAACACAGCATTTCCCGGATTCACCCAATGAGCCTTCTTTTCCCAATAGTATTTTAGCACCGGGCCAGACACTTCATCAGCTGACCTCATACCATTTTTCTGCTCTTCAGTAAAACTCTTTTAGCATGCAGGAATGATGGCCGGGAAAATTATTCCGATTTTAAACTGATGGCCGGATTGGCTATGGCTGCCCGGAATGATTTGTATCCAACCGTTAACCAGGCTATGCCGATGGAGATCACTACAGAAAGGACAAAGATCAATGGTTGTATGGGGATCCGGTAAACAAAATGGGCCAGCCAGCTATTCATCATATACCAGGCAACGGGAGCAGCAATGGCGAACGCAATCAACACCAGTATGGTAAATTCCCGGGAAAACAAAAAGATGATTTGCGGAATACTGGCCCCAAGCACTTTTCGTATGCCCACTTCTTTTTTCCGCTGTACAGCCATAAAGGAAACCAGGCCATATAAACCCAGGCAGGAAATAAATACGGCAATACCGGCAAATATTTTATATAAAAGAGCCAGCTGCTTTTCCTGGGTATAGAAATTTTCTATTCTTTCATCCAGGAAATAAGTCTGGTTGGCGTATTCCGGAAAAAAACGGTCCCAGACCGCCTGCACCTGGTCTTTTACCAGGGCCAGATTGCCCGATTTCAATTTCATTGAAATATTTGAATAATTGTTTTTGCTGTTGCTGATAACAATGGGTTTGATTTCTTCTCGAAGGGAGTTGGTCCTGAAATCCCGGACCACACCGGTTATTTTCTTCCAGCGGCCACCCAGCATCAGATCTTTACCTAAAACGGATTCGGCTGATTTCAGTCCCAGTTTTTGCACAAAGGTTTCGTTTACGACTACATCACGTATTGTATCGGCCGCGGCATGAGGTCCGCCGGCAGCGAATTGCAGGCCGAAGGTTTTATAATAGTCCGTGTCCCCATATTTCGTGAACAGGGTATAGTGCTCGTCGGGCCTGTGATCAAAAGCGAAATTGGTACCCCAGTTATTGTCGGATGAGGGGACATCACTGCACAGGCTGACTTCCAGTATGGCCGGATTTTTTTTCAATTCAGATTTGAAAGCAGCCATTCGCGATACCTGGGTACTGTCTCCGTTACCACTCACCACAAGTACAGCCTCTTTTTTGAGTCCGAGGTCTGCGTTTTGCACGAAGTTCATCTGCGAAAGTGCGATGAGTGTTCCTACGATCAGCACCTGGGAGATCGTGAATTGCAAAACCACAAGCGATCTTCTAAGGGATATGCCGCCGACACTCGCAAAATTAATTTTGTTTTTGAGGGCGAGGATGGGGCTGAAACCCGACACGACCAATGCCGGATACAAGCCGGCCAGCAGGGTGACTACAATCAAAACGCAAAGAAGAAACAGGCTGGTTTCTTTTGTAAAAAGATGAATTGTTTCATGAATGGAGGCAACATGACTGATATAGGGAACACAAAGTTCCGCAAGGCCGACAGCAATAACAATAGCTGTCAGCACCAACAGCGAAGTTTCGCCTAATATCTGCCATAACAAATTCCAGCGACTGCTGCCGAGAACTTTTCTTACACCGATTTCCTTCGATCTGTTTACGGCCTGGACGGTACTCAGATTGATGAAATTGATGCAGGCCATAACGAGAATAAATACCGCGATCAGCGCGAGCGTTGTCAGCGTGCTTTTACTCGTTACATGATCTCCCATATTGCCCATGCGTGAATCAAAATGGATCATACTCAGGGGCCTGATAAAGTAGTTTCGTTTAATTACCGATCCTTTATTTGAATTGTCTTTACTAAACTGAAGCAGGAGATTATTTACCGTTACGGGTGACTGTTTTCGGGGCAACAGCATATATATCTGCTCGTTACTTGTTGTATTTCCCCATTCAGTGGAATAACCGTAAAACGGAGTGTTTTTCAAAACTGCGTAGGAGGCAATCACTTTTAACGGAAAATCCGAGTTGCCCGGGACGTCTTCCAGTATGCCGGACACCTGCAGCGTGTTCAGATTATCGAGACGGATCATTTTACCCATTGCATTTTCCCACTGACCAAAATACTTTACGGCCATACTTCTGGAAAGGACAATCGAACCGGGCCGGTCAAGAACAGCCGGGGTGCCGGAAAGCCAATGGGAATTAAAAATTTTAAAAAACTGCGGATCAGCAAAGAATACACCGCTTTCCTCAATAAATCTTTTTTCTTTTGATGGTGTCCCGTCAGGCCCGACAACGGTCAGCTGACTGCCGCTATTGGAAAACAATACCCCACAGGTTATCTGCGGAAATTTTGCCCTTAAAGCCTCCAGTGCCGGATACGGTGTGCCGGGGGTATACGATACGCCACTCGGAAACCTGTCTTCTCTGGCAACGTGAAATATCCGGTCATAGTTGGGCTGGAAACGATCGTAACTAAGTTCATAACGTACAACCGAAAAGATAAGCAGGCATGACGCGATGCCGATGGACAGGCCGGCTACATTAATCAGGCTGAATTTTTTATTTCTGACCAGATTACGGATAGCCGTTTTAAAATAGTTTTGTAACATCGTGATTCGGTTGTGGTAGTCAGGGTTTCAACCCGCGTGCCGTTTTATAAATTGCTGACCTGCATACAAATGTGCACCCGATAGTGTACGGAACTGTTCGTATACGTACATGAAGTGGTTATCCATGATACAGTTCCTGCACAATCAAAAGAATGCTTATCTTAAATTATAATTGATGCCGTGAAAAAAATACTCCTGTCTGGCTTATTGTCACTTTGCTTCTTTTTGCCCAAAGCCCAGAAATTCCGTGAAATCTGGTCGAAAAAACAGGCAGCCAACTGGTATGCCCGTCAGGGTTGGCTGAGGGGTTGCGATTTTATTCCGAGCACAGCCATCAATCAACTGGAAATGTGGCAGGCGGAAACTTTTGATACGGCAACGATTGCCCGGGAGCTGGGCTATGCTCAGTCCATCGGATTGAATTGCATGCGTGTATTTCTGCATCATCTGGCCTGGCAGGAGGATGCAGATGGGTTTAAAATAAGAATATCGGAATATCTGGCCATTGCGGATCGAAAGAATATTAAAACCATTTTTGTTTTTTTTGATGACTGCTGGAATGAAACCTACCACGGCGGAAAACAGCCTGATCCAAAACCGGGTGTTCACAATTCGGGCTGGCTGCGTGACCCGGGTAAACTGCTTTATGAAGACTCCGCGCTGATGCCCGTTTTGAAATCCTATGTAAAAGACCTGTTAAAAAGTTTCAAAAATGACCGCCGTATAGCGATGTGGGATTTATACAATGAACCCGGTAATTCAAGTTATGGGAACAAAAGCCTGGTGCTGCTTAAAAATGTTTTTATCTGGTCCAGGGAAATAAATCCAACGCAGCCATTGACTGCGGGGCTGTGGAATCCGGATTTGTCGGATCTGAATCAGTTTCAGCTTAACTGGTCAGACGTGATTTCATATCATAATTATGAAGACGAAAAGGCGCATCAGAAAGTAATCGACAGTCTCCGTAAATTCGGAAGACCACTGATATGCACAGAGTATATGGCCCGGTTGCGAAACAGTACTTTTTATAATATCATGCCGGTATTGAAAAAGGAAAACGTGGCTGCGATCAACTGGGGACTGGTCAGCGGCAAAACAAATACCAAATATGCCTGGGATACACCCATGCCCGACGGCGCTGAGCCAAAAATCTGGTTCCACGATATTTTTCATCCCGACGGAACTCCTTACAGCCTGCAGGAAGTTGATTTTATTAAATCGCTGACGGGGATCAGAGCACCCATCCAAAATCTGCCAGCTGTTTCTTCGTTGAAATAAAATCCTTGTGAATGATGCCCTGTATGCCGAGGGTATCAGCCACCTGAACAAACAGCGGACGGTCTTCCAGATAGATGACTTTTTCTGCGGAAACCTGGGCAATATCCAGGGCGATTTTAAATATATCCGCATCGGGTTTTCTGAAATGAACAAAACAGGAGCTGATAAAAAAATCTACAAATTCGCCCATTTTGAATTTGTGAATCCGGTGATTGTTGAGTTCACGACCCTCGTTATTGACCACGGCAATCTTGATTCCGTATTTTTTTTTAATGCCACGCATCAGTTCGAGCATTTCAGGGTAGGGCTGTGACTGTTCGAACATAAATTCGCGGAATTCCTCTTCCGAAAATTCCCTTGGGATATAAAAAACGAGCCGTTTCAGATATTCGCTGAGTGATATTTTTCCCGATTCGTAAGTATCAAAAGATAAGTGGTGTCTTTCTTCTGTTTCAGCCGGATCCAGTTTAAAAAGCTGTATCGCCTTTTTCCGGGCTTCCCGGTCCCAGCCATTGGTAAGAAGAACACCGCCGATATCCGTAAAAATCGTTGTTGGTGAAGAACTTGTTTTTTTCATGCTACGGTAATGCGTTTTTCAAGGTAAACATCCTGGATACTATTTAATAAATGTACCCCGTCGGCAAAGGGGCGCTGAAATGCTTTTCTTCCGGAGATCATACCTGTTCCACCGGCTCTTTTATTAATGACCGCCGTGCGCAGGGCTTCCAGCAAATCCTTCTCACCTTCCGATGCGCCACCTGAATTAATGAGGCCGGCCCTGCCTGAATAACCATTCAGCACCTGGTAACGGCAAAGATCAACCGGATGATCGGTGGACAAATCACTGTACATTTTTTCGTCGAGTTTTCCATAGTGACTATCCCCCATATTCAGGGCCTTATAACCTCCGTTGAGCTCGGGCAATTTTTGTTTAACAATATCGGCCTGCAGGGTTACGCCCAGGTGGTTGGCCTGGCCGGTCAGGTCGGCTGACACATGATAATCTTTTCCGTCTTTTACAAAAGCATTATTGCGCAGGTAACACCAGAGAACGGTAACCATGCCGAGGGTGTGCGCTTCTTCAAAAGCTGCTGCCACTTCGGTAATCTGGCGGTCAGACTCCGGAGAACCAAAATAGATGGTGGCTCCCACTGCAGCTGCACCCATATTCCAGGCATCGCGCACTTTTCCAAACATGATCTGGTCAAATTTATTCGGGTACGTGAGCAGCTCGTTATGGTTTAACTTAACGATAAAAGGAATATGGTGTGCATATTTCCTCGCCACCATTGCGAGTACGCCAAATGTACTCGCCACGGCATTACAGCCCCCTTCAACGGCCAGGCGGACAATATTTTCCGGATCAAAATACAGGGGATTTTTTGCGAAAGATGCGCCGGCACTGTGTTCTACTCCCTGATCGACAGGCAAAATAGATAAATAACCCGTACCGCTGAGGCGCCCATGTCCGAAAATCTGCTGGAGACTTCGAAGTGTTTGCCCGTTTCTGTTGGATTCGCACAAAACACGGTCAATAAAATCCGGCGAAGGAATCTGCAACATGTCCTTCGGCACTTTTGTGCATTCGTGCGAAAAAAGACTCTCGTTTTCTTTACCGAGTAAATCGGTGATTTGTTGATAATTCATAGTTCAATATGATCCTAAAATTAAGATTTCGGAAATGAAACGAACCCGCTTTTTTAAAACAAACTGTCTGCTGAAATGTTAATGAATGAAATGAAGAATATGTTACGCATCAGTATACTGGATCAGTCTATCGTACCCAAAGGTTCCACTGCATCGCAGGCGCTTTCGAACACCATTCAGCTGGCGATCATGGCGGAGGCAAAAGGATATCACCGTTTCTGGGTATCCGAGCACCACAATTCTGCCATGATAGCGGGATCTGCCCCGGAACTGCTTATGGTGCGCCTGGCCAGGGAAACCCATAACATACGTATTGGCTCCGGGGGAATCATGTTGCCCAATCACAGTGCGCTGAAAGTCGCAGAAAATTTCCGTCTGCTTGAAACGCTTTATCCCGGCCGGATTGATCTGGGCATGGGACGAGCACCAGGCGGCGACCGGATTACGGCAGGATTGCTGAATCCCTCTAATAATTTTTCTGAAGAATCGTATTTGCAGCAGCTGGAGTATCTGCAGGCTTTTTTTCATGACGAGGCGGCTTCACAATATGGCCCTCTGCTGGCTGTGCCGCAGTCTGCAACCGTACCTGCACAGTGGATACTGAGTTCAAGCGGCGGCAGTTCTTCGATAGCAGCCCGGTTTGGCATGGGACTGGCTGTTGCCCGTTTTATTAACGGGTTTGCAGGGCGGGAAGTGGTGGAGTCCTATGAACGTGCATTTCAGCCCTCTCGCGAAATGCAATCCCCGGAATCCCTTCTGGCCATTTCGGTTTTATGTGCCGATACAGAGGAGAAAGCGCAGCAGTTACGCAAGCTGACAGATTATACCCTGCTTCAGTTCGAGAAAGGAAATTTCCGTGAAATGAACCGCTATGAAGACATCAGAGAATATGTTTTTTCTGAGGCAGAACTGGAGAGAATTGAATACAATCGCGGAAGAATTGTTTCGGGAACCCCGCAACAGGTGAAATCACAATTAGTAACACTCGCCAGTGAACTGGGCGTAGAGGAGATTATGATGACCTGCATGACCCATTCTCATAAGGACCGGTTACGTTCTTTCGAACTCGTTGCTGAGGTTTTCGGTCTGAAGTCCGAAAAACAGCCTGTCAGTACTTACGGTTAACCACTCCCATACTCCTGTACTTCTGTACTCCTGTACTATACCCTCATACTCCCAAAGCCGGTTTCGTCAGATATTTATTCAGGTTAATCAGCAGAACACTAACCAGAATCACCAGGAGCCCTGCGATCTGTAAACTGTTTACATGCTCGGAGGCAATAAATACACCCAGGATGACTGCTACCACAGGGTTCACATAGGCGTAGGTGCTGACCTGTGCAGGCGACCGTACTTCCATCAGCCAGACAAAACAGCTGTAGGCAAGTATGGATCCGAACAGGACCAGGTAGCCGAGAGAAAACCAGGCGTCGGTTGACACCTGCCGGAATTGAAATGTTTTCATTTCGCCTGTAATCAGGGCCCCGATGAAAAAATAGACACCGGCAAAAAACATTTGCCAGCTGGTCGTTACCGTAGCCGGGGCATCTGTTTTTTTATATTTTGCATACAGTGATCCGATCACCCAGCTCATCGATCCGATGATCAGTGCAAAAAGGGCCAGCCGTTCATAAGGGTTGCGGTCTGTCTGATAAGCAGAAGAGATATTGGGAAGGAAAAGAAGAAAAATTCCGATCAGTCCAAGGAAAAGACCGGAAAGTATCGACTTACTGGCAAAATTTTCTTTCCAGTGAGGCCGGTCATACACCACATACCACAACGGAGCGGCAGAAATAATAATGGCCACCCATGCACTTCCCACATACTGTTCAACAAAAATAACAATCCCGTTTCCTATAAATAGTATCAGAAATCCGCTGACCGCAGAGAGTTTCATCGTGGGCCAGTCAAATATGGTTTCTTTTTTTATTCCTGCCCAGCCCATCATGAGCAATGCCGCAATGATAAAACGGATAGCACCCAATAAAAAAGGAGGGAATCCATGTAAGGCGCGGCTGATGAAGAAATAGGTTGATCCCCAGACAATATAAACAGTTAGAAAAGCGAGTACGACGGAAAGGGTGGAAGGGGCTTTGGTTAAGGTTGCGTTCATCTGGGAAGGTTTTAACTTTTCTGTTCTGTTACCCAAAGTTAAAAAGGAATTTTATTATTTTTGCTTTAGAAATAAAGGATTTTACAGATATTTACCTTTGAAATGAAGGCATTTAATTAAAAAGACCATTATGGAACTGGATAAAACGAGCTGGTCGATCCTGGCCTGTCTGCAGGAAAATGCAAGAGCTTCTTTTGCCGATATTGGGAGGGAAGTGGGCTTGTCTGCACCAGCGGTGGCAGAGCGCATGCTCAAACTGGAAGAAGCCGGTATCATTCTCGGATATCGTATTGAAACCGATTATGAAAAAACGGGTTATTCCTTAAAAGCATTTATTGCTTTCACTGCACATTCCGGCAAACTCGTTCCTTTTTTAAACTATATAGAAAAACTCGATGAAGTGCTGGAGTGTCACCGGGTAACAGGCAACCACTGCATTTTTCTAAAGGTAGTGGTTGAGAATTCGGGACATTTACAGGAGCTGCTTGCCCGTATGATGGAATATGGAGACACGACCACCTCCATCATTCTTTCCAGTCCGATTACACACCGGATATTTACAAAACACGAAGTAAAATCTAAAGGAAAAGGTCAGGCTGCAAGATCCCGCCTGGCGTGAAAGCATATTGATCCAGGTTTTGGATTCCCTCGGAGCGAAGTACTTCTTCATCTATGAAATGATTGCCGGTAGTGCTTTTCGCATCTCTGGACAGAATATACCAGGCCGCATCGGCCATGATTTCCGGTTTACGGCTTACCTGAAATATTTTTTCTCCCCCGAGCATATTTTTGACGGCCGCTGTTGCGATCAGCGTGGCGGGCCACAGACTGTTGGACGCAATGCCGTCTTTTTTAAATTCTTCGGCCCAGGCGGCAGACAAGAGACTCATGTTATACTTACTCAGAGTATAAGCGACATGGGGTTTAAACCATTTCATATCAAAATTCAGTGGCGGGGACAGGGTCATGATATGAGCGTTCGATGACTTTTTTAATAACGGGTAAGCCAGTTTCGTCACCATAAAAGTTCCCCTTACATTGATATCAAACATCAGATCGTAACGCTTGGGTTCTGTTTTTTCCGTATTGCTGATACTGATGGCTGACGCATTATTGATTACTACATCGAGCCCCCCGAACGCGGCTTCGGTTTTATTTATTACATCCTGAATTAATTTTTCATCCCGGGTATCGCAATAAACAGCCAGTGCTTTTCCACCAGCGGCTTCCACTTCTTTGGCTGCGGTATAGATAGTACCTCCCAGCCGCTCATCTTCTTCCGTTGATTTAGCCGCAATAACAATATTTGCGCCTTCAGAAGCCAGTTTAAGCGCTATGGATTTTCCTATTCCTCTGGTGGCCCCGGTGATAAGGACCGTTTTATTTTTGAAATTCATCGGTTAATGCAATTCTGCCGGTTGGTTTAATAGATGGCATGAAGTATGTATTTATCATCATAAAGATAATACGATGGGCGCCAATACATCTTCCTATTTCGTTTTTCATTTACACGGGCAGGAGAATAGTGTTCCGAAGCCCGCACCAGAATGGCCTCCCGTAGAACCGACACCCATCCCGCCAACAACGGATCCGGTTCCTACGGTTCCGCCTGTTAACGGACTGCATTTCGCTTTCTATTCCTGTATGTTGAACTAGCTGCGTACATAAGTAATTATATTTGGAGCCTGAGGCATATATGGAATATTTCCTGGGCATTGATATAGGAACCACTTCGGTAAAGTCCATTGCTTTTACAGCAGAAGGTAAAGCCCTGTGCGAGCAATCCGTCTCCTATGCCATTCAGCATCCATACCCTGACCGCAGTGAGCAGGATCCGGAAGAAATTTGCCGGGCAGTTTTCAAAACTGTAGAAAATATTCTGCAACACCTGTCGCCCCATATTCCCCGTCTTTGCAGTTTTAGTTCAGCCATGCATAGTTTAATTGCCGTCGATGAGAAGGGAGCCGCTTTGTCGGCTTCCATCATATGGGCAGACAACCGCGCTTCGGATATTGCGGAAAAAATTAAATCGGACAATCAAGCCGGGAAATTTTACCGGCTAACCGGGCTTCCCATTCATGCCATGTCGCCTTTTTGTAAACTATTATGGATAAAAGAAAATGAGCCTTCCCTGTTTTCATCGGCGTTTAAGTTTGTCGGTATAAAAGAGTTTATTTTTTACAAACTGTTCGGGACCTGGGCAGTGGACGCATCCATTGCTGCGGCGACCGGATTCATGAATGCGATGACCATTCAGTGGGATCCCTGGATACTGCAACAGGCCGGAATTTCCGACAGGCAGTTGTCGGAAATTGTTCATTCAGATGAAGTTTTTCATTCTCCTGTTTTATTTCCTTCGCTAAAAAATGTTCCCTTTATCATCGGGGGCAGCGATGGCGCCATGGCCAATTGGGGAACATCGGACGATCCGGATGCGCTGGTGATAACCATTGGGACAAGCAGCGCGTCCCGCATATTCGTTTCCGAGCCGCAGATGGACGCTTCCATGCGTTGTTTTTGCTATTATTTAAAAGACCATGTTTACCTGACAGGAGGAGCGAGCAATAACGGAGGAATCGTTTTACAATGGCTGCAGGAGGATTTTTTTCGCGCTAAAGAAGACGTAACCGATTTTTTAAATCAGGCAGCAGCGGTTCCGCCAGGTTCACGCGGATTAATTTTTCTTCCGTATCTTCTGGGTGAACGCGCCCCGCTTTGGAACGCACATGCCAAAGGTGTTTTATTCGGTCTTGACATTAATCATGATCAGTCAGCCATGGTCAGAGCCACACTGGAAGGTATTGTCTATTGTCTGTTCGATATCAGTCAGCCTTTAATGGAGAAATCCGGTATCAAAAAAATATATGCCACGGGAGGGTTTGCCCGCAATGAACTGTGGCTGCAAATTTTATCAGATATATTTAGCCTGCCGGTCATAGTCAGTAATACGATTGAAAGTTCAGCCTGGGGTGCTGCCAAATGGGGAATGAATATGCTTCATATTGAGGTGATCAGCCATAAACAGATTAATAAAACCTATCTCCCTGACGCTGCTTCCGCTGCGATTTATACAAAAGGCTTTCGGAAATTTCAAAGACTATATCAGTTGCTCAGAACAGAATTAGTATAAAATCTGAACCGTATAGCTTCCCTTTTTCTTAAATTTGAATTCTGAATGAAAAGAATTGAAAAAAATATATAAACCAACCGAGCAGGGAGCTCCATATATGGAGAGATACATTCAGTGGGTGCCCGACGATGGAAATCTGCTGATTCATCTGGAGGATATTTTTTCAGAAACGGAGGAACTGATTCGTCCGCTTTCGGAGGAAAAAATGGCATTCAGCTATGCGCCCGGCAAGTGGACGATAAAAGATATGCTGGTTCACTTAACCGATTGCGAAAGAATTTTTATTTATCGTGCACTTCGTTTTTCACGGGGTGATGAAACCCCATTGCCCGGTTTTGAGGAAAGTTTATTTGCTGCCCATGCGGGAGCCAATGACCGGGAAAAGGAAGATATACTACGCGAATATTCACTGGTTCGCGAATCCAGCATCGCATTTATTGAATCGCTTACAGATGAAGCGCTGGACAGAAAGGGCTTTGCCAATAATATTCCACTTTCTACACGGTATATAGTTAACCTCGTTTACGGACATCACAAACACCACCTCAACATACTACAGGAAAGATATCTTTAACATGGATCAAAACCAACCCAAACGCCTGACCATCGCAGTGGACATGGACGGCGTTTTAGCAGATACGGAAACACATTTCATCCAGTATTATGAAAAGGAAACAGGGGAAATGGTAGACAGGAAAACCATGCTGGGTGTTCCGGAAAACCTGGCTTTTCCCGATAAATCGGCGGTTCAGCGTTACGTGCGGATGCCGGGATTTTTCAGAACCCTGCCACTCATTCCCGGTGGAGTAAACGCCATCAGATCCCTGATGGAAAATTACGATGTGTATATCGCTTCAGCTGCAATGGAATTTCCCCTTTCCCTTTACGAAAAGAAATTGTGGCTGGAAGAACATTTTCCATTTATCTCCTGGAGAAATATTATTTTTTGCGGGGACAAAAGCATTATCAAAACGGATTATCTCATAGATGATCATCTGAAAAATCTGGATTATTTTTCCGGAACACCACTTCTCTTCACGGCTTCCCATAATGTACATATAGACCGGCATCACCGGATGAACAACTGGGAGGAGATTATGGGTTATTTTAACAGTCTGCGCAGCAAAGTATAGTCAGGGAATATATTCCGTGGCAAAAAACGTCAGACGATCAGTACAATTGTGCCTCCGATAATTAACAAAGCACCGAGGGCTGTTTTCCAGCTGAGCGCTTCGCCAAGAAAAACGAACGACAACAGAATGGTTAAAGCAACACTCAGTTTGTCTACCGGCGCAACCTGCGATACTTTTCCGATCTGAAGGGCTTTAAAATAGAAAATCCAGGAAAGCCCCGTGGCAACACCCGAGATCACAAGAAAAATAAGATTATGTCTGGACAGGCTGCCCAGGTTTTTATATTCTCCCCGGAAAAACACAATGCCCCAGGCAATAACGAGGATAATGACGGTTCGTATGGCAGTGGCCAGATTGGAGTTGACATTCGTTACCCCAATCTTTGCAAAAATGGCCGTCAGTGAAGCAAATAAGGCCGAAAGTAAAGCATACACCCACCACATCATAAGTTCAAAAATTTCAAACATACGGGATTGGGAATACTTATCTGCTTTCCGGTATAGGTTAACAGGCCTGTTTTTTTGTTGATTGAAAAGAGAACGATATTGTCCGTGTCCCGATTGGCGACAAGCAGAAAATGACCGGTCGGATCAATCACAAAATTGCGTGGATGTTTTCCCTTTACTGTACTCACCTGCTTTAAAATCAGACGTCCGTCTTTACGGATCGCAAATACGGCAATGGTATTGGAGACTCCGCGGTTTGTTGCGTACAGAAAAAGACCATCTCCGCTAATATGGATATCTGCACTGCCAGGATCTCCCTTAAAATCTGAAGGGGTGGTTCGCAGTCGCTGGAAATGGGTCAGCTTTCCCGAGACAGAATCATAATGAAATGCATCTATGGTTCCGGACAGTTCACTCAGAATATATACTTCCTGCCTGATTGGATGAAAAGCGATATGACGGGGTCCGGAACCGGCAGCTAAAGTGGCAACGGAGTCTGCCGGCTCACTAAGGGGTGTACTTTGTGCAGGATCAAAAGAATAGATATGTTCCTGATCGGTTCCGAGATTGGCGGTAAGAAGAAATTTGCCGTCCGGTGAGAATATGGTCGAATGTACGTGCCCGGATTCCTGCCTGGCCGTATCCTTTCCTTTTCCGATCTGCTGAATGGTTTGTACTGCGGGTGCCAGAGAGCCGTCAGAATTGACCGGAAGGGCCGACAGGCTGCCGGAACAATAATTTGCCACAAAAACCCATTTACCCGATTTGTCCCCGGATACATAACAGGGGCAGGTTCCGTTGCTGGACTGCGAGTTGAGAAAAGCCAGTTGACCGGTAGAAGATTCAAAGGCATAGGCGCCTACTGCACCACCCGTTTCGTTCTCATCGGTAGCATACAGATGTTTGCCGTCAGGTGAGAGGCTCAGGTAAGAAGGATTTTTTGCAGAAATCGTACTGACTTCCGTGCTGGTTCCCGTAACGGTGTTAAACTTATAAACATAAATGCCTTTGCTTTTTCCACTGGTATAAGTACCAATAAAAAGATAAGCATCCTGGGAAAAACACGAAATGGAAACAACAGAAAAGAGCAAGAATAAATTCCAACGCATGGAAAAAGTTTTAAAATTAGACTTCTGCAATTTACATGAAAGGGTTTATGCTTCAACGCAATAAATGAATGGGGTTTCAGCGTTATCTGAATTGAAATCCAATCCCCATGAAACAGAAACTGCTTGCCTGCAGCCTGCTCGTTTTTTTGATATCCTGCCAGTCCATGCCCGACAGTTCCTTGTCGGACAGTATAACGCCTTCTTTGTCCACAGCTTCTTTTACTGCCGACGTTTCCCCTTCAGTTAAGGAAGAGGCAGCCACTCCGCCAGCAACAGCCGGCCCGGTGAAAACGATTCCTGCAGCCGCAGTTATTTTGTCCAGAAAGCAGGTGCCTGTTCTTTGTTATCATCAGATCAGGGACTGGAAACCAACTGACTCAAAAGTTTCGAAAACCTATATCGTTCCCCCGGCTGCTTTTGCCGCCCAGATGAAAATGCTGGCAGATAGTGGCTACCATACCGTTTCGCCGGATCAGTTGTATGCTTACCTGATTGCCGGTGCACCGCTTCCCAAAAAACCCATTATGCTGAGTTTCGACGATACCGATCTGGATCAGTACACAGTCGCTTACCCGGAAATGAAAAAATACGGATTCAAGGGGGTGTTTTTTATCATGACGGTTTCATTGGGCCGGCCTCATTATATGAGCAAAGACCAGGTGCGTACTTTGTCAGATGAAGGCAACAGCATCGGTTCCCATACCTGGGATCACCACAATGTGAAAAAATATGAAGGCAACGACTGGGTACTTCAGCTGGATAAACCAACCAGGCTACTGGAGCAGATTACCGGGAAAAATATCCGTTTTTTCGCTTATCCTTTTGGTCTCTGGAATACAGCTGCTTTTCCGGAACTCAAAAAAAGGGGTTTTGTTGCTGCATTCCAGCTGAACGAAAAGCCGGATCAGTCGGACCCACTATATTGCATAAGACGTATAATCGTTCCCGGAACATGGAACGGAGGTACCCTGAATCAGTGGATCAGGCGCGACTTCTAGCCAGCCCATTCTTCTTATCTTGCCTTTTATGATTTCCCCCGAAAAGGCTACCATGTTCAGGAACCGGCTGGGTAAAGTGTTCCGACACCTGAGTAAAGCCGCCAAAAGGCAGGAAACAAGCTGCTACAGGATATATGACCACGACCTGCCCGAATTTCCTCTTTGTATAGAAAAGTATGAAGACTGGCTCTATGTGGCAGAATACCGCCGGAATCACCATATGGAAGATGCCGAGCACGAACTATGGCTGGAAGGCTGTAAACTGATCATCGAAGAAATCACTGCCGTGCCGGCCTCCCGGATCGTGCTGAGGACCCGCCAGCGGAAATCAAACCGGCAGGATCAGTACCAGAAACTCGACGATGAAAAACAATACATGACGGTCCAGGAACAGGGGTTGAAATTTATGATCAATCTGACCGACTACCTGGATACGGGCCTTTTCCTCGACCACCGAATCACCCGTTCAATGGTCAGGGCCCGGTCGGCAGGTAAAAGATTTCTAAACCTGTTTTGCTATACAGGCTCTTTTTCGGTCTATGCTGCTGCCGGCGAAGCGGAGGAGATCGTATCTGTGGACCTGTCAAAAACCTACCTGAAATGGGCAACCGACAATATGGAGCTCAACGGCCTGTATAATCCGCAAAAACACAGTTACGTGCATGAAGACGTAAAACAATGGCTCCCGGCCCTTCCCGCGGACTATTTCGATCTGGTTGTTATGGATCCCCCCACATTCAGTAATAGCAAGAGGATGGAAGATTTCCTGGATATTCAGCGGGATCATCCCCAGTTGATCAATCAGGTTCTGATGTGTATGAAATCAGGAGGTATTTTGTTTTTCAGCACCAATTTCAGCCGGTTTGAAATGCAGTCCGACGCGTTGAAAGAATGTTCTGTAAAAGACATTACTAAAGCCACCACGCCGTTTGACTTCCAGGGCAAACTGAACCGCTATTGTTTTCAGATTATAAAATCGGGGGCGGCCGCCCAAACAGTTTAAGCCTATTGGCGTTATGGATTGGGTAGACTCCATTCACTCAGTTCAAATTCCACTATGCCTCCCCTTTACTCACTGGAAAGCACACAGTTTCTTCCTATCTCCCTGCCCGAAGCCTGGGATTTTTTTTCCAAGCCAGACAATCTGAAAGAGCTTACTCCTGAATATCTGCAAATGGTTATTTTATCCCGATCGGGAAGCACCAAAGCATATTCCGGACAAATTATCAGTTATCGGCTCAAACCACTTCTGGGCATTCCGGTATCCTGGGTGACCGAAATTACCCACCTGGAAGACCATCGCTATTTTGTAGATGAACAGCGATTTGGTCCTTATGCATTCTGGCACCATAGCCATTTCTTCCGCGAAGTGCCGGGAGGAGTGGAAATGAGGGATCTGGTTCATTATAAAATCCCGTTGGGATTTTTAGGCAGAATCGCCCATTCCATTTTTGTGCGTCGGCAACTCGAGGGAATCTTCAGTTTCAGGAAAACCTATCTCGAAAAGAAGTATCCCGGAAATAAAGTCCTATAGCCATCCTAAACATCAGGAGAGATTCAAAGCTGCCCAAAATGCAGCTTTTTTTTGGTCTTTATCCCTGCTAATTTTGTTGGAATACCGGCTTTTACAAATCATGACATTGCGAAATATATGAGGTCAAAATAATTAGTACGATTATTAATTATTAATTATTGATCATTAATTGTTTATGTACCTATCCAGAGATAAATATTGAGCAATATTACCTCTATCGAATGCCTGGTTAAGGAAAAATGGCTTAATTTCATCAATCCCGTTGTTTAACTATGATTGTAGCTGAATTACAATACTTTCCACCTATTACCTTCTTTGTTCCTTTGTATAGGGAAACGTATATATATTTAGACTTATATGAAATCTACAGAAAAATGAGTTTCAGGAACCGCTGTATGCTGGCGGGTGCAGAAGGAATCCTCTCCCTCTCCATTCCTTTAAAAGAGGGCAGAAATCAGCGGGTGGCGATAAGTGAAGTGATTATTTCAGATTCTGAAAAATGGCAAAGTCATCATTTCAAATCCCTTCAGTCAGCATATAACCGGTCGCCATTTTTTGAATATTACCGGGATGAACTTTCTGATCTGTATAAAAAGCCATTCGTAAAACTGGCGGACTGGAACCTCCATTGTCTCGGATGGGTAAAACAGAAACTGAATTTTCCGTCGGAAATCCGGTTCACTGAGCAGACCATTCCTTATGGTAGTGCAGGACAGGATGACAGTCGCGATGAGGTGAGACCTCAAAATTTTTCTCTTTGGAATCCCGTGCTGTATCATCAGGTATTTGAGGAAAAAACCGGATTTCTGCCCAACCTGTCTATTCTGGATCTGTTATTTAATACAGGTCCCGAGGCTGCAGACCTTTTAAGACAGGCTGCGAGAAGTATTTAATACAGGTGCTAAAATTTGCTCCTTAGTTGTCCAGGTCGGACAGGATCATTTCAGCAATATCCAGAACCTTCACCGACTCCTCTTTTTCTTCATGTTTAATTCCATCTGTAAGCATGGTATTGCAGAAAGGACATGCCGCGGCAATTATGGAAGCACCCGTTTCCACTGCCTCCCGGGTTCTGTCAAAATTCACGCGGGTCGTTCCTTTTTCTTCCTCCTTGAACATCTGCGCGCCCCCGGCCCCGCAACAGAGTCCCCGGCTTTTACAGCGTTTCATTTCGACGAGTTCCGCGTCCAGTGCTTCCAGCACTCTTCGGGGTGCTTCATACACTCCATTGGCCCGGCCCAGATAACAGGAATCGTGATAGGCAATTTTCTTGCCCTTATAGAAACCGCCCTCTTTTAGTTTTATCCTTCCTTCATCCAGTAATTGCTGAAGAAATAAAGTATGATGAATGACTTCGTAATGACCCCCGAGTTCAGGATATTCATTTTTCAGGGTATTAAAACAGTGGGGGCAGGCCGTGACAATTTTTTGGATATGATAATTGTTTAAAACCTGGATATTCTGATAGGCCATCATCTGGAAAAGAAATTCATTACCCGCCCGCCGGGCAGGGTCGCCGGTGCAGAGTTCTTCCTTTCCCAATATCGCATAGCGAATGCCTATACGTGAGAGAATGCTGGCAAAAGCCCGCGTAATTCTCTGTGCCCGCTGATCATAACTTCCCGCACAGCCTACCCAGAAAAGGATTTCCGGCGATTCTCCCCGGCTAAACAGATCTGCCATGTTAGGAATTTCCATCAGACGTCAATTTATATATGTAAATCTAATGCAAAATTGACGCGCGTGTTAGAGGCTGATTCGGTAATTTTAAGGGATAAATTCCATTATGTCTGCCGACGATAAAATGCTTTTAATACGGAATTACGATCTCTGGTGCCATATCAGTGACGAAGACTATGAGGATCTGAAAATTGAACACCATTATATCGAAGTGCCAAAAGGGGAGTATATCTATTTTGAGGCCTATAACCACAATAAGATTTATTTCGTCAAGGAAGGTTATATCAGAATCGGTCATATCGATTCCGAGGGTAATGAAAGAGTGAGCGAAATTATCCAGAAAGGAGAGATATTCGGGCAGTTTACGCTCGAACGCAGCAACCTTCATGGGGAATTCGCCCAGGCTTACAAGCAGAATGTGAGTATCTGTGCTTTCAATATTGATGACTTTGAAAAGCTGCTTAAAAAAAGGCCCGACCTGGCCCTGCGTTACAGCAAACAGGTTGGCTCGAAACTCCGGACCATCGAAAACCGCCTGCTCAATCTGCTCAACAAGGATGTGAAAACCAGGCTGGCCCATTTCTTCTGGCAGCTGGTGGAAAATAAACTGGGCGAATCCATGCCGGAGGGTTTTTGCATTCCCAATTATCTCAAACATGAAGATATCGCCAACCTGATCGGATCCAGCAGACAAACCGTAACGACGATGATCAATGAACTGGAGGCCGAAGGAATTCTTTCCTACGACCGCCAGAAGATTTGCTTCCTGAATGTTAAAAACCTTCAAAAACGTTTGACTGTCAATTAACCGACAAAGGGCTGCCGGGAAGCTTTCTAGTTTTGATCAAATTTAATTTATGAAGTTTTTAATCTCCTGTTTGATTGTTATGGCTGCCTTGCCGGTGTTTTCCCAAACGGGATCCGTAAACAGCAAATTATTTAACCTGGACGACGGGCTCGCCATCAAAGGGTATGACCCGGTAGCTTATTTTACGCAGAATAAAGCCCTGAAAGGCAGGAAGGATTTTTCATATAGCGAACAGGGCGTTACTTATCATTTTATTTCTGCACAGGATATGGATCTGTTCAAGGCAAATCCCGTGAAATATGAACCGCAATATGGAGGCTGGTGTGCGTATGCGATGGGGCATGATGGTTCAAAAGTGGAAGTGGATCCGGAAACGTTCAAGATCATCAACGGAAAGCTATTCCTTTTTTACAACCGGTTTTTTAACAATACCCTGAAAACCTGGAACCTCGACGAGCCAAAATTACATAGTCAGGCAGATGCAAACTGGACGAAATTAACCCGGCCATAAGCCAAATACAAGTAAAATGAATATTAAAAAAATAGGCCTTTGGATTCTGCGTATGGTGCCTGCCGTTATCCTGATACAGACCCTCTATTTTAAATTTACCGCCCATCCGCAGTCCGTCAAATTGTTTACAGAGATCGGGATGGAGCCTTATGGCCGCATCGGCAGCGGTGTGCTGGAACTGATCGCGGCCATACTCTTACTGATACCGCGTTTCACCGGCTACGGCGCACTGCTGGGTCTGGCCATGATGACGGGCGCTCTTTATTTTCATTTGACCAAAATTGGAATATATTTTGACGGAGATCCGGTTCTGTTTATCTATGCCCTGATTACTTTTGTCTGCTGTGGCATTCTTATTTTTATTTATAAGGATATCATTTTATTTTACCTAAAATTTCTGTTACAGTATCCTGAGTTAAATGAAACACAGGTCCCGGATAAACACCCAGAATAATTATTGCCAATACAATTATTGATAGTAATAATTTTTGACCTGATGATATCGCTGTCGCATTTTCTGTAAAAGAATTTGTTGCTCCAAAGAAAACTTTCTGCATCATATTCAGCATATAAGCAGCTGAAAGAATTATGCTGATGCATGCAAATGCTGCCAGTATTTTATTGTATTCAAAAAGGCCTGCGAACATAAGGAACTCGCCAATAAATCCATTGGTAAGAGGAAGTGCAATATTTGCCAATACTATAATTAAAAAAAATATAGCAAGTGCAGGTGACTTAAATGCAAGCCCACCAAGTTCAGATATTTTTCTGATACCTGTTTTATTTTCAACGATATCAACAACTATCCATAGCGCAATAATATTAATACCATGATTCAGCATTTCAACCATTACACCTTGAAGACTTGTATTATTTGCAGCAAAAATTCCTGCGCCCATTAAACCAATGTGCGCAATAGAAGACCATGCTACAATTCTTTTAAGATCCGTCTGAACTAAGGCAATAGAACTTGCGTACAAAATTCCAATAACACAAAGTATAATTGCAAGTGTCTGATATTTTTCTACAGCATCAGGAAAGATTGGTAATAACCAACGTATCATTCCAAAAATCCCCATCTTAACCATAATACCGCTTAAAACCATTACGGATGAATTAGATGATTGTTCATACAAATCGGGCTGCCATGAGTGAAATGGGAAAATAGGCATCTTAACTGCAAAAGCTAAAAAAAACAACCAGAACAAGCCATTTTGCTCTCTTGTAGTAAGTGTTGCAGCATAAAAAGATTTTATATAAAATGAATGCTCAGAAAATGTTGAAACCGCTGGTGTGTGTAGGTAAACATAAATAATGCCAATGAGCATCAACAATGAACTAAAGAAGGTATAAACAAAAAATTTAAATGTTACACGAATTCTGAATTCCCCGCCCCACCTACTGCATAAAAAATACATTGGTATCAATGCGAGTTCCCAAAAGAAGTAGAATACCAATGCATCCGCAGCCACAAATACGCCCATAAGACCTGCCTGCGTTAACAACATTAAGCCATAATACACATTAACATTAGTAAACTCACGTTTATGCGTAGCCGCAAATATAAGCGGGTAAGTAAAAGCTGTCAAGAATGTAAGAAGAAAGCCCATACCATCAAGGCCAACGCTAAAACTAGAACCTATATAAGGCATCCACACATAACTTACGTTGGTATAATTTAAGTATTCAGGATGATGTGCCACATCAGTATAACGCGAACTAATTAACGATACAACTAAAGTTAACAAAGAAGATAGCAGCGCAAAGGTCTTTACAGCTTTACTATTCTTAATAAAAAACATTATAATGCCCGTGAGCAGTGGAATCCAAAGCAGTAATTCAGTAAGTGTATAATAAGTGCCCAGCATTAACTTTATTTTGTAAACAATTGAATAATTAATAACAACAACAACCCTACAACCATCAATAAAATATAACTTCCCACAAGGCCGCTTTGTAAAAGACGTATTTGGCGGCTTCCATAATTGACGCCTTTGCCAACTCCATTTACAAGCGCGTCAATTCCTGATTTCTCAACAACATTCTTAAGAAAGCGGGAGAAGGCGTTACAAGGTTTTACGATTATCGCATCATATAATTCATCAACATAAAATTTATTTTCAATAGTTTTTCCAAAAGCACCTGATTCCTTAGCAACTCCATCATATTTTTTATACTTATTCCATGCCCATATACAAACTGCAGCAATAAGCAATGAAGACACAATCATCAACATTATTTCCGTTTGTGAAGATGTTTCATGGACTGCTAAAATTTTATTAGAGTCTGCAAATATGGGTGATAAGAAATCTCCAAGCTTATCACTATTCTTTAGCAAACTCGATGGAATACCAACAAGGCCGCCTATTACAGAAAGAATAGCAAGACAAATAAGTGGGAAAGTAATTGTGCCGGGACTTTCATGCAAGTGATGCAATTGCTCATCTGTTCCTCGAAAATTACCTGAGAAAGTGAGTGCCAGCAAACGGAACATGTAGAATGCCGTAAACAATGCACCGAGAAGACCGATAACATAAAAAACAGGATTAACACCAAACGCAGCTCCCAAAATTTCATCTTTAGAAAAGAAACCTGAAAACGGCGGTATACCTGCAATAGCAAGACATGCGATGAAAAAAGTAACGTATGTGATCTTCATTTTTTTACCAAGACCGCCCATTTTATTTATATCTTGTTCGCCACCCATAGCATGAATTACAGAGCCTGCTCCAAGGAATAAAAGCGCTTTAAAAAATGCATGCGTCATTACATGAAATACAGCTGCTGAATAAGCGCCAACACCTAATCCAAGAAACATGTAGCCGAGTTGACTAACGGTTGAATAAGCCAATACTTTCTTTATATCACTTTGCTTTAATGCAATGATTGCAGCAAAGATTGCAGTTGCCAAACCAATCACCGAAACTACACTCATAGTAACTGGCGACATGGAATAAATGATGTTGCTTCTTGCAATCATATATATACCTGCAGTAACCATCGTGGCTGCATGTATAAGCGCTGAAACAGGCGTTGGGCCTGCCATTGCATCGGGCAGCCATGTGTATAAAGGTATCTGGGCACTCTTGCCCATAGCACCAACAAAAAAGCAACAAGCTAATACCAGTAAGTGTTGCGCTATTCTTTGCTGTAATGATTGAAAGTATACCTGTTTGAGAATCAAATAAATTGTGATAAGACACCGTTCCAAAAGCATTTATCAACCAAAAAATTCCAAGTATAAAACCAAAATCGCCAATACGGTTCATAACAAATGCTTTTCTTGCTGCATAATTATAACTGGTATTTTTAAACCAAAAACCAATTAGTAAAAATGAACAAAGACCAACACCTTCCCAACCAATAAACATGATCACAAAATTGCCGCCCAATACCAACAATAGCATTGAAAAAACAAACAGATTCAGGTAACAAAAAAATCTTGCATAACCTGAAGCATCTTCATCTTTCATGTAAGATGCAGAATACACATGAATAAGAAAACCAACGCCTGTTATTATTAAAAGAAAAATGGAGGTAAGCTGATCTATTTGAAACTCAAACGGGATGCTGAGTTTAGCCACATTTATAAAAGAAAAATAATCAATGTTCTGTGTTGTAAATCCTGGTTTTGAAACATTAATAAATACTAGAATGCTCAGGCAAAAAGAAACAAATATTACTGCGCTTCCAATAAAACCTGTAATGGATTTTGAAATTGCTTTTCTTCCCAAGCCCATAATTAAAAAACCAAGAAAGGGAAAAAGAGGAATTAAATAAGCTACATCAAATATGTTTATCATAACCAGTGTAATAAAAAAATTGTGCCTTTAGTTTTTTAACCTGTTTAAGAAATTGATATCTATCGATCTTGTATTTCTATACATCATTACAATTATTGCAAGCCCCACGCATACTTCTGCTGCGGCAACTATCATTATAAAGAAAACAAATATTTGTGCGTTTATTGCCGAAGTGCCATCGACAGTGAGTCCTGACATATGCATTTTAGAAAATGCAACCAGCAATAAATTAACTGAGTTTAGCATAAGCTCAATACACATAAATACTATGATTGAATTACGCCTCGTAAGTGCACCAATAACACCAATGCAAAACAATGCAATTGATAGAAATAAGTACCATTTAATTTCCATTCTTTATAATTTTAATGATACTCATCTTCTTTTTTAAACAGCTTGCTCTTTTTCTTTTTTACCAATTATTACAGCGCCAATCATCGCACTTAAAAATAATACACTACTTATTTCAAAAGGAATCAGATAATCAGTAAATAAAGTTCTTCCGAGAACTTTTACAAGGCCTACTTTGGTTCCAACACGCATTAAAGTATCACTACCAGCAGAATGTGAAAGCGCTGATATCAATATAATTAACAAACATAAACCAGTGATAAGCCCTATTGCTTTCAGGTAAATATTTCTGGGAATTTCAGGGTGATCATTTAAATTCATGAGCATAATAACGAAAGTAAATAATACCATGATTGCTCCTGCATAAACGATGATATTAACTATGGCGAGAAATTGCGCATTCATTAAAACATAATGACCTGATATCGCAAAGAAAACAACAATGAGCCAGAGAACAGCATAAATAGGATTTTTAGAAGCAACAACTCCGATAGCGGCAGCAATTGCAAGAAGTGATAAAAACCAGAATAATATTTGTGTTGTTGCCATTAACCTTTCTTGTTTCTTTCTTTTTTATTTTTCGTTTCCATGTCCTTGAGGATGTAATCTTCTGCTGCCTTTTGCTTTCTCATATGCTTCAGGATCTTCTTTCGGGTTAGGAATTAATAAATCTGGTTTACCATAAATAAATCCTTTTCTTCCATAGTTTGCCGGGGCAAAAGTTTCACTTAAATAAACCGCATCCTTAGGGCAAGCTTCCTCACACAACCCGCAAAAAATACAGCGCAACATATTGATTTCATATTTAGCTGCATATTTTTTCTTCGCGATATAAATGTTCTTCGCCGGGCTGGCGTTCTGCAGCTTCCATTGTGATAGCCTCAGCAGGGCAAGCCACTGCGCATAAGCCACAGGCGGTACAATTTTCGCGGCCTTCTTCGTCACGGTTTAATATTTGTAATCCACGGAACACGGGGCTAAAGGGCCTCGTTTAACTTCAGGGTAATTTATGGTTACTTTTTTTCTAAAAATATGCTTAAAAGTAATGAGCATGCCCCTGAGAATTTCAGGCAAGATATATTCTTTCCAAAAAAGTCATTTTTTTCCTGGAAACCTGCTCTACTCTGTATTAGTTAGTGCCTGCATTTATGATATTTGTGATAATATATTTTCAATTTTTATTTTTAAGCGGCGGGATATCTTTTTCTATAGTCTCCCAAACTCGTCTAACCAGTCAATTCCTCTGTAAACATGCACATAAATAATTTCTTGTGGATTTCATTAATTGCCACTATCGACCTCTGTAAATCTATTTTTAAGTTCATCGGAAATTCTTGCGCTATATTCTCCAATCATTACTATCCGCGTCAAACATGCATCTTTCTTTTCTTCATTTCATAAAAAACTATCTTCATCGGTAGCATTGAAAGTGTACTTCTCTAAATGTGCTATACATTCTAACAAAAATTCCAGATAGGCTAAATCACGATTCATCTTTTATATAATATAAGTTTCTCCTCTCTCTGCAATGAATTTTTACCCTTGGGAAAAATAAATGTGATTCAACCAAATCAACTTTTTTATTTAAAGAGTTTTCTATCCCCAGTTTCAATCTTATAGAAATCAAACATACTTAATCGCTTTTTTGTGAATCATCAATTTCGATTATCAAATCAACATCGCTATTCTTCCTTTGCATCACCTCTTGCATAACTACCGAAGAGGTATACTTCTATTGACAGGTTTATCTTGAAAGTATTCCTGAACAACACGCGTTTGATATTTTCCTGTTTTGAAATCATCGTGCCGCAAAAGTATTGCTATGTTTTAGAAATGCCAATGATTTTGATGTAATAAAATTACTGGCGCCTGTCACCAAGCATATTAAATAATGCCAGTGGTAACAAAATTTTCCAACCCAGATTCATCAACTGATCGTATCGAAAGCGTGGAATTGTCCATCGCACCCACATGAATAAAAACAGGAAACAAAGCAATCTTAATGAAAGAATACCAATCCCTGTAATACGGCCGTCCAATTAGTCCCAATCGTATTTATTAGCGTATGCATCATTTACAAATGGAATATCATAGCCGCCAAAAAATAAGTGTAACCATTACTAGCGCTGCTTAAGAAACATATTTACATATTCGGCAAATAGATAAAAGCCAAGTTTCATGGATGAATATTCAGAATGATAACCACCAATCAATTCATTTTCTGCTTCAGATAAATCAAAAGGCGTGCGGTTTGTTTCTGCAAAAGCGCAAATCAGAAAAATTAAAAATCCCAACAGGTTGTTTGAAAATGTTCCACCAGTGCTATCCATTTGCTGAATCAACCATTGTTTTAAGACTCAATGTTCCTGTAATCAACAACAGCGCAATAAGCGTAATTCCCATTGCCAATTCATAACTTATAATTTGCGAAGCAGCACGCATAGCGCCCAATAATGAAAACTTATTATTGCTTGCCCAACCGCCAATCATTATTCCATAAACACCAAGACTTAACACACCAAATACATATAAAACGCCAATATTTACATCTGCTATTTGTAAAGAAATATCGCGATTAAATAAGTGAACCTTATTTCCCCAGGGAACTACAGCGCCGATCATAATTGCGGTCATCATTGCGATACCAGGACCAAGTATAAAAAGAAATTTTGATGAAAATGTTGGAACGATTTCTTCTTTAAAAAATAATTTCAAACCATCTGCCAAAGGTTGCAATAAGCCGAAAGGCCCGGCACGATTGGGTCCACGCCTGTCTTGTATAATTGCAGCAACTTTACGTTCTGCATAAGTTGAATACATAGCCACAACAAGAGAGCCACTTACAACTGCAACAATGAGAACTAATTTTTCAATAACCGCAGCCCAATTAATTATTAATAAATGCATATTGTAAAGTGTAAAATTCAAAATATAAAACGTAGCTGATTTTTCAATTTATAAAAACTTAAGCACTCAATGATTTGTTGATTTATTGTCTGTTGCTACCGCACCTTCTTTAATATCAGTTACATTATGTCCTGTTGCAGCCGGATCACCATTAAAAGTTTTACCAGTTGCAGGTCCAAACAATTCATCAAGATGTACCTGCGGTTGATTCACTTTACTTGCATCATGAATGTTCATCAATAACATGGGTTCTCTTCCATGCAATAATTTATCTAAAGGATCATTCGGCATTTTCTTTACCTGGTAATGATTGGCCGAAATCACAGAACTCCTGTTAATGTTAGAAGGTTTTTCAATTACCCAATCTGATGCTTCCTTTTTATCAAAACGACATGTATTGCATATCCAGCCTGGCTTTCCGTCTTCAGTATTTTGAACTTCGCCCCATTCATCTTTGCGGGCTGTAACGCGATAGACTTCGTTGCCACGATTCCATAACGTTACTTTTCCGCAGCATTTATCACAATTGCGATGCGCGTCCATTGGCTTTAAAAACCATACACGATTTTTAAACCTGAATGTTCTGTCAGTAAGCGCACCAACAGGACATACATCAATCATGTTACCACTGAAATCGCTTTCAACTGCTTTGGAAATAAAAGTGGAAATATCTGAATGATCGCCACGATCTAATATGCCATGAACACGATTATTAGTAAGTTGATCAGCAACATACACACAACGATAGCAAAGAATGCAACGCGTCATGTGCAATTGAATATATGGACCGATATCTTCTCTTACAAAAGTTCTTCTTTTAAATTCATATCGTCGTTTGCACGGCACCGTGTTCGTACCCCAAATCCTGTAAATGAACATTCACCGGCCTGATCACATATACGGGACAGTCTAAAGGATGATTGATCAATAAAAATTCAACAACACCTTTCCTCGCATCATAATACTTTTTCGCTCGTGACATTTTTTACAATCATCCCATCCATCACGTTCGTTCTGCAGGAGGCCGACCAGCTTTAGGCATTGGCCTTGGGTCTGCTGTAGATCCCGCTGCAACTTCCACTAAGACAGGTCCTGCATTTACCACCACTTCCTTCGAGTTTGCTGTAATAACACATTGCGGGGGGAGCAACTTCCGGCACCTATCATCCTTGCAGCATTTAAGAATAGTATGTGCCGGGAGGCAACTTCGATAGTTCTATTATCTACCTGTTATTTTAAAATTTGCCGTCGGTTCTTTTTTTGTTTCTTCAGCCATTGTTATTTCAACTGAAAAATTTACAATTAAAACTTTTAAACTTCGTTACTTACATATAAATCTATTGTCTGCCACAAATCTCAATAAAAACTCATGCTACGAAGATACTTCGAGCATTTGCATTAGTTATCTGCTATCAATGTGCCAACCCGTAATTTTTCATCAAGCACTCTTCCGGATTTAAAATGTGCCATCTCAAATTCATCCCTGAAATGCCACTATCGCCGCTGCAACCGGCCATGACTGCCGCATCACCCAAGGACATAAAGTTGTATAAAATGCCTTCTATTAGTTCTGCCTGGACGTCCTTCAACCAGTAAATCTATGCACCAATTGAATTTCTCACTTCTTAGCCATTGATCAATCTTAGTGAAAAATGAATTCTCCTCATATCCCGTTCCTTCCCGCATGGGGAGCATTGACCACAACTTTCATGATGGATAAAATTCTCGCGAGCTGTGTAATGTATGGCGAACTATACATTGGTCTTTCAACTCCATGAACTATATTTACCGCCTGATCCCATCATGCATTCCTAATTGCAAAGCCACCATCCGAAAGCTTTCATAATTCATTAGCATCTTGTTTCAACCCTTAGCGGTTTCTTAATAGAAGATTCTTCCGGTAGAATCGGAACAGAAGATCCACCCGGAATACAAGCCTTCAACTCTGAAATGCCATTTGGAATTCCTGCCACAATAGGCCATGCGGCTGAAAATAAATTCTTCAACAGGACAATAGTCAGTATCTATCTCGTACACACCTGGCTTATTAATATTGCCGCAGGCAGAAATTAGTTTATGTCCCGGTTGATCTACCCACTCCTACCTTTGGAATCATTCTTCGCCGCCGATATTTATGATGGGCACAATTGCAGCAATCGTCTCAACGTTCCTTTACAACAAGTGCGGACATTGCACCACAACCCCTTTTACCGCAGGAAATGGTGGTTTTATTCTTGGCAATCCTCATTTTACCCTACGAACGACTTTCAAGCAACGCCGTCTTCTTCACCAACAGATGTAAGCTCCCTGACACCATCGATGGACATACCAATTCGCAATTAAATCCGCTGCATCAAAATATTATTTCCATAGAAAACCATTCTTGCTTAGCCTTTGGCATGTAATTGCAATCCACAAGTATATGCCGGCAACCCAATAGGTACTGACGAACCACCGGGATATAGATATACTTTAACTGTGCTTCCTAACGTGTACGCTGAATACCGCCATCATTCCTCAATCGCTAATAAATGAGGGATAATTCTCCATACAGATAACGGTCTTTATCAAGTTCCTGGCTCGCTCTCATCGGCATTGCAAACAAGATAGCGTGCCACACCTTCAGGCTTAGCCAAATTAACTCCATTTCATTCCGGTTGGATTTACCTGCACCACCATCTTTGAATATGCCTCTTAACGCCAAGATTTATCTATTGGACCTCATGGCAACAATGTCGCCGGGCTGCATTATTTACAATGCTTTCGGGCAACACTCTTATACCCACCTTTCGCTGACGATATACCTCGAAAGTTTTTATACCGGGAACATCCTATTTTATCTAATCAATAATTTTTTTCAATGCAGTTTCTTCACCGCAAATAAGATATTAGCGCCTGCACCACGGATGCATATATTTTTGACAATCAAACCCGTTCCCTCTATACTTAAATTGTTCCAATTTTCAATTAACTCCATCTTTGCTGGATAGCTTGCCGCAATTGCTTTTTCAAGAATATCAGTAACGCCAGTGCGTATTTGCCAGGAATGTATATACCCTAAGCAAACATTGCTTCCTAACCCGAATATTGATATCTGAGCACGAAAATTCTCCATATTCAGCATGAAAATGGGGTGGCATATGATCCCCATTAAGTACCTGTCTTTAATCAGAATACCGTAAAAGCTCGCTGATCACCGGCATATTCAGAAAAAGATATCTATTAACACCTTCAGGCTTTGCTAAATAAAATGCATTTCGGGATTCCATATCTGGGATATCTTCGTTCCACCTAATTTTTCTCAGGCCACTTTGTCAATTGAACTTGAACGAAAATTTTTATCATTAGGTTCCAGTAATTGAAAACTCCTTTATTCTTCCATTTTATTAAATCAATTATTCCCTGCGACTCCATCTTCAAATTCAACGGCAAGCTTATATGAAAGGTAATGCCTTGGCACTTTATCTAAATAGGGAATAATATTGTTCATCATTTTAAATTAAGCTTTATTTCTTCTCACAATTAAACATCCAATGAATGCCGAACTGATCGGTAAGCATTCCGAATTTTGCTCCCCAAAATTGATCCTGCAGCGGCATCGTAATTTTTCCGCCTTCTCGACATTTTCGAAAAAACCTGTTTCAAGCTGATCGTCCGTTTCACATTCGACAGAGAGGCTGATATTGTCTCCGGAATTCGGGTATTGTCATTCTCATCCATTGCATCGGACGCCATAATATTAACATCTGTCCAAATTGAAGCCTGCCATGAATAATTTTATCCTTTACTTCTTCCAGGAGAGTGCATTGGCGAATCGCCATAACGCCCCAATTGTGTAATGATTTCTCCATTGAGCGCTTCTTTGTAAAAATTTAGCGCTTGTTCGCAATTTCCATTAAAACTCAGAGTAAGGATATAATTTCATGCAAAGATTTTTTTTATTTTTCCTTTAATTATTTGCTGCAGCCCGGGAGATGCATTCCTCAATTATTTTGTCAACTTTTTCTTTGGTAAGATGTTCGCGATATGTTTTACCAAGCTGCATCATTGGTGCATAGCCACATGCCCCCAAGACATTCTACAACTTTTAAAGTAAACAATCCATCGGCAGTCGTTTCACCCCTTTTTATCAGATAATTTATTCTCAATATATTTTATAATATCATCACTACCGTTCAGCATACATGGCCCCGTTTGACAAACTTCAAAAACATATTTCCCAACAGGTCTTTGTATTGTAACATTGAATAAAATTGTTGCCACCTCGTACACTTCAATCGGCTTAATATTTAAAAGCGTTGCAACATAATCCATTGAAGATACATCGAGCCAGCCGCCGCCTTGCTGCTGCGCCATATGCAACAAAGGAAGTATAGCACTCTTTTGTTTCCCCTCAGGATAACGGTTGATTACTTCCTGTACTTTGTTTAATTGTTGTTCCGAAAAAACCATTATAAAAAATAATTAAAAATTCAAAAAATATCACTTTACACTTACAATTTTCTTACGCATCCATCTCACCTGCAATCAAATTCAAACTGCTCATTGTTATAATTGCATCGCTCAACATTCCATCTTTTGTCAATTCAGAATAAGCCTGGTAATAAATAAAACAAGGCCTGCGGAAATGAAGCCTGTAAGGTGCTCTTCCGCCATCACTTATTAAATAAAAACCAAGCTCACCATTAGCACCTTCAACTGAAGAATATACTTCAGCAGGCGGCATATCAATTTCACCCATTACTATTTTGAAATGATAGATCAATGCTTCCATTTTTGTATAAACATCTTTCTTATCAGGAAGATAATATTCAGGCACATCAGCATGAAAAATTTCAGCATCCTTACCTTTAAATTCCTGCACTTTCTGATAGGCGTCTTTTATAAGTTTCAAGCTTTGCCACATCTCTTCATTTCTCACCAAAAATCTATCGTAACAATCACCTGTGCTTCCTACAGGTATTGTAAAATCAAAATCATTGTAACTGCTATAAGGTTCATGAATGCGAACATCATAATCAACTCCTGCAGCACGAAGATTGGGACCGGTGAAACCATAATTTAGCGCACGCTCAGCACTTATAGGGCCCACGCCAATCGTGCGATCCATAAAAATTCTATTGCGCGTAAAGAGGCTTTCAAACTCAGCCAACACAACCGGCCATTCTTTTATAAATTTTTCTAATTTTTGAAAAGCTTCATTCGTAAAATTTCTTTCAAAACCTCCAATGCGTCCAATGTTAGTCGTTAGTCTTGAACCACATATTTCTTCATAGATTTCATAAATGAGTTCACGGTATTGCATCACATAAAGAAAGCCTGTGTAAGCACCTGAATCAACACCAACAATTGAATTGCAGATAAGATGATCGGAGATGCGGGCAAGCTCCATAATAATGATTCGGAGATAATCAACTCTCTTCGGCGTTTTCACACCTAATAATTTTTCGCAGCAAAGATGCCAGCCCATATTATTTATCGGAGATGAGCAATAATTCAACCTGTCTGTAAGCGGCGTTATTTGATAAAGCGGGCGATGCTCTGCAATCTTTTCAAATGCACGATGTATATAACCAACTGTTTGTACAGCGCTTACAACCCGCTCTCCGTCCAGCTCTACGATATTTTGAAAAACTCCATGTGTAGAAGGATGCGTCGGACCGAGGTTTAAAGTGGTAGTTTTCTTTTCAAGAGAATTTTCAGGAAGATTAATATGATGTGCTGTTTCGGGCATATTGTTTTTTGTCAATCTCTAATGTTATAAATTTTGCTGATAATGAAACTTAATCAGTTCTCATTTATCATATTTATATGCTGATTTTTTTGTTCAGATTTTACTGTTGATATATTTTGTCCAAAAATAACTAAAGCAACGCCTGTGGCAAGACCTATAAAGAAATCTCTTACATTTCCATCTTTTAAAAACATGGCGAATAGTAATGAAAGAAGAAGTATGCCGCTAATAATTACAACTCTATATTTAAAAAATAATTTACTCATCATTTATTTTTATTAGTCTCTTCCAAACATTTCATCGTCTTTATCTACGCGGCTTTGCTCTTCCAGCGGATATTCTTTTCTCATAGGAAAATAATCCATTTCATCAGCATTTAAAATTCTTACAAGATTAGGATGGCCAATAAAATTTACCCCATAAAAATCATAGGTTTCTCTTTCCATCCAATTGGCTGCTGAAAATAATGCTGTTGCACTAAACACATCAGGTTTAGCGCTACTAGTAAAAACTTTAAAGCGTATTCTTATATTATCGACAAGATTGTGAAGGTGATAAACAACTGCTACCTCAGCCTCCTTTTTTTCAGGGTAATGAACAGCGCAAAGATCAGTTAGGAATTTAAACTGAAGCGATGGTTCATCAAATAAAAACTGGAGAACTTTTAAGTTTAAATTATTGTGAGAAGTAAAGGTCAACATTGAGTAAGGCTCTGACCAATCATAAGCGTCGTCACCAAATTTCTCAACTATTTTTTGCTTGACTATTTCGTTGGTTAAAGGCATATTTGAATTTGAAAAATTGCTTTGTAATAAAATTTGAAATTTAATTATTCTGCCGCAATTTTTTATTGAATTCCATAACTATTCATCAGATCTGTATATTTTTCAGAATTCCTGCGTCTTAAATTTTCTTTTCCTACGAGATCCTGCACTTTCATAAAACCATCTAAAACAGCTTCCGGCCTTGGAGGGCAACCTGGCACATAAACATCCACCGGAATGATCTGGTCAATGCCTTGAAGAACTGCATAAGAATCAAAAATACCACCGCTACTTGCACATGCACCCATTGCTAAAACCCATCGTGGCTCTGCCATTTGAAGATATACTTGCTTAACGATTGGCGCCATTTTTTTAGCAATAGTTCCCATCACCATCAACAGATCACATTGACGGGGAGAGAAACTTACACGTTCAGATCCAAACCTCGCAAGGTCGTAATGAGAAGCCATAAGCGCCATAAATTCTATACCACAACAGCTTGTAGCAAACGGTAAAGGCCAAATAGAATTTTTTCTAGCAAGGCCAACAACCTCACTAAGTTTTGTTGCAAAAAAACCTTCACCTTTCAATCCTTCAGGCGCTTGCACTAAACCTATTGGAGATTCAAGTGCTTTATCAGTAAGATTATATTGAACCGGACGAGCCATTTTTTAAGTTTTAAATTTTTGAATTAAACTTTAAAACAATAAACAATTTGCAAAGTTTATTATTTGCTGTTAAGTTTTATTCTTCCCAGTTTAATGCGCCTTTTTTTACGATGTAAATGAACCCGCATAAAAAGAAAGCAACAAACATTATAATAGCAGAAAATCCATGCCAGCCAAGGTCACGAAAATTAACTGCATAAGGATAGAAGAAAATAACTTCTACATCAAACAAAACAAATAATATAGCTACCAAAAAATATTTTATAGCCATTGGCTGGCGTGCATTTCCTTGTCCTTCTATTCCGCTTTCAAAGTTTTGAAGCTTTTCAACTGTTTTTCTTTTGGGGCCAAACATGTGTGTAAGCACAATTATGCCTCCAACTAAAAGAATTGCGAATACTAATTGTATTGCTATTGGGAAAAAATCCAGCGTTGAACTCCCTTCGGATGAGACTTGTAAGAAAAACGTTTGTATCACTTTAAAAAAATTAAATGCAAAAATAAGACAGCAACATCAATAATCAATATTGTAAATTATTGTGTAAGACAAAAAAAATTAAAAAAAATGCCCGGTAAATTACCAGGCATTTTTTATACTTATTTTATACTTGCTTATTTAGCCTTTCCTTTAAGAAGCTTTGCAAAAATTGGTTTGTTTTTATTAGCAAGATCGTCAGCAGGATCAAGAGCTAAAATTTTATCATTAAAATCGTTGGCTGTTTTCACATCTTTTTTTATGTTATAATAATATGCAACCATATATCGGTTTGCAGTAATTGCATTTGCTTTTACTTTTTCTTTATCTGTAGTTGTATCTGCAATAGATATTACTTTTTCATAAAAAGGTTTTGCAAGCCCGTTAGCCCCTGTTGAATCTATACCTTCATTTGCTCTTGCGCCCATATACCAACCAAAAATATCATCAGGATATCTTGTTTGATATAATTTAAAAACAGAATCCGCTGTCTGGTAGTTACTACCACGATAATCATTGTAACCTGCATAGTATAAATCTACTTTACCATAGTTTGGTTTAAGATCCAAAACCTTTCCATACCATTTACCGGCAGCAGCATACTTCTGAGCAGCAATAAGGCTTTCAGCAGTTGATTTTATATAATCTAGTTTTTCTGAAGGAACAGTATCCAAGGCAACAGCTTTATCAATATATGTAGCCGCCAAAGAATCGTTTCCGGGGAATTTCAAAAGTACTTTACCATAAGTTGCATAGTCATTTGGACCTATTTTATCAGGACTTACCTTGGTAAAAAATTCTTCGAAATATTTTTTTGCGTTAACTGAATCTCCCATTTTATCATAAGAATATGCTTTTAAACCATACACATTTGGATAAACTTTTGTGCCACCGGTACTAATACATTCATCAGATTTTGCAATGGCTTGCTGATATAATTTTGATACATATAAAAGAGACGCTTCTGCGTAACAGTTTTTTGAATCAGGATCAGCAACGGCAATATATTTGTTTAAATAATCACGGGATTTATTTACATCGCGTGAGTAATAGTAATTATATAACCAATAATAAACAGGTGCGAAGTTTGGATCATCTGCGATTGCATCATTATAATATTTCATATAAATAGCTTCCTGCCCATAACCTTGTGTTTCGTAAATTCTTCCAATCATGAAATTTGCTCTCGCGCTTTTTGGATCAATTGCTAATGCAGCAGTGTAAGCACTTGTAGCATTACCACCATCAATCATTTTTCTATATGCATCTCCTAATAAAATCTCGATTGCAGGATTCTTTTTATCCTTATCGGCAGCCATAGTTAGTTTACTGATAGCATACGTTGCATCGCCATTTTTTGCATCAACATTTGCACGGCCAACTGCTGTTAATATATCGGCTGCATTTTTTTTATTTGCAAGATTAATAGCCGCTTCAAACATATTATGTGCATCATCTTTTTTACCATCCATTAATATTGTTTCTGCTACGCCAACCATTATCAATGGTGCGTTAGGATTTGCCTGTAATGTTTTCTGGTATAAAGTTTTTGCTGCAACTGAATCAGGATTATCGCTATTTTCAAGATACGTTTGGCCAAGCCAATATACAGCATCAAGATCATTTGGGTTAGCAGTTACCAACTTGCTAAACACGCCTTGAGCGCTTGTATATCTTTCATAATTTAAAAACTTTTTACCATCATCTATGCTTTGAGCAAACAAAGCATTGCCTAAAAAAATTAAAGAAGTTAACGTACCGATTTGTTTCATCTTTCGCATTTTACTGAATTTTGATTAATAACTTTTTATTGTGTATTTAATGTTGCCGACCGAATACTAAAACTCATTTTTGTTGGTGCTAAATAAGAACGTCTGAATATCAATTGTCCCTTCTCATACTCAAGAAAATTGGCAAAACCAGAACCAAGACCTTCATAGTTTTCTTTCAGGATGTAGTACAAACCCCGTACCAACGGATACCGGTGTGCCATAATATTGGCCTGGTAGGGTTTTACATAATCCCCATCAGAGCAACTACATTCTACAGATGCAATTCTTACTTTTTTTAAGAAACTTAATTGTGAAGTATCATCTTTATCGCCTATCCAACCAACTCCTACAAAACCAATAACGTTATTATTTTTGCTAACATAGTCAATTACCTGCTGACTGCTATTTACTGCAAACACTTTTTTTGGATCAAATGGTTTTCCTCTTAATATCGAATCAACTGCAAAGCGAACAGTACTTGTAGAAGTTAGTCCATCAAAAACCGCAATTTGCTTATCACCTGTTGATCCATCTAATATACCTCTTATCTTACTCATAGAAAAAAGTGAGTCGGTTGCATTCACATTTACAATTAAAGCTATTGCATCATTAGCAACTTTATCCCATGTTGGGGAATATTTAAAACTATCCTGGTAAAATTTTTCTTCATCATCGGTAAGGCCTCTTGTTACAATAATCATTCTTGTGCTGTCTTTTACAAGATCTCTGAAACACTGAGCCTCAGGCTTGTATTCAGCAATAATTTTTGCTTTTGGGTTTAATGCTTCAAAAACCTGTATCTGTGAATCAATAACAGGTTTAAAAGTTTCGTCAACACTTATATGTATTGTTCCGGTAGTTTCTGAATCAAGATCCGTGCGTACGTTTCCACCACTGCATCCTGAGAAAATAATCATAACAAGCACCGCATGTATAATTGTTCGGCAAATCGTATTTCCACTCTGTCTCATCTTTCTAAAAAATAATCTTTTTTTATTCCCCTATAAATTCGCCAGGCCCCATAAAAAATAATCAGTCCTGCAAAAATTTTTGCGACAATGCTATCACTAAAAGCTGTGTATAAATGAAATTGTTTTGAGAAAAAAATTATTACGCCAACACCGATATATAAAAATCCCATACCAAAATCCATGATACTTTTCATCATGATATATCGCTTCGTTTTAGGATCCTGCGCTTCTTCAAATTCTTCCAAACTCATAATTAAAAATTTACTTTGGCGTGTGGCAAGATAAATAAAATAGATAAACCCTCTTTAAAAAACATCAGCCATGCCAAATATCAATAAAATATTTTTTTAAAATTCTTTCGTAAACTTCACCGGCACTACATAATACACTGAAACATTTTCTCCGTTACTCTTTCCCGGAATCCATAAGGGCATTTTCTTCAACACACGCAAAACCTCATTATCAAATGCTTCACCTCCGGATTGTATCACATCAAAACCCTCCAGCTTTCCACTATAGTTTACCACAAATTTTATTTTTACGGCAATATCATCTGCATCTATATCTTCCGGGGAATGAATATTCTTTTTTAGAAACTCAAGCAAAGCTTTAATTCCACCAGGATATTGAGGCATCACATTAGCTGTCTCAAGCACAGCTTTTTTATCCGGCTTTGGTGAAACAGATAATACTGCTGTTGTACCAGGTACGCCACCATTGCCACTTTCCGCTCCATTTAAATCTGATGGAAGATCAATTCCCAAATTGATGGTTTCTGATAAAGACGGCTGCTGAATCTCTGTTGTTGCAGGCAATTTGTTAATATTCTTTACAATACTGGGTGGAAACGCGGTTGATGAAACTTTTTGCTTAATTGAAACTTTTGCAACGCTTTTATTTGCATCAATTTGTTTAGGCTGATATGGTGCTAAAATTGGATCAGAAATTGGAACCATAATAGATTTAATTTTACCAGGTGATGAATTAAAAAATAAAATAAAAAAGCAGAAAATTATTGAAACTCCTATCATTCCTGATACTGCAAGACGCATCCTGGAATTATATTCTTTTCTTAAAATGTAAGCGCCATAATCTTTGTTTCGATTATCGAAAATGATATCTAATAAATTGCTTTGAAGTATAATATCCTTGTTCATGATTTATTTTTTTGCAGAGATGCATAACATCTCCATATGAAAAATGTATTAATCAAAAACAGGCCTGTTTAACAGTAAGATGCAAGGTTGATTTTTATTCCATAAACCAAACGCATAAAAGTCAAACTTTAAATCCCTGAAGCTTTTCATGTAAAAACGAATACCATATTTTTGCGCCTTAATAAAAAAATATCTGCCGAAGGCAAAAATGAAACCATCACTACCACATGGCACCAGGGATTTTTCGGCTGATACTATTCGAAGGAGAAGATATATACTTGATACAATTCAAAATGTTTTCGAGTTATATGGCTTTGAACCTTTGGAAACTCCTGCCATGGAAAACCTTGAAACACTTATGGGAAAATATGGTGATGAAGGCGATAAACTTATTTTTAAGATTTTAAATAACGGTCTTGATAATCCTACAAAAAGGGAGGAAACTGAAAAAGGATTTGATAAAATACTTGAAGGAAAAAGTGAAAAAAGTATAACAGAAAGAGCATTACGTTACGATCTTACAATACCATTTGCCAGGTATTTAGCCATGAATTATGGCAAACTAACGATGCCGTATAAACGCTATCAGATGCAAAGTGTTTGGCGTGCAGACAGGCCACAAAAGGGACGTTATCGTGAGTTTATGCAATGCGATGCAGATACAGCCGGAACAAATTCATTAATTAGCGATGCCGAGTTTGCATTAATTTATTTGCATGTTTTTCAAAAATTAAAGATTGATGTAGATGTAAAAATCAACAGCCGCAAAATATTGGCTGCACTTGCTGAAGTATGCGGTGGTATTGATAAATTAACTTCAATAACAGTTGCTATCGACAAGCTTGATAAAATTGGCATTGAAAAAGTAAAAGAAGAATTACAGGAAAATAATCTATCAAACGAGCAGATTTTAATAATTGAAAACTACCTGTTAATTGATGGAACTAATGAGGAGAAATTTTCCAAAGTTTTTGAATTATTAAGGAATACTGAAAATGGAAGAAATGGAATTGAGGAATTAAAAGCAATTCTTTTTTATATAAATAACGCAGATGGTTATGCGCAAAAGGATAAAATAAAGATTGATTTTACATTGGCACGCGGCCTTAATTATTATACAGGAATTATTTACGAAGTAAAAGCTCGAAATGTAGAAATGGGAAGTATCGGTGGTGGCGGAAGATATGATGATCTTACAGGTTTGTTTGGCTTACCAAATATTCCCGGTGTAGGCATCAGCTTTGGCGTTGACAGAATTTATGATGTAATGAATGAGCTAAATATTTTTCCCGAAGAAATTAATAAATCAACCACTGTTTTATTTTTCAATCTTGGAGAAGCAGAATCCGGTTTAGCTTTTAAAGAAATGCAGATTTTAAGGAACAATGGAATAAGTTGCGAGCTGTTTTATGAAAATGCAAAAATGGATAAACAGTTTAAATATGCTTCTAAAAAAAATATTCCTTATGCGGTTATCATTGGTTCAAACGAAATGCAACAAAAAACCTGCATCGTTAAAGATTTAATAAAGTCTGAACAGCAAATCATCATCCTGGAAAACCTTTCTTCATATTTTAAATTACAATGAGGTTACTTTATTTAAAATTTGCCATTAATATAAAATGAATTATTTTTTCAAAGGTTCTTTCTAATCAATTACTTCAAGGTTGAAAATTATAAAATCTTAAAATAACAATTATGAAATCTCTTCTCAGGCTGACGCTTATGGTTTTTGCGGTTGCTTTCGTGTTTTCATCATGCAGCAAAAAAAATGAATTAGGTAAAATGATACCTAAGAATGCAATGTTTGTAATGCACATGGATATAAAATCTCTGCGTGGTAAATTAAGTTGGGATGATATTAAACAAACAAGCTGGTATCAAAAAGCCGCCGGAGATTCTACCATGAATGCATGGAAAAAGAAGTTGCTTGATAACCCTGAAAACAGCGGAATAGACTTAAACAGCAGCGTTGTATTTTTTATTGCAAAAGATCCCGGCACTGATGGACAAATGATATTAGAAGGCACTGTTAAGAGCTCATCAGACTTTGAACAATTCAATAAAAACCTTGATTCTACTGCTACTGAAAAGAAAGATGGCGATCTCAATGTGCTAGTTTTTAAAAATGAAAGTGTAGTTACCTGGAACGATAAAAACTTTGTTTATTCATTTGATGCTGCTACTGCAAAGTCTAAATTACCATCAATAAATGGTATGCCTGTTCAAAATAACATGTCAACATTAGTTGATAAAACAGTTGCTCTCACTGCTTATTCTAAAAATTTATTTTCATTAAAGTCTGATAGCAGCCTTGAAAAAAATGAAAAATTTGCCAACCTGATTAAAGAAACAGGCGACATACATGGCTGGGTTAATTCAGAAGAAATT
>CBDCCE010000017.1:0-126870 GCA_965214575.1 Puia sp.
TTATTGAACTCCTTTTTTGTCGACCGCCAGCACCGTTCTGGCGCCGAGTCCCTCGCCACACGCATAACGGCTACCACGTCGTCGATGGGAACTGTTTTATCTGCATTGATCACAATGGAAGGCTGGTCCGTTTCTTTGGCAAGAAAGGGTTGTAAATGAGCTTTGAGATCGGCCAGAGCCACCGGCGTGGTACCCACGAAATATTGCTGGTTCCTATTGATGGAAACAACGACCGTCTGTTTGGACTTCGTATCACTTTTTGATTTGGGTTGTGACAGCTTAATCACGTTGGGGTTTGCCAGCGTGGAAACGATCAGAAAAAATAAAAGCAGAATGAACAGGATATCATTCAGGGGTCCGGTATGGACCTCGCCTTCGTCTCGGTGTTTGGTACGTAAGTTCATTATTATAGTGTGGTAGTGTGGTAGTGTGGGAGTGAGTTTACTACCACACTACCACACTCGTAACTTACCTGGTGGGTTCCTGCAGAATATCTATAAATTCTGCGCTGGCCACTTCCATTTTATTTGTTGTCTTATCAATTTGCGAATTCAGATACCGGTACCCGATATAGGCGAGGATGCCGATGATCAATCCTCCTGCTGAAGAAATCATTTTCACATAAATCCCGCCTGCAATATTTGAAATGCTGTACTCTCCGGTAGAGGCGATATTGTAAAACAGCTGAAACATGCCGATGATGGTTCCCAGGAATCCAAACAACGGTGCGATATATCCGATGACAGATAAAATAGAAACGTTTTTTTCCATTTATACAGTTCCAGTCGCCCCACATTTTCCATACTCTTTTCAATCGCGTCTATGGGTTTCCCGATACGGTGGAATGCCTTTATCAATCATACGCGCGGTAGAGCTATTCGTGTTTTTTGCAATACTTCTGGCCGCTGTCACATTGTTGTTGACAATATGATCCCGGATAATATTCATAAAATTCTCATCCATCCGCGAAGCCTTGTTAATGGCCATTACGCGTTCTATAAAGAACAAAAACAGCCGTAATAAGCAGGAGCGCCAGCGGTATCATCAGCGGGCCACCCCGTTCCAGGATATCCAGAAGATTTTGTTTTCCGGGCGCCGGTACAATACCCGCACGGGCCAGACTGTCTTTAATTTTAGCGGAATCAATAATTACCTGCAGAAAGAAAAATTCATTCGGGACAGTTATTTAATTGAAGTAAAAATAAGCTTCGGCCTTAACTAACGTAAGGGTTCGTTTTGTATTCTTTAACAAAAAGCTAAAATCTGCCAACGAAATCTGGTTAAGGATTGGAAGGTTTCATCATCATGGCCTGAATCTGCATCATGGTTTTATTCATCCCGTCACTGCTGCCATCCAGAATATCACATTGCCTTTCCCATACTCTGCAAAATTCTTTATGGCCTCGGTCCACATACTGAACAATATGACATTTGTATCCAGATTGGCTCTTTTCATCTGTTCGGCAGCCTCGCTCATTCCCTTGGCAACTTCCTCCCGGAAAAGGCAACCCCCTGACCGCGCAGCTTCGCTGCTTCTTTTTTCCGCTTCTGCAGATATTTTAATGGCATTCCCTTCCGCCTCCGCAGCCTTGGTTTTGGTAATGAGAAGCGCCTGACCTTCATTTTCTGCTGCCGCTTTCAGGTTATTACTGGCAACCACGCGACTCATCGAATCGATAATGGCCTGGTCGAATGTAATATCGTTGATTTGGAGATCGAGCAGATGGTAGCCCCATTCTTCCAGTGAATGATCAATCTGATCTTTCACATATTCCACAATATCTCTGCGAAGCCCCAGTATCTCTGCCTGTTTTTTGTGGCAACAAACGCCCGGATACTTCCCTCAATGGTTCTGGTCAAAGCCTGCATCAGATCGCGTTCTGCAATGAATTTAAAAGCCACTTTCTTAATCGTCTCTTCATCCGAATTCTGGACGGCGTACAGTAACATACTTTTAAAATAAACATTCGCCTGGTCTGTCGTCACGGCCTGAAATTCGAGTTCAACCCGAACGGTTCTGAATGCTGATTCTTTTCTGGATCTGCTCCAGCAAGGGGACCTTGAAATTCAGACCGGGCTGAAGAATTCTCCGGTATTTGCCGAACATGGTGATGACGTCGATATAACCCTGGCTAACCGTAACCAGTCCGCTGAAAATAAAAATAGCGATGGGGATCAGCCACCAGAATTGAATTAGATTTTTCCATATTTCAGTCAATTGATACCCTCCCTGATTCCGGGAAGCTGTATAGAGCGTAATGTACTATTTTTTGGAGACCGGGCCGCTATTGTGCAACGATCGCGTCACGACCGGCTTCTTTGACGGCAACACACTGATTTATGATTTACCTTTGAAACATGGCCGATATTTTAGATGTACTTATCGTAGGCAGCGGACCCATTGGGCTGGCCTGCGGACTGGAAGCAAAGAAGGCAGGACTTCAATATCTCATTCTCGAAAAAGGGGTGCTTGTCAATTCGCTGTACCACTACCCGCTAACATGACTTTTTTTTCCACTTCGGAAAGAATTGAATCGGCGGAATTCCTTTCGTAAGTAATAACATCAAAACCGACCCGCCAGGAAGCCCTTGAGTATTATCGTCGCATTGCCGTTTCGCAAAACCTTCATATTCATCTGCAGGAGGAAGTACAAAAGGTGGAAAAACAGGGCAGCCAATTTCAGGTAACGAGTTCAAGACAGGTTTATCTGACAGATAACCTCATCATCGCAACCGGGTTTTATGATATTCCAAACAGGCTCGGCATTCCCGGAGAAGATCTTCCAAAAACGCGCCACTATTACAAAGAACCTCATTTCTATGCCATGCAGAAGTTGCTGGTTGTGGGTGCCAATAATTCGGCTGTGGATGCTGCTCTCGAAAGTTTTCGAAAAGGAGCAGAAGTGACAATGGTCATAAAGGGTGATGAAATTGGCAAAAGAGTAAAATACTGGGTGAGGCCCGATATCGTAATCGTATTGAAGAAGGTTCCATCAAAGTTTTTTATCATTCCCGGCTGCTCGCGATTCGTGAAAAGGAAGCAGATATTCAAACGCCTTCAAGGGTGGTTACCATTCCCAACGATTATGTTCTGTTAATGACCGGATACCAGCCGAATTTCGCTTTTCTTGAAAAACTGGGTATTCATTTATCTCAGGATGTTAAACGTTATCCCAGCTACAATAAAGACACGATGGAGAGTAACCAGGAAAATATTTATCTCGCGGGCGTGGTTTGCGGAGGCATGGACACTCATATCTGGTTTATCGAAAATTCCCGGGAGCATGCCGTACAGATTATAAAATCCATCCTTGCGAAAAAGTCCGCGGTCTAGGATTTTTCCTCCCATATTCTGCTGAGCTGTATAATGGTTTCCAGACTTTTTTCCATATCCTGCACACATACATATTCATGTTTGCCGTGAAAAGCCATTTCACCAGTGGAAAATATTCGGACAGGGCAAACCCATGAACGATAATCTTGAACCATCGGTTCCCCCTCTTGCCGCCGTTTCTTTCAAACTCAGTCCGGCCCTTCGGATAGCTTCTCTGGCATATTCAGACACCTGTGGATAAGCCACCAGTATTTCTTTCATATTGCGGTATTGTTCTTTCACCTCGTATTCAAAATGCCCATGAGGAAATAAACGCAGTATATTTTCCGCCTTGTCTTTAAGATATTCTTCATACGCATGCAGTTTGGCAGTATTGAAATCACGTATGATAAAATCAACCTGCATTTTTTCCGCACTGCCTTCCATACGAACCGGATGTACAAAGCCGTAACGTTCTTCGGTGGTTTCCGGCGAAAATCGTCACCGGGCAATTCGTTGATAAAGGCGGAAGCCATTTTAACCGCATTCACGAGTTTGTCTTTCGCATGACCGGGATGTGCAGACACTCCATGAAAGGTAAAATGCATGCTGTCTGCCGGAAAAGGTTTCTTCTCAAAAGAGCCGGCCTCCGGACCGTCCAGTGTATAGCCAAAATCTGCTGCCAGCTTTTTCATATCCAGTTTGTTCACCCCCCTTCCGATTTCCTCATCGGGTGTAAAAAGGATTCTGATTTTGCCATGCTTAATTTCCGGATGGGACGTCAGGTAAGCAGCAAGTTCCATAATGATGGCAACACCTGCTTTGTCGTCGGCACCCAGCAGGGTTTTGCCCGAAGCCGTAATAATGTCCTGCCCCGTTTTCTCCAGTAGATAAGGATGTTCACTCGTTCTGATAACCTGTTCCGGATCGTCGGGCAGGATAATGTCCTCACCTGAATAATTCTCGTGCAGCAGGGGCCTGACTTCGCTGGCTTTGCAGTCGGGTGAAGTATCCACGTGGGCACAATAGCAAATGACAGGAACCGTTTTTTCCGTATTTGACGGGATGCTGGCATATACATATCCGTTTTCATCGAGCTCGGTTTCCGTTAAGCCCATCGATGACAGTTCCTGAAGCAATAGTCTGCTGAGAACCAGTTGTTTTGCTGTAGATGGCTGGCTGTCTGAAAAAGGATCACTTTGCGTGTCCAGTTTAACGTATCTGAAAAACCGGTCGGTCAGCGAAGAAAGAGGCATATAAAAAAATTAAAAAATCAAATGAAGGATAAAAATAAATATAAATTTACAGGTCATGGGTAAATCAATTTCTAGCAAACCACTCATTCAGGCAGGCTGGCTCAGAGTCTTATTATACATACTTGCTTTTTTGATTCTTTGTTCATTGTCTGCTCTGCTCTATGTGATCTGGCTCCATGGCCGTGGAGAAAATATGAAGGTCATTCAGAATATCCTTATCGGAGAAAAATCCGCAGGAGTTGACCTTTTTCTGTTTGTACTGACCCTCGCCCTGACATTCGTTTTTCGAAAATGGATCGACAGAAGACCGTTTGTTACGCTGGGCTTGTCTCTCCATGGCTATTCCCGGGACGCTCTGTCGGGTGCCCTGCTCGCCATAACCATCGTTGGCGGCAGCAGCCTTATTTTGAAAGCCACAGGCAGTCTGAAATGGACGGATATCATTTTTGATGTCCGGTCTCTGTTCCTGTCACTGGGAACCATTCTGTTCGTGGCATTCTATGAAGAACTTATTTTTCGGGGTTATCTTCTCAGCAATCTCATGAATTCATTTTCCAAATGGATCGCCCTTGGAATTTCCGCCCTTCTTTTTATGGCTTTTCATTGGAACGGTACCGGATTTTTTCCTCTGATCAATACACTGATTATTGGATTGATACTGGGGCTGAACTATCTGTACACAGGAAATTTATGGTTTTCCGTTTTCTTCCACGCGGCATGGAAATTTCTGGAGGGACCCCTGTTGGGATTTCCTGGCCAGGGACTCACCCAAACGCTTTTACAACCCGAATTTCGGGGAGATGAAAACATCACCGGCGGAGCCAGCGGGCTGGAGGGATCGTACATTTTCATGACCATTTCCCTCCTGGGCCTGCTCGCTTTGTATTTACTTCTTCAGAAAAAATTTAGTCCACAATCTCCACCAGTTCCAGGTCGAATATGAGGTCTTTGCCCGCCAGCGGATGGTTCGCATTGAGAATGATATTGTCATCCGTAATATCTGTGATAACTACGGGGAACTGCTCACCTTCGGCATTGTTCATATTGAGTTGCATACCGATTTCCGGTTTGAGGTCTTCCGGCAGACGATCGGTTGGAAATTCAATAATCATGGAAGGATCTTCCGGACCATAAGCCTGTAAAAATGGAATTTCAATGGTTTTTTTGTCACCCACGCTCATGCCCTGAACACCGTCGTCAAAGCCTTTTATTACAGAGCCGCTGCCCACAGTAAATTCCAGCGGCGAACGGCCCTCTGAAGAATCAAACGTGGTCCCATCGGATAAACGTCCGTGGTAATGAATCTTAATGGTGTCACCGGATTGAACGGCCATAAAATAGTTTTAATTTTTAAAAAATGGTTTATTACAAAGTTTAAAACCGGAGATTCAGCTCCTGGTTTTTTCGTAATCGGCAAAGTTAACTGAAACCGAATAATGCAAATTCTCTACCAGTATAATGTTAGTGATTAGTTTCGCTCAGGAATGATTTGCCGGATCCGGGCAAATGCCACAGGTCATATACAAAAAAATGAACGATTATCCCCGTATTGTCTTTCTCGGTACGCCTGATTTTGCAGTCGCCAGTCTGAAGGCGCTCACAGAAAATGGTTTTGCTGTAGTGGCTGTTATAACGGCGCCCGACAAACCCGCCGGACGCGGTCTCAGGCTGAGCGAATCTGCCGTAAAACAGTTTGCGATTCAGCATGATATTCCGGTTTTGCAGCCTCCAAAGCTGAAAGAGCCGGGTTTTATCGATCTCCTGAAGTCGTTTAAAGCCGATATCCAGGTGGTGGTTGCTTTTCGCATGTTGCCCGAAATCATCTGGGCGATGCCGGCATTGGGCACGATTAATCTGCATGGTTCCTTATTACCCCAGTATCGGGGTGCGGCGCCGATTAACCGGGCCATTATGAACGGCGAGACCCGAACCGGAGTCACTACATTTAAACTGCAGCAGGAAATTGATATGGGTGATATTTTACTCATGGAAGAAATGACCATTGGACCCGACGAAACGGCCGGTGAGCTGCATGACAGGATGAAGGAAACCGGTGCCCGGCTGGTCGTTCAGACGGTTCGCGGTATTGCAGACGGCACCCTGCTGGAAAAACCCCAGCCAAAAGCAGATCCCGGACTGCTTAAAACAGCCCCCAAGCTTTTTTCAGGTGACGGAGAAATTGATTGGAGCGCCAAGACATCAGCGATTCACAATCAGGTCAGAGGGCTTTCCCCATTTCCCGGTGCCTTTACCCGATTCGGGGGAAAACTCATGAAAATTTTCCGTACCCGGCCCGAAAGTTCGATCCACGAAAAAACGACGGGGGAATCAGAAACAGACGGAAAAACCTGGCTCCGGTTTGTCGTTCCGGATGGATATATTTATGTGGAGGAACTGCAGCTGGAGGGTAAAAAAAGAATGTCCGTACAGGATTTTCTCAGAGGATTCCGAAAGCCTAAAGCTTAAAGCTCAAAGCCTAAAACCAGTCGTTTATCGTATATCGTTTATCGTTGCAAAAAACATGAAACCAAGTTTTAGGCTTTTAGCTTTGGGCTTTAAAAAAAATATGAAAAGAAGGAATTTTATTGAAAGGGGAATGACCGCCGGTACTCTCCTGATGTCGCCGCTGGCGATGATGGCCCCGGCCAACAAATCTAAAAAGGAAACCGGCAATCCTTTTAAGCTGAATTATGCTTTCCACGACGGGATGTTTAAAAACAGCTCGGGTAAGGATTTTGGCGACCAGATCCGGTTTGGTTATGACCAGGGATTCCGGGCTATTGAAGACAATGGTATGATGGACCGGACAGCTGCGGAACAGGAAAAAATAGGTAACCTGCTGACCAAACTCAACATGACCATGGGTGTTTTCGTGCATGCATTTGATCACTGGCCAGTAAGTACTTCTCTTTGTTCAGGCAGTACGGAATGGAAGGATAAATTCCTGAGGTATACCCGGGAAGCCGTGGATGTTTCCAAACGATGCACGGGTAAACTCGTCACTGTCGTTCCGGGCAATTTTGACCGCAGCATTCCCATGGATTTTCAAACCGCCCATGTTTTGGAAGCCCTGAAACCCGCAGCGGAGATTCTGGAACCTCACGGGATCGTGATGGTGCTGGAGCCCCTGAGTGATACGCCCGACCTTTTTCTCCGGCATTCTTCCCAGGCCTATTCCCTTTGCAAATCTGTAAATAGCCCGGGTTGTAAAATTTTATTTGATATCTACCATATGCAAAGAAACGAAGGCGATCTGATCAAAGGAATCGACCGGACCTATGAGGAAATTGCCTATTATCAGATCGGTGATAATCCGGGACGGAATGAACCGGGTACAGGTGAAGTCAACTATAAAAATATTTTCAGACATCTGTACGAAAGGGGCTATAAAGGCATGCTGGGCATGGAACATGGAAACTCCCTGCCGGGTGCCGCGGGCGAGCAGGCGCTGATCAAAGCATACCGGGAGGCCGATTCATTTTAAGCAATCAATTCCTTCAGCGGGGGCGAAGATTTTCTGATCTGGTATCTTGAAAACAGTCTGCTGAATACCTGTGCGGCCAGAATCAGAAACAGGGGTTCTGTTTCGTAGCGGAAGCGCATGTTTTCATAGTGTTCAAAAAACGAACTGATTCCAAATACAAAAAAGATAGTCAGCATAATAAACAGGTTCCATGGACTGATCTGACGGGTTTTAATACAATAGCGGATGAGCACAAAAAAAACAAAGAAATAAAGAATCATTTTGGGTATGGCGGATAGTGTCAGCAAAATCCTGCGCTGCTGTTTCCCGTTTGCAAAATGGGTCAGGTTAACCGAATACAGTACGTCGAAATATTTTATTTTACCTGACTGCTCTACGGCCAGAGAATACATGGTTGCCGGAGTGAAGTAAAGAATAAAGGACTGCATCACATTTTGCAGGTAGGCACCCGGATGTTTTTTGATAAAATCAAGACTTGCCTTTTGATACAGATCGGAAACCCGGATATAACTCACTTCAGTTTCATTGATAAAACTGTCGTTCTTCATTTCCTGTAAAAGATCCCGGTCATTCAAACCTCTGTACGGGTTTTCAAATTGTGGATGAAGAAAACGGCGGTAAACATTGATTTTTGAAAAAGGCGGATAGGCTTCTATGAGGCTGGAGTCGGCTACCTCATTATCGTGAAATACATTCCGCGCCATATTCATTCCTATCCAGGTAGAAGTGGTCAGTTTGCCGAACAGGATCTTGTTTTTTACATACCAGCTTCCCACAATCAGCAGAGCCACAACAGAGGTTGTCAGGAGAGTTTTAAATAAAACTTTCTTCCGGAAATAAAAAAGCAGCACCGAGCAGAGTACGAATAACCAGACGATATGATAGACGCTGCGGGTAAGGCAGAGTAATACCAGCGGCAGGATAAATCCGGCGGCATTCCATGCCGTACCGGAAACAGAAAACCGGAGCAGGTAAAAAACGGCGATCAGTAAAAACAGGGAGATGGTCGTGGTATAAAATAATTCGCATTCAAAAATCAGGGTGGCCGGACTGAGCAGATACGCCAGGGCAACCAGTAGCGGAAGGAAAGAAATCCGGGTCAGTTTTCTGCAAATGGAAAATAGCAATAAGGCATTGACAAGAGAAATCAGTTTCAGAATAACCGCGAACATCACAGCAGACTGCCCCCCGCCCATTTTCAAAACTATTCCGAGAAAAAGATTAAACACAGGAGGCTGGGCATGATCATACCATATTCCCCTGAGCAAATGATTTCGCAGCGTTTCCAGATCGAGGTATTGCCAGTAAGCCGAAAGGGCCCAGATATTCATGTGCAGGCCGGCCATAATTGTCAGCACCCTGGATAAAAGGAATACGCTGAGTATGATCAGCACCTGTTTTGTGCCACTGATATTTTTCATCAAACCGTTTTGGGAAAGTCCAAAATAGCTAAAATTCGATGTAAAATGAAGATTAGCTCTTTTTATCTGAGTAATTTTGTTCCATGAAAATTGAATGCTGGGCAATCGGTAAGGCCCATGAATCCTATGTGTCTGCGGGAGTAAACGATTTTACACAAAGGATAGAAAATTATTACCCGGTGGAATGGCGGTTATTTGCTGCAAAAAAAACAACTGGCTCCCTGCCACCACTCAAACTGAAACAGGACGAATCCGCGATGATACTCGCCCAGCTCAAACCAGACGACTGGCTGGTTTCCCTGGATGAAAAAGGAAAGTCCCTGTCATCCCGAAAGCTCTCTTCGTTCATACAGGACCGTGGCAACGAAAGTGTGAAAAGACTTGTTTTTTTAATCGGAGGGGCTTATGGCCTTGATGAAACGATTTTAAAAAAATCAAAATTGGTCTGGTCCCTGTCCGATCTGACTTTCCCTCACCAGCTGGTTCGCCTCCTGCTCGCAGAGCAGATTTACAGGGCCTGCAGCATCGGCCGGAATGAAAAATATCATCACGACTGACCATTTTGAATTCTCTAATTAAAGTATATCTTTAAGTCCCTTTACCACTCCATGTTCAACATTACGCTTACCATTATCATTATTACCTGTATTATTTCTTTGACCGGTTTCAGAAACGGTAAAGTGGTGGATGACCTGATTTTCTGGCCCCCGGCCATCAACAAAAAATATCAGTATTACCGTTTTATCACCTGCGGCCTGATCCATGCAGACTACATGCATCTGATATTTAATATGCTGACCCTGTATTTTTTCGGAACCATTATGGAGGCGCATTACCAGGGCGAACTGGGTTTACAGAAATGGTACTATCTGGCTTTATATATCGGCGCCCTGATTGTTTCCAATATCCCCACTTATTTAAAACATCGTAACGATTATAATTACCGAAGTCTCGGTGCTTCAGGTGCCGTCTCGGCCGTACTTTTCGCATTTATTTTACTTAGGCCCTGGCAGCGTATTATCGTACTTGTTTTTCCGGTTCCGGCTATTATTTATGGTGGAATATTTCTTTTCTATTCTGCCTATATGTCCAGAAAAGGCGGCGACCACGTCAATCACGATGCGCATTTTTACGGGGCATTATTCGGTATACTCTTTACCATTGCCGTGCGGCCGGATGTGATTGATATATTCCTGAATGAATTAAGTCATCCCCGGTTTTAATGATCCCTGGCAATCGTTAAAAGGGAGCGGGTTGATTCCTTAATCCGGAAACGATCGTCAATGCGTTGACCCACCACCCAGATAATCTGATTGTCCATAACCAGCACCCATATCTTTTCTTTGGCCGTTTTCGAAACCTTCTGATCTATTAGAAAACGGGCAATTTTTTTCTTCTTTTTCATACCCAGCGGATAAAAATAATCACCTGCTTTCCATTTTCTCAGAACGAGCGGGAATAGAATTTTATCGGCATCCAGCACTGCCACGGCAGGATCGGAAGAAACTGCCTCGGGTTCATTCAAAAACTTCATTTTTAAACGCAACAGACCATCCGGATAACGGACTTCTTTTTCATTGACATCAATAACCATCTGTGAAGGCGTATCATGATTCAGCGGAGCCAGAATCAGCCACCGGCGGTTCCTGATGATCCGGTGGGTTGAACTGGAAATATATTTTCCATTGCTGCCGTCCATCAGCCGGATCACTTCTCCCGTCTGATCGGGGCTGAAATGAAAATCTTTAATCAGTTCGTACAAAATGCTGAAGGTCGGCTGCGTTTTTTTCAACAGGAGAATGGGAATATGCAGTTCATTCCCATCAGCCACCAGCAGTTTCTTTTTGTGACGGTCGATTGCCTGATCAAAAAGTTCCCGCGTTTCTGAAAAACGGTGCAGGTTATTGGCGAGATTCCGATGCAGATCCGGAAAAACTTTTTCGATAGAAGGGATCAGTTCATTGCGAAAGTAATTTCTGGTATAATCGATTGATGCATTAGAACTGTCTTCCACCCATTCCACATGACGATCGTTGGCAAACTGCTTCAATTGCTGCCTGGAAAACCGGAGCAACGGACGAAAGAGTCTGCCATTTTTTTCGGGCATTCCCGTCATTCCGGCTATGCCTGTTCCCCGGAAAAAATGCATGAGCATGGTTTCGATATTGTCATCCAGATGATGGCCCGTTAAAATAAAATGGAAAGGATGTTCAGGATCAGCCGCCAGTTCCTCAAACCAGTCGTACCGCAGGTTTCGGGCGGTCACCTGAATAGATAATTTCAGTCGCGCTGCGATTTCTGCCGTGTCAGATTTCTGCACAAAAAAAGGTACCGACAATTTATCCGCCAGCTGGCGAACGAATAATTCGTCCCTGTCGCTTTCTGTTCCCCTGAGCTGAAAATTGACATGTGCGATCGCGAAATCCAGTTCAAGTAAAGAACTGCAGGTGGCGAGTACAACCGAATCCAGACCCCCGCTCACGGCCAGCAGAAGACGGTCTTTTTTATTTACGCCTGATTTTTTTAATGATATCCGAAATTCATCCAGTAAATTTTCCATAACTAATCCATGAGATCTTCCAGGGCTGCCTGCAGTTCGTTACAGGCATGGCGGTCGCCTGCTTTTTTTGCCTGCTCCAAACCTTTTTCATACCAGATTTTCGCATTCTGAAAATCACCATTTCTTTCCATCAGCCTGGCGAGATGATAATAAGTACCAATATAACCCGGATCCGCGGTTAGTATCTCCAAAAATAAGTTTTTGGCCGTTTTGTCGTCGCCCAGTTTGATATATTCCAGTCCAAGTGCATGTTTTAAAAAAGAGTCGCCCGGCGAGCTTTCAAGGAAAGATCTCAGCTTTTCTATTTTCTCCATGAGGTCGTTTATTTTTCATTTTTTTTATCATAAACTTGTCCTCTCATAACTTACCTTTGTATAGTTGCATAAACAACTTTAATTTTTAAGGCATCATGAAGATTCTAGTTTGCATCAGCAAGACGCCGGATACAACGGCAAAAATAGCCTTCACAGATAACAACCGGAAATTTGTAACGGATGGAGTGCAGTGGATTCTGAACCCTTATGATGAGTGGTATGCGCTGGTGCGGGCCATTGAGATCAAAGAGAAGGATCCTTCTGCCGTTCTCCATCTGGTAACTGTCGGCGGGGCTGACTATGACGCGGTGATCAGAAAGGCGCTGGCACTCGGAGGTGATGAAGCGATCCGGATTAACGCCGAACCGCAGGACAGTTTTTATGTTGCGGAGCAGATAGCCGCCGTTGCCAAAGGAGCCGGATATGATCTGATTCTGGCCGGTAAGGAAACGATTGATTTCAATGGCGCATCGGTGGCAGGTATGCTGGCCGCCCTGCTGGATTTACCTTATATATCACTGGCAGCGAAACTCGAACTCGCGGGTGAAAAAGCCACCCTTGTTCGTGAAATAGAAGGAGGCGAAGAAACAGTCGAAGTGAATCTGCCGCTGGTTGTCGGATGTCAGAAAGGAATGGCCGAGCAGCGAATTCCCAACATGAAAGGAATAATGGGTGCACGCAGTAAACCTTTAAAAGTGGTGGAACCCGTTCTTGCGGATGCACTCACTGAAATCATTTCCTTTGAACTGCCCCCCGCAAAAAAAGGCGTGAAAATGATTTCAGCAGATCAACCGGAAGAACTTATCACCCTGTTACATGAGGAAGCCAAGCTTATTTAATGTGGAAGTATGGAAGTGTGGAAGTGAATGTCCGCACCGTTTCAGGACTTTCACTTAACCACACCCAATTTCTTAAATTTTCAAATATAACTTCCACACTTTCACACTTCCATACTTCCACACTATGATTTTAGTTTTTCTCGATCACGCAGATGGTCATATCAAAAAAACTTCTCTCGAGGCACTGAGCTATGGGGTCGCGCTGGCGCGACAGACCGGCACGGAGGCAGAAGCCGTTCTGATCGGAACGGTTACCGACGATCTGGCTGCACTCGGAATCTATGGGGTTCAGAAAATTCATCAGGTCAGTCAGGAGTCGCTGAACCAGCTCGATGCAGAACAGTATATCCGCATTCTTTCCAAAATCGCTGAAAACGGGGCTACTGTGATCGTGCTCTCACATACCAATACGGGAAGGGCCATTGCACCGGGGCTATCTGCCCGTTTAAAAGCGGGACTGGTTACCGGAGCTACTGCACTGCCGGATACTTCGAATGGATTCCTGGTAAAGAAAAATGTATTTTCCGGAAAGGCTTTCTGCACCGTCTCCATCAAGACCCCGGTTAAAATTATTTCCCTCAATCCAAATGTTTACCCGGTAACTGCGGGATCGGGCACGGCCAGCATCGTTCAGGAAAACATTCCCGTTCAATCGCCGCTGGTTGTCGTAAAATCGGTATCAAAAGCTTCTGGCGAGATTCCGCTTACGGAAGCAGAAATTGTGGTCAGCGGAGGCAGGGGTATGAAAGGCCCCGAGAACTGGGGACCTATTGAAGAGCTGGCCAAACTGCTGCACGCGGCAACAGCCTGCAGCCGCCCTGTAGCAGACTCCGGGTGGAGACCCCATCATGAGCATGTGGGGCAGACGGGTGTTGCCATTGCTCCCAATCTCTATATTGCCATCGGTATTTCGGGCGCCATTCAGCATCTGGCCGGGGTAAACCGGAGTAAAGTGATTGTTGTTATCAACAAAGATCCGGAAGCGCCCTTTTTTAAATCGGCCGATTACGGAATCGTCGGGGATGCTTTCGAAATATTACCCAGGCTGATTCAGGCCGTAAAAAAACTCAAGGGTGTGGCCTGACGCTAATTCCTTTTTAAAAGGATTAGTTTTTTATATTTGCCCTTTTAATAAAAGACCCAATCAACTGGCCCGAGGGGCAGATCCGTTTTATGAAGAAGATCGAACTGGAAATTGTGGCTTTGTCGCACAGCATTACGCAGACGCATTCCTATGCTGTTGTATTGGGTGAAATCAATGGCCTTCGCCGTTTGCCCATTGTAATCGGTGGTTTTGAGGCCCAGGCTATTGCGGTAGCCCTGGAAAAAATGCATCCCAGCCGTCCGCTGACACACGACCTGATGAAGAATTTTATGACTGCGTTTTCTATTGATTTGCAGGAAATCATCATTTCTGACCTGCAGGAGGGCATATTTTACTCCAAACTGATCTGCATCAGTGAACATGATACCGTGGAAATAGATTCGCGAACATCCGACGCCCTGGCCCTCGCGGTTCGCTTTGGCTGCCCCATTTATACTTACGAGAACATCATTGAAAGTGCGGGAATTCTGATGGAAGACAGCGCGGGAAAGAAAAAACAAACCAAGGAAACCGTAACCACCGAAGGCGGTGCCAAGGAAGATCTCGGCGGCCTCTCACTCGAGGACCTGAACAGCCTGCTTTCCGAAGTACTCGAACAGGAGGACTATATCCGGGCCATTAAAATAAGGGACGAAATCAACAATCGCAGAAAAGGGCGCACAGGATGATCGCCTTTCCCCATGCTAAAATAAATCTCGGACTTTCCATCATTTCAAAAAGGCAGGATGGCTTTCATAATATCGAAACCATTTTTTATCCCCTGCCCCTTCGCGATGTGCTCGAAATAATCGCTTCCAAAGAAAACTGTTTATTCCAGACTGGCCTGCCGGTACCCGGAAAAAAAGAAGAAAACCTGGTGCAAAAGGCTTTCCTGCTTTTAAAAAATGATTACCCTCCTTTGGATGGACTGGATATTTGCCTGCATAAAGCCATACCCATGGGCGCGGGACTGGGTGGCGGCTCCTCTGATGCGGCATTTGCCCTGAAACTGATTACCCGTTTTTTTGAACTGCCTGTTTCCAGGGAAAACCTCGCTCGTTATGCTGTTCAGCTGGGTAGTGACTGTCCTTTCTTTTTGCAGGATTCCGCCTGTTATGCAACGGGACGCGGCGAAAACCTGGAACCTATGCCGCTCGATCTTTCCCCCTGGTCTTTTCTGCTGGTTCATCCGGAGATACGGATTGGAACGGCCTGGGCTTATTCTCAAATTCAACCCCGGGAACCGGAATCAGATCTGAGAACCATTGTTCAAGAACCAGTCGAAACATGGAAAAACAGGCTTGTTAATGATTTTGAAGTACCTGTGTTTAAAGCCCACCCCTCCCTTCAGGAGATAAAGCAAAAACTTTACGGAGCCGGAGCCCTTTACGCGTCCATGTCGGGCAGCGGATCCAGTCTTTTCGGCATTTTTAGAAAAGGTCAGCTCCCGGATATTCGTTTTGAACAAGCCAGCCAGACCTATTTGCAATAAATACTCCTGTTTAAATATCTGTATCGTTATTTCAGGCCGACAAACAGAGACCTTGCAGAGACCTTACAGAGACCTTACAGAGACTCTTCCCCCGTATCCAAAGCCAATGCATACCCGATGCATACCCCAAGCCAGGCCCGGTGGCGGGTATCCAATGGGTAACCAAAGGGAAGCCATCAGGTAATCAAAGGGGTCGAAATGTATTTTTTTTCAGAACTGCCGGGATTGCGTTCCCGGCTTCCGGCTATTTTAGTATCTTGCCGGTATTCCACTGCAAAAAACGATACCGATTCTTTCTGCCAACCTCGATTTACTCAATCATCGAGGACGCTAAGCCTGTTCTTTCCCGGCTTTTCTTTTTTCTATTTCCTATACTAATATTTACTTTATATGCAAATGACAACGGCCAATTCCCATACCACGGAATCATTCCTAGAACTTGAAAACAACTTCAGCGCCCATAACTACCACCCGCTGCCCGTGGTGCTTAGCCGCGGTCAGGGGGTTTATGTCTGGGATGTGGACGGAAAAAAATATTATGATTTCCTCAGTGGATATTCAGCCCTGAATCAGGGACACTGTCATCCCAAAATTATAGCCAGTCTGATACTGCAGGCACAGAAGCTTACCCTCACTTCCCGTGCCTTTCACAGCGATCAGTTTGCCGAATACGCGCGGTTTATCACATCCTATTTCGGATACGATAAGGTTCTGCCAATGAATACCGGTGTGGAAGCAGTGGAAACTTCAATCAAACTGGCCAGGCGCTGGGGGTATGAAGTAAAGGGAATTGCAGAAAATAAAGCCAGGATAATCGTTTTTGAAAATAATTTTCACGGGCGCACGAGTACCGTCATTTCATTCAGCAGCGATCCGGACTCGTACACCCGTTTTGGACCTTATATGCCGGGATTTGATGTGATTCCTTATAACGATCTGGATGCCCTGGCAAAAGCTTTGCAGAATAAGGATGTGGCGGCTGTGCTCATGGAGCCGATTCAGGGAGAAGCGGGTGTGGTGGTTCCGGATGAGGGGTATCTGGCAAAAGCCTCCGAGTATTGTAAACAGGCAAACGTGTTGCTGATTGGTGACGAAATTCAGACAGGTCTCGCCAGAACAGGAAAAATGCTGGCCTTCGATCATGAAAATGTGCGGCCGGATATTCTCATTCTTGGAAAAGCCCTGAGCGGCGGTGTACTGCCTGTTTCCGCGGTATTGGCAGACGACGAAATTATGCTCACCATTAAACCGGGAGAGCATGGTTCCACCTACGGCGGAAATCCACTGGCCTGCGCAGTGGCCATCACGGCGCTGACGGTTCTGAAGGAGGAAAAGATGACAGAAAATGCAGCTGTTATGGGAAATTATTTCAGAAAAGGACTCGATGCAATTAAATCTCCGTTCATTGAAACCGTTCGGGGTAAGGGTCTTCTGAACGCGGTGGTGATCCATCAGACGCGGCCCGAAGCGGCCTGGGAACTGTGTATGGAACTGAAAGAAAATGGTTTGCTCGCCAAACCCACCCATGGAAATAAAATCCGGTTTGCACCCCCTCTGATGATCACAAAAATACAGATGGACGAGTGCCTCGAAATTATAGAAGATAGTCTGGCAGTACTCAAATAAATTACCGAATCATTAAGTTTTAATTTTTTTCATGTCCCAACCAGAAACTACAGGATTCCCGGCCGTATCAGCAGCCCATGTTCATTTGGAGAAACATGCTTTCGGCGCAGAAACCATACGGGACATCGTTATTGGTATGTCGGATGGACTCACGGTTCCTTTTGCGTTGGCTGCGGGACTGAGTGGCGCGGTATCCAGTACCAACCTGATCATTATTGCAGGGCTGGCGGAAATTGCGGCGGGTTCAATAGCCATGGGTTTGGGTGGATACCTTGCCGGCAAAACGGAAGTGGATCACTACAATTCTGAAATGAAAAGGGAATATGAAGAAGTGGAAACCGTTCCTGAAATTGAGAAGGAAGAACTGAAGACCTTTTTTTCGTCCCTTGGACTGAGTGATGAAATACAGAACCAGGCTGTGGAAGAAGTGAGTAAGGACAAAGAAAAATGGGTGGAGCTGATGATGAAGTATGAACTGGGTCTGGAAAAACCTGATCCAAAAGAGCCGCAAAAAGCGCTTTCAATATCGGCGTCTCCTATATAGTGGGTGGCCTGATACCCCTGAGTCCTTATTTTTTTGTTTCGAATGGCATTGAGGGCCTCAAACTGTCGGCAGCCATTACCCTGGTATGCCTGTTCATTTTCGGCTATTACAAAAGCAAGTTCACCGGTGTGAACAAACTGGGAGGCGCTTTAAGAGTCATGATGATTGGCGCCATTGCGGCAGGATGTGCATTTGGTATTGCGCGGCTGATCGAAGCGAAATATTAGAGGTTGACGGTCACCGGTTATCGACAATTTCCGTTTTCATTTCCCCTTTCGAGAGCAGACTGCTGATCAGGATGGTCAGTGAAAATAATAAAATACCATATAAACCCCATTTGACCTGCGGACAATACCCGCCATAACATGCGGAATAGATAAAATAGGATTTGATCGCATAGGCGAAAATGAACACGGATATAAACTGATTCACTCGCTTGGCCCACAATTTAGTGATGAAGAAAAAAAGGATGGAAAGCATCGATAAAAAAATAAATGCTTTGGCAGGCTTGCCGTACACATTTTCATGGGAATAAAATCCTGTGAAATTTTCCTTCAGATCAGGATAAAAAGCCCAGGGTATAAAACAGAAAATGATCAGGAGAATGGCGGCGGCAATGCCGGTTAAGGAAGCATATTTCAATTGCAGTTGTTTTAATTCTTCAGGTCGGCATTTACTTTTCCTTCAAAAGATTTTTCTGCCGGGCCGCAAAGCCAGATATTGGAATATTTATTATCGTAACTGCGGTCGTACTTAACAATCAGTTTGCCTCCCCGGGTTTCCACGTTCACTTCGTTATATCCCACTTCGTTGTGATGGCAGACCAGCGCACTGGCTGTGACACCGGTTCCGCAGGAAAACGTTTCATCCTCCACTCCTCTTTCATAAGTTCTTACATAAAGCGCGTCATCGCCCTTGTCTTCAACGAAATTGACGTTGATACCTTCTTTTGCGTAAGGCTCGCTATACCTTATGGCCGTTCCTTTTTTAACCACATCTTCGTCCTGTACGTCATTTACAAACAGCACATAATGCGGTGAACCGGTATCTACAATATAATGACCATCTTCTTCCTTGTATCCCGAAACATCTTTCATTTTCAGGTTGATGATATTGGATATGGTATCCAGTTCGGCCTCATGCTCGCCATCGCTGGCCAGAAAATGATACGCTTCCTTATGGATGCCCAGATCGTAGGCAAACCGGACAATACAACGGCCACCGTTTCCGCACATGGAGCCAAGTTTTCCGTCTGCGTTATAATAAACCATTTCAAAATCATATCCTTCTTTCAGATTGAGAAGCATCAGTCCATCTGCTCCAATACTGAAACGGCGGTCACACAGATGTTCAATTTCCTTTTGCGAAATGGCGGAATAGGCTTTCGTACGATTGTCAACCAGTATAAAATCATTTCCGGTTCCCTGGTATTTAGAAAATGGCATATTCATGGGGTGCAAAGATAAATTTATTGGGGTATGGAACGAATGATTTCAATGGATTTCTCGATCAGATGCTCTACTGCTAACAAGCCATTAGCCGAAAATGTTTTACTGATGCGGTTCGCAACGATTACATTCAGACTGAGACAGTGGTGTCCCAGCATGCTGCCCAAACCATAAATGGCGGAGGTTTCCATTTCAAAATTGCTGATCCGGTAGGGTCCAAAGTGAAAACTGGTCAGCCGGTCAATCAGATCCGGATAACGAAGTCCCAGTCTGAGTATTCTCCCCTGCGGACCATAAAAACCGGGACAGGTAATCGTTATGCCGGTAAAATAACCTTCCGTAAAATGTTTTAACAAAAAGCCTGAGGCCGAGGCAATCGAAGGGTGGGCAAACTGCTGATGTAACTGGGTATGAGTAGTAAACGCCTGCAGAATTTCCTGTTCGGCCCCCTTCGGTTCCATGCGGTAAAAATTCAACAGATTATCAATGCCCAACCCGTGTGTGGAAGCCACCAGTGAGTCCACCGGTATTTCCTTTTGCAGAGAGCCTGAAGTTCCGAGCCTGATGATTTGCAGCCGGGTCAGCTCGGGTTTTATGGTTCGGGTAGAAAAATCAATATTTACCAGCGCGTCGAGTTCATTCAAAACAATATCTATATTATCCGTGCCGATTCCGGTGGACAGTACCGTAAATCTTTCAGACCCGATATAACCCGTGTGTGAAACAAACTCCCGGTGTTGCTGTTTAATTTCTATACGGTCAAAATACCTGCTCACCACGGGCACCCTTCCCGGATCGCCAACCAGAAAAATCTTGTGGGCCAGTTCTTCGGGGCGAAGATCCAGATGATAAATAGCCCCTCTGGAATTGATGATCAGTTCGCTTTCTTCGATGCGCCGCATTTCTGTTTGTTGTTAGGCAAATTACTCCGAATATACTACTTTTGCCCCTTCTCAAAAGGTTCCGTGGCCGAGCGGTTAGGCAGAGCTCTGCAAAAGCTTCCACAGCAGTTCGAATCTGCTCGGAACCTCCAAAATTCACCGTTTTTACTGGCTTTTTTTAAGTTGCAACCCTTGTTTTGAAAGGGTTGCAACTTTTTTTGGTCATACCGTTTTGCGAAATGCCCGGTGTTATGATATTCATATTTTTTTTACGATACGGATCTTATAACTTTCTGATTCGTATTTTTTGAAACGCCAACCACTTCATTATGTTTAATCTTCGGGTTTATGGAATTCTTATAAACGGGAACCGGGATGTACTGGTGTCCGATGAACTCATCCGGGGTAACCGCTATACCAAATTTCCGGGCGGCGGACTTGAATTCGGAGAAGGAACAAGGGACTGTCTGAAACGAGAATTTATGGAGGAGATGAATCTGAACGTACAGGTTACGGATCATCTGTACACGACTGATTTTTTTCAAATGAGTGCGTTCAATCCGGAACATCAGATCATTTCCATTTACTATTATGTGGAGGCGTTGGAACCAATCACTGTTCCCATCCGGACACAGTTGTTCGATTTTGATGAAGCCCAGATGGAAGTATACCGGAAAACGTGCGAAACAGAAACTTTTCGTTTTATTCCCTGGGATCAGTTTTCGGGAGCTTCCGTGGATCTGCCCATTGATAAAGTAGTCGCCGATATAGTTAAGGCAGGCTGATTTTTTTTAAGAACTCAACTTATTACCGGCTGCCCGTCTTTAATCACACCCATGATAAAGGTGCTTTGCACCTGCGCTATGTTATCTACCTGCCCGAGTTTATTGACATGAAAATCATAATAGTCATCCATATTTTCAGCCACCACTTTCAGCATAAAATCAAAAGCTCCTGAAATAATATAAAACTCGATGACTTCGGGCATATCGGAAATGGTCTTTATAAATTTGCCTCCCGACTTTTTATTGTGCTCCTTAAGCGATATGTAACAGATCGCCATCAGTCCCTTATTGATCCGCGAATGGTTGAGTATCGTAGCGTATTGTACAATCACCCCTTCATCCTCCATCCTTTTGATTCGTTCATGAACCGGAGTGGTGCTGAGATGTACATGACCGGCAATTTCCCTTACCGTTGCCTTCGCGTTTGACTGCAGATAACGTAAGATGGATTTATCTTTTTCATCCAGCGGAAGAACAGCCGGTACCGCTTGTTCTTTAAATGCTTCTTTTTGCATGGCTAAAAGGTGTTTTGTTCTTAATTAAGCTTCAAATATGTAAATTTATTCCAAAAATTCCAACAATTAGGGTTGTTTTGTTCTACAAACATACCTTTGAGGTATAAAACCACTATATGTCTACACAAACAAAAAATATTGATCTGACTCTTCCTTACAAGGTGAAGGATATGAGTCTGGCTGCCTGGGGCCGCAAAGAAATTCGTCTGGCAGAAGCCGAGATGCCGGGACTGATGGCTATTCGTGCCGAGTATGGTAAACTGAAACCACTGAAAGGAGCGCGTATTGCGGGTTGTCTCCATATGACCATTCAGACCGCTGTACTCATCGAAACACTGATTGAACTGGGTGCTGAAGTGCGCTGGAGTTCATGTAATATATTTTCAACCCAGGATCAGGCCGCTGCAGCAATCGCAGCCGCTGGTATAGGCGTTTTTGCCTGGAAGGGTCAAACGCTTGAAGAAGCAGACTGGTGCATTGAACAGACGCTGTTTTTCGGCAGTACTGACCGCCCGTTGAATATGATCCTGGATGATGGTGGCGATCTGACCAATATCGTTCTGGATAAATACACCGAACTGATTCAGTATGTAAAAGGTATTTCTGAAGAAACCACAACCGGTGTTCATCGTTTATATGAAAGAGTAGCTAAAGGAACACTTCCGATGCCTGCTATCAATGTAAATGATTCTGTTACCAAATCTAAATTTGATAATAAATACGGTTGCAAGGAAAGTCTGGTAGATGCCATTCGTCGTGCAACAGATGTGATGATGGCCGGCAAAGTCGCCGTTGTAGGTGGCTATGGTGATGTGGGTAAGGGTTCTGCCGCTTCTCTTCAGGGCGCAGGATGTCGTGTGATTGTAACAGAAATTGATCCGATCTGTGCACTTCAGGCAGCGATGGATGGTTTTGAAGTGAAACCTATGGCAGAAGCTGTAAAAGAAGCTGACATTGTGGTGACGGCTTCCGGTTGTCGTGATCTGATTACCGAAAAACATTTCCGTTCACTGAAAGACAAAGCGATAGTTTGTAATATCGGGCACTTTGATATCGAAATCGATATGGCCTGGATCAACGATAATTATGGTCATACCAAGGATACGATCAAACCACAGGTGGACATTTATAATATTGAAGGAAAAGATGTGATTATTCTGGCTGAAGGACGCCTGGTTAACCTGGGATGCGCAACGGGTCATCCAAGTTTCGTAATGAGTGCTTCATTTACCAATCAGGTACTGGCTCAGATCGAACTCTGGCAGAATCATAAAAACTATGAGAACAAAGTATTCGTTCTTCCCAAACATCTGGATGAAAAAGTAGCCCGCCTCCACCTCGCCAAGATTGGCGTGGTACTGGATGAATTGACCAGCACACAAAGCGAATATCTCGGTATTCCGGCCAAGGGTCCTTTTAAATCTGAACATTACCGTTATTAAGCTTAAAGCACAAAGCTTAAAGCACAAAGCTTAAAGCCTAAAACTTTGTTTCCTGATATTAGAAAACCCTCTCTTTTGATGAAGAGAGGGTTTCTTATTAAAATGATCAGCAGTTTTAGGCTTTGAGCTTTCTGCTTTAGGCTTTAGGCCTTCAAAGGCTTTGAGCTTTAGGCTTATTAAAACCCCCATCCCTTCATAATAGTATAATCCTGTTGTGAGCTGTCGAGTGGAGTCAGACCCTGATAGGATTCCTGCTCAATGATAAAATATTTAGTGCCGCCCGATGTTCTGCCGATATCACAAACTTCTTTTGTGCCCACGATTCCTTTTCCCAGTATCGTGCTTTCATATCTGTCTTCTGCGCCTTTTTTGGCCAGAATTTCATCCTTTACATGCATCAGTTCAAAACGGCCGGGATATTTTTTTGCCACATCGATGGCTTTGGCTCCGCCGTTATACAGATTACCCATATCAAGCTGTTGTGCCACCAGGGCAGGATCGGTATTCTGAAGAATAAGGTCATACAATAAATCACCGTCAATTCTAGTAGTGAATTCGAAATCATGATTGTGATAGCCGAATTTCATTCCGGACTTTTTACACAGTGCGCCCGATTTATTGAATACGTCCATATACGCTAAAAAATCCTTTTTATTCTTGCGCAGGCTGTCGTCCAGCCAGGGCGATACCAGGAAAGACTGACCGGCAATGGCGGCGTCTTCCACCGTATATTTCCAATTGTCAGAAAAATCATTCTTAGTGAAATCATAATCATTGGCATGCATCACCACGTGTCCGCTGGGCATCAGAATGCCGTATCCATCGAGCAGTTTTTTAAACTCAGAGGGTTTATAACCATAAAACTTCCGGTCATGGTAATTGGCATGTTCCACATACCTGTACCCCATATCGGAGAGTTTTTTCAAAGTTCCGGACGGATCCTTGTCCATGTCTGCCCGAACCGTATACAGCTGGATAGCCAGAAAAGCACCAGGGTAAGACGAGGCAAATAACTTATGTGAACCGATGGCCACAGCTGCAACAGAGAGTCCCCCTGTTTTCAAAAAATTCCTGCGGGAAAAAGTCATATCAATCGTTTTTTGCGAAAAGCGCCGATGGATTCAAATGATAGCGCTTAGCGGTTAGAAAATAATGTGCTTTTAAATATACAGCGTTTAGCATAAACCATTCAGAAATTCCTTTTTAGTCGCCTTCTCTTCGCTTCGGCTGCTCAAGGACAAAGGCTTTATCCTTTAGTCTTAAAGTTTTACTCTTTAGTCTTAAGGTTTTACTCTTTAGTCTTAAGGTTTTAGGCTTTAGGCTTTGAGCTTTAGGCTTTAAGCTTTAGGCTTCGAAGGGCTTTCCGCCTTAAAAGTAAAATTCTTCTGGGTCAGGTAACTGAATGAAACGACAATAAACGTGGTGAGTATTTTCGCAACGGTTGGGAAGATGCGAAACCTGACTACAAAAAGCTTGATAAACACGTAATTCAAAATGATCGAGATAAGCACCAGCAGGAAGTACCGGAAAAGCTGAACTCTTCCATGAAGTACTGAATCCGGAAAAACAACATGGCGCATCAGGAAAAATCCCGTGGGAAAACTGACCAGAAAAGAGATGATAAATGCGGCCGTATAGGGCTCGAAAGCGATAAATCCCAGGTTGAGTACCTGTTTATGGAGAATATGGTTGTAAGCCAGCCAGAAAACAAAGATGTCCAGGATCGTATTGGTACCCCCGCAGGCAGCGTATCGAAAAGTCTGTAAAGGGATCAGTTTTCGGAAAGGGGGATAGAAAAAGTCTATAAATGCAATGATCTCCTTTTTTGGCATAAATCCTCGGATTCCGCGGACGAAGTTAATCTAAACAGAGCAGATAGTCTACCCAACAAATACTACTTTTGCGCACAATTCAATCAAAATGGAGCTTGTACCCGGCATAAAAATGGCAGTTCAGCGCATTTTTGCCAATAAGTATGCTTTCCCGATCGAAACCCGGGATATACTGGTCAGTGAAACCAAACCCGAATTTACGGGTAACTATACCGTCGTTCTTTTCTCCTTCAGCAAAAATCTAAAGACCTCACCGGATGCGCTGGGTAAAGAATTGGGTGAAGCCCTGCTGTTGGAAAGGCCGGACCTGTTTTCGTCTTACAATGTGATTAATGGGTTTCTGAACCTGGTTATTGCTGATGGCATTTTACTGGACTTCCTCAAGAAACATTTTAATGAACCCGGTCTCGGCCTGCAGCCTTCCAATGGTCGCCGGGTAATGATTGAATATTCTTCCCCAAATACCAATAAGCCGCTGCATCTGGGCCATCTGCGGAACAATTTCCTGGGATGGAGTGTGGCTGCCATTTATCGGGCTTGTGGCTATGAGGTGATAAAAACATGTATTGCGAACGACCGGGGTATACATATCTGTAAGAGTATGGTAGCCTGGCTGCACTACGCAAACGGCGCCACGCCGGAAAGCACGGGAATCAAGGGCGATCATTTCGTGGGTGATTTTTATGTGCTTTTTGGAAATGAATTAAAAAAGCAGGTCGAGGCAGGAATAACTGCCGGGTTTTCCAAAGAAACAGCCGAGAAAGAAGCCCCGCTCATGAAGGAAGCGCAACAGATGCTGGTGGATTGGGAAGCCGGCAAACCCGAAGTACTGAGTCTCTGGAAAAGAATGAACAGCTGGGTGTATGCCGGTTTTGACGTAACCTACAAACGGATCGGCAGTGACTTTGATAAAATATATTACGAAAGCGAGACTTACCTGCTCGGAAAGAATCTGGTGGAGATGGGGTTGAAAAAAAAGGTTTTTTTTCAAAAAGAAGATGGAAGTGTCTGGATTGATTTGACATCCGACGGCCTCGACGAAAAGATTGTTCAGCGGCGTGACGGCACAGCGGTTTATATGACCCAGGATATTGGTCTGGCAGTGGAAAAATACGAGGAGTATCATGCCGACCTGAGTCTATACGTGGTGGCGGATGAACAAAACTATCATTTTAAAGTACTGAAACTGATCTGTCAGAAACTGGAGTTGCCGTCCGCTGCAGGAATCTATCATTTATCGTACGGACTGGTTGAGCTGCCCAGCGGACGGATGAAAACAAGGGAAGGAACCGTGGTGGATGCGGATGATATCATAGATGAAATGACAGGCATTTCGGCTAAACATACGGAAGAACTCGGGAAAGTGGATGATTTCAATGAAGAGGAAAGGAAACAGCTGTATGATATCATTGGGTTGGGCGCATTGAAGTTTTTCCTTTTACGGGTGGATCCCAAAAAACGAATGGTTTTTAATCCGGACGAATCGATCGACTTTCATGGTTTTACGGGTCCTTTTATACAATACACCTATGCCCGTATAAAATCTATTCTGAGAAAAGAACCCGTTACCGGTTATCCGGCTGTGGAAGGGGAAACCCTGTTCCCGCTGGAGAAAGAATTATTGATTTCGCTGGAAAAATACGGGTCGCTGTTACAACAGGCCTGCGTGGAAATGAATCCTTCCCTTGTGGCGAATTATGTATTTGGGATAGCCAGACTTTTTAATTCCTTTTATGCCGAACATTCCGTGGCTCGGGCCGAATCGGAAATCAAGAAGCAACTGCGTTTGAGGATCTGCGTTATGGTGGCGAACGTGATGCAGTCTGCCATGAGTTTGCTGGGCATACGGGTACCTGAAAGGATGTAGATTTAGTCGTCCTCTTCGCTCTGCTGTTTGTCTTTCTTTTTAAGATTGAGCGCCAGATTTTCTTCTCCGCCATCTCCTTTATTTTCCAGATCGGCAAACAGACCTTCATCCGAAAGATCCAGGGGATGGGAATTTGTCCAGTCTTCTTTTGCAATCCGGTGCAGCCTTTCCACTACTTCTTCATCGTGCACTTCAATAGCCAGTTCCCGGCGGTCATCGAAACTGCCCGGAGCCAGGTTGATGGATCCTACGATGGCACGGCTTCCATCGGCTATCAGCATCTTTCCATGCAGCTTCAGATGTCTGAGTGTATGGATCTTGATTCCCACATCATCCATAATGCGGAGACCACCCACTCCTTCCACCAGCTTATCTTTTTTAAGCGCATGCGGAGGACGGGCCATAATATGAACTTTGACTCCGCGCATGGCGGCGCGAACGAGTCTTTCGATAATGACAGAATCCTGGTAACGTTCATTCTGAACAAAGAGTGTATGTTTCGCTTCATCAATAAATCGTGCAATCCGGTCCCTTCCATTTCCGGTGCACCAGATCATATGGGCATGTTCTCCGGGATCAAAATCCTGTCTTTCCCAGTCAGCCGTAAAGCCCTGCACAATTTCATTCACTTCGTGCGGGTGATTGGTGGTGATGGCATAGTCGCGGGTGACCGTCAGGTTTTTGGTGGCCCAGTTTAAGGATTTCACAAAAGCCGTGTCGTCGTCTATTACCATGGACTTCTCATGGGTGATCCCAAATTTTGGATTACTGTCTTTTACCTCAATACCCGCAGATTCCAGCAATTTCCTTGTTTCGCCATTTTCCTCTTCTCCGCTCCTTCTGGCCGGATTCAGCATCACCTGCACCTGGATACCCCGTTTTTTGGCAGCTATTACGGCGTTGATCAGGTCGGGATCGGAAAAAACAAACATCTTTATTTTGATGGATTTTTCTGCCGCATCTATCGCATCAACAATTGGTTTTCTGGTATCATCAGGTAAAATGATGATCGCACGTTTTGACATTGACTTTGACATATTTCTGATTGCGTCTAAATGTACGGATTAGTTTGATTTGGGGTCTACCAAAGGTTCAGTTCCCGCCTGTATATGGTATAACTCCGAATAGATTTTTCCAAGAGTAAGCAGTTCATCATGTGTGCCCTGCTCCGCCACATATCCTCCTTTCAGTACCACAATTTTGTCGGCATCCCGGATAGTGCTCAGCCGGTGGGCTATGATAATAACTGTTCTGCCCTGCATCAGCCGCTCCAGTGCTTCCATCACCAGTTTTTCTGACTCTGTATCCAGTGCTGCCGTGGGTTCATCCAGAATAAGGATCGGAGAATTTCTCACAATCGCCCTGGCGATACCAATACGCTGGCGCTGACCACCGGACAGTGTGAGGCCCCGTTCTCCAACCATGGTATCATATCCATGAGGCATTCTGGCTATGAATTCATCCGCATTGGCCATTTTGGCGGCTGCCTCAATTTCTTCATCCGTAGCGTTGGCTTTGCCGTAGGCAATATTTTCCCTGATGGTTCCGAAAAATAAAACCGTATCCTGTAGTACAAAAGCAATCTGGTCCCTCAGCTTGTGCATTTCGAAATCCGTAATGTCGATACCATCAATCAGTACTTTCCCCTTGGTAGGATCATAAAAACGGGGAATCAGACTCACCACCGTTGATTTTCCTCCGCCTGTCGGACCACAGATGCCGATCCGCTGACCCGCTTTAATTCCAAAATGAATATCACTCAGCACCGGGGCTTCCGGATCATAGGCGAAAGCCACATGTTCGAAATTGATTTCTCCTTTTAATTTTCCGGGAGTTATGGCATTTGCTTTCTGTGGAATAATCGTATCGGTATCCAGAATAGACTGAATGCGTTCGAGCGAAACGGATGCCTGTGCAATGGAGGTTGTCATTTTAGCCAGATCCTGCACGGGTTTAAAAAACTTTCCCAGATAAGATAAAAAAACGGTTAGTCCGCCGAGGGTCATGGCTTCCACGAGAACGAGATGGGCTCCGCGCCACAAAACAAAAGCCGTACAGGCGGCTACGACAAGACTTACGACGGGTGAAAGGAGGGACTTCACCTTTCTGGCTTTCAAAGATGCATTTACGGTACCCAGACTTATGGATTTCAGATGGGCTTCCTCCAGGTCCTGCCTTCCAAAAGCTTTCACTGCACGAACGGATTCCAGTCCCTGCTGCAGTACGGAAACCATCGTGCTCTGTTCAGCCCTCACTTCGTGGGTGGCTTTTTTAACTGCCTTTTTAAAACGGGCTACAAACAAAAGCAGTATCGGGGTTACGGAAACCGCCACCAGCGCAAAATCCCAGTTCATATAGAACATCAGGCCCAGCATGCCCAGAATCGTGAGCGCGTCAATGAGCATACTGAGCAGAGCGGAGGATGCGAAACTCTGAATCGTAGACACATCGGAAGTAATGGTGCTTAATATATTTCCAATCTGGTGCGAATCATAATAAGTAAGAGAAAGGCGTTGCAGGTGATGATACACTTTCAATCGCAGATCGTTGGCCACGTTCTGGGCGACACTCTCGGTAAAATAATTGTCGATATAACCTGCGATACCACCTATTAACGCGATCAGAACCAATCCGAAGGCCGCAGCGCCTGCGATGGCCATTTTATTCGAATCGATGGACAGATCGTTGATCCACGACAGCCAGTGTGGCAAAGCGCGATGGCCAACCACATTATCTATAATAATTTTAAGCGGCCAGGGACCCAGAAGGCTCATGGAAGTTTCCAGCAGCATCGCTGCAAAGATGACCAGCAGCCATTTTTTATAAGGCCTGATCAGTGTGATAACCAATGAAATGAGACTTTTTCCGGAATCTTTAGGCATTTATCTTTTATTTTGGAGCATATTTGTTCTCGCAAGATAATTACTTATTTAAAGAAGCCGTCATGGAAGAAGATTTACTCAATCCGAACTCAAATGAACCGATTTATAATAATATTCATATTCAGCTGGCTACTTTTATAGGTGGTCCGCTGGCCATTGTTTATATACTTGCCGAAAATTATAAACGGCTCGGATACCCCGAAAAAGTAAGGAGAACCTGGGTTCTGGGAATCGCCGGCATTTTTATTTTCAGTGTGCTGGCGGCGTTCATAACCACCAGATGGAAAATTCCGTCCCTTGTTTTTCCTCTGGTTTTTTTGTCTATTGGTGCAGCCATTATGCAGGCGCTTCAGGGCAGGGATATAAAAGCGCATGTGGATACAGGCGGCCCGGTATATTCATATGGTCGTGCACTGGCAGTGGGTTTAATCTGCCTGCTCGCGATTCTCACGCTGCTGATGATTTTTTTGATGATCGCCTACAAGGGACAGATTCCCAAATAAACTAATCCATAAGTTATTTCAAAATAACGGCACCCAGTGGAGGGAGATGTACATTAATCTCGTAACGGTTCTGATCCTCGTCAACCAGTGTCACGATCGGCTCGGGATTATAGATATCGCCGGAGCCGCCATATTTTCTTTCATCACTATTAAAGATTTCATTCCATGCCTTTTTCCCGTTGGCATATACTTTCCAGTTATTTCTTACCACAGGGGTCATGTTTAAAATAACCAGGATATCGTTTTCAGGATCTTTACCTTTTCTTCTGAATACGATGACCGATTCCTGACGGTGTTCCAGATCGATCCATTCAAAACCATCAACGTTAAACTGATTTTCATACAGGGCGGGTTCGGCCCTGAGTAAAAGATTCAGATCGCGCACACAATCCTTCATTTTCCAGTGCAATTCATATTTCAGCAGGTACCATTGCAATTCGCTTTTATGATTCCATTCGTCGGTCGCGCCGAATTCGTCACCCATGAAAAGGAGTTTACCTCCGGGATGCATGAACATGTAACTGTACATCAGTCGAAGATTGGCAAACTTCTGCCAGTCATCGCCGGGCATCTTATATAACATCGGAGATTTTCCATGTACCACTTCATCGTGACTCAGCGGTAACATAAAATTCTCATCGTAGAAGTACATCAGGCTAAACGTGAATTTGTCCTGCAGGCCTTTGCGCAATAAAGGATCGGCTTTGAAATAGTCGAGCGTATCGTGCATCCAGCCCATCATCCATTTCATGCCAAATCCGAGTCCACCGGCAAATGTGGGACGGCTGATTCCCGGCCAGTCTGTTGCTTCTTCGGCGATCGTTTGTGTATCCGGAAAATCCCTGTACAGCGTTTCGTTGAGGTCTTTAATAAACGCGATGGCTTCCAGATTTCCATCTCCGCCAAATTCGTTGGGTTCCCACTGACCTTCTGTGCGGGAGTAATTTAATTTAAGCATGGAGCTCACTGCATCCACGCGAATCCCGTCCGCATGAAATTTATCACACCAGAAACGGCCGCTGCTGATGAGGAAGGATTTAACTTCTCCTCTTTTATAATTAAAAATATAACTGTTCCAGTCGGGATGATAGCCTTTGCGCATATCCGAATATTCATAGGTATTTGCGCCGTCAAACATATAGAGACCGTGGGCATCATAGGGAAAATGGGAAGGAACCCAATCCAGGAGTACTCCGATACCCGCCTCATGAAAAGCACCCACGAGTTCCATAAAGGACTGGGGATCTCCAAAACGGGAAGTCGGTGCAAAATATCCTACGCCCTGATAACCCCAGCTTCCGTCGTAAGGATATTCCATTACGGGCATCAGCTCTACGTGTGTAAAACCCATTTCCTTCACATAAGGCACCAGCCTTTCGCGGATCTGGTCATAGGTATTATACGTTTCTTCATCTTCTGCATTCGGACGCATCCAGCTGGCCAGATGCACTTCATACACACTCCATGGCTGGTCCAGCGAATTGTGTTTTTTCCGCGTTTTCATCCATTGATCATCCTTCCAGTGATAATCCAGATCCCAGGTAATGGTAGCGGTTTTGGGTCTTTGTTCCCAGAAATGTCCGAACGGGTCTCCCTTAACGGTTTCAGAATCGTTAAAGCCCCGGATATGATATTTATAAATTTCCCCGCGACTGATGTTGGGTATAAAGCCTTCCCATATGCCTGATTTTTCAAGTCGTACAAAAAGCGGATGGGCATCCGGTTTCCAGTCGTTGAAATTTCCGATTACGGAGACGGCTGTTGCATTGGGCGCCCATACGGCAAAATAATATCCTTTTGTTCCCAGCACTTCCCGCGCGTGAGAACCAAATATTTCATACAGACTATAATGTGTGCCGCTTTGAAAATTACTGATGTCAGCATCAGAAAAAAGGGAGTAGTTCCAAACGGGTTTCGTGGAATCTACAAAATGCGTGTTCTCGTAATTTGATATCTGTTCTTTCACCTTTACTAATGTACGATCTTATTATCAGTCGGCCGTTTTTTTAGCTGCAGTATTCTGATGGAACGGGCAGGAATATTCAATTTATCATTTAACGGATAGTTATTGCCCGTGATGATATCGGTGGCAGAAACAAAGCCGTCTGTTCTTTCTGAAAAATCGCTGAACCGGATGGCTTCTGTCAGGCTGTCGGAGTTGAGTGCGCAGAGAATGGTTTCTTTTTCATCATAACGAAAATAAACATATACCCCTTTTGACGGAATATACTGCATAAGCTTTCCTTTTGTGAGTGCGGAGGATGATTTTCTGAAACCGGCCAGTTTGGAAACATAATTAAAAGCCCTGTTTTCCATTTCCGTTCGTCCTTCGGGAAGAAATTTATTTTTTGGATCACCGGCAAAACCTCCGGGGAAGTCTTCTCTGACCATGGCATCTGAAGGATTCTTGAAATTTTTCATCAGAATTTCTGTACCATAATATAAATGAGGAATACCCCTTTCTGTTAACAGCAGTCCCAATCCCATTTCAAAATTGGCATAGTCTTCTCCTGCCACGGAATAAAACCGGTCCATATCGTGATTGTCGAGGAAAATGCAGTTGTTCATCGGATCCCTATACAGTATGTCTTCCGCGAGTGTGGTGTACAGTTTCATGACGCCATCTGACCACCCGTAATTTTTCTTCAGGGCCTCCAGCATGGCTGAACAAACCGGGAAATCAAGAATACCCGTGAGATTGCTCTTCCAGGCGACGTTCAGATTATTGCGGCAGAAATAAGCCCCGGCGGCTACAGTACTTACTGTGGCTTCGCCCAGTGAGGTGATGGCAGGAAATTCTTTTTCAAGTGCTGCGTTGAGATTATTCAGGAAAGCGGGATCGCAATATTTATAAGTGTCCACCCGCCATCCGTCCAGCTGAAAGGTTTCGGTCATCCAGATGGCCTGTTGAATCAGATAGGTGGCCAGCAGCGGATTTTTGAGATTGAGATCAGGCAGATGCGGAACAAACCATCCGGCTTCCATGACTTCCCTGTCTTTTGCAGAGGCATGAATATCGAAGATCGCCTGTTCACGATGACTGGTGTTCTGGTATTCCGGCCATTGATTGATCCAGTCCGGTTCGGGGGGGTCGCTCATGATCCAGTGCGAAGCACCGATATGATTATATACTGCATCCTGGATCAGTTTCAATCCGCGGGCATGCGCTGCCTTCACCAGATTAAGGTAAGCCTGTTTGCCGCCCAGCCGTTGATCGATTTCATAGTGATCGGTAAACCAATAGCCGTGGTAACCACTCATCCATCCAGGAGGCTCTTTTTCCAGGGGCATATCGTTTTCAATCACCGGCGTAAGCCATATTGCGGTGGCACCGAGTTGCTGAATATAGTCGAGGTGATTGATAACTCCCTGCAGATCGCCGCCGTGACGGGCAAGCGGATTATTCCTGTCGGCAATCGTGTCGCGGAGTGTACTGAATTTATCATTGCCCGGATCGCCATTACTGAACCGGTCGGGCATCAGGAGATAAATAAAATCGGATGAGTTTATTCCGCGGGCCCAGGTTTTGCCTTTGTCCGGAGTCTGCTTCAGTAAAGGAATACCCATTACATAATAAGTATCCTGGACATGTATATCGAAAGACAGTTTTCCCGCTCTGGCATTCGGTCCAACAGTAAAATGCAGGAAAAGATAATTTGGATTTTTAGTTTTTTGAATGGAGTCCAGTGTAATTCCCGGATTGTATTTTTGGCTAAAAGAAACCTGGCCCCTTCCAAAATTTTTCGCCCTTACCATCAATTGCAAATGGGGATTTTTCATTCCGATCCACCAGGTTTTAGGATACAGGCTGATTCCAAGGGCGTGCAGCATGGAATCTTCCTTCAGGCTTTGGCAAAAAGAGAAATGTATTGTCAATAAAAGCGGAAGAAAAAATAACTTTCTCATGACGCAGCAAGTCTTTGCTGTTTCCTGCTGATCCGGATATCTCCTTCATCATAAACAAAAAGCACACTGATGGCTGCGCAGAATAAAAAGAAACCGGCAAGTACAATAGCATAAATAGGCTGACCGCCATAAATATGTTTTACTATGGAGCCTCCAAATAAGCCATTTACGATCTGGGGAAGGGTAATAAAAAAATTAAAGATGCCCATATAAATACCGAGTTTACCCGGAGGAATGGATCCGGAAAGAATAACATAAGGCATGGCCAGAATGCTGGCCCAGGCCAGTCCGACACCGATCATGGAAAAATTCAGCATGGCCGGGTCCTTCACAAAAAAGATTGAAATTAAACCCGCCCCACCGGCCATCAGAGAAAATGCGTGAGTTGCTTTTCTGCCTATCTTTCTGGCAATGGATGGTAATAAAAGCGCATAGAACATGGCGATACCGTTATATACACCGAAAGCCGAACTCACTTTATTACCTGCTTCATTATATGCGACCGATTTGGAATAGTCGCCGGATAAACCGTAGATATGTGTGGCTACGGCATCTGTTGTAAACACCCACATACTGAATAAAGCAAACCAGGAAAAGAACTGCACCAGTCCAAGCTGTTTCATGGTTTTCGGCATATGCCGGAAGTCATGTATGATTTCCCTGACACCCGATTTTTTATGTGATTTGTCTGGTTTGCCGTGATACCTCTCATATTCTGCCGGCGCGTATTCTTTGGAAAAGAATACCGTGATCAGTATCGCAATGATGAATACTGTGGCGCCGATGTAAAATGAATATTTGATATTATCGGCCACACCGGAGCTGCCGGGCTGAAGACTGAAACCATGATTGCCCAGAAACTCGGGAAGGTAAGAACCGCCCACGGCACCCAGGCCGATGAGAAAAGTCTGAATACTAAACCCCAGTGTCCTTTGTTTGTCGGGCAGGTTATCCGCTACCAGTGCGCGAAAAGGTTCCATCGCAATATTAAACGAGGTATCCATTACCATCACCATTCCGGCACCGATCCACAATGCGGGTACAACGGAAGCAAAAGCTCCGGAGTTTGGAAGAAATATCAACGCGAGGGAGGAAAGGATCGCGCCCGTTAAAAAGTAGGGTTTTCTTCTGCCCAGACGATTCCAGGTTTTGTCGCTATAGTGACCGATCAGCGGTTGCACAATCATTCCGACAACCGGTGCAACGAGCCAGAAAGCGGGCAGCTGATCCACATCCGCACCGAATGAGCGAAGAATGCGGCTTGTGTTTCCGTTTTGCAAAGCGAATCCGAACTGGATACCCATGAAGCCGAAACTCATCGTAACAATCTGCCAGATGGTAAGTTGCGGTTTGGGAGCCAGTTTAACCGGCCCTGAAGAAGAAGTGGTCATAGCAATCGTTAAAAACTATATCACAAAACCGTTTGGAATCACTGCACCTTTTTTAACCACCACGATACCGTCTTTCACAGTATATAAAGCGTGGTCCGTATTTTCAAGGTGTGGTCCTCCGTTGATGCGCACGTCATCTCCGATTCGGGCGTTCTTATCTACAATACAATTGCGGATATAACAGCGATCGCCGATACCGACAGAAGGGAGTCCGTGTTCCCGGTCGTGACGAATTTCTTCGATCGTTTCATAATAATCTATTCCCATCAGGTAACTGCTGACGATGGTCGTGGCAATTCCGATCCGGGTGCGGATACCGATCACACTGCTTTCAATGCGCGATGCATTGATAATGCAGCCCTCCGCGATAATGGTTTTTTCGAGCGTCGTCCCACTGATTTTCGCAGGTGGAAGCATTCGGGCACGCGTATAAATGGCGTTGCTGTTATCGAATAAATTGAAATCCGGAATTTCTTTGGTCAGTCCGAGATTGGCTTCGAAGAAAGAATAAATGTTTCCGATATCTGTCCAGTAGCCATCGTATTGAAAACTGACTACTTTGTATTTGTCGATTGACTGGGGCAGGATTTCCTTTCCGAAATCGGTGGCTTCCACATATTCATTCTGTAAAAGATCCTGCAGGAGCTGGCGGTTAAAAATATAAATACCCATGGAAGCCAGGTAGTTTCTGCCCTGGTGCTGCATGGCTTCACCCGTATCGCTGGTCCAGTCTTTCAACACTTCTTTTTTTGGCTTTTCAATGAAAGAAGTGATAAAACCGCGATCGTCCTTCTTCAGGATGCCAAATTCAGACGCTTCGCGATCAGCCACCGGAATGGTCGCGATGGTAATCTCGGCGTTCTGGTTAATATGATTATTCAGCATTTCCATAAAATTCATCTGGTAAAGCTGATCACCCGAAAGAATGAGAATATAATCCGCTTCAAAGGGGCCGAGATGACGGAGACATTGTCTGACCGCATCCGCTGTTCCCTGATACCAGGTTGGATTATCAGGCGTTTGTTCTGCTGCCAGTATATCCACGAAGGCAGAACTGAATGCACTGAAATGGTAGGTGTTTTTAATATGCCTGTTCAGCGAAGCGGAATTGAACTGGGTAAGAACAAACATACGGTCGATACCCGAATTGAGGCAATTGGAAATAGGAATATCTACCAGCCGGTATTTTCCTGCAATCGGAACAGCTGGTTTGGACCTGCTTGCGGTGAGTGGATATAAACGTGTGCCGGCTCCGCCGCCTAAAATAACCGCTAAAACTTTTTTTGACATACAATCTTATTTAATAATCCTTTTAAAGCGAGACATAAAGGTCGAGGTATTTTTGCATGCTGGTTTCCCAGCTAAAATCCAGTCGCATCATTCTTCTTCTCAATTCTTCCATCAGCAGGTGATCCTGGTATAATTGAACAGCGCGCCATATCGCATGGGTGATATCTCCTACTATGGCATTATTGAACCGGATACCGTATCCGTCCGGATCACCGAAATCCTTAACCGTATCTTTCAATCCACCCGTAGCTCTTACGACAGGAACGGTTCCGTACCGCATGGCGTACATCTGATTTAGGCCGCAGGGTTCCACTCGACTGGGCATTAAAATGAAATCGGCTCCGGCATACATCACGTGACTCAGCGATTCGTCGTAACCTATAAAAAGACTAAAGTCACCTTCACTAAAACCACTTACTCTTTCCAGATTGTCCTGAATTCCCGGCGCGCCACTTCCCAGAATGAGAAAATTCATTTTCCGGCCGATATAATAAAATGAATCGCCGATGGCCTGGGGAAGCAGGTCAGCTCCTTTCTCTCCGACCAGTCTGCCAATAAAAGCGATTAGTGGTTTATCTATTTCCAGACCAAACCGCTGACAAAGTATTTCTTTATTTTTTGATTTGCCAGCGGCATTCGATTTAATATTATAATGGTATTCCAGGTAACTGTCTGTTTCCGGATCCCATACTTTGGTATCAATGCCATTCAGAATTCCCGTACACTTCCCTTTTTCATATTCGAAAAGAGCTTCCAGTCCATTCGCCGCCCAGCGCAGTTCATCCATATAACTCTGGCTCACCGTGGTTACTTTCCAGGCGCAGCGCACCCCGCAGGCCAGCGCGTTGATGCTTTTGTTCCATTCGAGCAAACCCGATTTCCAGGTATCCCAGGCCGGTATATAATAGCTTTTTTCCCAGCCCAGCCATCCCTGGTACTCACCGTTATGGATGGTCAGCACGGTTTTTACTTCACGCAAATGCTGGTAACGGTAACAGTGTTTTAACATGAAAGGAATAAGCGCTGCCTGGTGATCGTGCACGTGCACCACGTCGGGATGATGTTTCCAGGTGGCCAGCCAGTCCACCACTGCGATCTGAAAAGAGATAAACCTTTCGGAGTCGTCGTCGTATCCATAAATTTTATCGCGGTCAAGCAGACCATTAATATCTACGAGATAGAGATCGAAACCCAGTATGTTTTTTTTTTCTTTAATGATGGTATAGATAAACCACCAGTTTCCCAGATTGGTATATCCTTTATGCACCACATCAAATTCGTTGTTGTAAAGAAATTTGGTCTTGTACATCGGCATCACCACTTTGGCGATATGCTCTGCTTCCGTTTGGTATTTCGGTAAGGCGCCCACTACATCCCCCAGCCCTCCGGCCTTGGCGACCGGATAACACTCTGCTGAAACGTGTAAAATCTCCATGAAATGAGGTTGTATATAAAAGCGATCGTCAGAATAGAGATCAATTTAAGAAGGATTACGCGATTCTCATGCTATATGAAAAAATTTTTCATCAAGCCAAAACTTGACTACTTTCAGCACTCAATTAAAAGCTTGCCAGCCCATGAGCCAAAACACCAAATGGTCACAATTTTCCGTTCTAATCAGTGTTTTCTTTTTCTGGGGTTTTGTCGCCGCCAGCAACGATATCCTGATTCCTGTTTTTAAAGAGAAACTGCATTTGCAGCAATGGCAGTCCCAAATGATATCTTTTGCATTTTATGTGGCTTATACGGTAGGATCCATAATTTATTTTTTCATTTCCAAAGCCTACGGCGGAGATATTCTGAACCGGATCGGGTATAAAAATGGAATCGCAGTAGGATTGGTGATCTCTGCCATTGGAACACTTTTGTTTTATCCGGCTGCGCAGACTTCTTCTTTCGCCTTAATGATAACAGGTCTATTTATTGTCGGACTCGGATTTTCCCTGCAGCAAACGGCTGCCAATCCGCTGGCTATTATTATGGGTGACCCAAAAACCGGATCCCAGCGACTCAGTCTCGCGGGTGGCGTCAATAATTTTGGAACCACGATAGGTCCCCTGCTGGTGAGCTTCGCTATTTTTGGAACGGTTGCCGTGGGTACAAAAGGAGTAGCCAGTATTGAAAGTATAAAAACACCTTATCTGATATTGGGAATCGCTTTTCTGGTGGTAGCGGCCATCTTTAAATTCTCCTCTCTCCCTAATAAGATAGATCTTGATGCCGTTGCGGCTGAAGAAGCAGCCAGCGGAGTTAAAGTGATTGATAAAGGCGGACCCTTAAAATACACACAACTTGCGCTTGGTATGCTCGGCATTTTTGTATATGTGGGAGTAGAAGTCAGCACCGCCAGCAACCTGCCTGAGTTTATGAAGGAACATGTGGCTACTGCAGACGGACTTCCTTTTCCGACGGAGAATATTGCCCCTTTTGTTTCTCTTTACTGGGCGAGCCTGATGATTGGCCGATGGACTTCCTCTGTGGGAGCTTTCGGTGTGAGTACCAGTGCCAAAAAAGTGTTGAATTTTGTTATGCCTTATCTGGCCTTCGGTGTTTTCCTGCTTGTCAACAAGATTGCGAAACATGATATCACGCCTTTTTATATTTATGCATTCGTGATTATTGCCATGATTGCCGGCACACTGCTCAGCCGCGGAAATCCGGCGCGGCAGTTACTTATTTTTTCGGGAATGGCCATTGTTGCCCTTTTTATAGGAATGTTATCCCATGGCATGACCAGCGTTTACGCGTTTATCAGCGTGGGTTTATTTTGTTCAACACTCTGGCCATGTATATTTACCCTGGCGATTGCCGGATTGGGCAGGCATACAAACGAAGGCGCCAGTTTTCTGGTGATGATGATTTTTGGAGGAGGAATTATCAGCCTGTTACAGGGTTATCTCGCGGACAATCGCTTCCTGGGAATTCAATGGTCTTATCTGGTGGGCGTGGCCTGTTTTACCTATCTCGCATTTTATGCAGTTAAAGTGAAAGCTGTGCTGAAGAGTCAGGGAATTGATTATGATGCCCTTCAGCAGTCCGGCGGACATTAATTTTTTAAATTCAGTTGAAGAAAAGCAGCCATGTCAAAAGCAACGTCAACCCCGGCAGCACTGGAGCCTCTGGCTATCGGTATTGATATCGGAGGAACAGGAACCAAGTTTGGAATTGTAGATCGTATTGGAAATGTTTTATTTTCAGGAGATCTGTCCACCAGGAAACATAAAAAGATAGAAACCTTTATTGATGAGCTGTATGAAAAACTTTCGGCTCTCATTCAAACGGTGGGAGGATCCGGAAGGATCAGAGGTATCGGAGTCGGTGCGCCCAATGGAAATTTTTATACAGGAACCATCGAATACGCCCCTAACCTTCCCTGGAAAGGCATTGTTCCGCTTGCCCAATTGATTCAGGATAAATTTCAGCTCACCAGTATTCTTACCAATGATGCCAATGCGGCAGCGATTGGCGAAATGATGTATGGAGCAGCTCAGGGCATGAAGGATTTCATCATGATCACACTCGGTACCGGAGTGGGCAGCGGCATTGTTGCTAACGGACATCTGATCCTGGGTCACGATGGATTTGCGGGAGAACTTGGTCATACCATCATCATACCCGATGGGAGATACCATGAAGGAACGGGTAAACACGGATCTCTTGAAAGCTATGCATCCGCCACAGGCGTTATGCTGACGGCGAAAGAAGTTCTTGAAAAAACCAAAGAAGAAAGCCTGTTGAGAAAAATTCCCGTGGATGAAATTGATTCGCGCAAAGTATACGATGCGGCTATTCAGGGAGATAAAGTAGCACGTGAAATATTCGACTATACAGGAAAGATCCTCGGTATGGCCCTGGCCAATTTTGTGATGTTCTCCAGTCCCGAAGCGATTATCCTTTTCGGCGGACTCACCAAAGCAGGAGATTTACTGCTAAAACCAACCCGCAAGCATATGGAGGCTAATCTGATTCAGGTATTCCAGAATCGGGTGAAGATTCTTGTTAGTCACCTCAGAGAATCTGACGCGGCCATACTTGGTGCCAGCGCTCTGGTCTGGGATATGGCTTAAAAAGCTTAAGGCCTAAAACCCAAGGCTTAAAGTTTAAAGCCTAAAACTGGCGGAGGCGGATGGCATGATTTTTAAAACCATAAGGCGACATCCCTAATGGAATTCATTTAAAAATCATGTTATGAAGAAATTCGTTTTTGCATTTTTATGTATTGCTTTTCTGGCCAGCTGTGCGCCAGGCCGACATGGACAACCACCGGCACCGCCAACACCTCCCGGTGCTGCGGCACCGCCCCCGCCTCCTCCTCATCCTTAATTTGATAGAACTTTAAATAAAACCCTGGAGATCAGCTGATTTCCAGGGTTATTCATTTTAAATACTGCCGAAATAAACTATACAGTATCCAGCAGCAAAAACGAAAGTGTAAACTGCATTTATCAGCTTTGAGCGGCGAGTTCTTTTTCCTGCAGCCAGAGGTTTCTGCCAAAATTCGGAAAACATGTCTTTCACTATGATAGGAAGAGCGCACCAGCGGCCCGCTTTCCACATAATCCAGTCCCAGCTGGTAGCCGATTTCCCGGAACTCAGCAAATTCATCCGGATGAACAAAACGATCCACCGGCAGATGTTTTTTGGTAGGCTGGAGATACTGACCAATGGTAATGACATCCACTCCGCTATTAGCCAGGTCTTTTATGGTTTGTATGACTTCTTCTTTTTTTTCACCCAGTCCCAGCATAATTCCGCTCTTGGTGCGCATGCCGCCTTTTTTGAGTATCTGGAGGGTTTGCATACTTCTCCAGTAACGGGCCTGGATGCGAACCTGTTTGGTAAGCCTTTCCACCGTTTCAATATTGTGGGATACCACTTCCGGGGCGACTTCAACGATACGCCGGATATTTTCTGATTCGCCTTTGAAATCAGGAATGAGGGTTTCCAGTGTAGTATCGGGATTGAGTGATTTCACCGCGCGAATCGTATTCTGCCAGATAATACTTCCTCCGTCTTTGATTTCATCTCTGTCCACCGAAGTAATGACCGCATGTTTCACTTTCATCAGGTGAATGGCTTCCGCCACACGTTGTGGCTCATCCCAATCCACCGGCAGAGGTCTGCCCGTGGCAACCGCACAGAATCCGCAGCTTCGGGTACAAATATTTCCCAGAATCATAAAGGTAGCTGTGCCTGCGCCCCAGCACTCGCCCATATTGGGGCAATTACCGCTTTCGCAGATGGTGTGCAGTTTATGCTGGTCCACCAGGTTTCTGACCTGTTTGAAATTTTCCCCTATAGGAAGTTTAACCCTAAGCCAGCTGGGCTTTTTGATCCTTGTTTCTGAATCTGTGGATGAAATAACGGGAAGTTCCTGCATCATGAGGCAAAATTAATCACTTTCGCTTGCCAAACTTGTAAAATCAATACCATAGCCGCTTTCAGCGTTTCGAGGTACATTCAAGGTACAAGATTGGGCGCTAAAGTGAGGTTTAAAAAAATAAAGTTACGGTGAAATGGACAAAATCTATACGCTGCAAAACCTGCTGCATATTTATATACAAATAGTAGGAAACTTTTTTATGACCGTATCCTTATCCAAATTTGGCATTTAAAAAATTGTTTAAGACGCGATTATGGACCAATGGGAACTCGATTGAATATCATTCCCAAAAACGTCTAAAAGCCTTTACAGACGTGATTTTTATCCACTTTACCAAAATATTTTTTGCGGAGAGGCAAGGAAAATCTGTGCATAAATCAGAGGACTGAATACAGGCTTGACATACAGAATTTATCAACCAGGTTTTTCCACAGGTGTGGAAAAGGAAGAGGCGGAAATCTGAAAAGGAAAAAATACTTTCGGTATAGACAGAAAGCTGCCTGGTTGCAACAGACAGCAATTTGTATATCCCTAAGTTCGGTACTTTTTGCCGGAATCCACATTAGAGATATGGACTGCGGCTAGGATCATTACCTCGACCGTAAACGCTATCAAGGTGATTTAGTAAGCACAACGGGTATCATTTCTATGATGCCCGTTTTTTATATTGCTAAAATTATATTCTGGAACGTGTGATACCAAGTTTATTTACACGATGTTAATAAAAACGGCATTCTGAGTTTAACAAGCGAAATTTATCCACAGTAGTGCATAACTGGTAATTTTTGATTAAAAACTGCACTAAATTTTGACCTATGAAAATAATCCTTTGGTTACTGTTGGTTCCATTTTCTGGGTTCTCACAAAAGCCCAATATCAATACTATAGTTATTCCAGGAACGACGATGGAAAAGGCAACGATGGTTTTAATTGATAAGGGGTATATGATCGGGGCGGCTACGCCTAATTTGGTCACAACCGTACCTAAAAAATCAGCAAACCAAATCACAATCGTTTTTCAAATTCTAATACATGATTCAACTGGTTTTCTTCAAGGCACCTATGACGGAAAACAAATAGTGCCAGGTTTGTGGGAGCATTCAGAATCTTACGCGGGGCACTACAAAGGCGGGTCATTTAAAATAATGGACAGCCTGGCAAAAGCCATTGGCCAACCTGTGACTTACATAAAAAAAGGTCCATAGGAATGTCGGTATTGGCGTAAACCCTACCAGCAGACTACTCGGACCCTCGGAAGATCATACGATTGTTGGGCTGCAAATATATGCCTGGATTTGTTACGTCCCAATAGTGAAAAACTCTTATGCTGTCGCATTGGATTATTTTTATGTTTTGCTGGAAATTTGGTATTTTCACTTTGCATATTGTCTCAAATTCATACCGGCCCAAGTGTCTACCTGGGCCTTTTTTAATCTGTACCGCTGTAAGACTGACAAAATTATAAGCGATGCAACCGGTCCAAACACAAATACAAATCGAATTTCTTTTAGCGGAAATTCAACGCCTGGAAAAAGCGCTTGATATTGCCATGAAGAACGACCGTGAGTTGCTTGAAACCAAAAAGCTGCTGCACGAAATCAGATTGTTAAGGGAACGGCTTGGCGAGCTGTCAAAGCAAAAAGAAACCGCAAAGGATATTTAAAATTCCCTATTTTCATTGTTCATCTCATAAGTTTGTAAAATCAAATCCATGGCCTTTGTTTCTACAAAGGCCATATTTAGTTTTATATTTGCTAAATATATTAGCAAATGCCAAATTACAAAATAACCATTTACCTCAGAAGCGGCAAGAAAATGACCGGCATCCGGTATCATTCATCTCAAGATATTGGTATGATAAAATCGTTTGCAATAGAAAAATTCAAAAAGGCGTTCCCTCTTGAGCGGCTGGATTATGTGGACGTAGATCCGACTGCGCTCGGTAAGAACATTGACGTTAAAAATCTTTAAAGCCATTTAAACCGCGCGAGAATTGTATGGACAAGTATAAGCCTGCTCTTCTATCGAGATATTGAATTGTGGCGCGTTAAATCGACTATTAGAAGTAGTCGAGACGTTTGCTATGGTACATTGGTTTTGAAATGGATATGCACAATATGTTAATAAGAAAGTGTAGAATAATTCATCATTTGCGATCTGAGTCCCCTATATATTAGGTAAATTTGTTAAGCTCTTTTCCATAAAATTATGAATTGGTCTTTATTGACCTTTTTTATAACTTTGCACCCTTGTAAGGAAGTAACAACTGAGATCGAAAGTGTATTTTGTTAACAATCATTTTTGGTTTTAAAAATTCTGAAGCCTGGGGTTGATCTCCCAGGCTTTTGCTGTTTCTACAGCGGCCATGAGTCGCCTTGAAGTACTCGATCATGTCACACGAGTAAATTTCAGAAGTTATGCTACCTTACAAGGACCCTGCAGAACCCTGCCGTTGTACAGACGGCATCGTTTATACTCCGTGGATTACTGTAAAAGGTAAACGCGTATATAAAGGAAAAGGAAAGGTTTTCGCCTTTCCATGTACAAGATGTTCTAAATAAGACGGGTTAGTCCGTACGGGTCCGGCAGGTAAGAACTGTCCGGGCCCTTTTTATTAACGGTTTAAATGTACACTTCGATATTGAAGTACCCATATTTATTTTGTTGTGCTAAAATCGTGCCGGTAGCATTATTGAAATTCAAGGCGTTATAAACTCACAACCCATAAGCGTCACATATCTGCCGAGATTTCTCGTCGTCAGATAGCAGGGGGCTTTCGTCAACCACGTTAAGAGCTTCGTATTGACACAGCTCAGAAAATTTTCTGTCTACGTCTTCTGGTTTCCATCCTTTTTTAGCAGCGACTGCATCCGATAACAAGGCAAACAAAACATTCACCCTTGCATTTAGGTAAATGTTCTGTTTAATCAATTCCGCTATCGTTTTCTCCAGATTTGTTATCATTGTCCTGCAATTATTTGAGAGTCGTTTACCGCTGATAGCATAACCTGAGTCATAATTTCCTTTATTTTTTTTGATCCTTCATTGATCGTTGTGAACGTATTTTGCATGTGTGGCGCGAGACCTCCGTTAATAGTTACATGGATAGTGGTGGACTTGTTTCCGACTGTCTTAGCAGCTGCTCCTGTACCTGTGGGGGACGATCCGGCTCCAGCTCCAGGCAAAGCACCTTTTTTAAACAAGCTCTTTGGAGAATCTGTTTTCTTTTCTTCAGCATGGTCCTTTGCAAAGTCCGCCATACCCTCGGTAAAGCCTTTGTGAAATGCCCCGCCCATCCTACTGCCAGCGTTAGCGATTGCGCTTATCGTTTGATTTGCGCCTTCGAGAACAAGGGACGGATTAAATGTTAACGTGCCATGTATAACTTTTCCTACTCCGGTAAACACATCGACCACTATTCGAGCAAACTCTTTCATCGTTTCCCATACTCCCATTAAACCCGCTCTAAATGTTGCAGAGTTCCGATATGCCGCTATAAATCCAGCCGCGAGAAGCGCTATGCCACCGACAATTAGCGTGATTGGATTCGCCCAAAATGCCGCGTTTAAGAGCCATTGCGCAACCGTCATTAATTTAGTTGCTACAGTTGTTGCGACCATAACGGTTTCATAAATTAAAAGGCCTCCAGCCACAATACCTACAGCTACTCCGATAGCGATCAATAGTTCGCGATGTTTTGACATAAAGCTTATGCTGCCTTGAAAAAGATTTGCAACGCGCTCAAGTATTGGGGCCAATCCGGCCTTAAGTTTCATAACAACTCCGCCAACGCTCATTTGTATTGCTCCCATTGTTTTATGATACCTGAAAAGTGGGTCCGAGTCAGCTGCTGCCTTTGCAGATCCGGCGAACTCAGTTTGCAATTCCTTTAAAATCATTTTCTGAGCCTCAGCTGCGTGGCCTGTCTCAGCCAATTTTTTAATAATATCGGTCTGAGTTTGATTAAAGTTTACACCAACACGGCGTAGAGCTGTAATACCTCTGGCGGGGTCCTGCAATGCTTTGCCGACCATGATCGCGGTTTCATTCAGTCCTTTATGCAGCCTGGTTGACATGTCTAATATCGACTGAGAAGCATCGCCGAACGTAGTTTTCGTAACCGACGGAAACGTCAATAACTGCGCCTGCATGTCGGTTATTTCCGCCCTGGAGAATGCAAATTGCTTGGATAATCCTTTTGCACTTTCCTCTAAACCTTCAAACGTCAATCCTGCTACGCCCCTGGTGCTTTCTAATCCAGCTCGTACCTGCGATTCCGCAAGGTGCAACTCATGAAATTTCTCAGCGCCAACTTTTGCATATTCAGCAACCTGGAAACCGCCAAATGCGAGACCAAGTACGCCTACCATACCTAAAGCAGTTTTTTTTATGTTGCTCATAGTGCCATGAAAGGCATTTGCCTCATGTTCCGCGCTTTTTAATTTACCTGTAAGCAAATCCTTAAGCGTAAGGGTATACTTAACTTCGTGTTCTTGTGACATTCCTATGAAATTTTATAATCTAATTCTATTATTTGTCTTAATCCTCCAACGCCTCCAGAATACTCAACCGATTTGCATTTATATGTACCGTTGCGTTCAGGTAAAACTTTGTCTACGAGCTGCACATTATCGCCCTGTCTTACATAAGGAATTCCGAACGTTGTAAACTTTCCGTGAAGTCCATTGTAATAATATTTTTTGAGTTCGTTTGTTGCAAGGGCTACAAGCTGGTCTATAGTTGTTGCTCCCAGGTATACCAGGTCCCTTCGTTCGCCGTCAACATTCGGAGGCCAGTTGTCTGTTGAATTTTTTTTCTGAAATGTTTTTACTCCTTTAGAAGTTAGTGTTACCAAAACCTCTATCCGCTTGAGTTTTGTTTTTTTTTCCACCTTGTTTATTGATCTCTCCGGTTTCTTCGGAAATAGTGTTGTGTGCTACAGCGCTCAATACAATTTCGTCTAGCCGCCTATACGTTAACTCGTCTGAAATTATCCCGCCTTGAATTTGATAAGTTTTAGAATAAGATGGCGGGTTATTAAAAATAAAAACTTTTGTTCCGTCTGCTATTGCGTCCTCTTCATTGTAAACAAAGCTGCCGCATCTTAACTCGTTACCTCTAAAATATGCTTCAAAATGAAAATCTTTTTTTAATTGCGCGAGTACTTCGCAAATAGTCGTTGAATCAGAACTTCTATAAATCCCTACTACGGTTTGTGTTTTTTTACTTACTGTAAAAGGCAGTCCAACAAGAGTTATCATGTCTGCAAGCATGTCCTCTACCGTGCCGGTGTAATTTTTGTTTGGGGAGTTGGCCTGTTTCAACGTCCACATATTGTCTTCGCACTCAATTTCAATAGGAATTTTACTTGACACTTTCGAAATGTATCCTTCGAAAATTGTATTCAGGGGTGCTACTTCATTATGTCTGCTGTCAAAATATTTGTATCCTGCCTGGATAGTAACCTTGTCACCACGCAAAAATAAAGGTGGCGTATCTGAGAATCCTCCTATAGACTTGTTGGTTCCAGCAAGTGAATAGCGTCTGCCGTTCTCGTCTGTTACGTAGACTTTTTTGGGGATTACAATTTTAGCTTTATCCGTCAACGTCTTCCACGAGCTTTCCGATTCAAAAGTGTGAACAAAATTAAATGTTAACGTTTTATTGCGACCGGGATAATCGGTTGTCGGAGCCTGCGTAAATGTAATTACAGAAATATTTCTAAACATCATTGTCGGAAACGATTGCGCAGCTTATAGCTGCATGTTGCGCGGTGCGTTCGTAGATTTTAAATGTCTCGCCTGAAATGGTCCTTTTCTTTTCATGGTTCGTATAACTCCCATTATTGTTAAGGCACCAATATTCGATTTTGGGTTCCGTTAATCCCATGCGCGTCATCGCGTCAACCAGCGTGTTAGATTCTGGATTTTCTTTTAGTGGTGGGTATAGCATGATTATTTCTTTGTGCGGTTTGCAATTTCAGCCATCTTCGCGGCGGCGCTCGTTACAATAGGGTTATCTACTTTTGTGATAACCTTTTCCTTTTTGGGTTGGGCTATCGAAGTGTTAACGGGCTTGCTGTACTTATTTTTTAGTTCGTTCATTTTAGCGGCTGCTGCATTTACTCGCTCGGCGCTGGTTTCACGGCTGATTTTCTTTGTCATAGCGATATTGTTTTTAATTGTCTTAAACTGCTTCATTGTATTTTCGCCATTCAGGTAAGCGTTTAGTAATCTTGTGTCCATTGTAAGAAATTGAAAAAATAAAAACCAGGCGAGTCTAATATTAAACTCACCTGGCAAAAAAGACAATTGGCTCTATGGAGGATTGAAATCCTAAGCCCTCGCCGTTTATGAAAGCACTTTAGTAAGCCGCTGGCTTAACTGAGGGCGTTGCGCTTGGCAAAATTCCGGGTGCCGGGTTAACCGGTTTGTCGTTATTCATGATTGATTTATTTACTGTACTGTTAAACTAATTTGTAAAGTTTTCAATTCCATTTCAACGAACCATTTCTCGCTATCGTGCGAAATCAGTCCACTCGAATAGCTGACGATTTCTGTTCCTGGATTTGCGTTCCATGTGTTCCTGACGAATTCGAAAAATGTACCGAGTTCTTTCGGATCAAATTCGAGTCTTACTGTTTTATTTTCCATTGTTTAGTTATTTACGTGTGATTGTTAAGTTTTCTTCAAAAAATGTTTTTAAAACGTCCGCGTCTGCAACATAGCCTACGGCGGCATGTTTTAATTTCAGAAGGTCGACAAGGTTATCGTATGCGGCCTGCTGGTAAATGTTTGCAGGCGCGTAATCGGTTATTAGGCTGGCTTCGTATGCCTCGTTTTTTTCAACCGCCCGAGTTAAACCAGCCTTTTTGTATAGCCTATCTACGAAATAAGGCTCGACAGCAAGCGGATTACAGTTGAATATCGTTTTGAATCTAGCGACGCTGTTAGCCTCGCATTCCAAAACAGATTTGAGAAACGTTTCTGCTTGTTTCTTTCCTTCTGTATGAGCAAACTCAATGTCTTCTTTACGCTGCTTAGCTCTTTGTTTTAACTGAATTCCAATAAAATGCTCTCGTACTTTATCCTGGTTACTGTTGAATTTTTCGTTATAAACCTTAACAGCTTCTGCGTATGCCGGGTAATTCGGGTGCGCATCGCCGTCAATAGTTTCAGGATACCATTCCGTAGCTGTTCTTATGAATGAAGCGGCATCCTGTTCACCCTGAAATACAGATATTCCGACGTTGCTATCGAACTTTTCAGGATTTGAAAAACTAAGAGCTTTTTGCTTTACGAAATATCCCACACCGCCATTGTCTTTTATGATTTTTCGGTAGGACTCTTTCAGTTCTTTAATTCGTGACATATGTTTTGGTTTGTTTAAATTTCTGTAGGGAAAAATATTATAATAGGCGCGTTTCTTTCTTTGACAGCGTTTATAAATAGTAGCCTATTCTTAAATCGCTTACTGGGAATAATTAAGGGTAACCCTGTATCTTTATATCGCGTTACGACTTCGAGAGTGTCTGAAAGTTTTACCTCACTAAAATCAGGCTCGTCGTAAGGGGTTTGCTTTTTCAAACGACTGAGAAAATCATTCTTATTTCCCGAGATTAAAAAGATCGCCGAGCCTCCTGATACCATACAGATATCTGCTTTTTTCATTCGGTGCTCTGAAAGAAGTTTATCGTAAATCACTTGGAGGGTTTTGATGGTTCGCAAAGCAGAACGACATGAATATTAAGCCGCCTGGATTCGGATTCACATAATCGAACGATAGGATCAGTATCAGGTATGTTATTTTTACACTGAATAAGGATTACGCGCTCTTCCCTTTTTAATTGTTCAAATTTGTAAGTAAGAATGCCGAGTTTTTCAGCGTCCGTCTTATAGCTATGAACTGAAATGAGCGCTAAATTTTCCTTCAAATGTTTGTTCAACTCGGTCCACAGGTCGTAAACTTCGGATTGTGTTATGTTCGAAATCTTGGTTACCTGTCCTCGCCTGGACATGATATCCAAAATAGCGGCTTCTTGGTGACGTGTAAACTTTCTGGCTGACCTTTTTGTCAAATGCTCTTGCAATGCAGTTTTTTTAAATAAAAGAACCTTATGCGGCTTCTCGAATTCGATTTCCCGCTTACTCGTTAAATCATACACGCTCTGTACTGCGAGGCCAAGAAAGGCCGCTGCGTCCGTTATATTTAAATATCCCTCGGGTACGGCAATAGACTTGGCCTTACCGCTCTTCGTTGTTGTAGCTGGCATAGAAAAATAATTAATTACCTCTCGTTTGAAGAGGGAATAATCCTGTTTGTGTTTTGTTTGGGAACTACTCAGAAAGAGAGTAGCAGTTGCATAGTTATAAGACCAATTACTCCTACAAAATTAACTAAAAATAACGAAACATGCAAGCATCCGTGCTAACTAAGTAGCCTACATTGCAGGCTGGCAGAGGGTTACACGGTTAAGACATAGTTCTAAAAGTCAATACAGCAATAGCTTTGCGAGCAAAAAAACATATTTATAAAAGCCCGGATTTTACTCCAGGCTTTTGACATTTTTGTTACTACTAAGCAATTTTCTTCAGGTCGTTGATTGTAACGTACTGCTGAATCAGCTTGCCGTCTTTATCGAAGCCCGTTACCTGTATATCGCCGTCCTCACACATTTCTATAAGGTCTACCGGCGCTCCCACCTTGAATGAGTGTCCGTTTTCGTTGTTGCTTTTCTTGATCTGGTACATCGGGTTCGGGGTTTTCATTTTGTTTTGATTTGTTGATGAAGTAAAAGTAATATCCGGTTTGGGCCTGGCTGCAATTATTCGATAGGCTGGAAAAAGTCGGAACAGGTTTCTACGTGAGAGTTGCGAAGGTGCCTTCGACGAATGGACGGTTTTTAGCGGTTTAATACCAATTTTTTCCCGTGATATCATTTCTGCCAAATGTGCTGTTTAATCCGGAGAATCCTCGCAGTTTTGTACGGAATTCGTTAGGGAACGCTACGACAGCAGCATATCTAAAGAGGTCCGCAAAGTGTCCGTACTGCTCGTACGTCTCTCCGGTTTCCTGGTCCTTGAACGTTTTCTTCAATGCGGTACCGTCCGAGTCCTCTAACAAATACAATAAGTCAGCTATCATTTTAGTACAATGATCGCCTATTACGATTCTGACTCCTTTATATCCCTCCTCTCCCCCTGCGAAAACGTCGTTGATAAATTCTTTACTCTTAATAACCGAAGGATTTCCGCCGCCCTTTCCGTCTTTCCCTTTTTTCGGTACCCGGTCGTTAGGCCTGAATTGTTCAAGCGCTTGAATAATAATACTAATATCATCATGCCCCCTTTCATTCCTGGTATCCTCATGACGACCGGACGCATCCCCGGCTACAGTCATGCCCTCGGTATGGCCTTTATATCGCTTACATATCTCCCTACAAACAGCCGACGTGTTATTATTTGGACTCCTTAGCTGGATCTCGTCGACCATGTATAACGTGTTCATCGATTTCTGAAAAATACCACAGCTTACACCGGGCTTAACATTAAAGTCAAAGGATACAATAAGCGGAAGTTTCGGATTGTACGCAATTTTACAAGTATTGACACTCATTTTGAATGTAGAAAAGAACGTGCCTCCGACAATCTTACTTCCCCATCTGCCTAACGCGTATATTCCGAAATAATACGGGTCGCTCTTCTCTTTACCTAATATCTCCGCCAATGACTGAGGGGTTATGTGCGGATTGTCTCTGTAGGTTGAGTGCATTACCGTGTAAGCGCTAACTACAGTCTCCCTATTGCCGATATCGGTATAAGTTTTACTACTGAACGAAAGTTCATCCTTGCCCTCAAAGAATCGTTTCCAAAACCAATTGTCGCGGTAGTCTCCCTCCTTTACCTCAGGGTTAATAGTAAATATTTCCTGGAGATACTCGGCCCTGTTAGTTCTTATGGTCGACGTAATTGTGATGAAGTCGCTGTAATTAATTATATCCTCCTCATACCATGCGCCCGTTGGGTCTTTGACGGATTTAATAGATGTTACGTCGTCACAACCACGCGCTATGAAACGGTTGCCATTCAATGTACAAACGATCTCCAGAGGATTGAGTTTAAACTCAAAGAACTCTTTCAATCCGAGCGTTATTATGGTCTGCTTTATTGTCTCATAGCTGCTCTCTTTTATTGAGTTGTATCTATTACGGATAAGCATGTACAGGAAATACGGCTCGTAAACGCATCGAAAGATTAGTTTCTTGGCAGCAAAATCGGACTTACTGGACCCTCGGCCTCCATATAAAATGAGATAGCGGTCCTTATTTTCTACCAACGGGATAAACCGCTCGTTAATAAGATCCTCCCAAGCTCCCCAATTGATTATAACGTCTTGCTGTGGTTTCATGTTAGAAGGGTTTGGGGTTGTCAGTTATAGGAACTGCTTTTGAAGGATGTGTTAATTCAGTAAATGGTATATCCTGTATTTCTGCTGCCGGTTGCTGAGGTCTACGTAGGCTATGAATTACCTGAACAACGCGGGGTCCGCTATCTACTGTAACCTCAGTTCGCGCGAGCTTAGGCTCCAGGAATTCTACCACGCTTACCAACAAGCGAGCAAAATCTCCGTCGCTCATGGTATCAAGGAATGTATTAAACCGTTTATGGTTTCGCATTGCGTTGTAGAGTTCCTGGGTGCGGCTAATATGCTCTTTTGTTTTTTCGCTTAATGCTCCCTCGGGCCTGCCTGCCGGGTTGCCCGATTGTCCCTTTTTGAATGCCATAATTATTTTATTATCGGGTACACTTGCTTTAATAGTTCCATATAAAGTGTTACAAGCTCTTTGTTCGAAAGACCTTGTAATTCTTTTTCGAATTTCTTCTGATTGTCGGAAATGAATGCCATTAATAGGCGCTCTGTTCTTGTGCTTTTCTGTTTCATTATTGTGTGTTTTTTATGTGTTTTTGTACCTTAACCGGACCTAAATCCGTTATTATATTGGTTTTCAGTGTTATTTATGTTTGGATAGGGAAAGTGAATCGCAAATCCGGTAAAATGTTCCTAACCTGACCTTACCTGAATTTTTCAGAAGACTACTGTATTTCCGATCTGTTACCTCGGCTTTGTAATCTGCATGCGTCGAACTGACCTTGTGAAACCATTCCCGGCCCGACTCTCCAAACTCTGAGGCGAGCGCCAATCCAATCCGAACCCAATTATCATAGCCTTCAGTAACATTCAGCTGCTCAGCTACGATCCTATCGACATACGCCTGGACCTTTATTGCGTCTTTGCCGGTTGAATTTGCTGCCTGTTTCGCCGGTTTCGCATACACAAGGCCGGTATATCTGACGGCGTTCGGGTTTATGAAACTGGTTTCCGGTGTATTGTCGCTTACTCCGCGCAGCCTGTTGACGTTTTTGCCGCTTGGATCTATTGGAACATTCGCTTTTTCGAAAAGCTCGTAAAGGGCCTGAAAATGCGCCTGGTGAGCTTCCGGATATTTGATCGGTATAACGGCGTAGACCCCGCGCCCGGAAACGGACAGTCCGGCAAATAGAATAAAATCAAACTGCCTGAGCCAGGCGAGAAAATGCAGCCAATCCGTTACGCCTTGGTCCCATTCTATACAAATCAGTCCCGTGTGTATACCTGCCTCGCGATTTTTACTAACACACGAAATGAAATAACAGGGCAGCATTGCTTTAGCCCGGTCGCGATCTTCTTTATCGGCCATTTCACGAATTCTCTCGACTTGCAACCGGTACAAATCGGTACAAAGCGCTTCCCAGAGAGTCGTTTGCTGTCCGACCCTGTCGAAATAGTTATTAAAACGGGTAATAATTGTATATAACATTGTAAGTCATTGTAAAAATCAACCGGTCCAATGGTCCAATTGTACCGGTACAGTCGTTTTTGTACCGGTACTGGTTTGGTACAGTCTACTATATAGGAGACTGTACCACTGTACCACTGTACCGACCTATACCAAAAGCCTCCAATTCTGGTCCGGCCCCTGATTTATCATTCCGTGAATTTTCATTTCTTTAAACATGGCTTTGGAGGTATTCAAGCCCTTGCCCGAAACCTTCATTATTCTTTCAATAGCGTCGCTATAAGCAAAGGAGTTTGGCGGCGCAAAGGCCTCGTCTGTGATCTTACGGATCAGTTCAACCCGTTTTCTGTCCTTTTCGCCTGGATCAGCTTTCGCAGCCTCTCCCAAATAGGCATGATACCCTTTCGACTTATCGTACACGAACTGAATAGCTGGAGCGTCGGAGTTTCCGCCGTTACGCAGGAGCTTCGCCTCGATGGTGCTAATCTCTCCTTCCCTTTTGATATTTATTACGCTTTCTGATTTGCGCTGAAGTTGAGAACCGAGGTGACCGCGCTCTTTTCCGGACCCGCCCGGATTAAGGTGCATGATTACAATAACTGGGGCTTTGAATTGAATCGCAAGCTGTTCAAACGCTTTTACCAGGCCATTGCTCAGCATGGCATCGTTAACGTCGTCTATGTAGTCAGCTCCGCCGTCAAGAGCTATTAAATGAATGCCTCCGAACTTATCGGCAGCGCCCTGACAGATTTCCTGGGTAACGACAGCGTAATCCGCGAGAGACAGGCGGCGAATGTTATAAGAAAGGAAATTTTCCGGGCATGTCTGTAAACCAGCGCGCCGGATTATTGATCGGATATTTTGTTGATGCCGGGACCGGCTTTGCTCGGTTTCGATATGAACAACAGCGAGACCGTGAGAGTTTGTTAGCACGTCCCAACCTGGAAAGCCGTCGTATTCGCCCGACGCGATTGCGCCGGATAGCGTTACCCCGAGCAGGGAGGTTTTTCCGGCCTTAGGGTCGGCAGCGATTGTAGTTATGTTTTCCGGCGTGCTGAGAATTGCTTCGCCGAATTTTATGATAGCACGCGGTTCGGTCTCGATAGTGGTATCGGTAACGCGTAGGGTTTCATATTTCTGTAAGAAATCTTTTACAGATAAGGCGTATACGTCTTGGTCTTGTGCGAAATAATTTGTATCTTGTGGGTGCATTTAAAAGAATTGGAAAGCGTTCCGGCTTGCAGGCCATTGGAGCGCTTTTTTTGTGAAGCTGCCTATAGTGGTTATTTGGATTTAGCGCGAAATCTTACGCCCGGTTTGCGGGGACCTGATTTTATCCAGGCTGATAGTTCGGCTTTCGAAAAATAAAGGAATTTGCCCTTTTTGTATGCGTTGAAAGACTTTGCGCGGACGTAGCTCCGGATTGTGTCCTCTGATACTCCCAGATATGCAGCAGCTCCATCAATTTTTAATAATTGATCTTCGTCCGCGACAGACTTAGTAGACGGTTTTAATGCATCTTGGACAATCTGTCTGATAAGCTCCAAGCTTTCTGATGAAAGCTCTTGCGTAATGGTAATATTGTTGCTCATGACCGATTGCCTTTTGTGGGTTCGGTAATTAACTGAGGCTGAACGGTAGTGACTGTGGGCGCGGGAACCTGACCTGAGTAGGTCGGATGTTTAATATCCAAGAGCAAATCTTCGATGTGCCGCAATCTCTTGTCTATTATTTCGAACGGATTGTTCATTTGCTGAGTGTCATTTTTTATTGACCCAACAAAATTACTCAATGCTCTTGGCGAGTTCCGGGATGCTCCGGAGCGAGTAGGTGTAAATTATTCCGAGTCTGCGTCTATCCTCTTTTCGAGAATGTTGGCTTCGTCCGTAGCCGTAGCGATGCCTTCAGGAGAATTGAGCAAGGGAATAACGCTCCTGATTCTTTCCAGTTTGTTTATACTTGCCTGATTCGAGCCGTTCGGAGCTTTTTTCTCAAGTCCTATTCGGGCTTGTCTATCGAGGATCGCGGAATATTCATCTTTCAATTTTCTTGGAGGCACTTCTCGTAAATATTCGGCGACAGAAATTCTGTCGTAAAAGCAAATCAATGCGATCTGTTTTTGTGATAACTGAACATTGTCCACATTGCTATTGTAGTGCCTATTCCGGAAATTAGAATTATTCAGATACTTTAAATAGTCAATTAGCCCAAGTAGGCAAGCCATTTTATAATACTGTTCGGTCAGACTGCCATTAAGTAAATCGCTTAGCTCTGCGTAATATAACTTTTCGATTCGACCGCCAATCCTCTGTAATTCCTTTTGTTTTTTCGCTTCATCCGACAATGGGCTTAACGGATTTTCAACCGGAGAATATTTTTTCTCGCCTTCGAATGAATCTTTTCTCCAGATATGAAAATTTTCTTTCTCCTCTACAGTCGGAGCGGTCCAATATTTTACGCCCGGTTCTCTAATCGCTTGTACTGGATGGTTAAGCAATCCGTTCGCATACTTGTCAATATCAAGCGTAGGCAAAAAGGCTATTTGTAGTTCGGGCAGCATTACTGGTTATTGAGTTTTGAAAAATCAAAATCGTCCATCCTCGCGGCGGCTGCAACCATCGCCGGATTTCTGATTTCAGAATAGATCTGAGTTGTTTTGATATCTGAGTGAGACATCATTTTACTCTGAGTATGCAAGTCGGTGCCTCTCTCTTGCTGAAGCACAGCCCACGTATGCCTAAAACCGTGAAAGGTCATGTGTTTTGTTATTCCAGCGGCCTTAACCCATTTGTGCATTTTCCTATTATTTTCAGTTGAATAAGCCAGGCCCGGAAATACAAACTCTTCAGGATCTCTCCTTTCTCCTATCAATGCAACCGAAACGGCGCTATTAGGAACGGGAATAGCCATTGCTTTTTTGTTTTTCTCAGTTATAAAGGAGATATAATCTCCGGTCGCCTCACTCCGCTGCACTTCAGACCATTTCAGCTTTGCTATATCCCCGTATCTTAAATTGGTCAGCGCTGAGAAAATCGCCGCGCTTTTCAATACGGGTAGCTCAGGGAAAGGTTTGTCAATTAACATCTGCAACTCCTCAGCGGTCAAATAGTCGATTTTCGTTTCCTTTTCAGGTATTGACTCCACCAATGAACTCAGATCAGTAGTAATAATTTGCGGATCGGCAGCGTAGGCCTCTTTAAGCGCGGCTTTGAATTTATGAAAATATGTCGCGGCCGTATTTTGACCCAAAACGGAGAGAAGGTGCCTTTTAAAGCCATCGCAAAAAGATCTATTAAGGCTGGTTATCGGTAACGATCCTGCTGTATGCTGTTTTAGGTGCTTAATAAAGCTCGTCCAACCGTCAACCGTCGAGCCAGTTCTCTCCTTCGCCAAACCCTCGCAGTATACGATAAAATCGACCGTTTTTGCCTTTGCGGCTAAAAATGAGTAATCGCCCTTATTAATCATTCGCTGGCGGTTCACTTCCCCGGCTACAGCTTCGAGCAGGGTTTCTTCGTTGGCGAGGGACTGTTCAGCTGTCAGCTTTCTTTTTTTTGGCTTGCCAGACTTGTCCAGTACCGGACGAATCGCCTTATTTGGTTTCCCATGCTTATCTACGTATTCCTGAATTTCATACTCAATGTCGCTATAAAGGAATTTACCGGTAAACTCCCGACGTGTCTCCGCTTGGGTCTCGGAGGGCTTAATTGGAGGGTAAAAATCATAGTAAAGACTAATGAGATTACCCTTAATCGGTTTGCGTCTTAAATTAACTTTTGCCATAGGGTTTTAAGGTACGATTAAAGTACGTTCAGGGTACAAGATAAGGCCAAAAATCCACATATCAAAGCCCCGTTAAAAACATCTTTTAAATGAGAAAACCCGCTCCAGTATTGACTTTGGAGCGGGTTTGCTATATGTTTTCTGTGGGTTTAATATTAGCCGTTCACTTTCGCTTGCCAAACATAATCGCAATATAGGCATTGAAAAACAGCTGTTTAGGTGGCACATAAGCCATGAGTGGCATTTTGCTGAAGTAGTATTCGCCGGTTACTCCGGCTTCAAACGCCGTCACGCTCGTATTATAACGGCCATAGTCGAAGCGCATAGCCAGTTTGGCGTTGAGTCCGGGTGTAAACTGCAAATGGTTCCAGCCGCCGCCCAGGCCTTTTGTATCATACACTTCATATGCACTGTCGAATATCTTGGGATAGGTACTCTGGATCATATACGTGCTGGGAGGAGGAAAAGGAAATACATCAAGCACATATTGCTTCAGCATGCCCAGGGAAACGCCACCACTGTACAGGTAGGTTACGGCCACACCGTTTTTGTTGCCCTTGCTGCCGATTAAATGCTGCTGGCCAATAGCTGCTTTGAGTTCATAGAAATTGTTCATTCTTCCAACAGACACGTAATTGTAAGAATATCCGTCACCGGATACGGCTTCTTTATGATCCTTGGGATCTTTTATTTCGTTCAGTTCAATAGTGAGCGTGCGTGTCTTATGGTTGTTGATGAATTTGCCCCGGTCGTAAAAAATGCCATAGCCGTTGGTGTTCAGTCTGAAGCCAAGCGCCCAGTAGTGATCAAAAACCAGATCACCCTCTTCCTCCATTTTCATCATCTGTTTCATCCGCTGTTTTTTTGCGGAATTTTTGTCATTGTTGTATACAGGCGTGGTCGATTGCTGGGCTAAAACAGGAAGAGTAATGAGGAAGAGGCAGAAAAGAAACAATACGTTTTTTAGCGGCATGATTGGAATTACTGCTGTAAATTTATGAAAAAATATATGACCTCCACTGTTATTTACGAAGGAGATCTCAGAACGGTTGCCCTGCACAACGCATCCGGATCAACTATAGAAACTGACGCTCCCGTCGACAATCAGGGTAAGGGTGAAAGATTCTCTCCAACTGATCTGGTAGCCACGGCTCTTGGATCCTGCATGCTGACGATTATGGGGCAAAAAGCCCGCGACCTGAATATAGACCTGAAAGGCACAAGAATCGAAATACAAAAGATCATGAAGGCCGAACCCCGCCGGATATCAGGAATCTCTTTAACATTTCATTTACCCGGTGAACTTCATCTGTCTGAAAAACACAGAACGATTCTGCAGCGCGCGGCAGATACCTGTCCGGTAAAGTATAGTATTCATCCGGATATTGAGCTGGAGGTAAATTATAACTGGCATACTGCAGTGGAAGATTTCTCAAGTTATTAGTTTTTCTTACGGGGCTGAAGCAGGTTTTTTCCGATATCACAGTCCAGGCATTTGCGTTGGTCACAGAATTGTTTTTTCAGTTCCGTGAGTGCCTGTGAACCGGATGATTTTTTCACTTCTATGCCTATTCGCCTCCAACCTTCGATCAGGTGATTTTGCTCACAGGGCATTTCTTCCAGCCAGTGAATGGCTTTTCTTACTACAGCGGGTTCAGGGGTCAGTTTACCATAGGTGTAAATTAAGGGTATCACCCCATTGATAATGATGCGGTCGCAGGTATTCCTTCCCAGAATCTTTTCACGGAATGATGATGGCCTGTCAAATACATAGTGGTTATTCCAGTATGCGCTTGCCTGAACAGTCAGCATTTTTCGTAAATCCTGAACGGACCGACAGGAAACGGCCAGGGAAAAAGTTATTGCGTTTGAGGCACAGAAAGACGCGAGCTGGGAGAGACGGATTCCAGGAAAGTTTTCCGGTCTCATGCGTAGAAAATGCACAGGCTCGTAAATCTTTTTCAATCTGTATTTTTTCTTCAAAAACTGATATTCCCTTTTTAACATTCGGGGATAGTCATCACTGAATTCTTTTTCGAGCAGGTTAGCCTGTCCCATAAAGAGCGCTTCGAGCTGGATAAGATGTGAACGGTGTTTCGCAATAAGTGAAAACGGAATGCTTCTGGCAATCGATTCAAAGGCAGCCGTATTTACCGGATTGCCGAAATTGGAGGCAACCATCCACCATAGCTGCTGCTCCCAGTGAAACTGATTTTCCCGGAGAGATTCCAGAATCTGGTACATTTTACGATTCAGCCGCATCAGCAGTAAACGGGAAGCCCAGTATTCCCAATGGCTGCAGGCTGTTTTATTTGCAGAGGATTCACAGGGAATAAAAACGGGTTTTTGCATCCAGCCTGCATAAGTTTCCAGCATAAGCCGCGGAATTCTGTTACAGAGTACGAGCTCCGGAATATTTCTTCTGATATTCGATTGATCCTGTTTCCAAACCACATGCAGCATCACATTTCTGTAGTTGTCATCCTGAGCGTGACTGTGTTTCACCCACCCGGATGAAAACAGATGCAGTTCCACACTGCCCACCCAGTGATTGCCATTGATACGAATTCGGGCGTTAACAAAATCCGGACCCTGGTCCTGATTTTCTTCTCCCGGGAAATCAATCAGCAGGGGTTCTCCGCTAACCAGTTCCAGCCCCTGCTGATTAAAATACCGGTTTTTCCATATGAACTGAAGTAGTTTTTCCGTCATTCAGGTTGAATCATTTTTTATAAAGCTAGAAAAATGAAAAACCCTGATGAAGTTGAAAACTACGGAAGTGAATAAGAAAATAACGGTTGGATTTTGCGCTAAAACAGGCGGAGTTCCTGCAACACGCGGCTCACGGGTAATCCCATCACGTTATAAAAGTCGCCATCAATGGAATGTATGCCGGTTACACCAATCCATTCCTGAATGGCATAGGCTCCTGCTTTATCGAACGGCTGATAACGATCCACATAATGCAGAATCGCTTCCCGGCTCAGTTCATGAAAACGCACACTGGTTTTTTCAGCAAACAGAATTTCTTTTGATCCATTCGTAATACAAACGCCGGTTATCACCTCATGCACGCGACCGGAGAGCAGACTCAGCATACGGATGGCGTCGGCACTATCCAGTGGTTTGCCCAGCATCTGACGACCGAGCACCACAATCGTGTCCGCAGCGACTATACATTTTTTATCGCCCAGTTTATTGAGCACGAGAGCGGCTTTCTGACTGGCCAGAAAAACAGGAATTTCCGAAACAGGCATACCATCCGGAACCGATTCTTCGGAATGACTGACGATCACATCAAACGGAATTTCGGCCCATTCGAGCAGCTGCTTTCGCCTGGGCGAAGCGGAGGCAAGGATTATCCGATCCATGACGTGTAATATTTCAGGAATACCATCGACAATATACCCATGGCCATAACCGATTTGATCCATATACTCAATTGATGAAAGTCGGCCGAAGTATCTGCCCGCGACAATTTTTTAAGTATCCTGAGTATGGGATAAATAACCAGAAAACAGGTAAACAAAATGGTCAGCCACCATCGGTATTGCAAAACATAAAACTGAATAAATATTAATGCGGCCACCAGCAGGGTTAACCAGCAGGCGCAAAAGAATTTGGAAGCGTTCAGTCCCCATACGAGCGGCATCGTCCTACGGCCATACCGTGCATCACCCTCCATATCTTCCATATCTTTTATTACTTCCCGCACCAGTGAAATGACGAAGGCAAAGCAGGAATACACAACCGCAAATTTATAGACTCTGGAAAGCGCTCCGTGAAATGCAGGATCTACAAAACGATGAAGCCTGAATTCGCAGAGATAGAGGATAGCAATCACCCAGGCGGTGAGAAATGAAATCAATACATTTCCGATCAGCAATTTTTTCTTGAATGTGGTACTGTAAAACCAGAGCAGCATCACGCAAACAAGATTTGAAGGTCCGATAAATATATTTTTCAATTTCCAGGAAAGATAGAATCCGATACCAATTCCAATACCGGAAAGAATCCAGTGCCAGATAATGGCCCATCGCCTTTTGATAATCTCTTCCACCACCACTTTCCCGGGTTTATTTACACGGTCAATATTCAGATCGAAATAATCATTGATGATGTATCCTGCAGCGGCAATAAATACTGAAGAAAGACAGAGCCAGACAAAATCTTCGGGTTTCAGAATGTTTTCGCGAACCGGGTTTCCCTGAAAGAAACTGGGTATTAAAATACAGAAGTAAAACAGCGCCTGGGTAAGTGCAATAAAAATCAGATTGGGCCATCGGATCAATCTGAAAAAAGCAGCTACAGCACTTGGTTTCATAAGACGTTTACACTTTAGCGGGAAGGAACAAATGATTCCAGATCCCAGTTTCCATGAAGTCGGAGAAGTTTCTCGATCACATCCCGTACACAGCCCCTTCCCCCGTTATGTGGCGAAATATATCGCGCGGTCTGCAGTATCTCGGGCGCCGCATCGGCAGGCGCGCATGGCATTGCCGCTTTTAACATGGGATTCAAATCGGGAATATCATCTCCCATATATAAAGTTTCAGACCAGCTGAGTTTATTTTTTTCGAGGAATTCTTCCAGCTTTTTCACCTTGTCGCCCACATTGAGAAAAACATGCATGATACCCAGTTTCTGCAATCTGATTTGCGCGCCGACACCGTTCCCGCCGGAAATTACCGCGATCTGATATTTTTTCTTTACCGCCAGCTGCAAGGCATATCCGTCTCTTACGCTCATCTGCCTTACCTGCTCCCCTGTTTCAAAAACCATCAGGCTGCCATCGGTCAGAACACCGTCAATATCAAATATCAGTGTGGTAATGGGTTTGAAAGACTCCAGCAGATTCATGCATTCATTTGCAGCAAAAGTATTGTTTTAAGCTTAAAGCCTAAAGCCAAAAGCCTAAAGCATTCAGCTTAAAGATTATTTATGATTTCATGTGTGAATAAATCATAAAATTTTAAAATATCAGGGTGTCCTTTCAGCAATTCCCGGTGTTTTTCCAGCGTGGCCAGATCATTTCGGATAGCGGGACCAGTCTGCGTTTCTGCCGGAGGCGTAGTTCGAATCCGGGTTACGGTTTCCTCAATCAGGGGCTGCAATGCAGAAAAAGAAATATTTTCCTTCTCACAAAATGAAGCGGCGAGAGCAAATAAATAGTTGCCGAAATTATTTACAATGGTTGCTGCCAGATGATATTTTAACCTGTCCTGATCACCGGCTTCTGTAACTTTTACGGCAATGCCTGAAGCAAATTTTTTCAGCAGGTCCGTTGTCTTTTGATTATTCCCTTCCATCAGGATAGATAAGGGCGGAATAATTTCTATTTCTTTTCTCAGGCTTTGCAAAGGATATAACACACCATAAGCATCTCCAGAGTTTTTCAGTTCCGCTATCGATACCGACCCCGCGGTATGCACCACCGGAAGCTGAACCTTACCTAAATCTTTTGCAAACTGGTGAATCGACTCATCACGGATCGCAATGATCATCAGGTCTGCCTTCTTTTCAATCGATGAGATATAGGAAGTAGAACTGGTACCCAAACGTATCGCCAGTGTATTTGCATGACTGCCATGGGGACTGTATACCTGAACAATGCGATGTCCCGCCGCAAGTGATTTGCGCCCCAGCACGGTGGCCACATTTCCGGAACCAATAAGAACTATATCCATGACAAGGTATTCCGGACAGACCGATCAGGAGAATCAGGATTTCTTTTTCTGCGATTTTGGTGCCCAGATGGCCAACATGCGTTTGCCTTCCATTTTCGGCATGCCTTCCAGAACACCCACTTCATTGAGTCTCTCTGCGAATTTGAGCAAAAGCAATTCTCCTCTTTCGCGGAACTGGATGGCCCTTCCCTTAAATTGAACGTAGGCTTTTACTTTATCACCGTCTTTCAGGAATTTCTCCGCATGTTTTGCCTTGAAATCAAAATCATGATCGTCGGTGTTTGGCGTAAACCGGATTTCTTTTACCTCAGAGGCCTTGCTTTTGGCCTTCATTTCCTTCTCTTTCCTTTTCTTTTCGTAAAGGAATTTGTTATAGTCTATAATCTTACAGACCGGAGGATCTGCGTTGGGGGAAATTTCTACGAGATCAAGTTGCTGATCCTGAGCCATCTTCTGCGCTTCGGCCGTAGGATAAACCCCTACGGTTACATTCTCTCCGACCAAACGTACATTCGGTACGCGGATCATATTGTTGGTACGGTGTTCCTGTTGTTGTTCTTTTCTGAATCTTGGATTAAAATTACCTCTTGGAGGTCTCGGTGGAAATGCCATTTATTGTTTTTAGTTGAACGATAGTAAAGATCTTTCTGATTTTTAAGACCTTTGTTTTATTTCTGATTTAATTTCTCTGATGAAATCATCCACATCCTGAACGCCTATGTCTCCTCTTCCCTGCCGCCTGACCGACACTTTATTTTCAGTCATTTCTTTCTCTCCGATCACGAGCATATAAGGAACGCGCGCCAGTTCGGTATCCCTGATCTTCTTACCAATTTTCTCACTCCGGTCATCGATACCTACACGAATATCCGCATTTTTGAGCGATTCCTGAACAGTTTGTGCGTACTCCAGGAACTTATCACTGATTGGAAGCAATTTAACCTGTTGCGGAGCCAGCCACAAGGGGAATTTACCGGCATAATGCTCCAGTAAAAAACCGATAAACCTTTCGTGCGTTCCCAGCGGAGCCCGGTGGATAATCAGGGGGGTTTCCGGGCGGTTTTCACTGTTTGTATATTCCAGCTTAAACCTCCTGCCCTGTGCGAAATCCACCTGGTTGGTTGCCAGTGTAAATTCCCTTCCGATCGTGCTCCAGATCTGTACATCAATCTTTGGTCCATAAAACGCTCCTTCGCCCATGACCTCCACAAAAGGGGTGTTGGTATCCTGCAGCACTTTCCTGACCATGGCCTCGGTTTCCAGCCAGAGTTCGGGTTCGTTGATATATTTTTCGCCCAGTTTGGCCGGATCGTGCAGACTAAGGCGCATCACATATTTTTCGATCCCGAAGATTTTGAAATACTTCAGGTACATTTCATTTACCGCCCTGAATTCGCTGTCAAAATCCTCCTTTCGGCAGTAGATATGCGCATCGTTCATGTGCAGGCAGCGCACACGCATAAGTCCAAACAGTTCACCACTTTGTTCATACCGGTAACAGGTTCCATATTCAGCCAGCCGAAGGGGTAAATCCTTGTAACTCCTGGGTTCTGCTGCAAAAATCTTGTGATGATGCGGGCAATTCATCGATTTTAAATAATATCTGGTGCCGTCCAGTTCCATGGGAGGATACATGCTATCCTGGTAATAGGGTAAATGACCGGAAGTCAGGTATAGGCTTTCCTTGCCAATATGAGGGGTTACAACCCTTTGATAACCTGCTTTTTGCTCGGTTTCCTTGGCCAGTTTTTCCAGTTCCTCAATAATGATGGTTCCGTTGGGCATCCAGAGAATTAAACCCTGTCCCACTTCGTCATCCATGGTATAGATACCCATTTCCTTCCCGAGCTTGCGATGATCCCTTTTTTTCGCTTCTTCCAGCATCAGCAGGTATTCATCCAACTCCTTTTTGGAAGGAAAACTCACGCCGTACAAACGGGTAAGCTGTTTATTCTTTTCATCTCCCTTCCAGTAGGCTCCCGCAATATTGGTCAGCTTGAGCGCTTTTATAAAGCCTGTATCCGGGATATGCGGCCCGCGACAGAGATCCGTGAAGGCCCCCTGCGTGTAAAAAGTGATTTCTCCGTCGTTCAGATTCTGCAGGAGATCGAGTTTATATTCATCTCCTTTTTCCTGGAAGAAATGAACCGCTTCTGCCTTGGGAACCTCCCTGCGAATGAATTTATTCTGTTTGCCGGCCAGTTCTGTCATTTTGGTTTCGAGTTTTCGCAGATCTTCTTCTGTGATCGCCCTCCCACCCAGATCCATATCGTAGTAGAAACCGTTTTCCACAGCCGGACCCACCCAGAATTTAACTCCCGGAAAAACAGACTCAACGGCTTCTGCCATCAAATGGGCGGTAGAATGCCAGAAAGTGGATTTTCCTTCGGGATCATTCCATGTCAGTAATTTTAATGCCGCATCCTGTGTAATGGGACGTGTGGCATCCCATACCTCGCCATTAACATTCGCCGCAATAACCTTTCTCGCCAGTCCTTCGCTGATTGATTTCGCTATGTCCAGGGAAGTTGATCCTTCCGGATATTCCCTTACCGCACCATCTGGTAATGTGATTTTTATCATGCCTTTCTTAATTCCTTTAGGGGTTGCAAAATTAACAAACTCTTGCCAGAATAAGTTTTCTCAGAAATCTGCGGAAAATATTTTTATCTAATTTGCCATTGATGAAAAGAGTCATTCGTTTTTTCCCGCTGCTGTTTGTTTTTTCAGTCTTTTCAGCAGTTACTCTTCCGGCACAGGATCTGACAGGAATATGGCGTGGCCATTTCCGTTCCAATGAGGCTTTGGAGCGAACGACGGGCAGCGAGGACAGGTTCCGTCCGGATGATCGTTATAAAATGGAAGTTCAGATTGCCCAGGTAAAAAACCATTTTGAAGCCATCACTTATTCTTACAAGAATACCGAATTCTATGGTAAGGCAGAAGCCGCCGGCACCCTGAATATCCAAAGCAAAAAAGTTGTTTTGAAAGAGGGTAAACTGCTGGAAGTACAGTTTGCAAACGGTATTGTTTGTATGATGACCTGTTTTTTACAGTATACCAAACTGGGCAATGATGAATATTTACAGGGTACTTATTACAGTACAAATAGCCGGGATTCGAGTATTGACTGTGGGAAAGGAAGCATTTTTTTGCACAGGGTAACCGAATCCGATTTTCATAAGGAACCTTTCCTCGAAAAAAGGGAACATGAACTGCTGGTTCGCAAGAATAATAAAAAGACGATACCTGCAACAGTTCGACCCGTTGCGCCGCTAACAAAAACTGCCGTTCCGGCGGTTAAGTCGCCTGCAAAAACGCCCACAGTTTCAAAAAAACAAACTGCTCCACCCGTCGCAAAAAGAGCTCCCCATATTTCTGAACAGCCAACAGCGCTGATGAGTAATTCGCCGGCTAAACGAACAGACAGTATTACCGGTATGCCACAGCCCCTTATCCCCATTCCGGAAATTCTTAAGAGCCGGACGAATTCATTGCTTAAGACACTGACGGTAAATCACAATGTGATCGAACTTCGAATATATGACGACGGGGCTATTGACAACGATACGGTGTCTGTCTACTACGACAATAAGCTGATTATTTCCAAAGCCAGACTGAGCGATCAGCCCATTACGGTAAAAATTACGGTTGATCCGTCAGATCATCCTCACGCACTGGTGATGGTTGCGGAAAACCTCGGAGACATTCCTCCCAATACTTCACTGCTTGTTGTACGCGACGGCGAAAAAAGATACGAAGAGCGGATCATTTCTACCGAGCAGAAGAATGTGCAGGTCAATTTCGTTTACAAAAAAATTGAATAAGGGCTAACCAGTATGGGAGTACAGGAGTGTTTCTGTTAAAATGAACACTCCCCTACTTCTGTACCCACATACTCTTATACTTGCCTAGAAAATAGCTGCCGAAGGCAACTATTTTCTAGGCAACTTCTCCTCTCTCTGTGCGGCATCATAAACGAAAGAAGCGATGATCGTGGCCGCCTGTTTCATATCCTCGGCGCTCAGGTGGTCGTAGCTGTCCATATTACTGTGGTGGGTTCTTGAGCCATATTCGAGGGGATCCTGAATAAACTGAAAAGCGGGCAGTCCGACGGCATCGAAGGAAAGATGGTCAGTTCCTCCGGTATTTTGCAAAGTGATGGTTTCGGCACCCAGATCATGAAAGGGCTCAAACCACTGTTTGAAAATGGGCCCGGCAGACGCATTTCCCTGCAGATAAATTCCCCTGATTTTACCACTGCCATTGTCCAGATTCAGGTACACGGAAAGTTTATCCCCGGCTGCATTGAATTTTTTTGTTGCTGTATCCGTAAAATGATTTTTCACATAATTCTTTGATCCGTGAAGACCGGTCTCTTCACCACCCCACAGCGCAATGCGGATCGTACGGCGGGGTTTCACGCCAACCGTCTTTAGTATACGCACTACTTCCAGCATCACGGCAGAACCCGCTGCATTGTCTGTGGCCCCGGTAGAAGCCTGCCAGGAATCCAGGTGCCCGCCAATCATGACCAGCTGGTCTTTCAGTTTCTTATCCGTTCCGGGAATATCTGCTACCACGTTATAGCCGTTCTGATCCTGGTCAAGAATTTTTGCCTGCAGGTCAAGATCAACAGTCACTTTAATCTGGTGTAAAAGCAAACGCTGTGTAGTCAGGAAATCTTCCATGGAAACAGAAATGTCGTTAAGTGTCGCGATCATCTCTGTGTTATAGGGGATCCCATTCTGAACGAACACCGTTCCATCCGAATTACGGGGAGAAGTGGTGAGGATTGCCAGTGCACCTTCCTGAAGAGCAAATTTTTTCACCTGCGCGAGCATATTGGCTGCGGCCAGGTAGGCGATCATGCTATTATTGGGTGCAACCGGCGCTTTAGGATCAAAGCCGGCCAGTTTTGTCAAATCCGAATCATTGTACCTCACGGCATCTGCCTGAAATCCCAGTTTCAGGCTGTCGTTTCTTTTTATTAAAATGATTTTGTCTTTCAGTTTGCCTGCATAAGCCGGCAACCCGCTTGAATCTTTAATATCCAGCAAGATCACTTCCGCATGCTGTAACCCACTGGTGCCTTTCGAAAAGGTTTTAGGAAATCCGATCAGCGGCTTATAGTAAGGAGCCGTCATCGCCAGATAATACTTCTCCAGCTCCCAGCCCTTACCCCAGTGCCCCCAGGATTCCAGCGCTGCGTTTTCCAGTCCCCAGGAGACGAGTCTGTTTTTCGCCCAGTTGGCAGCTCTGAAATATCCCGGAGCCTGCATCAGCCGGGGACCATTCGCATCCGTGAGGTTAAAAACAATCTCCATAACCTGGGAATGATTCAGGCCCTCATTGCGGATTTTGGCCAGCATAACGGTATCCTGTATTTCCCGCTGCGCAAATAAACCGGCAGTTATTAATAAGAATGGAATAAGTATCCCCTTTTTCATGCGAAAAGTTTAGTTGGGGGCGAATATAAAATCCATATGCCTTTTCGGGAAGGCCTTTTATATAAACGGAAAATGGTTTTTAGTTATTCGGCTGAAGGAGCTGAAAAACGGATGCTGTCGATCAGCTCACCACATTCCTGCGTTATTTTCCTGTCGGTTGAGGGATTTTTTCCCAGATAGGGATTGATAATCTTACCTGACGGGCTAAGCCAGTAACCTTCGGAAGAATCTGCAAAAGCTGTAGGACAGCGCATATGGTAAACTATGCTGCCCTCATAGCGTACGGTCCGCACCAGCGAGTACAATTCGTCTGTTATGATGTTGAGTTCCCTCTTTTTCTGTTCCAGGGACTGTTCACCATTCAGCCCCTTAATATCACCCTGGATAGACTGCGCCAGGCTGGCTGCAGTCTGAATAATGGCCGTATCCGCTTTAAACTGATCAAAACGGATGCTGTCTATGGAGTGACTCAGGTCAGCGGAAGCCCCGGTTATACCCGTGCTGTCTGAGGCTGCAAACAGCTCCGTCAGATGGTAATAACTATTTAAAACCGCAGAGAAAGACCTGTTGAACGCTGAGGTTTTTGTCCCCACAGCCAGTGGCGCGTCTTTTTGATCGGATTTTTCAGGAGCCGTGTTGCTTTTATGGAGCACGAGATAGGAAATTCCCAGTGCGAGGGCCAGCACGCTAACCAGTAAGACGGCCTTCTTCATGAAATAGAATTTAATCAAAGGTAATTCTAAATGCATTTGCTTTAATTTTGCGCGTTTGATTTAATACCCAATCACTATATGCTGGCAGGTTTTCAGAATTTGACTTTTGAGTTTGGTGCGCGTGAGATACTTGAAGATGCCACATGGCATATTCAGCCCGGTGAACATATTGGTCTGATCGGATACAATGGAACCGGCAAATCGACTTTGTTGAAATTACTTGCCGGAGAGTACACCCCTTCCGGCGGCACGGTTGAAAGAAGCAAAAGCACCAGTATCGGATACCTGCATCAGGATCTGCTGAGTTTTGATACAAGCGACAGCATTCTCAAGGTGGCCATGGGCGCTTTTGAGAAAGTATTGTTGGTGGAAAAGGAATTGGAGGATCTGGTCAGGCAGATGGAAGAAGAAGAGAAGGCCGGGAAAACCCAGTCAGAGCAATTACTGAACAGCTATACGGACAAACTTCATGAAATGGATTTGCTCGACGGGTATAATATTCATCACAAAACAGAAGAGGTTCTGCAGGGACTCGGTTTTGCCAACGCCCATCTCAACAGACCCTACCGGGAATTCAGCGGGGGCTGGCGTATGCGTGTGCTGCTCGCCAAAATGATTTTACAGAAACCGGATCTGCTGCTGCTGGATGAGCCCACGAATCACCTCGATCTTCCGTCCATCGAATGGCTTGAAAAATATCTGAAGAACTATCAGGGATCGGTGGTTATCGTGAGTCACGATAAATTTTTCCTGGACCGCATGGTAGATAAAATAGTTGAACTCTATCAGCAGGACCTCCATTTTTATAACGGGAATTATTCTTTTTATGAAAAGGAAAAAGAAATGCGGATCACAATTCAGCAAAAAGCTTACGAAAATCAGAAAGATTATATCAAACAGCAGGAAAGATTTATTGAGCGGTTCAAAGCCAAAGCCAGCAAGGCGGCAGCAGCACAGTCCGCTATGAAAAGACTGGATAAAATTGACCGTATCGAAAATGTGGAAATGGAAAGGCCGGATATGCGAATTCAGTTTCGGATCGACCGGCCGCCGGGTAAAGTACTCGTACACCTGAAAGACGCGAGTAAAAGCTTTGGCGAAAATCAGATCATACAACATGCCGAAGCAGAAATTGAACGGGGCGACAAGATCGCGCTGATCGGGGCAAACGGAAAAGGGAAATCTACCGTACTGCGTATCGTGGCCGGCACCGAACCGTTTAGCGGAGAACGAATCTGGGGTCATCATGTGGATGCCAGTTTTTATGCCCAGCATCAATTGGAATCCCTCAATCTCAATGATTCCGTACTGGAAGAAATGAAACAGGCCGGCTCGGGTAAAAATGAACTTGAGCTCCGGACCCTCCTGGGATGCTTTCTTTTTTCGGGCGATGACGTGGATAAAAAAGTCAAAGTACTCAGTGGGGGTGAAAAAGCCCGCGTTGCCCTGGCAAAAACCATCGCTGGAAAAGCGAACTTTCTTTTATTGGATGAACCTACGAATCATCTGGATATCCATTCATGCGAACTTCTGGCAGAAGCGCTGAACAAATACGAAGGCAGCTATATACTCGTGAGTCACGACAGGTTTTTCATTTCCAAAACAGCCAATAAAATTTGGGAAATTGAAGACGGCCGGATCAAAGTATTTAAAGGAACTTATGACGAGTGGGTGGAGTGGAACAAAAGAATGGCAGCCCAGGGAAAACCCGCAGCGGGCAAACCTAAGGCAGAAAAACAGGCCGTTGAACAGGTAAAGCAACCGGTTATTACACAACCCGTCAATAAAGAAGCAAAAAAACAAATTCAGAAGCAGCAGAAACTGGTGGAGCAACTCGATGCGGATATCAGGCGTCTTAAAACGGAAAGCAGCAGACTGGAACTGGATTTGTCGGCCCCGGAAATTTACTCTGACCGGCAGAAATTTCTTGTCGCTGAATCCGAATACAAGAAGGCAGCTCTTAGTCTGACCATCGCCCTTCAGAACTACGACTCGGCATTGGAAAAACTCATGGAGCTGGAAGAGGAAGCTTAGTTAGTGTGGAAGTGTGGAAGTGACCGTCTTTGTGTAATTTCATAGTAAACCGATTAGTCTATTAAAAAAAACCTGTTTTTCGTTTTTGTGCGATTACTGTTTATAACAGGCTCCTTTCTTTTTGGTATGGTCTCCCCTGCTTTTTGTCAGGATTCCCTGCTTCATTCCGGTCCTTCAAATATTCATAAAAGACCCCGGCTGGGGCTGACCCTGAGTGGAGGCGGCGCCAAAGGGCTGGCCCATATCGGTATACTTAAAGCCATCGATTCTGCAGGTCTGTCTGTGGATTATCTGACTGGCACCAGCATGGGAAGCATTATCGGATCACTCTACGCCGCAGGTTATTCCGCGGATTCCATTCTGTATATCGCCCGGCGGATGAACTGGGATCAGATTCTCTCCAACCAGGGCTCCATGCGAAATATCATCATGGAGGAAAAAGATGAGTATGGGAAATATGATCTTGAACTGCCCTGGGTAAATAATTTTTTCAGAATATCCACCGGTGTACTGGAAGGTCAGGAATTGTGGCTCAAGTTTTCTGAACTTTTATTCCCCGCGTATCAGATTAAAAATTTTGATTCACTCAACATTCCTTTTAAGTGTATTGCAACGGATATTTCTACCGGTCAGGCTGTTGTTCTCGATAGCGGGGAAATTGTTTCGGCGGTTCGGGCCAGCATGGCCATTCCCTCGGTATTTACGGCGGTGGAATATAATGGACATCTCCTGGTAGATGGCGGCATCGTACGGAATTTTCCTGTGAAAGATGTCCGTGAAATGGGCGCCCAGTTTGTTATCGGCAGCAATGTGACGAGCAGCCTTTTGCCCGCCAGCAAAGTGAACAATGCCATCCAGGTGCTTTTGCAGGTGGCTTTTTTCCGTGAGGCCGAAGACACCAAACTGGAAGTGCCACTCTGTAATATTTACGTGCAGACACCACTGGATAAATATAGCATGGGCACTTTTGCCGACGCCAATGCTATTATAGATTCCGGACTCGCTGAAGGACGAAGACTTTATCCGGCACTTAAAAAACTGGCCGATTCACTCAATACTTTATACGATTCCGCCACACGGGAAAAAGAACTGCCCGACCTGCAAAGTGTGAAGATTTCTTCCTTCGAGGTAAACGGCCTGAAGTTTACGACGCAGGATTTTTTCATCCACACCACCGGGTTGCTTACCAATCATGTCTATACCCCCCGCATGCTTTCCTATATGGTGAGAAGAGCCGGTGGCACCCGGTATTATAACCGGATTATTTATCATCTCAATCCGCAGCCGGATCATTCGGCAAAAATCATTTTTGATGTATCTGAAAATCCGCTCACATTTGGAAAACTCTCACTGCACTACAATCAGTTTTCAGGAATCAGCGCCATATTGAATATCACTTCCCGCGACTTCTTTACGCCTAACTCGAGAAGCTCCGTAACACTGAATATCGGAGAGAATTTCCGGGTTAAAGCAGAACATCTGCAGTATCTCGGACGCGGGAGAAAATTTGCACTCAGACTTTTCACACAGTTCGATCAGCTGAATATTACAACTTACTCGCACACCAAAGAAGCCGGAATTTATAATCAGAATTATTTTGTGATGGATAGCCGTCTGGGATATTCAACCAACCGTGATGTAACAGTAGGAATCGGAACGCGCTTTGAATGGACAAGGTATAAGCCATCCATTACCTCTGCGCTGGCTTTTAATGGAACGGATAATTTCCCGACCAGCTACCTGTATTTTAATCATAACTCGCTCGACCGGCCCGTATATGCGAGAAAGGGGGTGAAATCCGCGCTGGAAGCAGACTGGGTGTTCACACAAAATCCCGATATCCAGCTTCACACCAATACCAGGGATATCGATACGCTCACGGCTAGTAATGCCTATCCCCGGTTCACATTTCACCTGGAAAGTTATACACCGATCGGTGACAGGAGCACACTGCTCTTCTTGTTACAAAGCGGACTGAATTTTCAAAAGGGAAATATCATGAACCAGTTTTCCCTGGGAGGACTGACCCCCAATTTTCACAATCAGATCACATTTGCGGGATTAAGGGAAGGGGCTTACTATGCTTCCAGTACAGCGGCCATCCAGACCGGCTTTCGTTATAATTTTTACGGAAATCTTTTCCTTACCGGAAGGGCCAATGTCATGTTCAATAACTTTGTGAAGAATGATAAGAAATTTTTCGACACACCCGACTTTCTATCCGGCTATTCCCTGACCTTCACATACAATTTTGTGTTGGGACCTCTTGAACTGAGTGCCATGTATTGCGATCAGTGGAAACGCGTGATGGGATATGTGAATATCGGAATTCCATTTTAGGCTGAGGCTGTTAAACCGATCAGATCCAGGATTTCTTTTTCCTTTGCGATAGCCTGCTCCTGCATTTTTTTCCCCTCGGCCAGCATCCCGCCGATTTGTTTGTCGGACTCCGAACCGGCAGCATTAATACAAACATTCAGATAGGCTCCCATCACCGCACTCCTGGCACATAGCGCACCGACACCGGCATCTGATTTTGAATTCGGATTTCCGCTGACCGCCATGGCCCGGATAACATCCATAGAAAGAAGTGCCACCTGCATAACGCGGAATGGAACCTTAATGGCATGAAGGTTGGCCTCGGCCATCGCCCTTGTTCTGATCGAGCCTTCATTTTCAGTTCCCTTTGGAAGGGCGCGGGCCTTCATGATGCCCTCAAATGCTTTTGTATCTGCGTCAACGAGGGAGAGCAACTCTTTTTTATACGCTGAACCCTTTTCTGCCCATTCACTAAATGGCTCCCAGTCGCGTTTAAGTGCAGAGAGGTTGGCCACCATAGCTGCGAGTCCTGCACCCAGCACGCCAAGATAAGCCGATACGGATCCGCCTCCGGGTGCCGGAGATTCACTGGCAGTTTCGTCTGCAAAATCTGTCAGCGATAGCCGAACCAGCTTTTCGTTTCCAGTATCTTTTAGCAGATATTCAATAATTCGTTCTTCCGGTTTGAAGGGAGCCAGTTCATCCAGCCCCATAGTGAGTATGGCAATCCGGATCAGTTCCTTATCGGAAACACCTGCAGAGCGTTGCTGTTTTTTAAGAAAATAAATACCCGCATCCAGCAATGATTGCAGCGGAATTAATCCGACAAGCTCACTGCCGGTTACCCTGATTCCGCGGGCTTCCGCCTTACGGCACACTTCATCAAAAGCCATATGAAGTGGTGTTACTCCGATATTTGTAAGGTTCATGGAAATCTGGGCGATGCCATATTCTTCGATAAACCATCCGATCGCTTTGATCGATTTAAGTGAACCGGGCAGCATTACATTCTGCCCCTTATCGTCTTTCACTATTTCGCCATACACCGGATCACCGGTTCTTTTTATTCTGCCGGCTTCCCGCACATCGAATGCGATACTGTTGGCGCGCCTGACAGAAGTGGTGTTCAGATTGATATTATAAGCCACCAGGAAATCGCGTGCCCCTATTACCGTCGCTCCCCTTTTTTTATCAAATACTGCGGGTCCGAAGTCGGGTTTCCATTCCGGTTTTCTTATTTTTTCTTCAAAGCCTTCGTATTCACCGGCACGTATAACCGATAAATTATTTCTCGTGCTATTTTTCTGCGCCGCCTCATACAGGTATACCGGGATAGATAATTCCCTGCCCACCCGTTCCGCCAGCCTGATCGCCCATTGAACAGTCTCTTCCATGGAAATGCCTGCGACCGGTATCAGCGGACAAACATCTGTAGCACCCATTCTGGGATGTTCTCCCTTGTGCAGCTGCATGTCAATCAGTTCGCCTGCCATCTTAATGGCACGGAAAGCAGCTTCCACAACGGCTTCGGGGTTTCCTACAAAAGTGACCACCGTACGGTTGGTTGCTTTTCCGGGATCCACATTCAGCAGCTTCACGCCTTCAACGATTTCAATTTCCTTCGTGATCGATTGAATGATCTGATTGTCGGTTCCTTCACTGAAATTGGGAACACATTCAATTATAGGTATCATATTGCAATATTCGTGTGGACAATGTTAAGAAAAGAAAATCAATCTGTTTCCGAAAGCTGCCTGCGCGGACGGATGAAATCGAGCGGTTTTTTTAAAAAATATCGTCCCAGAATACCCAGAAATTCGGGGTACTCTTTTATGCGAACGCCCCGCGATTTAACAGCTACTATAAAAGCCAGAGAAAAACTAACAAGAAAGTTCATCAATCCGATGGCCAGCACACCCAAAAAGATAGTTACCAGATAGGAAACGGGAACATTCCGGATACCCAGGCCATATAAAGCCACGGATACATTACCTGCCGAGATGGTGATGTGCCGGATATCGAAAGGAATTCCCACAATCTTGCTGACGATGGACGACATTCCCAGCATAAAACCCAGAGAAATATTGCCAATGATGGCCCCCGCATTATTTTCAATAAAAGCGGACCTGCGCAGCCTTTTTTCCGGTGTGGCTTTGGCACGCCACCAGGGATGATTTTTCAGGCGCTCCCCTATTCTTCCATAAAGAATTTTATTCTGCACATAACCTCCTATGATTCCGGTAAGAAAAAGAAATACGCCCGTGTTGCAGGCATACAGGAGCGACAGGCTATGCCAGGGATGTTGGCTTTCCAGCATCGCCATGGCTTTTTCTCCTTCGAGAATTTTTGTTTTAGTAATCAGTTCATATAACCAGGCAAGGAAAAAGGCGCCAGGAAAAACGATCAGCAGATTGCCAATAAAAGAAGCAATCTGGCTGCGTGATACCCTCGCTACCGTTATGGCCAGATTGTATAAATTGGGTTTAAAGGTATTTCCCTTCGTGTCCAGTGTACTCGCCACGGCACTGGCCGTAAACGCAGGCTGTTTTGTGGCCAGCGTTCCGCCCGTGGCATCAATAAGAAGAAAACCCACACTGTAGTTGATCGAGTAAGCGAAACCATGCCATAAAATCGGCAGGTCAACTGCGGTAATCAGATTTTTGAATACAGCTACAAATGACGTTACTGCCCCTCCCTTCATGGCACTCCACATCATTTTACGGTACTCTTTTTTGTTTGTGGTTATATAGTGACTTCCCTTCGATCCTTTATGCTCCGCAATCTGATAAGCCAGATAACCCAGCGACTGGGAAAGAAATGCGCGGATACTGTTTTTAGTATTTTCATTTCTTACCAGCAGTTTAAAAAAAGAAATAAAATTATCGGAATTAAACCGGGCGTTGTCGTCCAGAATATCTGTAATCAGTTCAATCCGGCTCAGTTTATAACTTAGAATGAGTAAAATATACGTCTGATGAATACTTGTTCCGCTGCTCGAATGATTCTGCCTGATATAGTCAATCGAGTCCACACCCTTACGCGCAAGTATATGCAGCTTTTCACTGGCCTCAGTAAACAGCCCGACATCTTCATCGACCAGCGATTTTTCCATTTTTTGAGTCAGTTCAATCTGATTCAGGAAGGGATTGTCATCCATTTTGTGGCTGGCGAGATGTTTGACTATTTCTTTTTCAAGGCCCAGATTGGCCACCTGAAAACTGAGCAGCTTGAGTGCTTGCATCAGCTGATTCAGAATATGCTTATCATCAATGGAAAAAACAAATCCGATGGATTCAAAAAAAATCTTCCATTGGTCGTGTGGAATTTTTTCAACCCACTGATAGTCATCTGAACGGTAAAATACATGAGAGATGACGAATAGAAAATCATTTTCATTTTGAAGCGAAGGAATGATTTTATGCCTCAGTCTGCCGAAGAATTCCTGCCAGAAACCGTTGGCCAGCGGTATGCCACTTTCTGTCAGTGCTGCTGAAAAATCAGTCTGAACAAGTTGTGACAGGAGGGCATTGTGCAAATTGGATAAGAGAATCGGGTGTTCATTCATCTGCCGGATGAGTATCTGAAGATTTTTGGCAGGATCTTTTTTACCGCGGGAAGGGCGAATGGCGGAAAAAAATGAAATGAGAAAATCAAGTCCTCCTTTTTTATCCCTGACAGGTATCACCGTGCTGCGGCGGGTGACCGACTCAATAAAATCAACCGGTTTTTTTTTATTGGAAAGGATAGTTGGCATAGGCACTGAATGAAACCCAATATACAAAGCTTAACCGACGAATAGACCCCTGATCATTACTTTATCAATAAGATTTGAACCAAACCGGTAAGGAAGATAGGCTAATGAAGGAACCGGTCTCGTGATGATCAGGTTTGCCAGCTTGCCCCGGGTAATGGATCCCAGTGACGGACCAACTCCCATCGCATAAGCTCCGTTGAGTGTTGCCGCATTGAGGGCTTCCTCAGGCAATAGTTTCATCTGTATACAGGCCAGCGCAACCACCATATTCATATTTCCCGTTGGTGAAGATCCCGGATTATAATCGGACGCCAGCGCCAGTGCACAGCCTGCATCCAGCAGCCGCCGGGCCGGAGGAAAAGGCATTCGAAGAAAAAAAGCGGCTGTTGGTAATAAAGTGCAGAATCCCTTCCAGCCTGAATTTTTGATACGGTTAATTTCTTCATCGGGCATGGTTTCGAGATGATCCATGGAAACGGCATTTAGCAGAATTCCTTTTTCTATTCCGCCGATGGAATTCAGCTGATTTACATGCAGTTTGGGTTCAAGACCAACAGCCTGTCCTGCACGCACAATCCTTTCTGTTTCGCCGGGACTGAAAAATCCGTTCTCACAAAAAACATCAATATAATCTGCCAGTTTTTCTTTTGCAATAACAGGCAGCATGTCATCAATGATCTGACGGATATAACCCTCATGATTCCCTCGGAATTCCAGCGGGTAGGTATGTGCTCCGAGAAAAGTAGATCTGATCTGCAGCGGAGATTTTTCCCTTAGCCTGCGAATCACGCGCAACATTTTTAATTCGGATTCAGTGGATAATCCATATCCGCTTTTTATTTCAATGGCTCCGGTGCCCAGAGCGGCAACTTCTTCAAGCCTTTTCCAGGAGAGCCGGAAAAGTTCCTCCTCTGTTATTTGGTTTATTTTCTCCACGGTATTCAGAATTCCTCCGCCGCGCGAATTAATTTCTGCGTAACTGAGTCCCCGTATTTTATCTACCATTTCATTTTCGCGACTTCCCGCAAATACGAGATGGGTATGACTGTCGCACCAGGCGGGCATCACCAGCTGACCGCTACAATCTGTGGAATGTTCCGGTAAAGCGGATAGTTCATTTTCAAGGGAAATCATGCTGCCATATCCCGCAATTTCATCTCCTTCAATCAGCAGCCACGCATTATCCAGACAGGGAAGTTCAGCCATTTCTGATCCATGAAGAGGCGAGGATCCGGAACGGACATTTACGAGCTGCCGGATATGTGTAAGGATATGACTCTGCATGATCAGAGTTGAAATTTCTCTTTTGTTTGCTGCGCGAGTTCATAACCGGCGTCTGCATGACGTATCACACCCAGTCCGGGATCATTGCGCAGAACACGCGACAAACGGGCGGCCGCTGCTTCGGTGCCGTCGGCGACGATCACCATGCCGGCATGAATGCTGTATCCCATACCCACTCCGCCGCCATGATGCAGACTCACCCAGCTGGCCCCGCCAGCCGTATTAACAAGTGCATTGAGTATGGGCCAGTCCGCCACCGCATCACTTCCGTCCAGCATGGCTTCTGTTTCGCGGTTGGGCGAGGCCACAGATCCCGTATCCAGGTGATCTCTTCCAATCACAATCGGAGCCTGAACTTTTCCGGTACGCACCAGTTCGTTGAAAGCGAGTCCCGCTTTCTCCCTCTCCCCCTGTCCAAGCCAGCAGATTCGTGCAGGAAGACCCTGGAATGCTATTTTTTCTTTGGCCAGTTTTAACCAGCGTTGTAAAGAATGATTATCCGGAAACAGATTCACCATGAGTTCGTCGGTCACCGCAATATCCTGCGGATTACCACTGAGCGCAGCCCATCGAAAGGGCCCTTTTCCTTCGCAAAAAAGCGGTCTTATGTAAGCCGGAACAAAGCCGGGAAAGTCGAAAGCATTTTCCAAACCGTGTTCCTTAGCCCTCGCGCGGATATTGTTTCCATAGTCAAATGTAACGGCACCTTTTTTTTGAAGGGCCAGCATTTTTTCTACGTGCAGTTTCATGGAATCATAAGCGAGTTCAAGATATCTTTCCCGGTTGGCTTCCCGTAATACTCTGGCTTCTTCAATGGAAATCTGATGGGGCCAGTATCCAATCAGCGGATCGTGTGCCGAAGTCTGATCCGTCAAGGTATCCGGAATAATATTTCGTTCCAGCAGCCTGTCGAGTAATTCCACCGCATTCACATGCACTCCGATAGAGACTGCCTTGCCGTCTTTTTTTGCCTGCAGGGCCAGATCAATGGCTTCATCCAGACCCTCCACGCCATAGTCAAGATATTTTGTTTCAAGTCTTTTCTGAATCCGCCACCACTCCACTTCTGCAATAAGCGCCACGCCTCCGTTCATTGTGATTGCCAGGGGCTGCGCGCCACCCATACCACCCAGTCCTGCTGTTACATTCAGTGTGCCTGTCAGCGAACCATTAAAATGTTTGTCGGCTGCCGCTGCATAAGTTTCATAAGTACCCTGCACAATTCCCTGTGAGCCGATATAGATCCATGAGCCGGCGGTCATCTGCCCATACATCATCAATCCTTTTTTTTCCAGTTCATCGAAATGTTCCCAGGTTGCCCATTTCGGAACCAGCTGGGAATTCGAAATAATTACCCTCGGTGCATCGGAATGGGTTTTCATACGAGCCACCGGCTTACCACTTTGTACCAGCAGGGTTTCATCATTCTCCAGAATTTTCAGGTTAGCGAGTATATCATCCAGGGCCCGAAAATTTCTGGCCGCTTTTCCGCGGCCACCGTATACAATTAATTCATCGGGGCGTTCAGCCACTTCAGGGTCCAGATTATTCAGCAGCATACGGTAAGCGGCTTCCTGAATCCATCCTTTGCAATGCAGTTGCGACCCTGTGGGGGTTTTGTATTTTATTGGATCGTACAATGACTTCGTCTTTTGCATGGTATCAGTTTAGAGAAAATTCGTCATAGTCCTTATTGAGTTCGCTTCCCTGTGCAGCAGCGAAGCGGTTGGTTTCCTGAACGAAACTAAAGGATTCGATCATGGATTTGATTTTACGTATATCGTCGGCAAAAATCCGGTCCTCATTGGCAAAGCTCACCTGCTGGCGAACAAACTGATGGGCGTGTTCCAGAATGGAACTGCTGCGCAGGGGACGCCGGAATTCGATGGCCTGGCAGGCAGTCATCAGTTCAATGGCCAGAATATATTCGAGGTTCTCGAGTACCATTTCCAGTTTACGGCCGCTAATGCTGCCCATACTCACGTGATCTTCCTGACCCAGTGAAGTAGGAATACTGTCAGCGCTGGCAGGAAAACAAAGCGTTTTGTTTTCTGTCACCAATGCTGCCGTTGTGTATTGGGGAATCATGAAACCGCTGTTTAGGCCCACGTCATTCATTAATAAAAGTGGCAGGCCCCATTTGCCTTCCAGCAGCAGGTAACATCGGCGGTCGGAAATATTGCCTGCTTCAGAAGCAGCAATGGTGGCATAGTCGAGAGGAATAGCCAGGGGCTGACCATGAAAATTGCCTCCGCTGATGGTATCCTCTGCGGAGAAAATAAGCGGGTTGTCGGTCACCGAATTCAGTTCGATCTGGGTCAGTTCTTTTAAATGCAGCCAGGCATTGCGGCTGGCTCCGTGCACCTGGGGCATGCAACGCAGGGAATAGGGATCCTGTACCCTTCCGCAGTCAATATGACTTTGCATGATTTCCGATCCGGACAAAAGTTTCCGGAGACGCTGGGCCACCAGCTGGTTTCCTTTATAAGGACGAAGCTTATGCAGACGCTCATCAAAAGGCGATTTGGTTCCCGTTAAAGCTTCCAGGCTCATGGCACCGATAAGATCGGCGGACTCCAGACAATGATGCATGCGACGCAGGTTGGCCACGGCATAAGCAAGAATAAACTGGGTTCCGTTAATTAAAGCAAGACCCTCTTTGGGGCCAAGCTGGAGAGGCTTCAGTCCGTGTTCGGTAAGCACAGACAAACTATTGCGTATCTGCCCCTTCACCCACAACTCCCCAAGGCCGATCAGCGGCAGAAAAAGATGGGCGAGAGGTGCCAGATCGCCTGAAGCGCCCACTGAGCCTTTTTCGGGTACAACAGGTGAGATATCCTGGTCAATGAACCAGCATATCCGGGTCAGTGTTTCGGGTTGAATACCCGAATAACCCTGGGCCAGCGATTGTACCTTGGTTATCATCATGATTTTGGAAAGAAAGGGCGAAATGGATTTACCCACACCCACACTATGGCTTTGCAGGATTTTATGCTGAAGGGTTTGTGTGTCTTCGGCGGATATATGGGTATTGGCGAGCACGCCGAACCCGGTATTAATGCCATAAACGGTTTTCTCCATGGAAACGATTTCGCGAACACGATCCCTGCTCTGAAGGATGCGGGCCATGGAAGAATCCGGTATAATACCCCGCATGCTGCCCTCGGCAAGGGCAATTACGATGGCAGGTGTCAGTTTTTCTGAGCCGTAATGAAATGGTTCGGGCATGGGACTGTTCAATAATTTGCTTATGGATATATTTGCCGGCGCCGGGCATCGGGCACCCAGATAACCATGCATAATATCACGAAAATAAAACTCTTTAGGATACTTCTCCGGATCACTTATGTGCCCTCCCTGATTTTCCTCTATCCATTGGCCCTTCTGCGAAAGAAATCAGAGACCGGCCTTTTTTTCTTTTTTGACCGGTATGCGATGGGCGGGGCCCAGAGGATCCACCTCGATATACTCAAATCTATTCCGGATATTCAAAAACAGGTCTTTTTCACAAGATTTTCACCAAATGATTTATTCAGGAATGAGTTTTACAGTATTCCTAATAGTGTTTCCAATGACATTCATATCTGGTGTGATTACCTGCTGTTGAGATTGTTTTCGGTACATTATTATTGTTTTTACATAAATAGACATGAGACTTCACAGGTATTTGGCGCCAACTCAACTTTTTTTTATGACATGCTTCCATTTCTTAACAGAAAATGCACCCGATCAGAATTACTTCACAATTTCACATTTGGGAAAAGAGGCATGGAATTTTTTGGCCTGGAGAATTTCGATAGACTTGATCACCGGATTATTTATGACTTTTATACCAGAGAAAATATTGAAAAACAATATGCAGAATTTAAAATATCACCGATATACCTTGAACGATTACTTTTTATTGAGCCGGGTGTAGATGTTCCATTAGAATTAGATAAAAAATTTAGTGACCCACTCAAAATTATATGTGCAGGAAGGGGGGGATCGCAAAAAAGAATCTGGTTGGTGAACGAAATTGCAGAGTATTTTATCAATCAAAATCTGCCGGTAGATTTTCATTTTGCGGGCACTCTGATAGTTGAATTGTCAGAACATGTAAAAAAGCACAGTACGCTTCATGGTGAAATCAGCGACCCCGCTATGATGAAGACCATCCTGTTTGAATCAAATATCGCATTACTGACTTCTATTTACGAGGGATTTCCTATGTTTATTAAAGAAAGTATGGCTCAGGGATGTATACCCATAGCTACCGCCCTTCCCGGCAATCTGATGCATTTGAAAGATCGTTCCAACAGCCTGTTGGTTCACGAAATTCTGGATGAAAAAGAAATTGTTCGCCAGGCTATAGAGATTATAAAGGAGTTGTTGGCAAATAAAAATTTAGCTATACGTATAAGTGGCGAAGCTTATACGTATGCTAAAAATCATTTCAGTCGGGCAGAATTCAACAAAAAATACCAATCATTACTGTCTTCCCCTCATTAGTTAAATTTGTATGTGACTTTCAAATGGGGATGTTTGCTGGCATCGGAATAACGAATGCCGCAGAATAACCTCGAAGTATACGCAACTTCGCTCTGAAGCCTGATTCCAAAACCATAGTTCGCGGTGGCAGTCATGTCCTTGACCAGGTTGGTGACGTCAACGTCGATCAGATCCAGTTGCGGAAGATTGGTATGAGGAATCAATATATTGTTTGTTGTTGTCGTGACAGGTTGTGTTGCCCAACCGGAATTCATACTCCAGCTATTCACAATTCTTTCAATATAAATAGCATTGTTAGTGCCAAAATTAGCATCTACAAGATTTCCATTCATAGGTGTTGGGTTAGAATATAAACTTAGCTTTGCCGATTCAATAGTAATATTAGCAGGCAATTTTGCAAGGTTGAAAAACAAGGCACCTCTAAGAATATCGGGCCCATTGAATGTCCATGTAGCTGCATCTATTTCCGGGCTGTTCGGATCTGTATAATCTGCGCCAAGGCCATTGCCGGCAATAGTTAAATCATAATAACCATCCTGTGCATTCGCCGTAAGCATAACGCTATCCAGCAAAGATGGTTTAACCAATACGGATACTGTATCAATTCCTGTAGCTCCCCCATTGTCTATCACCATTAACTGAAAAAGATAGGACCCGGATTGGCTGAATTTTACATTTGTAGTGGGAGCACCGGGGTTTTCAATGACTGTTTCTTTCGGTCCTGACACCTGGCTCCACAAATAAGCTGAAACAACGCCATCTGAGTCAGTTCCATTTCCAATCAGGTTAACGGTATCCACGGGCATGGTCAACTCATGATGATTTCCAGCATGTGCAACCGGTACTTTATTGTCGATATCCGGTACGGGTGCGGGGTCATTGTCTTTCTGGCAACCGTAAAATCCAATAATGAGAACAGAAGCTAAACTGAGTCGGGTGAAAAGGTCTTTCAGCATGGTTGGGGTTTGATTCAAAGATATAAGGAACGATGAATTGCTCCTTTAAGTAGAAACACTTAGCCGGGTTAACTTTACGTTGTTTTTTTCCGAAACATAAAATGAATGCCCATCAGAATTTTCGAAAAGAACCCGGTATTTAACAGGGTTTTTGGAATCTTTCCCTGGACACGGATCATTTTTTCAATAACGTGGGGCACATTCCCAAAGTATCCGCTTGCCTTAATTTTTTGCTCCGTGTCAATATTCATATTTCTTACAAAACGCCACCAGGAATCATAAATGCGCAGACTATCCATACTGTTTGCATTCATTTTTTCCAGCAGCAAAAAGCGTTCGGGAATTTCAATCTCTGCTTTTCCAAAACTTGACCGGGTTACCTGGGTCGGACTAATGCCAATCCGAACCAGAGCTTCCGGAATATATTCAACCGCCGGATATTTTTTCAGATACCGTATATAAAAGTCGATGTCTACCAGCCACTGCATTCTGTTATCAAAAAAAAGCGCTTCAACCTTTCTGAACAGAACGCAGCTGGGTGGACCAATCCGGTTTGAAGCGATGAGTATTTCAGGATTCTTGTTCAATATTGAATAAGAAGATCCGTTTCTGACAGTCCGGGTTTTACCATCCTGAAAAACATTGATGTAGGCAGAATAGAAAAAGGAAATATCCCTATTCCGGGTCGCTCGCGCGTAGGCTGACAAACTATCCGGATCACTGAACCAGTCGTCGTCGTGCATGGGCTTGATCCATAAACCCCGCGCCTGGCGGAGGCCCTCGTTCCAGTTTTCAGGGCTTCCTAGTGTATGTATATTTTTAAAATACCTGATCATTGGCTTCAGGGGATGACCCGCGGCCAGGGTTTCTACTTCATCTCCCGGACTATCATCGGTCAGAATCACTTCAAAATCCCTGAAACGCTGGGTTTCAATTGAATCGAGCAGCCTTTTCAGATAGTCCGCACGCTGGTAGGCAGGTATACATATGGAAATAAGCGGAGGTTCTCCCATAAGACAAAAATAGGTTCTGTGGATAAATCAGCCCGATATTAATCTTCCCTTACCAAATTATAGCACGAAAATTGTTCATACGTATTTGAACACTTCCATTATGATCATTCAATTCAACAAAAATATTCAGTTTTCGAAACTGATTAAAGCAGAAGGCCGCCTGAGGGAATTTAACTTTCGTAAAGTGAACGGACTGCATGAAGAACTGTTTACAGTAGACGTAAGTGATGACCGCGGCAACCGGATCATGTTCAAAATGCGCAAAGAAGCAAACGAATGGCTGTTACAAACCGAGCAACCGCTGCCAGAATGGGTAAAATCAAATACCGTAAAGTTTAATGAGGCCATTGAGGAAGAGCTCAGAATATCCTGATTACACTTATATTTATTGCAGCGATTTTCCCCTGCATGGTTCAATTCACCGCCGTCATACAACAATTTGCCGAACAGGGTGAGAAGACGGGCTGGTCCTATGTGACCGTTCCCGTTGACATTGCTCAAAAGCTGAAGCCGGGTAATAAAAAGTCTTTTCGGGTGAAGGGGAAACTGGATAACTATCCCATCGCGCAGCAGGCACTTCTTCCCATGGGCAATGGAAATTTTATTCTTCCGTTGAAAGCAGATCTGCGAAAAGCCATTCATAAAAATAAAGGCGCTATGCTTAAACTGAGCCTGGCAGAAGACAAAAAACCACTGCAGCTCTCTGCCGAGTTGCAGGAATGCCTCTCAGACTCACCACTCGCAGAAAAAAATTTTAAAGCCCTGCCCCTGTCGCATCAGATGTATTACAGTAAATGGATTGAATCGGGAAAGTCGGTGCAGACGAGGGCCAAACGAATTCACTGCACTATTTTGGGCATGGAAAAAAATCTGAGCTATGCCGAAGTGCTGAAGTTAAATGCACAATCTGTTAATAAGTAAGTTGATGGAATTTCAATTATAAAGAATTAAATTTGGTTACACGCCTCGTACAATAAGAAGACACCTCATTTGAAAACTTAAAAATTCCTGAATTGACTGAAACGATTATTAACCTGGAAACTGTTAACCCGATCGAATTTTTTGGAGTTAACAATGGCAAATTAGACATCCTGAAAAAAAAATTTCCACTTCTTAAAATTTTATCACGCGGAACACAAATCAAACTGAGCGGCGCACCTGAACAGGTAGAAACAGCAAAAGAAAAAATTGACCTCCTCCTCCAGTACCTGGAGCGAAACGGAAATCTTACAGAAAATTACTTCAACCAGATCCTCGGCGGAGATGACGCCGAAACGGTCGACAATTTCGTGGACAGAAATCCAAATGATATCCTGGTATTCGGCCCCAACGGCAAAACGGTTCGGGCAAGAACGATTAATCAGAAAAAGCTGGTTACTGCCTCCGAAAGAAATGATATCCTCTTCGCCATCGGGCCCGCGGGTACGGGTAAAACTTATACTGCCGTCGCCATGGCCGTACGCGCTTTGAAGAACAAACAGGTAAAGAAAATAATCCTGACGCGTCCCGCGGTGGAGGCGGGCGAAAATCTTGGATTCCTTCCGGGAGATCTGAAGGAAAAAATCGATCCTTACCTGCGTCCGTTATATGATGCGCTGGATGATATGATTCCTGCCGACAAGCTCGGGTATTATATGACCACGCGAACCATCGAAATTGCACCTCTGGCTTATATGCGCGGTCGTACGCTCGACAATGCTTTTATCATTTTGGATGAGGCACAGAATTCCACCGAACTTCAACTGAAGATGTTCCTTACGCGTATAGGACCCAGTGCGAAAGCGATCATTACCGGCGATCTTACACAGATCGATCTGCCCAAAAATCAGAAAAGTGGTCTCGCAAAAGCACTCTATATCCTCAAGGGCATCGAAGGAATTGCCCATATTGAACTGGATGAAGAAGATGTGGTTCGTCACCGGCTGGTAAAAGCCATCATCAGGGCATACGACAAAGACAAGGTGATTGAACAAGGGGGTGCCTGAATCCCTTAGTTTTGTATTTCAATGAAGCGTATGCTGAAAAACCTTTTTGCAAGTACCATATTCCTTTTTATTATATCCTGTAACGCCGGAAAAACCTTTAATAAAGCGGAAGACGCGCAGGATGCGGGGCGACAGTTTATCCGGGCCTCCCTGGATGGTGATTATGAAAAGGCAAGATTTTATCTGTTAAGCGATTCTGTCAACCTCCTGCTGATCAGTAAATGGCAGCAGGGGTTTGATCAGATGGACCGGGATACGCGTCAGAGTTACCGGGAGGCCAGTATCCTTCCCATTAGTATCCGGGCCCTTAACGATTCGGTGACGACCTATACTTTTTCAAACAGCTTCCGGAAAGACACGACGACGGTTCATATCGTTAGAAGAAACGGTGAATGGCTGGTTGATCTGAAGGAAATACTGAACGAAAAACACTCCTGACGCGGCCGTTTTGCGCTCTGGCACTGAATGAGTAGGTTTGCAGCCTCAACCCCAACTTATGAATAAGATGAATGTTTCTCATCCCTGGCATGGCGTTCCATACGGAGATCATGCGCCCCGCATCGTCAATGCCATTATAGAAATCCCGCAGGGAGCACGCGCCAAATATGAAATTGATAAAGAATCCGGTCTGTTGAAGCTGGACAGGGTTATCTATTCGTCTTTTTACTATCCCGTGAATTATGGTTTTATTCCCCAAACCTACGGCGACGACAAGGATCCGCTGGATATTCTGGTGATCACCTCCCTTCCTGTCGTACCTCTTTGCCTCATGGAGGCGAAAGTTCTGGGTGTTATGCAAATGATCGATAACGGAGACGGAGATGACAAAATCATTGCTGTGGCAGCCACCGATCCCGGAGTCAATCACTACAATAATATAGAAGAACTTCCCAAGCACTTTTTCGATGAACTGCGGCATTTCTTTGAAGAGTATAAAAAGCTCGAAAATAAAGCAGTAAAAGTGGAGGAGTTTGGAGATAAAACGATGGCACTGAAGGTAATAGAAAATGCCATCGCCTTTTACAAAAAGGAATTTGGCAATAAATAGCCTGATTTATTTATGTATTCCATTCCCTGCTGCATCTTTATAGAAAGCTGATCCATTACGGTGCACCCGAAATCACATACCCGACTTACCGATCAGGAGATTCTGAGCCATTTTTATGCCGATCATAACAATCAATGGCTGGGCGACCTACTCGAGAGATATACCCTTCTGCTCTATGGGGTGTCTATGAAGTACCTGAAAAATCCGGAAGAAGCCCGTGATGCCGTACAACAGATTTTTCTGAAAGTCATTACGGAGCTGCACAAATACGAAGTCACTTATTTCAGCTCCTGGCTCTATATGATCGCGAAAAATCATTGTCTGATGAAATTAAGGAATCAACGGAGGGATGTTTCCGTGGATCAGGTGGCAGAGCCATTCATCGAGGCTGATCAGACTGATCCTTTCCGGAGTGAAACACTTTTGAACGACCTGGGAGAAGCCCTGCAGCACTTAAGTCAGGAACAGAAAACCTGTGTACGACTTTTCTACCTCGAAAAGAAATCATACCAGTCGATTACTGAGGAAACAGGCTTCAGCATGCTGCAGGTAAAAAGCTATATTCAAAATGGCAAAAGAAATCTCAGACTTTTACTCGAAAAAAAAATTGACTCATTGGAGAATTAATCATGACAGAAAATTCAAACGATAAAAGGCCTTCCGGGAAAAAACTTCCAGTCCCGCTGGATCAACATCTGCGAACGCTGCTTGAAGAGAAGGACCTGGGTCGCTTCCACGATCAGCTTCCGGAAGGTTTTATCTCAGATGCTGCAGAAGGATTAAAGGACCTGCCGGATTCCGAACAACTAGACTCTGTTCTGAATCAGCTGAATCACGACATGCACCGGCAATTGGGGAATAAAAAGGCAAAAAGGAAAAGACGATCCATCGCAGATATGTCATGGACCTATTGGACCATCATCATCATATTAATTCTGGCCGTTTTGGGATATTTTATAATAAGCCTAAAGCTCAAAGCGTAAAGCATTTATAGGCCTAAAGCTCAAAGCCTAAAACCTCTTTTTGGATCTCAGATTTTACTTAAGAATTGTAAACATGAAGAGCTGTAAGCTTTTAGCTTTAGGCTTATTGGTATTGAATGTAAACCGGCTTGGGCTTAAGTTTCATGACCTCTTCGGGAGTCATCATACTGCTGCCGGCTTCGCGAAAGTCATTTTTGTAAAACAATTTGAAGCCTGTAAACTGAACCGGTTCCCGGGAAACATATTCCCGATAAGTAGTCAGTTTACGCGATTTGGCACCCCAGCCATCCATATCAATGACCACCTGTACCTGAGGATCCGGTCTGATGCTTTTATAATTGCGGATCATCGCCTGTGTAAAGCGGTGGACCACCAGCACTTTTGGCGGAAGTTGATTATTCTTAACAATATTTGAAAGATACCTGATGGTAAAGTTGATGTCTGAATCGTTCATGGTGCCTATCACAGATCCGGGCTTCTTGCCGGTTTTCATGGAAAACTCCGGATCTATTCCCAGATGAACCTGCGGCATTTTTAAATAGGGCTCCAACATCGGAACTTCTTCCTGAACCGTACTCATACCCACCTGAATGTCGAGAAAAACGAGGGCGTTGATTCTCGCCGCCATCCGGATTACCGAATCGATCTGTTTGAATGGCATCCGCAGACGGTATTTGTCACCCTTACCCGGATAACCCTGTGCTGTGACGGCTATATAGTGTAAAGCAGGTATCGCGGGGACTGTGGAATCCACAGCCTGCCATTTTTTTACTTCGGCCTTAAGTTTAGCAAACATCTCATCCGTCGGATATTCTCCCAGTACACCCATTTTTTTGGAGTAGAGGTTGCCATAATAGGCAATTACCCGGTTAAAAGGAAAAATAGCTCCCGGTAAGGGATACTGAAGCCTAACCGGCCAGCGTCCGGAACTGTCTCCGTTGCTCAGGGCTTTATTGAGTACATCATACCTGACGGTATCCAGTACGGCTGGAGCTAAACGAAGCAGGGCTGAATCTTTGTTGACTGCTGTATCCTTATTGTTTGAAAGCAGCTCGGAATTGTTCCGGTGAAAGAAATTTCCGGAGCCTAAAGCCCGGAAAAAAAAGAGACCCGCGATGAGGGCAAGGGCCACCGAGGCAATGATTATATTTTGTTTCCTGAACATACCGGTTCTGCCGGCCGTTTTGGGACTAAGTTCCATAAAGAATTATTATTCGAAAGGGTAATGATCTTCAATTAAAACAAAACGATATATAAACTGCTTTATTTTACATTTTATAAGTTAAAAAACGATTTTCTTGTACCAGTTGATCAGGCCATTGGTGGAGGCATCGTGACTACCCGTTTCCTCGCCTGTTTTTAACTCGGGCAGAATCTTTCCGGCCAGCTCCTTGCCCAGCTCCACGCCCCACTGGTCGAATGAGAATATGTTCCAAATTACACCCTGAACAAAAATTTTATGTTCGTAGAGCGCAATCAGCTGACCCAGCGTATAAGGTGTGATCACTTTGATCAGAAAGGAATTGGTCGGGCGGTTTCCGCTGAAAAACTTAAAGGGTATCAATTCGGGCTTAACATGCGCTCCCAGCAGCTCATCGGGTGTACGGCCATTCATCAGTGCTTCGGTTTGCGCGAAGAAATTGGACATCAGTTTTGCGTGGTGATCGCCCAGGGGATTGTGACTGACTGCCGGCGCGATAAAGTCACAGGGTATTAACACCGTACCCTGATGAATAAGCTGGTAAAAAGCATGTTGCCCATTCGTACCCGGCTCACCCCAAACCACGGGCCCTGTAGAATAATTTACAGGAACGCCATTGCGGTCTACGGATTTCCCATTACTCTCCATATTACCCTGTTGAAAATAGGCGGCAAACCGGTGCATATATTGATCGTAGGCCAGAATGGCCTCGGTTTGTGAACCGAAGAAATTCCGGTACCAGATCCCCAGCAGCGCCATAATCACGGGAATATTTTTCTCAAAAGGCGTATTTTTAAAATGCTTGTCCGATGCATGGGCACCGTGCAGGAGTTCTTCGAAACGGGGATAACCCACCATCAGCGCGATGGACAGACCGATCGAGCTCCAAAGTGAATACCTTCCTCCCACCCAGTCCCAGAAAACGAACATATTGGAACGGTCGATTCCAAATTTCACTACCTCCGCTTCGTTGGTCGAAAGCGCCACGAAGTGTTTGGCAATATGAGCTTCATCCACGGCCGACTTCAAAAACCATTCTCTCGCGCTGAAAGCGTTCGTCATGGTTTCCTGTGTAGTAAAAGTTTTTGAAGCAATTAGAAAAAGAGTTTCCTCGGGATTAATCTGTTTTAATACTTCAACAATCTGCGTGGCATCCACATTGGAAACAAAATAGGCCTGCATACCTTCGATCCAGTAATGTTTCAGCGCTTCGGTTACCATCACAGGGCCCAGATCACTACCGCCGATTCCGATATTCACTATATTCCTTATCGGCTTTCCGCTGTATCCCTTCCATTCGTCCGTATGAATTTTAAGGCAGAACGACTTCATATGTTCGAGGGAGTCCACCACTTCGGGCATCACGTCCTTTCCATCGGAAAAAACGGGCTCGCCGGAAAAATTACGGAGCGCGGTATGGAGTACAGACCGGTTTTCTGTTTCATTGATTTTTTCTCCGGCAAACATTGCCTGCAGGGCATCCCAAACCTTGCATTCTGCCGCCAAATCCAGCAAATGGGAAAAGGTTTCCGCATTTAAGAGATTTTTAGAATAGTCAAAAAGGATATCTCCAAAAATGATCGAATATTTGTTAAACCGTTCGCTGTCGTCCGTAAACAGTTTTTTCATCTGAATACCCTTCATATACTGCTGATCCGCTTGCAGTTTTTTCCAGGCTGCGGTTTCTACAGGGGTGGTATTTGGAAACATAAAAAGAGTTGGCTTTTTGTTTGCTAACAAAATTACGATTTGAATGTTGTTATTTACTAACGATTGAATTCATATTTATAAAACATCTTCTATGAGTCAGGCTTTTGTTCGGGAAAATGATGAAATGATGTTGCAGGATGTGCCTCCCTCACCCACTGCTCTTGCTATATACCTCACGCGTGAGAATAACGGAATCCGGGTTTACGAAAAACACCTGGTAAAGGATGCGGATCAGCACCGGGAAGTGCATGTGATGAGCAACGGGCTCTCCTATGCGAAGGATGAAAATTCAAAATGGTACGTTATTTAAGCTGGAAGCTCAAAGCCCTTAGGTTTTTGAAGAATGGTGAAACAGGTTAAGACCAATTGGCGAGGGTACCGGAAAAAAGATCGACCATATCATTTGTTATATCCAGGTGGGTAACCATGCGCAGACGTTTCGGGGAGATCGTTAACAAAAGAATATCTTTTTCTTTCATTGAAGAAATAAATCGTTTGGGATCTTCTCCGTCAGTCAACTCAAAAACAACCAGGTTGGTTTCAACGGGTAAGACCATTTTTATTTTTGGATGGGCCAGCAGCGCGGATTCTATCTGCTTCGCATGCGCGTGATCTTCGCCCAGCCTGTCCACATGATGCTGGAGAGCATAAGATGCAGTGGCCGCCAGAAATCCTGCCTGTCTCAGTCCTCCGCCTAACACTTTGCGAACCCTTCTTGCCTGATGAATAAACGTCCGGGTGCCCAGAAGGACACTGCCGGCAGGGCAACCCAGTCCTTTATTGAGACAAACCGATATGCTGTGGAAAAGATTTCCGTATGCCTCAGGCTGTTGCTTTTTTGCCACGAGCGCATTGAATAACCGCGCACCATCCAGGTGAAGGCGGAGTCCGTGATCATCGCAAACCTTCCTGATTCTTTTTATTTCTTCCAAATCGTAACAGGCTCCCCCTCCACGGTTGCAGGTATTCTCGAGACAGACCAGTGAACTGTGTGCCCGGTGAACGTCTTCTGGATTGATCACCGCCAAAACCTGCTCTGCGGAAATTTTGCCCCGCTCTCCGGCAAGGGTTCTTGTCTGGCAACCCGCGTTATAAGCGATACCCCCTCCTTCATAATAGAAAACATGCGACTCCTGTTCGCTGATCACCTCGTCGCCGGGTTTTGTATGACTCGCAATGGCAATCTGATTGGACATTGTTCCGCTGGCACACCATAACGCGGCTTCCATTCCGAACATTTCGGACATGTTATTTTCCAACTCATTTACACTCGGGTCTTCCCTAAAAACGTCATCTCCTACGGGCGCGTTCATCATCGCCTGCATCATGCCCGGTGTAGGCTTTGTTACGGTATCGGAACGAAAATCAGCGATCATACAATGTACTTGTTAAAATAAAACAGGAGCTGCCTGCTGGCATAACAATTGAAATATTACGATATAAAAATAATACTATGGACAATTTAATTGTGAAAGGAACCTGGAACACGCTGAAAGGTAAATTAAAGCAGGCCTATGGAAATCTGACAGACGATGATCTGAAATACGAAGAAGGAAAGGAAGATGAATTGCTGGGCCGTCTGCAACAGAAAACCGGGAAAACAAAGGATGATTTAAAGAAATGGTTCAGTACGAGTCAGGAAACACATACAGAAAAAACAAGGCTTTAATTGAGCCTTATCCGGCGCTCCCTTCCCCTTCAAAAAGGGAAGGGTTTTTTTTGCCTTTAACCAACCCGGGCCGTTTGTAAATGAATCTTTAACTTGCGGCCTATGACACAGGAAAAGCTATTCGATATGAGGTCCCGGCTGAGTGGACTGAGGAGGTTTCTTTGACGTCGAGAACCGACAGATTAAAATCAACGAAGAAAGACAGTTAACCGGCAGTTCAGGCTTCTGGGAAGACAATGAGCGCGCCACAGCCATACTCAAAAACATTAAAGTCAATGAGTACTGGCTGAAACTCTATCAGGCGGTGGAAACTGCTATAGAGGACTTTGCCGTGCTTATGGAATTCTGGAAAGCAGGTGAGGCAACGGAAGAAGAAACCCGTTCTGCCTATGAAAAAGCGCTTGCGCTGATTGAAGAAGCAGAATTCAAATCGACGCTGAATGAGCCTGAAGATGAATTGCCCGGCGTTCTTCAAATCAACTCCGGCGCCGGAGGCACGGAAAGTCAGGACTGGGCAGAAATGCTGATGCGTATGTACCGTATGTACGGGGAAAAACAGGGATGGTCCGTTACCGAACTGGATTTTCAGGATGGGGAATCCGCCGGAATCAAAAGCGTCACACTTCAGTTCGACGGACCCTTTGCCTATGGATTTCTGAAAGCAGAAAGCGGAGTTCACCGGCTCGTGCGTATTTCACCTTTCGACAGCAATGCCCGCCGGCATACCTCCTTCGCTTCTGTTTATGTTTATCCCCTGATAGACGATACCATCGAAATTGAAGTGAACCCCGCAGACATCGAATGGGCCTTTTTCCGGAGCGGCGGTGCGGGCGGACAAAATGTAAATAAAGTGGAAACGGCCGTGAGGCTCACGCATAAACCCAGCGGGATTATTGTGGAGTGCCAGCAGGCCCGAACCCAGGGTGAGAATCGTGAAAAAGCAATGGCTATGCTGAAAAGCCGCTTATATGAAGAGGAAATGCGTAAGCGCGAAGCCATCAAGAATGCCAATAATGCCAGCAAGAAAAAAATAGAATGGGGATCCCAGATCCGCTCCTATGTTTTTCATCCCTATAAAATGATTAAGGATCATCGTACCGGTTACGAAACAGGTAATATACAACCGGTGATGGACGGAGAGCTGGATGGATTTATCAAGGCTTACCTGATGAGCGAAAAAGAAACGGCGACTTAATTATTGATTATAGATTATTAATTATGAATATTGGCTATTTCAATTATCCTCTCCCTGCAAATGAACCGGTGAAGTCGTATGCACCGGGATCTTCCGAAAAAAAACAACTGAAGCAGGCACTGGCGGAATGGAAGTCGAAGGAACAGGATATTCCCGCTGTTATCGGCGGTAAAGAAATCCGGTCTGGCAACAGGATAAAAATGCGTCCGCCGCACGAACTATCTCACACCATCGGATATTTTCACCGGTCTTCCCGACAGGAAGTGGAGCAGGCGATTGACGCTTCTTTGAGGGCAAAGGATTCCTGGGAAGCCATGAACTGGGAAAACAGGGCGGCCATTTTTTTGAAGGCTGCCGATTTGCTGGCAGGAAAATACCGGGCTAAGATGAATGCCTGCACCATGCTGGGGCAAAGTAAAAATGCCTACCAGGCAGAAATTGATAGCGCGTGCGAATTAATTGATTTTCTTCGTTTTAATGTACATTATGTAAGTGAAATATACAGGCAGCAACCCATCAGTTCTCCGGGTATGTATAACCGGCTGGAATACCGTTCCCTCGAAGGATTTGTACTGGCGATTACTCCTTTTAATTTCACGGCCATTGGGGGTAATCTGCCCACATCGGCTGCCCTCTGTGGAAATGTCGTTGTGTGGAAACCCGCCGATACCCAGATCTTAAGTGCGTGGTTTTTTATGAAGATTCTGCAGGAAGCCGGTCTGCCCGATGGCGTGATTAATTTGCTGTACGCCGAGGGTCCTGAACTCGGTGATATCTGTTTCGGTCATCGCGATTTTGCGGGCATTCATTTTACCGGTTCTACCGCAGTCTTTAATCAGATCTGGAAACATATCGGGGAGAATATTGCAAAATACAGATCCTACCCACGCATCGTGGGTGAAACCGGAGGAAAGGATTTTGTTCTCGTGCATCCGGAAGCTGAAGTAGATGTGGTTGTGACGGCACTCGCCAGAGGCGCTTATGAATTTCAGGGCCAAAATGTTCAGCTGCCTCCAGGGCCTACCTGCCTTCCAATCTCGCTCCCCTGATCAAAGGAAAACTCATTGCTGCGCTGGAATCCATGAAAGTGGGAACGGTTGAGGATTTCAGCAATTTCGTCAATGCCGTCATAGATGAAAAAAGCTTTGATAAAATAAAAGGATATATCGACCGGGCGGCAAAAGATCCCGATGCAAAAATATTAACCGGAGGAAAAGCCGATAAAACAAAAGGGTATTTTATATACCCCACTTTGATCGAAACCACCAACCCGGCTTACGTCACATTAAGGGAGGAGATTTTCGGGCCCGTGCTGACGATCTATGTATATGATGAAAATAAATTCGAAGAGACCATGGATCTGGTGGACTCTACATCAAATTATGCATTGACCGGTTCCATTATTTCGACGAACCGCCAGGCCATTGAAAGGGCAACGGAAAGGCTACGCCATTCCGCAGGCAATTTTTACATCAACGACAAGCCCACAGGCGCCGTGGTAGGACAGCAGCCTTTCGGAGGAGCCCGGGGAAGTGGAACGAACGACAAAGCCGGATCCATTTTAAATCTTTACCGCTGGCTCAGCGCCCGAACCATAAAGGAAACGTTTGACCCACCTACCCGTCATGACTATCCTTTTTTAGCAGAAGCCTGACCGATTTGTTATTTTTATAAAAATTTCTGATTGAAGACGATCCTGACCGAAAAAGAACTCGGCCTCACCATCCAGCGACTGAGTCACCAGCTGCTGGAAAACCATTTGCGGTTCGACCATCTGGTCATTATCGGCGTCCAGCCACGCGGCATTTTTTTTTCAGACCGTATTGTGGAGCAGATCAATCAGCAGATATATCCGGCGAAAATTGCCTATGGCAAACTCGACAATACTTTTTATCGTGATGATGTGCGGCAGGGCCTGCACACGCTCAATCAGACGGATATTCCTTTCAACGTGGAAAATAAAACAGTTATCCTGGTGGATGATGTGCTGTACACCGGCAGAACCATTCGTGCTTCCATGGACGCCCTGCTCGCTTTCGGCAGGCCGGCCAAAGTGGAACTCTGTATTCTGATTGACCGGCGTTTTGCAAGGGAAGTGCCCATTCAGGCCGATTTTGTGGGCCGCTCGATCGACAGCATTATCACCCAGAGAGTAAAGGTTTTGTGGAAGGAAAGAGATGGTCAGGAGGAAGTGGTGCTACTGTAGACTTAATATCTTTTGAGGTTTGGCTTCGAAAATCTAACTTTGACTTTTAATGCAACTCAGTACCAAACATCTTCTTGGCATTCGAGATTTACTGGCTTCCGACATTCAGACTATTTTAGATACCGCCACCCAGTTTAAGGAAGTTCTTCAAAGACCCATCAAAAAAGTTCCCACGTTACGCGATGTTACCATCGTGAATCTTTTTTACGAAAATTCCACCCGTACCCGCATCTCTTTTGAACTGGCAGAAAAAAGACTTTCTGCCGATACCATCAACTTTACGGCATCCGGTTCATCCGTATCGAAAGGTGAAAGTTTACTCGACACGGTGAACAATATCCTCTCCATGAAAGTGGACATGGTGGTGATGAGACATAGCGCGAGTGGAGCACCTCGTTTCCTGGCTAAACATATTCCGGCAGCCATTGTTAATGCGGGTGACGGCATCAATGAACATCCCACGCAGGCCCTGCTCGACGCCTTTTCCATCAGGGAAAAGCTGGGTTCCCTGGAAGGGAAAAAAGTCGCGATCATCGGCGACATCATGCATTCGCGGGTTGCTTTAAGTAATATCTACCTGCTCAAAAAAATGGGCGCCGAAGTGATGGTTGCGGGCCCCCCTACCCTGATTCCCGTTCACATCACCGAAGCATTCGGAATACCCGTGGAATATAATTTACGGAAAGCATTGGAATGGTGCGATGTGGCCAATGTATTGCGTATTCAACTTGAAAGACAGAACCAGGTATTGTTTTCCTCACTCAGGGAATATAGCCTGGCTTATGGCATTAACCGGAAAATACTTGATTCACTTTCCAGGGAAATTGTGATCATGCATCCCGGTCCGATCAACCGGGGTGTGGAACTGGACAGCGATGTGGCGGATAGCAAACAGTCCATCATTCTCCAGCAGGTGGAAAACGGTGTAGCGGTGCGTATGGCTGTGTTATACCTGCTGGCGGGCAAGTCAACGAATCTTTAATTCCAACAAATAATTTTATGCAGCGGATCGCAGTATTTCCCGGCACTTTTGATCCGATCACCATCGGGCATCTCGATATCATTAACCGCTCGCTCGGTCTGTTTGATAAAGTTGTGATCGGTATTGGAAGAAATGTAAACAAACTGCCGATGTTTTCCGAAGAACAACGTATTGCGTGGATCAGGGAAATCTACAAGGACAATCCAAAAGTAGACGCGGTGATTTATGACGGACTGACCATCAAATGCTGTCAGGAAGCAGGAGCCCATTTCATCATCCGCGGCATCCGTTATGTGAATGATTTCGAATATGAAAAAGCAATTGCGGATATGAACCGCAGTCTCGACTTCCAGATTGAAACCATTTTCCTGACCTGCCTGCCCCAGTATACATCGGTTGCCTCCACCCTGGTGCGCGATGTGTTGCGCAATGGCGGCGACGTTACACAGTTCCTACCGCAGGTGGTGTCGGAATCATTGAAGAAAGTGTGAGAGTGTGGAAGTGTGGGAGTGCTTGACTAAAATAAATCCTTTATGTCCATCTGGTTTAAGAAAGATATTGATGTGGAAAAGCTGAATCAGTTTTCCGTTAACACCATGAACGAAATGCTGGGCATTCGAATAACCGAGATTGGTGAAAATTTCCTGAAGGCGACTATGCCCGTCGATCACCGGACGCATCAGGCTTATGGTATTTTACACGGTGGCGCTTCTGCTGCTCTGGCTGAAACCCTCGGCAGCGTTGCTTCCGTAATCGTTGTCGATCCCGAACTGTATATCTGTGTAGGCGTGGAAATAAATGCAAATCATATCCGCAGCGTGCGGGACGGATGGGTAACAGGCACCGCTGTTCCTTTACATCTGGGCGCATCGTCCCATGTCTGGGATATTAAAATTGTAGATAAAAATGAAAAGCTGGTTTGTGTCAGCCGCCTCACTGTTTTCATCAAACAAAAAAAGAAAAATCTTGGTTAGTGTAATAGTGATTCATTCACTCCCACACTTCCACACTTCGCCACTAAATGAGCTCTCCCGCTTTCAACACTTCCAAAATCGCAGGATACGTATTGGCCAGAACAATATTAAAATCTTTTTTGGCAAGCCAGCGCAGCTCCGATATATCTTCTTCGGTCTGAGGAACCAGTGTTTGCTGACTGCTGGCCCTCATCAGCCACCAATGGCTTTCTTTTAATATGCTCTTTCCCCTTTCTTCGTATGCGTGTTCGGTTACCAGAAGAAAGCGGACCACTTTCAGTCCGTTTACCCCGGTTTCTTCTTCCACTTCCCGCAGAGCGCACTGCTCCAGCGTTTCCCCCGGATCGAGCTTTCCCTTTGGCAGATCCCATTTGCCTCGGCGGAACATAAATAATATTTCCCCTTTTTCATTTTCAACCAGGCCGCCTCCTGCCTGGATCACGATGGCTTTATCTTTTTGCATTGGAGGATAAAGATAAAGGCGATGGGATGAACCCTGCAAACAAAGAGAATTTTTTATCTTCGCCGCATGACAAATGAAAAAGCGGTAGCCGGCAAATTACTTGAGATACAGGCTATCAAATTGAGTATTGAAAGACCGTTTACCTGGGCATCCGGATGGAAGAGCCCTATTTACTGCGATAACCGAAAAACCCTTTCTTTCCCTCATATCCGCGAGTTTATCAAATCAGAGATGTGTAACCAGATATTTGAAGAATTTCCGGATGCAGAATACCTGGCCGGTGTGGCTACGGCCGGCATCGCCTGGGGCGCCATGGCAGCCGACCAGCTGAAACTTCCTTTTATCTATGTCCGTTCAAAACCCAAGGAGCACGGCATGGGCAATCAGATTGAAGGTTACTATGAAGTAGGAAAAAAAGTGGTCGTGATTGAAGACCTGATTTCGACCGGAAAAAGCAGTCTGGCCGTAGTTCAGGCACTTCGTTCAGCCGGCTTGCAAATCGCCGGAATGGTTTCTATCTTTAATTATGGATTTGATGAAGCGGCCAGGGCTTTCGCAGCACAAGGAGTCAAAACACGTTCGCTGACCGATTATTCAAATCTCATCGGACTGGCTGTGGAAAAAGGTTCCGTCAATCCTGACCAATATAAAACCCTTGTTAAATGGAGGGAAGACCCTGCCAACTGGCCCGCGGATTCGTAATTTTAAAGTAAATAGCGCTATGAAAAAAATACTTTGTTTTCTCGGCATAATCCTGAGCAGTCATTTTGTTTTCAGTCAGACCCCGGTGCGAAAGGGACCTCTGGAAACGGCAACCATTGCGGTACCGACAGTTCAGTGCGAAGAATGCAAGGACAGGATCGAAAAATACCTGACACGCGAAGACGGGGTGACCATGGTGAAGGTGGACTACAAACACAAGACCTGCAAAGTCACTTATTACTGGGATCGCACGACCATTGAAAATGTCAAAACAGCCATCGCCAATACTGGGTACGATGCGGGTGATGTAACGGCTGACACAGAGGCCTATAAAAAATTGCCTACCTGCTGCAAAAAGCCCGAAGACGGCGGCGGTCACGAAAAGAAGTGATCCGGAGGCTTAAAATTTAATCTCAACAGGGAATTTACCTTCGCCTAAACCGAGTTCGGCCGACGCGGCATTGCTGATCCGGATAAGGAGCCCGGCGCTTTCCTTCATTTCCGGTAATTGTCCGAGTACTTTCGCGTAGATGATTTTCCCGTTTGATCCGGCTACCCGCAAAATAGTTCCCACGGCAACGCCATTAGTCAGTGCATAATATTTTCCGTCCGTCCATCCACTGGTGCTTTTGAACGTGCCGGCAAGTCCGCTGGCTGTTTTCCCTGTGGCCGAATAGTCGGCGCTGAAAAAACCACCGTTGCTGTGCGTGATGGCATAGTTATTCACCCGTTCTGACGGATTGATTACCGGAACTGAATTCGTCGGGGCCGTAGTGGTTGTGCTGACCGGAACTATAGTTGATGAACCTTTGGTTGAGGGTGCCGTCAAAGGAACCATAGCCGCTGTTGCCGGCGCAGGGTTGGAAGAAATACCCAGGGCCAGAGGTGATAAATCGGTTTTGACTTTCAGAAAACCAACAATCAGATTTGTGCCTTTTTTCACGTCGTCTCTTTTTATTTTGTTCCATTTTTCGAGACTGGTTACCGGCACATCATTGTAAATCGAACTGATTTTGAACATCCATTCTTTGTCCTCAACCACGTGATAAATGGGGACTAATGTTTCCCCGTCCGATTTAATTTGTTTCTGGTCAAAATTTCCCGGGTTGAGCGGAATTTTAATTGCTGTGGATACTTCGAGAGGTTTGTCAAAATTCAGATTATTATAACTGGCGATATCGTGAGGAGGTAAATTAAAAAGCCGGCCGATACTGTACCAGTTTTCTTTGGTCACCACGGTATGGTCCAGATAAAACTTACCGTTCGTCCCCTGTATGGTCAGATCCTGGCTCTGGGCAAATCCGGCTATCGCAGTAAAAAGTAAAAATAACAGGGAGATCCCGTTTTTCATATCAGGTATTTAAGGATAAACGCAAAGATGCTGATTAATCTTGCAAATGAAATATTAAAATGCTCTGTTATTGCCTGATTCTCCATGATTTGGGATAATAATTATTCATTCTTTGTCCCAATAGTTTCACCCAGCCAAGCGGTTGATTTTGAAATGAAACAATCCGCCATCCCTTCCCTTCCCCTTTGGTCTCGAAAGTATCTCCCCGTAAATAACGAAGGGCATCCCCTTTTTCTACAGGAAGACCGGCGCCTTCATACTTCAAAATATTTGCCAAAGCCAGTTCATGGTCGGGTATCCAGTCTTTTTCTCCTTCTTTTCCTATCCGGATGCCGGCTTTTTTTAAATAGAGTGTATTTTTCAGCATTTCGAATTCCGGAACCAACCCTTTGGGTATGGCATGAAAAGAATCGCCCACGGGCATATAGCTGAAATCCCCTTCCGGAATCCAGGTCCGGATCTGCTGATCAACAGTTGCGGGTAACCGAAAATTATTCCTGCCTGCTTTACTGCGAAGTGAACTAACGGCTCGCTTTTTTTGAATGACAGAAATAAAAAAACCTTCTCCCGAAACCTTGTCAGGATAAAAACGATATCCGGTTGCCCCGGCCAGATCGGACCTGGTCTCCACAATATTCCAGGTTGGATCCGGTGACAAGGGTATGCTGATGCTTTCATTTTGCCGAAAAATCGAATCCAGTATATCCTCATTCTCTTCCTTAGAATAGGAACAGGTGGAGTAGATCAGGTACCCGTCTTCTTTCAGGCAATCCCAGGCATCGGCCAGGATCCGCTGCTGACGCTGGCTGCAAAGTTTTACGAGGTCAGGGCTCCAGTGGGCTGCGGCTTCCCGATCTTTTCGGATTAGTCCGCTTCCACTGCAGGGCGCATCAATCATAAGTATATCGAAGAAGCCTGGCAGGGCTTTAAAATGAGCAGGGTCGTTATTTGTAACGATGCTGTTGGCCCTTCCCCATTTGGTCATATTCTGACAAAGAACCGGCACCCTTGTTTTGATTACTTCATTGCTGACCAGCAGCGATGAATGGGAAATCAGCGATTGAATCAAGGTGGATTTACCGCCCGGTGCAGCGCAAAGATCGAGCACACGGTATCTCTGTAACGGATCAATGATTTTTTTAAGCGCATGAGCGAGAAACATTCCAGATGCTTCCTGCACATAATAATTACCTGCATGAAAAAAAGGATCCAGTGTAAAAGACGGCCGGGCCTTCAGGTAATAAGCGTCCGCAGCCCATGGTACAGCACCGGATATTTCAAAAGGCGGGTCAGTTATTTCATTCAGCCATTTCCCTTCTTTCATCAGCAATTTTTCCGGATTCATGTGAACGGATACGATCTGACCCTCCGAATCGTGTACAGCAGTGAAACCTGCCGGATCGAAACGATCCAGTTTTTCAAGAGAATGAAGAAGGGCTGAAGGAATAAAAGTTGACAAAAGATAATTTTATTGAAACGCTAATGTACAGGGATCATATTTGATTTCAGCCATTCAATCAGTCCCGGTTCTTCAAATGCATTTATCCAGCTGTTATGCCGCACCCCCGGATATTCATTATACCTGAATGTTCCGCCATATTTTTTTAAAGCTTCGGCAAACTGGCGCGCATATTTTACACTGACGATCGGGTCTGCCGACCCGTGAAATATCCATATGGGTGTGAGCTGCGCAATTCTTTTAGCGTAACTCGTATCTCCGCCGCCACAGATCGGAAAGGCTGCTGCAAAATAAAGCGGGTAACGTTCAATGAAATCATAGGTGCCAAAACCACCCAGGGAGAGTCCGCCGATATACATCTTCAGGGCATTAGCCATATTTGAGCGGATCAGACTGTCTAGCAGTTCTTTTAAGAGCCTGGAGGGAACCGTCGGGGTTTTTTGAAAAGTAAAAATTAGGTCAGGCTGCTTTCTGACGGAATCATAAAAAAAACTGAAGCGCGACCAGGTAGCATTTGCGGGGCATTGTGGAAAAATAACAATGGCCGGGAAAATATTCCGTATGCTGTCCTTAAGAAAAAACCAGGCCACTTTACTTAACTGTTTTTCATTGTCATTGCCTCTTTCGCCCGAACCATGGAGAAAGACAATGACGGGATACTTTTTACCACTTTCATAATGAAGAGGTAATAATATCCGGTAAGGCAAACTGTCGTGCCCGTTCACAAAAGTCTTTTTTGCATAAGCAGAAAAATCCTGGGCCATAGCAGAACTGAAAATTTGGCAGAGTATGACAGCGCACGCGATATTTTTTTTCATTTTAAAAACGAATGATGAATGATTGCTTTACCTGGAATTCTTCCCTGAAAAAAACGAGCCCGGCAGAAAATATATCTATACTCATCTTTACTTTCGGATGCTTTTGAATGATCTCCCAGGCTTCTTCCATTTCCCGGCTCCAGTGAATATCATGAATAATGATCAGGGACGAAACCCCAATTTTTTCAATGAATTGTTCGAAGTAATTCAACAAAGGCTTTTTCCTGTGATTACCATCAATGAAAACGAGATCGGCTGGCGGCTGCGTGTTGATCAGGCCTGGGAGTTCGTTGTCAAAATCACCGGTGATCTGTGAAATATTGCCCAGTTTTAATTTTTCAAATGTTTCTGCGGCGATGGAAGCAATGGAAACTGAACCTTCCATGGTCGTTAAGAGACCCTGGGAGTCGGCCGAAGCCAGGTATGCTGCTGAAATACCGAGCGAAGTGCCGAGTTCAATGATTGATTTTGCCCCGTAGAAATGGGCGAGACGGAAAAGCAGCCTCCCGAATTTTTGTTCGGACACGGAATGACGGGCAATTTCCGAAATGTTTTTTCCCTGTTGTGCTTTTTTCAGGGAACCCGCACCGAGGTCTTGCATATTTAGCATCCGGAGGTCGCGCAAAAGATTTTTTTTTACTGTTTCGATCAGTTTATATGCATAATATTCCCTGTCGTCGTTAAATACTTCGCGGATGAGCTGATACACGAACGGAGAATGTATACCGTGGCCCTTTCCGTTGGAAGCCTGTAGATAATACTGAAACCATTTGGAAGCAAGTTGGGATTTGGAATACATAGCACCTAACCGGCGTCCTCCGGAATCGGGTTTATTTTTGACCAGGTTTGAAAGTCCATCGCATACCGGTGCTTTTCATCAGCCGGAACTTTTTTTGAGTAACTGAGTTTGAAAATGCCGGTCGGTATTTCAGGAAAAAAAGCATCTCCTTCAAGTTGGGTAAAAACACGGGTCATGTAAATGGTATCACATAAAAGAAGGGCCTCCTTATAAATCTGTCCGCCCCCGCCGATAAAGGCTTCCCTGGCATCTGTTTTTTTTGCCAGTTCAATAGCCTGCTGAAGGCTTCCGGCTTCCTGGACAACCGGACTGCCGGCGTTATATCCGGGTTGCCGGCTGATCACGATATTGAATCTTCCCGGAAGAGGTTTATTGCCCAGCGCTTCAAAGGTTTTTCTTCCCATGATGATGGGATGACCCCAGGTGGTATTTTTGAAAAAACGCATATCCTCGGGCAGATTCCACAACATCTGGTTATCCTTGCCAATCGCATTATTTTCAGAGGCGGCTACGATAATAGAAAGCTTCATGTAGAAAATTAAAATCGTTTAAACAGCTACCTGTGCTTTAATAGAAGGAAGGGGTTGATAGTTTTCGAGCGAGAAATCTTCAAACCGGAAATCAAATATATTTTTGACTTCAGGGTTAATTTTCATTTGGGGAAGCGGTCCGGGTGTACGCGTTAGCTGCAGTTCCGCCTGCTCTCTGTGATTATTATATAAATGAACATCCCCAAAGCTGTGGATGAATTCTCCGGGTTCGAGATCTGTTGCCTGAGCGATCATCAGGGTAAGCAGCGCATAAGAGGCAATATTAAAAGGCACACCCAGAAACACATCAGCGCTTCGTTGATAAAGCTGGCAGCTGAGGCGACGGCGGGCGCCTGGTTTTTCAGCGGGAGATACATAAAACTGAAACAAAACGTGACAGGGCATCAGGGCCATCTCCGGCAGTTCGGCTACGTTCCAGGCGCTGATAATCATCCGCCGGCTATCCGGATTCGTTTTCAATTGATGGACGAGCTCACTGATCTGGTCTATTTGCTTTCCGTCCGCTCCTTCCCAGCTCCGCCACTGTTTTCCGTACACGGGGCCGAGTTCACCTTCGGCATTAGCCCATTCATCCCAAATTCTTACCCCATGTTCTTTCAGGTACGCAATATTCGTCTCCCCTTTCAGAAACCAGAGCAATTCATAAATGATACTTTTGAGATGAAGTTTTTTAGTCGTAAGCATCGGAAAGCCTTCCTTCAGATCAAACCGCATCTGGTATCCAAAACAGCTTTTCGTACCCGTCCCGGTCCGGTCACTTTTTTCGAGCCCTTTTTCCGTTACATGCCGGAGCAGATCCAGGTATTGTTTCATGTATGCAATTTACAAAGAAATGGAAGCTCTCTCCTATCTCGTCAGAAGAACTTTTCAAATATTGACTATTAACAATGGGCGTGCTGGCACAGATTTGGCACTCATTTATAAAATCAAATGATTGAAATATGAAAAAATATATTTTCCCGGTTTTCATTTTTATAGCTGGTCTGACCGTATCCGCCTCCGGTTTTGCCCAAATGAATTCCGATGCCCGTATGGCCCAGATGAAGGAGAAATTGAAAACGGAGCTGAAAATGACTGATGTTCAGGCAGATTCGGTTGCGGCCATCAACATGTCTTACCGTCCACAGATGATGGATATTTTTCAGGATCAGTCACTGAGTCAGGACGACAAGAAGGCGAAAATGAAAGTGATTATGGATCAGGCCGACACGCGGCTCCAGCCTGTACTGGGAGATTCCCTGCTTGCGCAGTATAAGGACTGGCGCAAAAAGAATATGGCCCAGATGAGAGCGGGAAGATCCGGTAATAATTAACAAAGCATTATTTCAGAAAGGGTGACTCCCTGTCACCCTTTCTTTATTTCTTTTGCCCAGCCATCTTTAAGTCCCACCGTACGGTTAAAAACGGGTTTGCCCGGATTACTTTCCTTATCGAGGCAGAAATAGGCTTTGCGCATAAACTGATAACGTTCTTCCGGTTTTGCTTCTCCCAGTGAAGGTTCAGCCATGGCCTGTATAATTTCAAGAGAATCGGGATTTATATATTCTTTAAAATCTCCTTCCTCAACTGCAGGGTTTTCCACCTTAAATAAACGATCATACAGGCGCAATTCAACAGGTATGGCATGTGCGGCACTTACCCAATGGAGCGTGCCCTGAACTTTCAATTCGGAACGGTCGCCCCCGCTTCGGCTGTCCTCCAGGTAACTGCAATGCAACTCTGTTATTTTTCCCTCTACATCTTTTATCACCTGATCGCACTGAATGATATAGGCGCTTTTTAAACGAACCATTTTTCCCGGCGCGAGGCGGAAGAATTTTTTTGGCGCGTCTTCCATGAAGTCTTCGCGTTCGATATATAACTCACGACTGAAAGGCAGTTCACGGCTCCCGGTTTTTTCACCTCCTTCCGGATAATCCTCCGACATCAGCATTTCAACCTGGTCGGGATAGTTGGTGATCACCAGTTTCAATGGATCAAATACGACCATTTTTCTTTTGGCATTTTTGTTCAGGTCCTCCCGGAGACAAAATTCCAAAAGCGATACATCAATAAGGTTGTCTCTTTTCTGAACACCGATCCGCTCTGTAAAATTTCTCAGGCTTTCCGGTGTATAACCGCGGCGACGCAGGCCCGAAATAGTCGGCATCCGGGGGTCGTCCCAGGACTGCACGACCTTTTCATTTACCAGCTGCAGCAATTTTCGTTTACTCATCACCGTGTAAGTCAGATTGAGTCGTGCAAATTCATACTGGTGAGAAGGAAATATATTCAGCTTTTCTATAAACCAGTCGTACAAAGGACGATGAGGTATAAATTCGAGCGTGCAGATCGAATGGGTTATGTTTTCTATGGAATCACTTTGTCCATGTGCAAAATCATACATCGGATAAATGCACCAGTCGTCGCCCGTACGATGGTGATGGGAACGTTTGATCCTGTACATGATGGGATCGCGCATGTGCATGTTGGGGGAAGCCATATCCACTTTGGCCCGGAGTACCCGGGATCCGTCCTCAAACTTTCCATCCCGCATGGCGCCGAACAATTCGAGATTTTCTTTCACCGTCCTGCTGCGATAAATATTGTCCGTACCGGGCTCTGTGGGACTTCCTTTTTGGGCCGCGATTTCCTCACTGCTGCTGTCGTCCACATAGGCCAGTCCCTTTTCGATCAGGGTGACAGCAAACTGGTAGAGGGGTTCGAAATAGTCTGATGCATAAAGAATTTTATCCGGCTCAAAGCCCAGCCATTTTACATCTTCTATGATACTGTCCACATATTCCACTTCCTCTTTGGCCGGATTGGTATCGTCGAAGCGCAGGTTGGTTTTACCACCATATTTGAGGGCCAGACCGAAATTGAGACAAATGGATTTCGCATGACCAATATGGAGATAACCATTGGGTTCGGGCGGAAAACGGGTCAGAACGGACTGGTATTTGCCGTTCTTCAGGTCCTCTTCTATTATTTCCTCCAAAAAATTCAGTGATCTTTCTTCCGCTTGAATGTCCGCCATATTGATATGATATCAGGCGCGAATTTAATTCATTTTTTAAGCTTTTGGCTTTGGGCTTAAAACTGAGCTTCACGTTTACCAAAAAGTAAGCTGCCGATGCGTACCATATTGGAGCCCGCCTCGATTGCCAGGGGGTAATCGCTGCTCATACCCATGCTGAGCGTGTCAACGGGATCGTTGGGGAAGGCGGTTTTAATTTTTTCGAAGCAGGACTTCAATTTGCCGAATTCATTGCGGATCTGATTTTTGTTCTCTGTAAAAGAAGCCATGCCCATACAACCGGCAATCAGTGAATGGCTGAAGCGGCCATCCTGCCTGTTCTGATTTACCGTCAGAAGTAAAGAGTCGAGTTCTTCTTCACTGAGTCCAAATTTGGTTTCTTCCTTAGCGACGAATATCTGCAGGAGACAACGTACGGTCCGCTGATTTTTTGCAGCCTGCTTGTCTATCTCCAGCAAGAGTTTCAGGCTGTCGACTGACTGGATCATATAGACAAAGGGTGCAATAAATTTTACTTTGTTGGTTTGCAGGTGCCCGATAAAATGCCAGCGGATATCTTTTGGAAGTGCAGCCTCCTTCTCCGTCAGTTCCTGAACATAGTTTTCACCAAAATCCCGTTGACCCAGATCATACAACGCTTTTATTTCCCCGGCCGGTTTGGTTTTGGAGACGGCGAGCAACTGCACAGCAGCAGGATTAAGGACAGCGAGGATCTCCTGATAGGACGAAAGGGACATGGGATTATTTTAAAATACTTCTTGAAATCACGATTCGCTGCACTTCACTGGTGCCTTCATATATCTGTGTGATTTTGGCGTCCCGCATCAGCCTTTCCACGTGATATTCCTTCACATAACCATAACCACCATGGATCTGAACGGCTTCGGTGGTCGTCCACATAGCAGTTTCGCTGGAAAAAACTTTGGCCATTGAAGAGCTGATGGCGTAATCCAGGCCGCTATCTTTTTCCTTTGCCGCTTTTAGGCAAAGCAGACGGGATGCTTCGATCCGTGTGGCCATATCGGCCAGTTTAAACTGGATGATCTGGTGATTTTTAATTTCTGTACCAAAGGCCTTTCTCTCCTTCGCGTATTTCAACGACAATTCATATGCGCCGGAAGCCAGTCCCAGAGCCTGCGAAGCAATTCCGATACGGCCGCCCGACAGGGTTTTCATGGCGAACTGAAATCCAAAGCCGTCTTCTCCGATCCGGTTTTCCCTGGGTACAACAACGTCGTTGAAACCAATACTATGGGTGTCACTGCCCCTTATTCCCAGTTTATTTTCTTTTGCACCGATGCTGATGCCCTTCGTATTTTTTTCAATAACAAAAGCATTGATACCCCGCGATCCTTTGGATGCATCTGTCTGCGCAATTACGAGATAAACAGAGGCGGAATTGCCGTTGGTAATCCAGTTTTTCATTCCGTTAAGAATATAGTGGTCGCCCCTGTCTGCTGCGGTTGTCCGCTGCGAAGTGGCGTCGCTGCCTGCTTCAGGTTCGCTAAGTAAAAAAGCGCCGATAAACAGTTCCCCGTTTTTTTGTCCCGCCGCCAGCGGACGCAGATACTTTTCCTTCTGTTCTTTCGAACCAAAAGCCTGAAGACCCCAGCACACCAGGGAATTATTCACGCTCATTGAAACCGACACGCTGGCGTCAATTTTACTGATCTCTTCCATGGCCAGCACATAACTGACAGTATCCATTCCGGCCCCGCCCCATTCAGGTGAAACCATCATACCCATAAAGCCGAGTTCGCCGAGTTTGATCAGCTGTTCGCGGGGTAATTGCTGTTTTTCATCTCTTTCAATAACTCCCGGCAAACATTCCTGCAAGGCAAAGTCCCGGGCGGCCTGACGGATGGTCAGTTGCTCTTCATTCAGGGTAAAATCCATGATATAAAAAATGTTCCGGACAAAAATAACAGAATACCGGGAGAAAGCTAACAACTGTTAGGTTTTGGGCACGTAAGGGGTTTAGCTACCTTTAGCCCCCTGAAAAAGACGTTATGAGTAAACATTCAACGGTAATTAAAGTGAGTTCCGAAGTGGGCAGACTGCGACGCCTGCTGGTGCACAGTCCCGACAGCGGATTGGGAAAAGTAGTGCCCTCCAAGGCGCAGGACTGGCTTTTTGAAGACATCGTTCATCTCGAAACCATCCGCCGGAAAGAATATGATTTTTATACCAAGCTGCTATTGTATTTTCTGGACCCGGACCTGATTCAGGGCAGGCTGAAAGAAATTGATTCGGAAAAAAGCAAAAGAAATTTTTACAAACCGGAACATAAAGATTTCTTCCGTTCCGACAAAGTGATCGAACTCCAATGGCTGCTCGCTGAAATCCTGGCCGATCTGGAAATCCGCTTAAAGCTGGCCGCTTCGGTTTGTGCCATCGAAAACTGTTCTTATGATACCCAGAAAGAGCTGCTTGAACTGGACCCCGTGAAACTGGCGAAAACATTTATCACAGGCACGCTCGACAGCGGCCGCATGTTATTTGCACCGATCCCCAATTTTATCTTCACGAGAGATATCGGTATCGTGATTAACGAATTTGTGTTGCTGAACAAGCCGGCCAAAAAAGCACGGACCCGCGAAGCCTTGATCGCAAAATATATTTTTTTCAATCACCCCTTCTTTAAAGACTACCAGGAAAATATTCTGGAGCTTAATGATGGTTACCATCATTTTCTCCTGCCCAAAGAATCGGACGACCGGAAAGTAACCCTCGAAGGCGGAGACGTGATGGTCGTTACCAAGGATCATCTGCTGATCGGGGTAAGTGAAAGGACCACCATGGAAGCGGCTCACCAGGCCATCCAGCTTTTATTTGAAAAAAATGTTGTTAAGAAAATTACGGTTATTAAAATCCCCAAGAAGAGGGACTATATGCATATCGATACCGTTTTCACCCAGGTAAAAAGAGATGCCTGGGTAATGCTGGGCGTTTTCTCAAAAAAATCCATGAAACATGAGGACGAGGATCCGGTGCAGCGTGTGCTGGAAGGTTCTAAAAAAGATGAGAAACTGAAGATCATTCAGTTTAAGAAAAAAGATATTGAAAATCCGGTCTATTTTGACAATCTGGAGGATCTGTTATACGATATCAGTAAAGAGGATCTTGCCTGCAGCGGCAAAGTCAAATTCATCTTTTCCGGAAATAATGAATTTCCGTTTGATGCCCGGGAACAGTGGACAGACTCCTGTAATCTGCTGGCTCTGAAAGAAGGCGTGGTACTGGGATATGACCGCAACGACAAAACCATCGAAGCCTTTAAGGAAAACGGGTTTCAGATTATACATGCCCATGAACTGATTCGTCAGCTGGAGGCCGGAGAGGTGAAAGCGGATCATATCAAAGACACCGTTATCCTGATGCCTTCGGCAGAATTATCCCGCGCACGGGGTGGATTCCATTGTATGAGTATGCCGCTGTTAAGAGACGATATATAAAATATATGCAAAACACTTCGAAGGTTTTAATGATCAGGCCACTTCATTTTGTTTACAATCCGGAAACGGCGGTCAACAATAGTTTCCAGGTAAAAGGTAACCAGGAAAATCTTTCCGAAAAAGCCGTGCAGGAATTTGATGCCCTGGTGAAAACCATGCGGGATGCGGGAATTGACGTGACCGTAGTGGAGGATTCGCCCGAACCCCATACTCCGGATGCCATCTTTCCAAATAATTGGATTTCCCTGCATGAAAAAGGAGTATACTGTCTCTATCCGATGTTTGCGCCAAACCGGCGCAAGGAAAGGAAGACGGAAGTATTGACCCTGATTCAAAAGAAATTCAATTACGATTCGCTGGTCGATTTCACTTTCTATGAATCGGAAAACCGGTTCCTGGAAGGAACCGGCAGTATGGTGCTGGACAGGGATAAAAAAATTGCCTATGCCTGTCTGTCGCCCCGAACGGATCAGTGCGTACTGGAGGATTTTTGTAATAAAATGAATTATCAGCCTGTCGTGTTTTATTCTACTAACCAGCAGGGACTGGCGATTTATCATACTAATGTGATGATGTGCGTGGCCGATCAGTTCGTGGTGATCTGCCTGGATTCGATAGCAGATGCGGAAGAAAGAAAAAATGTGGTCCGGATCATTCTGGAAAGTGGAAAAGAAATCATGGAGATCAGTCATAACCAGATGAATCATTTTGCGGGCAATATGCTGCAGGTGGAAAATAGCCTTGGAGAGAAAATCATGGTCATGTCCACGGCGGCATTTTCAGCGCTTACCGACGGACAAAAAGAAAACCTGTCGAAATACAACCGGATTGTACATTCTTCTCTGGAGAATATTGAAACCAATGGCGGTGGCAGTGCGAGATGTATGATTGCCGAAATACATTTATGACCCTTCAATGAATTTACCCTATTTACTCCATGAGGATTCAATTCAAATGCTTATTTTTGGGACTTGTTTCGGAAAGATTAAAGAATTTCAATAATTCCGGCCATTTGATTGAAACCGATTCAACAAATACAACCCTTTTCTAATTAATGCAACAAAAAGTTTCAAAAATCGGGGTGCTCACATCCGGCGGTGATTCCCCGGGAATGAATGCCGCCGTTCGCGCAGTTGTTCGTACAGGAATATACAATGGACTGGAAGTTTTCGGAATTATGCGGGGTTACAGCGGTATTATTGAAAATGATATCATTCCGCTTCATTCCCGAAGTGTGGCCAATATTATCCAGCGTGGCGGAACCATTTTAAAGACGGCGCGCTGCAAGGAATTCTTCGAATATGAAGGAAGGTCCAGGGCTCACGCCAATCTGAAAAAACTCGGCATAAACGGACTTATTATCATAGGCGGCGATGGTTCATTCCGGGGTGCTCATAAATTCAGCACCGAATTTGAAATCCCCTGTATTGGTATTCCGGGCACCATCGACAAGGATATGGCCGGCACCGACTTTACCATTGGATTTGACACAGCGGTCAATACCGCGGTGGAAGCGATTGATAAGATCCGTGATACAGCAGACGCCCATGACCGGCTTTTTGTGATTGAAGTGATGGGTCGCGACGCGGGTTATATTGCCCTGCACAGCGGAATTGCCACGGGTGCCGAGAATATCCTGATTCCTGAAAGAAAAACAGATATTGAAGAACTGATCAGCTCGCTTCAGGAAAAAGAAAAGAGAAAAAAACTGGTCAACCTGGTTGTGGTGGCTGAAGGAGACAATTATGGGGGCGCTGAAGAAGTAGCCAAGGTAGTGAAACAGCGCCTGCCGAATATTGATACCCGGGTATGTATTCTGGGGCATATTCAGAGAGGCGGTTCACCTAGCTGTCTGGACCGGGTAATTGCCAGCCGCATGGGATATTCATCTGTTGAATGTCTGCTGGAAGGAAAATTCAACGTGATGGTGGGCATTATAAATAATAAAATTCATTATACGCCCTTGGAAAAAGCGGTCAAAGCCAAACAGAAAATCAGTGATGACTGGTTGAAGATCATTAAGATTTTGGCTTCTTAAGCCTAAAGCTAAAAGCTCAAAGCCTAAAACTTTAGCACAATGTGTTCTTGATTTTAAATGAGAACTGGTAACTCTTAACTTTTAACTCTTAGACTTATAAAAGTATGTCAAAAAATCTCGACAAGTATATCTACGGCCAGATGGACAAGAAAGCCGGGCTCGAACATACTTTTCACCGGACAAAAATTGTTGCCACGGTTGGACCTGCCTGCGATACCTATGATAAGTTATTGTCTCTTGTCCGGGCCGGAGTCAATGTATTCAGGCTGAATTTTTCGCATGGCAGTCACGAAGACAAAACAAAAATCATTGAGCATATACGCAGGATAAACTCTACGGAGCCTTTTAATATCGCCATCCTGGGTGATCTGCAGGGGCCCAAACTGCGTGTGGGGGAAATTGAAGGGGGCAGCATGCTGGTTGTGGAGGGCGAGATACTGACGTTTACAAATACCAAAGTGGTGGGCAATAAAGAGAGGATCTATGTATCCTATCCCAATTTACACGACGATGTGAAACTGGGAAATATCATTATGATTGATGACGGAAAACTGGAAGTGAAAGTCATCAGTATCGAAAAAAATAATGACGTTAAAGTGCAGGTGAAGCTGGGCGGTATTATTTCTTCCAAAAAAGGAATCAATCTTCCCGATACAAAGATTTCACTGCCAGCCATAACCGAAAAAGACGAAGTGGATCTGGCCTTCATCATCGAGCAGAAGCTGGACTGGGTGGCGCTTTCCTTTGTAAGGAAGGTAAATGATATCACCGGTCTCCGGGAAAAGCTGAACCAGAAAAAAAGCAAAACCAAAATCATTGCCAAAATTGAAATGCCGGAGGCACTGACCAATCTGCGGGAAATTATTCTCGAATCTGACGGTATCATGGTGGCCCGTGGAGATTTGGGTGTGGAACTGCCGGTTGAGCAGGTGCCCCTGATTCAGAAACAGATTATCCGTAAATCCATCCACCGTGCAAAGCCCGTTATCGTGGCCACGCAGATGATGGAAAGTATGATAGACCGTACCAAACCCAACCGAAGTGAAATTACCGATGTGGCCAATGCGGTGCTGGAAGGTGCGGATGCCGTGATGTTAAGCGCAGAAACGGCAACCGGAAACTATCCTACCCTGGTGGTGGAAACCATGCGTAAAATTATCATGGAAGTGGAGAGGACAGATTATAATTATAACCGGGAAGACGAACTGGTGCCACAGCCCCACTCTCCTTCCTTCCTCAGTGATGCCATTTGTTATAATGCCTGTAAACTGGCCAAGGATACGGAAGCCAATGCGCTGATCGGCATGACAGAAAGCGGATACACCGGTTTTATGTTATCGAGTTATCGTCCGAAAGCCCCGCTCTTTATTTTTTCCAAAGAAAAAAGCCTGATTAACCAGCTTAGCCTGAGTTGGGGTGTACGTGCATTTCATTACGCAGAAGAAGAAAGCATGGATGAAATCATTTCCGATCTGACGGAAATTCTCAAACAAAGGGGATTTATTAAGAAAGGAGATGTGATTATCAATACGGGCAGTCTGCCTGTGCAGGAACATTTGCCCACCAATCTTTTGAAGATATCCAAAGTTAAATAAGGCGGGATGCGGAGTACAGGAGGACAGAAGTACAGAAGTACAGGAGTACAGGAGTGAAAGAGCTGTCGAATAATACTTTAGTACTCCTGTACTCTCATACTTGCAAGTTCCTCACCATGCCCTTCACCTCCTCCCTGTCTGCCATCACAGTTGACTGATCTTCTGTCATGGACGGATGAATAAATTCCATGGCTGATTTTTTCATTGTTCTTGCCGAGCTGTGAAATTGAGTGGCACCTGTATCTTTTTTCAGATCGGCAATATTAGCTGCGCGCACGCCGGAGCCGGGCATGATTTGTATTCTTCCTTCTGCCTGATGTATCAGATCCCGGATCAGGTGAGCACCCAATATCGCTGTCGGCTGCTGACCGGATGTGAGTATTCTTTCGCAACCTATCTGAATAATATCCTCAAGTGCTTCAAACGGATTTCGTGTCCAGTCAAAGGCCCGGTGAAAACAGACGCCCATGGGATAAGCTTTTTCAACCAGGCGGGAAGTATTGGCACTGTCCACCCGCCCATCCGGCAATAACATCCCGAGTACCACGCCCTCGCAGCCCGCCATTTTAAAGGCTTCCACCTCGTGCAGCATTACATCGATTTCTTCTTCCGAAAATAGAAAGTCGCCTCCCCGGATGCGGATGATGGGATAGAGTTCGATAGCCACTTTCCTGCGGACTGATTTGATCAGACCAATACCCGGCGTAGTGCCTCCGGCATAAGGATCCGCACAGAGTTCAATTCGATCAGCGCCGGCGTTTGCAGCAGTCAATGCAGAATCCAGATTGAAACAACAGATCTCCAGTATATTTTTTTCCATCAGGAAAACCAGCTTTCGGATTGATAAATTTTTTCTTCGCTTCGGGAACGAACGGCATAACTGAATCCTTTCTGAATACAAAACGCTCCGTAACTGCCGTCTTTTTTCATTGCAAGAAAACCGACCTGTAAGTCTTTTGCTTTTGCCGGATCACGAAGCACAATGCGCTCCACGGCTTTTCTGCAGGCCTCGCGGGGTGACAGTCCCATACGCATGTATTCCACAACCAGATGGGAACCCACGATCCGGATAACTTCTTCGCCAACACCCGTGGATGTGGCCGCTCCGATTTCATTGTCTACAAACAGTCCCGCCCCAATAATGGGAGAATCTCCCACCCGGCCATGCATTTTAAAAGCCATTCCGCTGGTGGTACAGGCTCCGGATAAATTTCCCATACTGTCCAGGGCCAGCATACCGATGGTATCGTGATTGAGTGGCCCGCCGGGAAAATGTGTTTCATTAAAAGCCGAGTATTTTTTATTCTCAATATTGATGACGGGTTCATATTTGGAATCGCGCAGCCAGTCCTTCCATATTTTTTCACTGGCGGGCGTGAGCAGATTTTCCTTCTTAAACCCATTGGCCAACGCAAACTGCAGTGCTCCCTCGCCGGATAAAACCACATGCGGTGTTTTTTCCATCACCAGCCGGGCAACCGATATCGGATGAACGATATGTTCCAGGCACATCACGGACCCACAATTGCTTTTCTCATCCATGATACAGGCGTCGAGGGTTACAAAACCATCCCTGTCGGGCAAACCTCCATAACCTACTGAATGATTCTCGGGATCAGCTTCGGGGATCTTTACACCTGCCTCCACAGCATCGAGTGATTTTCCCTGTTTGTTTAGCAGGTCCCAGGCAGCAGCATTGGCCGCTTTACCGAAATCCCAGGTTGAAATAACCACCGGATTATCGATGGATATGGAGGGCAGTTTTGTATCTGAAGCGGTTTTCAAAAACCAACCCGTGGATGCCAGAAAGGAAGATCCCAGGAATTTTCGTCTGTTAAACATTCGGAGAATTGTTTATTACTCAATTTAGGCTTTTTTAGTGTGGTAGTATGGAAGTGTGGAAGTGTGGAAGTACATTGGAAAATGTTTTTTTAATTGTACATTTCATTCGCACATTTGCACATCCATCATCATTCCATATTTCCACATTATGCTTCAAGCCAAACTGCATTTAATATTTCTTTTCATCCTCAGTACCTGCAGTGTTTTTTCCCAGCAGATTAATCAAGACAGTGCTTGGTTCAGGGACAACTATTACAAGGTTGAAAAAAGTATACCGATGCGGGATGGCATCCGTCTCTTTACTTCCATTTATATACCCAAAGACAGTACAGAGAAACATCCGATACTTATGGAAAGAACGCCCTACAATTGTGCCCCTTACGGTGCCGGTTCCTACCGCGATTTCTGGTCGGATTACAACAGATATTATTTACGCGAAGGTTATATTATGGTCGTACAGGACGTCCGTGGCCGGTGGATGAGTGAAGGGAAATTTGCGGATGTGAGGCCCTTCATCAAAAATAAAAAACCGGGAGATTTTGATGAATCAACCGATGCTTATGATGCGATCGACTGGCTGGTAAAAAATATTCCGGGCAACAATGGTAAAGTAGGGGTCTATGGAACTTCCTATCCGGGGTTTTATGCCGGCATGGCAGCCGCATCGGGCCATCCTGCCCTGAAAGCGGTGAGCCCCCAGGCGCCGGTAACGGACTGGTTCCGCGGAGATGATTTTCATCACAACGGCGCATTCTTTTATATGGACGCATTTGATTTTTATGTGGCTGGAGGTTTCGGGAGACCGCATCCTGTACCGCTTTCAGTAGAAACACCCATGCCCGATCCTTACAATTCAAAAGACAACTACCAATATTATCTGCAACAGGGAGCGGACAAAAATCTGCTGAAATTTACGGGCGACAGTATCGCATTTTACAAAGAGTTTTACGTACATCCGAATGAAGATTCCTGGTGGCAGGCAAGAAACGCGGCAGTGGCACAGTTTAATATCAAACCGGCCATTCTGGTAACCGGTGGGTTGTTTGATGCGGAGGATTGTTATGGCGCATGGAACCTGTACAAAGCGATTCGCTCGCAAAGCAGCCAGACGAATGCCAGGCTCGTCATGGGTCCCTGGTATCACGGCCAGTGGTCGTCGCCGGATGGTACCCATCTGGGAAATATTGATTTCGGTTCCAATACGTCAATCACTTATCAGAATGAAATAGAAATTCCGTTTTTCAATTACTATCTGAAAGGGAAAAAGGATCCGTCCATCGCCGGAGCTACCATCTTTTTTTCCGGAGAAAATAAATGGAGACGATTTGACTCCTGGCCGACCGACCAGGCGAACAAACAAAAAATTTACCTGCAGTCAAACAATGGATTGTCGTACAAAAAGCCGGAACAGGAAAATTCATCCGATGAATATATCAGTGATCCGGCTCATCCTGTTCCCTATACAGAAGATGTGCATTTTAACAGAACAAGGGAATATATGACCGATGACCAGCGGTTTGCGGCCCGCCGTACGGATGTGCTCAGTTATGAAACGGGCGTTCTGAAAGAAGACCTGACCATAGGCGGACCGGTAACTGCCGAACTTCGCAGCAGTATCAGCACAACAGATGCCGATTTTGTGGTTAAACTTATCGATGTTTTTCCGGACACACTTTCTTATCAGCGCGTGGACATTTACGCCGTCAGGGAATCGGAAAAATCCTATCCGATGGGCGGATACCAGATGCTCGTAAGAGGTGAAATATTCAGAGGCAAATTCAGAAACAGCTTTGAAAAACCGGAAGCTTTTCAGCCGGGAAAAACAGAAACCATCCGGTTCAGCACGACCGATGTGGCGCATACCTTTAAAAAAGGTCACCGCCTGATGGTTCAGATTCAGAGCAGCTGGTTTCCGTTGTCTGACAGAAACCCTCAGAAATTCACGGATATCTATACCTGCGATGATTCCGATTTTCAGAAATCGACCATTCGTATTTTTCATGACAAGGCAAATGCATCGGCAATTATACTACCGGTTATTTCGGGTAAAATTGAATAAGGGTATATACTTAAGAAATTATTTCCCAATGCGGATATTGATTTTTAATTTAGAGGCCAGTTAACCCTGCATTCTGATTGCAACTATCAATCGATGGAATCAAAAAGTAAACAACCGCAATCACTTGAACTCTGGCTGGAAGATGTACAGTCGTACGTATATAAAGTCACCGGTGGACCCATGAAAAAGTCGGGGTTCCAGTTCAGCCGGTCCAGGTTTGCTTATTCAAGAAAAAACAAAAAGAGTCAGGACGAGCTCTCGTTTATTTTTCTAAGCCAGTTCCCCGTCAACTATAAAGTGAGTTTTCAGCTCGAGATCTGGCATCCACAGATCAGGCAGGTGAAGGAATCCTATATGAAAGAAATATTGAACAAGGAATCGAATCTCTGCAGCATCATTGTGTATATGAAGGATTTTGCCACCGGCAAGGAAGAAGAGGAATATGTGAAGGATTACGCGATATATGATCACAAAGATCTGTTTATGGCCGGCGACTGGCTGGCACAGACCCTCCAGTATGAACTGGTACCTCTTTGTGATCAGCTGAGCACGCTTCAGCATATGGATAGCTTTTTTCAATCCAAACCCGAATGGTCACTCAATACAAGAAGTGGCGGAAATATCTGTACCGATCTGATCGTAGCCAAATTAAACCGGCACAGGGACGTTCATATCCGATATGCCGAGCTTATGGAAGGCCTGAAGGACAGAATTGAAACCCGGCAGATGGGTCCTGAATCCCGACAGCTGCTCACCCTCTGTTATGAAAAAATAAAATAATTCTGACTTCTTAAACCGTACCGCAGGAACTTTCTTAAAATGCCTGCGGATAAAGCCTTTAGGCATTTCCCGACTTTCCTATTTCTGCTTTTAACCTGTGGCCTTCTGCGATGGCTCTGACGCATTTATATGGGAGTTTGACCATTTAGATCCTATTTTCGCAGATAATTAGAAATAAACAGCCTGAAACATGAAAATGGTAGATTCTTTCGAAAAAATTCCTCTTGAAATTTTCACTGACGCCACCGCCGGTTCTGCCTTTGTAGCAAAGAAAATAGCCGGCCTGATTCGCGAAAAAGAAAAGAATAAGGAACGATGTGTACTGGGTTTGGCTACCGGAAAAACACCTTTAAAATTATACGCCGAGCTGATCCGTATGCACCGTCAGGAAAACCTGAGTTTTAAAAACGTGCTGGCATTCAATCTGGATGAATACTATCCCATTCAAAAAGCGGCACCTCAGAGTTACTACCGGTTCATGAAGGAAAACCTTTTCGACCATATTGATATTGATCCGAAAAACTGCCATATACCCAACGGTGAACTGCCTAAAGACGCGATGAAGCAGTTTAGTAACGAATATGAACAGGCGATAGCCGACGCAGGTGGCATCGATCTGCAGATACTCGGCATCGGCTCAAACGGACATATCGGTTTTAATGAACCGGGCTCCAGTCGTTTTTCAAAAACCCGGGTAACTCCGCTCGAGATATCCACGCGGCTTTCCAATGCCGGAGATTTTGACAGTGTAACCCAGGTTCCGCGCCTGGCCGTTTCCATGGGAATCAGCACCATTCTCAAAAGCAGAAAGATTATTCTGATGGCCTGGGGCGCAAACAAGGCGCCTGCGGTACAAAAATCACTTGAGGGAAATGCAACAGAAGAAGTTCCCGCTTCTCTCTTACAGGAGCATGAGGACACCCTGTTCGTTACGGATGAATCGGCCGCTGCCGATCTGATTCGTTTTAAGTCGCCATGGCTTACGGGCGACTGTGACTGGAACAATGATATTTTAAGAAAAGCCGTAGTGGGCATGGCCCTAAAACTGGAGAAACCCATTCTGAGTCTGACCGACAACGATTATAACGATCACGGACTGAGTGATCTGCTCGCAGTGAAAGGAGACGCATACGAAATCAATCTGCAGGTTTTTTATTTACTCAGAGACAGTATAACGGGTTGGCCCGGTGGAAAGAACCAGCCTCTGCCGAATCCTCCTGAAAGAATGGCTCCGTATCCAAAACGCTGCCTTATTTTTTCTCCACACCCCGACGACGATATCATTTCAATGGGCGGAACATTTATGCGGCTGCATGACCAGGGTCATGAAGTGCATGTAGGCTATCAGACCTCAGGGAATATCGCCGTAACGGATGAATTTGTTACCCGTTTTATTGACTTTGCCGTAGGCTTTGAATCCATGTTTGGAATCGATAACAAACGCTCGACCGAGATACTGACCAATGCTAAAAATTATCTCAGAGAAAAAAAATCTTCCGGTGTGGATTCTCCGGAAATCAGAAATATCAAAGGCCTTATCCGGCGCAGCGAAGCCAGTGCCACCTGCCGCTATGTGGGTATACCGGAAACCGGCATTCATTTCATGAACCTTCCATTTTATGAAACCGGAACGATTCAGAAAAATCCGATGAGTGAAGCCGATGTGAAAATCACCATGGAGCTGCTGCAGAAGATCAAACCCCATCAGGTATTCGCTGCGGGAGATCTGGCCGATCCCCATGGAACGCATAAGGTTTGTCTCGATGTCATCTTCGAATCCATGAAACGTTTGAAAGAATCCGGCGAATCCTGGGTAAAAGATTGCTGGGTCTGGCTGTATAAGGGTGCCTGGCAGGAATGGGATGTAAGTGAAATTGAAATGGCCATCCCGATGAGCCCCGATCAGGTTCTCAAAAAACGTTTCGGCATATTTATCCATCAGTCACAGAAAGATATGGTTCCATTTCAGGGTTCTGACAGCCGTGAATTCTGGCAGAGGGCGGAAGACCGGAACGGCAATACAGCCAGCCTGTATGCCCAGTTGGGACTGACCAAATATGCTGCCATGGAAGCCTTTAAAAGATGGCATTTTTGATTGATCCAGATCAATTTATCGAAATAACTCGCTTTTAGGGAATTGAACAGAAATACCAATATCAGATCCGAAACGAATCAGGGAAAGGCCTCAGGTTTTAAGCCTCCGGCTGTAAGATTAAAATGGCCGGCTGCATGGAAAATTTCCTCCTTCCGAAGACAGTTTTGGATCGGGATGGTATTGCTGGCCGGTATTCTGGCCTGTTTTCCGTTCTTTTTTGATGCCATCCAGGACAGGGACGGCAGGATGATGCGGGACTGGTTTCTGGAGATGTTGCCGCCCCGGAACTTCTCCATCATGGTATTCCTGCTGATCTGGTCATCCTGTCTCCTGCTGGTCGTCCGGATATGGAAGGATCCGCTGATCCTGCTCATTATGTTATGGTCGTACAACGCCGTGACCCTGGTCAGGATGGCCTGTATAGGCCTGATTTCACTGAATCCGCCTGCGGGGCTCATCCCACTGGCTGATCCGATTACTAATCAGTTTTATGGTGCCCACTATATTACACATGATCTGTTTTTTTCGGGTCATACGACTACCGTTTTTCTTATTTTTCTTTGTCTGAGGAAAAAAGCAGACCGCATTTATACGCTTTGTGCCTCTGTTCTTTTGGGCTTTTTACTGCTTGTTCAGCATGTACACTATACAATAGATGTACTGGCGGCTCCAGTTTTTACTTATGCCGTTTACCGGCTCACCCTGCTGTTTTTAAGACCCGAAAATTATCAGGTCAATTCAGCCACCGGGCGGTCCTAAAGAATTGGATACGGATACCAAGCCGCTCGATTAGACGTTTATAGAACCCGGGGAAATGCACATGTGGGGAATAAGAATTTGGGACGGCGCTGGTTAATAGCACTTTATTCATTAATTTTGCGGGTAATAAAAAAATCATAATTATTTTTAAGTTAATTTCATCCTGTTCAAATATGAGTTTTCGCGAGGCAATATCCCCTGCTAAAGACTTAAATGCTACCATGATATGAAAAAATTACTATGCCCTGAATTCGTTTTAGGTGATAAGGTAACCCCGGAGCAAGCAGCTTTTTTCCATAAAAATGGGGTGATCATATTTCGCAATGTCCTTAAGCCGGAAACCGTTGAATTTTTCATTCAGGAGTTGAACCGCGTTGAGCAGCAATTGCTGGACGAAGGAGTGGATAAGATTAATGGCGTTCCCCTCAAATTCGGAAAAGACCATGATGGTAAAACCATTATCCAGCGTCTCTGTTTTCTATCCAATTATAGCAGCGCATTTCATGAGTTTCTGAAAGATCCCCGACTGGTGGCTTTACTGGAACTCCTGGCTCCCTATGAAGGGAGGATTGCAGAAAACGAAAAAGACGGTTTAATACTTAATCATTACGTACGCACCCCGGAAAGCAAATTTTCGCAGATGGGATGGCATACGGACAGCCCCCGAGATTTATTCCTCGGACAGAAGATCATGCCGATGCTAAACGTAGGCATTCATTTGGATAATGTGCCATTTGAAGCGGGCGGATTACGCGTACTGCCAGGCACTCATACCCAGGGTGTTTTGCGTTTACTTTTCAAGAAAAAATACTTCATCGATAACAATCCGGATGCACGCGAAATTGGATTCGATATTCATCCGGGCGATCTTACTGTTCATGATGGTCGCATCTGGCATCGCGCGCAGCAGTCACCTTATGTTGGTGAAGCAAGCCGCCGCCGGGTGATGTATGTGCCCATTATCACAGGCAAATACATGCCAAAGGACGAAAACAGCAAAACACCTTTTTACCATCGCTTCGCTTCCAAGGTTCAGAACTAAGGACGCCGAAATTTAAATGAACCAGAATGCCTTTTGCACTCATCACAGGAGCCAGCAAAGGAATTGGAAAAGCGATTGCCGAACTGCTCGCTGCGCGCGGATATGACCTCCTGCTGGTAGCACGTTCGGAAAATCTGCTCGAACAGGTTTCTTCAGAAATCAAAACCGCCACCGGGAGAGAATGCAGATGGCTTGCCACTGATTTATCTGCGAGTCATTCGGCAGAGGCTGTATATGAATGGGTCTCGAAATATCATTATGAAGTGTCCATCCTGGTCAATAATGCCGGATACGGCCTTAGTGGCCAGTTCGTCAAATATGCCGCCTCGGAGCATGAAGAAATGCTGAACGTCAACATCGTTACCCTGACCAAACTGACCAGGCTTTTTCTTCCTTCTTTACTGGAAAAAAAAGCCGCCTACATTCTCAATATAGGCAGTTCTGCTTCTTATCAGGCAGTGCCTTTGCTGAGTGCCTACGCCGCCTCCAAAGCCTATGTGCTGAGTTTCAGTCGTGGTCTTTATCAGGAACTCAGAAAGACTTCCGTATCCGTTACCTGTATATGCCCCGGCCCTACAGATACCAATTTTGTCAACCGCGCCAATGTGGGTGCGAAAGGCCAGAAAACGGCGGAGAAATTCAATATGACCCCCATGGCAGTCGCCGAAATTGCAGTAAACAGCCTGTTTAGCCGGCGCCCCGAAGTAATCACAGGAAGCATGAACAAACTAAGCGCATTCTTTGCGTGGCTGCTGCCGAAAACGGTTGTCGAAGGCATCGCAAAAAAATTATACGACTGAAAACCGATTGTTGTTATTACCGTTCTTTCACCATGAAAATAATCTGAGATTTAGACATGCTGAAGAGATTTATCCTGGCTGCATTTTTTCATGGCCTGCTGTTGAGTTGTTTTTCTCAAAAAGCTAAAACGCAGTTGAGAACCGGTGCGGAACAGACAGAGAAATATTTTCCTTTGCTGAGGGGAAAAAGAGTGGCTGTTGTAGCCAATCCTACTTCGCAGATTGCGGGCACTCCATTGGTAGACAGCCTGCTTCATTCGGGTATCCGGGTGATAAAAGTATTTGCCCCTGAACATGGGTTCAGGGGCAACGCCAGCAATGGCGCAACGGTTTCTGACAGTCATGATCCTTCCACGGGCATTCCCATCGTTTCACTTTACGGAAAAAAATCCATGCCGTCGAAGGAAGATCTGGAAGACGTGGACATTGTTGTGTTTGATATTCAGGATGTGGGCGCACGTTTTTTTACCTATATTATCACCTTGCAGCATGTCATGCAATCCTGTGCCCTGTATCACAAACCCCTGATGATACTCGACAGGCCCAATCCCAACGGATATTATGTTGACGGTCCGGTGCTCGAGGATTCCCTGCGTTCAGGTGTGGGCCTGCAACCCATACCTATTGTGCATGGCATGACCATCGCTGAACTGGCGAAAATGATTAACGGAGAATCCTGGCTTACGGGTCACTCCACCTGCGCATTGCGAATCATTGCAGTGTCCCACTATACCCATGCCACAGAATATAGTTTGCCCGTGCCGCCATCGCCCAATCTCAATACACAGGAATCTGTTTTGCTTTATCCCAGTTTGTGTTTGTTTGAAGGAACGGTAATCAGTCTGGGCCGGGGTACCTTACGTCCGTTTACGCTTCTTGGGGCACCCGCGCTTAAAGGTCAGTATGCCTATCATTTTAAACCTGTATCCATTCCGGGTATGAGTGAACATCCGCTTTATCAGGATTCTGTTTGTTACGGGATCGACTTTACAAACTATGATCTTGACGGACTGCGCAGGAAAAAACAGATCAATTTGCAATGGCTCATCGAATTATACAAAGCCTATCCGCGTAAGGAAATATTTTTTGACGCATCCCAAAGCAAACAGATCGGAAATTTTGATAAACTCGCGGGCAATTCTTTGCTGCGGAAACAGATCATGGCAGGTGTTCCGGAAGAGGAAATCAGGAAAAGCTGGGAACCGGCTCTTACCCGGTTCAGGGCAGAAAGGAAAAAATACCTGATCTACAAAGATTAACGGGTAATATCTGTTCGTTAAGCCAGTCTCCCCCTGCTGCTGACCTCGCTTTTTATACTTAAATTACGTGACTAAAAATTTCAAGTTATGGCAAAGAAAGATTTAAGCAGAAGATCATTCATACATACAGCAGGTAAGGCCGGCATGGTGGCGGGCCTGTCAGGATCCGTTTTATCTGCACTGGCAAAAGCACCCGGAGAAACGCATAGCCCCTTTTCCCTTCCGGATGCCATTCCTTACAAACAGCAGCCCCTGCAGTATTCTTATTCGGCACTCGAACCGGCCATAGACGCGATGACGATGGAAATTCATTATACCAAACATGCGGCTGCATATGCGAAAAACCTCGCTGAGGCGGTAGATGCGGAAAAAGTAGATACGGCTAAAGTTTCTCTGGAAGAATTGCTGGGTTCCATATCAAAGTATTCGGTAAAAATGCGGAATAACGCCGGCGGACATTATAATCACTCGCTTTTCTGGCAGCTCATGAATTCACCAGGTAAAGTGACGGCTCCATCAGACGCACTCACTGCCGCGATAACGCGGGACTTCGGTTCACTGGACGCGTTGAAAACAAAATTCAACGATGCTGCCAAAACCCGTTTTGGAAGTGGTTGGGCCTGGGTGATTGTAAAAAAGGACGGAAAGCTCGA
>CBDCCE010000018.1:0-89687 GCA_965214575.1 Puia sp.
GGGCACTTTTATATTGGCAGGTACCGGACTGCTCGACGGCAAACGGGCCACCACTCACTGGATGGGTTCGGCCTATTTTAAAATTCTTTTCCCCCAGGTAAACTGGAAGACGACAAACTCATCATTGACGAAGGCAGAATTTATTCGAGCGGGGGCGCTTTCTCCTTCACGTCTCTGATTATCTATCTTATTGAAAAATTCTGCGGAAAGGATATGGCAGTGGCGGCATCGAAGGTATTTATGATACAGGTACACGACAGCAGTCAGGATGCTTTTTCCATATTCAGCCTGCAGCGCAATCATCAGGACAGGGACATCAGCCGGGTACAGGATTATATAGAAAAGAATTACGACGAGCCGCTGACCATTCCGCGTCTGGCGGTAAGGTTCAATATGTCGGCCCGGACTTTTATCAGGAAATTCAGCAGCACTACGGGCAACACGCCGCTTGAATACATTCAAAGAGTGAGAGTGGAAGCGGCCAAACGTCTTTTGGAAAAAGGCAAACTCACTGTGGAACAAGTTTGTATGGAAACCGGATACTCGGATTTTGGTTTCTTCCGCAATATCTTCAAAAGACTAACGGGCCTTGCTCCGCAGGAATACAAGCGCAAGTACAGTCACATGTTTAACGAGATGATGCTGGGGTGATGGATTACCTTTTCCTTATTTAGGTACTGGGGTTATCTTCTTCGAGAACAAAATTGATGGGCTGACTCTTTTCTGAGTCACAGATAATGCCACCAATAATGAGAGGTTCCCAATCCGGCATGAGGCTGACAACGCGTAAAGCCTCTTTATCCAGCAAAGGGTGGGCGGATTGCTTCACTTTGATATCTTCCAATTTACCTTCTTTACTCACCCGAAAACCAATTAATACAGAACCCTGAATATTGTTGCCTACTGCGTTGTCCGGATATTGCAGATTACGCACCAGGAAACGGGACAATGCGGACTGACCTCCTGGAAAGCCAGCATCGCGTGAGAAAATGGTCATGGTTTTATTTCTGCTTCCGTCTTCTCTGAAAAATGTTCCGGTCATCTGTTTACCCTTATCATAGTGTACTTTTGCGGATAGCTTTCCCGAGGGATAATAGCCCAGCCATTCTCCGGTTTCTTCGCCTCTTTTATAATTTCCCACCGTTCTCTTTTTTCCGTCATCATAGAATACCCGGTCAGGTCCGTCCAGTCTTCCACTATCATAATTGCACCAGTGATACATAACACCCTTTTCATTGTAATAGCTGAACGCTCCCTGCTTCACATTGCAGGAATCATCTTTATATGCGCCTTCCATTTGTATTTTGCCGTTGAGAAAACAGTCCCGCACCGCCCATCCATCGTCTTTTTTTGTTTTAAGTCTGAAATAACGGGCGATGGCAGCGTTGCTTACTTTCCATTCCGCGTCATAGTAAATGCTGTCCTGTGCGAAGGTCTTCAGGCTGCATAGGAATATCAAAGTAAGTATGAACCATTTGGCGTTCTTCATAAAAATTATTTCTTAATAACAGATATTCCTGTTGTTTTCATGGCGTCGTCATACCCAAAACCCGATACACAGACAGGTACATCGATTTTTTCGGCTCCTATTTAATCCATCGCCCTTACCAGAATATTTTTAAATGCACTTCACTTTTCGGATCGTGCCCCTGCAACGCGAAAGTGCCACTGGATAGAAAATGATCCGTTTGCCCGGGTGCCGGCTTGTAGTCAGCGGGTTCGGTATACTCCACCACGGTCTTGTCGTTGATTTTTATCGTCACGTGTTTGCCATCTACTTTCACATATTCCGTGAACCATTCCATGTCCTTCACATACGTTTCTTTCACATTGACGACGTTGTACAAACTTCCCGTACGCTTCCAGTCCGTATGTGAATTATTCACCTGTACCTCAAAACCTTTGTTCGGCCAGCTGCTGTCCTGGAACTGCGTATGAAAATAAATGCCTGAATTCGAACCGGGATAAGTCATCACATCTACCTTCAATTCGAAGTTTTTAAATTCATGATTTTTATAGTTGCCTGCGTAAAATAAATGGGCCGTTGGACCATGCACCACAATCTCCCCGTCTTTTACAGAAAAGGTGGAGGCATTTTCGCCCACTTCCCATCCGGCCAGCGAGTGTCCGTCGAACAGAGAAACCCAGTCCGCATAGCCGGAATGAATACCGCGAAAGGCAAAGATTGTGGCGATTATGGCGAATAAACAGATTGATATTTTCATAAGTAAATATATTTATTATCGTTTCAAAATCCAGAGGGTGTGGATGTCGTGTGCCGTCACCCAGATTATATTTTCTGTTGCACGCACAGCGCCGCTGCCAGCCACCGGTGTATATGTTATTTCAATATGATTGGACAGCGGATCAATGGTTTGTAAAAGTCGCGCTTTTGCGCGAACCCATACGAAACCGGCGCCCGTGGCAATATCGCCGCCAGTTCCCGGAACATGGGCCTCAATGATAGAAACCACTTTGTTAAAAACCGGATCAATGCGGGTCACACTACCCTCCTGCTGATTGAGGGTCCATACTCCATTTTCTCCCGCGGCCAGAAAGCGGGGCATCTTACCAACCGGAATAGTCGCCACTACCTGATTCGTTTCAGGATCGACCCGCTGGACAGAATTCAATCTGTATTTGAAACCCATACCGCATTATAGCCGTACACCGCACAATACGATCCGGGCCGTACGGCAATTTTCGCCTGCACCTTATTTGTTTCCGCATCGATACGGGTTAAGACGCCGGCACTGTCTGAAAGTGCCCAGACCGAACCCACGCCTGCAGCCAGCATGATTTCACCATTCGGGTCTGCCACACCACAAGGTATTTTTGAAATGAGTTTTCCCGACTGGTTGTCTATTCTATAGATCATCTTTTCAGTACAACTCGTTACCCATACGGAATGAAAGGCTATCACCATGCCGCCGCAGGCACCCGGTACGTTCACCTGTAAAACCGGGGCAGGACTTTTGACTGACAGTTTTTGCAGCTTGTCGGTATTCAAAATCCAGGCATCCTCTCCATCCACGGCCAAAAAATCAGGCGATCCTTCGAGTTTTATTTTGGCAAAAGCGGCCGCTGCGATGGGCTGCTCTTTGGGTTTTCCGCTTTCCTGAGAAAATAAAAAGAAGGGAATGCATAAAAAATAAATGAGTGAAATAATTTTCATTTTTTTAACCGGTGTTTGAATGTACACGCAGGCACAGTTCAAATGTATAGGTTTTGGGCGATTTCACTCGCTTCTACAAACTGGCTTTAATAAGTTCTACGGCATTCCTTAATGGATACTCAATTCGGAGCAAATAGAAATATAATAGCTACGTACACGTTTATAATGGAATCCTGTCACCTCTAATTCCTAACCTATGAAAAACAAATTCCTTCATCTGTGCCTGCTTTTATTAGTATTTACCGGCTGTACAAAATCCGTCAACACCCCACCCGCCACCTCCCTGCAGATTACCGCAGTAGACCCACGCGGAGCCGTTATGAGTGGTACCACCATAACACTCTATATTTCGCAAGCCGATCTTACTGCAGCAACCCACCCGGTGGCTATCAACATTACCGGCCTCAACGGAACGACAACGTTTAGCGGATTACACAGCATTGTATATTACTGGATGGCAACCAACCAGTGCGCCAACAATATGATGGGCTGCTTCAACACGGCCGGTGCGATTTTTCCTGATTCCGTCAATGTCGCCACCTCGGTACTGACCGGTAACGGCACCCTTTCATTCGTAAACAATTCTGCCGATCCCTATACTATTTATGTAAATGGAAAAGTAAACTGCATCGTCAATGGAAATAGTACGGTTAATTCGCCTTATTGCCCGATCGGGTTATATGCCATCCGTGCCGTGCAGAACAGTGGCTATACATCCAAACCCATCGATGACACTTTTAACAGTATCCTGGTTTGCGGTGGAACGCTCGTGACGAACTTCCCTTTTAATTAACCGGGAGCCGGGATTTATTTCTCCTCCATCTTTTTCACTGCATCCCTCATCAGTTTATCCGCCTGATCAGGCTCATAGTATTCATCCGTATATACGTCGCTCTGGGCATCAAAAAAAGACACACTGACTTTATTGATATGATAGGGTCCGGCAAAGGCGAGCACATGTTTGTCTTCATCGGGAAGGTACACATCGTAGAAAAAGAAGCGGCTCATTTTACCATGCCATTTCATTTCTTTCTCGCGGATGAACTGTATGGTAACATCCTGTTCTGTATAATCGTTAACGGCTTCTGTAGCCCAGACTCTCGGCAAAGAATGCCTGGGTCAGCCATTTGGCCGGAAATAGTGCCGTTTTTTTTATTGTCTTTCAGGTTCCGATAAAGTGCGAGGCGGGTGTTTTTATTAGCCGCCTGTTCGTTCAGCGCTTTAACGCTTACAGCCTGATTATTTTTAAGCAATGCCCATACGATTTCTTTTTTGTGATATAGATTGTCCCCAACCAGCAGCCATTTTTTCAACATCGCATTACAGGAATCGTTATTCATTCTCTGCAGTAGATAAATCACCGAATAATCGGCGGGTGTGTAATACAGCGTATCCTTCCGTGTTTCGCGATAGCGCCGGTCTGCATAACGCCAGATCACGGACTGCCAGGGGCGGAAAAGCGAAAGGGAAATCAGACTGTCGTCGAGAAGGGCATCGGCCAGATCATAGACCGCGGGGACCTAAAGCAGAATCACCCAGCAGGGGTAAAACGGCCGGAAATAAATGAGCCGCAACGGCCAGGCTATCTTTCCATTTTTTGGTTACCCATTTAGGCAGTGTATGCACAGGTGGAGAACTGGTCATTAACCGGCCAAGACTGTCGTAGTTGGACCCGGTATGCCGGGCACTAATCAGATCCATCAGGGCGTTCTTTTCCTCCTCATCAGTAGCTTCAAAAAAATGTTCTTTCGCAAAAGTCACAGAAGAGTTCCTGTTCAGTTCAATGATTTTCTCTGCAACGGACCCATTGGTGGAATTCGTTAGCACAGAATCCGGAGTATAATGCTGCAGAACAGCTTTCTGCAACAGCGAAATATCACTTGCTTCAAAGGGGAGCGTCATCGATCGCCTTATTGGCAGCCCTCGAAATCAATGTGTCCTTTGAGCGCAGATCATTCAGCAGTAACGAGGCTTTGGATTGAAATACATGGGTTGGCAAAGAGGAACGGTTAAACTGAAGCTGTTCAAAAAAGCGTTTAACGTTTTCTTCTCCCATGGTTTCAGGTTCCTGGATGCAAAACATCCGGTACAAAGTATCGCCCCTCAGCCACATATGCATGCGCTGGCGGTTATTACCTCCTCTGGGGCGGATCACATAATCATACTGGTGAATGCCTTCTTTAAAATAGATGGCTTCCGAAAGCAGGCTGTCTGAACTACCCACATATTTATCCCTGATAGAATGCCAGAAAACCGAGTCGTCTTTCTTCCAGAAATATTTTTCAAGTGTATCGGGTCGCATTACATAAATATGTGCCCGAACGGAATCATAACATTCGTAATGCGGAAACGGAATCGGGCCCGCTGTATCCTTTCCATCAGAAAAAACAATGTCGCCTGGCGCCCAGGTACTGAATAAAGAATCGGAAGATGATTTGCGCGACCAGCTGCCCGCCGGATAATCAAGGAAGTCAAGGGAATTCAACCTTCTTTCCAAAGTATCGTTCCATTGCCCTGGCGGATACATGATCATGACCGTATAATATCGGTTGCCCTTCACCGTGATCTTGCTCCGCGCCCGTGTAGCTCCATTCATCATGGATCCGTCCATTTCCTGAATGCGTCTGTTTCCCAAAGTATACGCAGTATCGAGCTGGATATCAGAAAATTTCTTCACGGCGTTATCGTGTGCAATCTGAATGACCAGACTGTCATCCCGAAATACGTATCCTCGTTTACATGTGGTGGACTCACAGAAATAATAATTGGCAGCCAGTGCATCAACCAGTACATACAGGCGGATATTTACCGTATTGTCACCAGCCGGCAGGCGATCCATAATGGTTGGCCTCGACGGAAACTGCACCGTGTACAGATTCAAAGAATCTGCGAAGAGATATTCCGCCGGTGTGCGACAACGGATGATTAATTATTGGCTGAAAGGAATCAAAAAACTGATTCAGCGCAAGCAGACTGGCTTCTTTATCGGAGGTTGAAAATCCCAGGGCAAAATAAATGATATTGTCTTTGTTGTAGATATCAATTTTCTTATATCCTTCTGCGTTTTTCTTCGAAAATGATCTGCCGGCAAAGCCATTCTTCAGGAGTCTTTTTTCCTCCTTAAAATCCGTTCCGCCAAACATGGGTTTCATAATTGCCCGCTCCGCGCTGTCAAGAACCTTACCCGAATAAGGAGCCGGCATGCTGAACGTCATGTATAAGGTACCGTTAAAAATATTATAGTACATCTGCATGGTGAGCAGTCCGTATAAACGAATAATTCCGGGATTGCCCGGCATCATCACTTTATAACGCCCGTCCGGATCCATCACTTCCATCCATGGTCTGGTCACTTCCTTCACGATATAGTCTTCCGGTTTGATTTTCATGGAACTGAATACCGGCTCCACGCTGAAGCCCCTGCTGCGCAGCAGGCGGATTAATCCTTCGGCACCCGGCAAATGGGCGGCGCCCACTGCAAAAACCGTAGACCGAACCTTTGCGAGACTATCCATCCGGTAGGCCATCTTATGATTTCTTTTTATCAGGAGCTGGTCACGGTAATTGCTGTCCATTCCGTTAATCAGGCTTTGAAAGCCATCTATATCTCCATCCAGGTAAAGCGCGGTCATCTTCTCCAATGAGGCGCTCTCATTGCTCCCTTCCCCTAGGGCAAGTTGTTGTATATCAGATTCGTCAACTATAGAATTGATGAGCCCGCTCTGATCAGAAAAATCTTCGATACCACCGATCCATTTGCCCTGGCGGTTGGCGAGATCCGTGAGGTAGGCATCGAGAAAAGTCTGCATTTTCTTTCCCTTCATGCTTTCATCGATCCATTTATTTTTCTCTTTCAGGATATCCATGGTCGTTATATCCCCGGCAGGTTTCCCGAATTTTTTAGACAGTGCAGGGGCGTACTGGTCAAATTTCTTTTTAGAAAGAATTTTCTTAACCGAAACCGCATTGGTAAGTTCATCCTGCACCATCTCGGTAATCATGGGTGTGATCTGGTTCAGATCGAGCTCATTGGCAAAGCCTTCGCTACTGCTGATAGCCTGTAAAAGCGAATCTCCCAAAACAAATAACCGGGGATCAGCCACGTGCATTGTGCCATAGATATAGGAAGGCCGGTTTAGCCCTTTTCCGCTGATCTTCCAAAGAAGGGATTTGCCCAGTGTCTGGCAATACACAGACTGACTGGCCACGAATAACAGTAAGAAGGCAGTGATCAGGGATTTTCTCATTGGCTGTGCTTAACGGTATTTATAAATATATCTTATTTATTAAAACGAAAAAGTAGCGGGGAAATTACTGTCGACTGATTGAGCTGATCCGGCGGCTCACTTTAACCTGAACTTTTTCGGGATTGTATCGTTAGACAATAAAACCTTTCTTTTATGAAACGCGCTTACCTCACTCTGAGCGTCTGCTTCCTGCTGGGGACCTCCTTTTTGATAAGACCCCGATTGAATAGCATTAAGGATTTGAAAGATTCCTTCGGCAGCTGGACCGGCACCCTGACCTATCTCGACTATACCAGCGGCAAACCCTATACGATGCCTGCTAATATTTTAGTGAGCGGGTTGAGCGATTCTTCGCTGGGCATCGCGTTCACTTATCCCAATGAGCCAAAGGCCAATGGAATCGACACCCTTATCCTTTCTGCCGGAGGCAGTTCGTTCAACGGCGCGGGCATAGAAAGTTTTCTGGATCAAAAGAAAGGTTTCCAACTCATAACGTTAAGGAACGGCCAGGACGGAAACGACAACAAGGAAGCGATTATCCGGACTACCTATTCCTGCGACGATCATTCATTCAAAATGATAAAAGACGTACGGTTTAAGGGAACCGATACCTGGATAAACAGGCATGTATATGCGTTTATGAGGAAATAGGGAAAACCCTTACGAGAATGGGATTCGGACCTGTTCCGTAATATTCATATAACACAGAGTATTTCTACCCATAATAAAATCACCCTTTTTGCGCTATTAATAGCTAAACACCAAACCCCTTGGATTCAGGCTTTGTACCAGGAATAATACACGCAATGGGCGTCCTGGCCGTATTTCTTTCTTTTTTGCCACTGGTGCTGTATTGGAGCAGGGGCCTGGCTGCGAACAAGTCGTTTATGGTCATTGCCATTTACTGGATGATAAACGGGGTTATCTATGCGCCGGAAATTTTTCACTGGCAATGGTATGTCCCGGTTGACGAACAAATCACACTGTATTATAATCTGATGGATGCGCCACTGATTATCCTGGTATTTTACTATGCGTTTGAAAAAAGGATATTCCTTTTCATGATCCTCTTCTTTGTAATATTTGAGGCTTTCGTGATCCTCATCACAGGTTTCAACCTGACTTCCAATTTTATCATAATCGGCGTAGGCAGCCTTTTTTGTCTGGCTTTGAACATCTGGGGAATGCTCAAATATTTCCGTCAGCTCGATCACAACCGTACGGAAAAAGCCTACCTGTTTATTTTTGCCGGCTTCATCTTCTATTATGGATTATGCGTGGATCTGATCTATATTTTTAAAATCTTCCATTTCAATTCCGCCCAGAAAAAATACGAGTCGTTGATCAATTACTCCGCTATGCTTCTTGGCACGGGATTGATCTCCTACGCCCTGTTCAAACTGGCCGAGCCGGGCTATGAAAAGAACGAGAATTATCCCTTGGGACAGAAAGTTTAACTATCGGTAAGTGTTTTCCCTGATGTCAACAGTGAGACGACTTTTTGCAAAAAAATTTCATTAACCTCAGCAGGTAACCAGAATAAAACTGATAAACATGCTGACAACAAAAAATTTCAGGTCACAGCTGCTGATCCTGTTTTTACTGTTCGGTTTAATGGCCATTTCCTGCACCAAAGAAGATTCGCCGAATATTTATCCTACACCCGTTACAACGGTTTTGTCGGGAACATGGGAGCTCAGACATCTGGTATGTACGGGCTGCGCTCCAAATACTCAACCGGATTATGCACCCGGAAATGGTCACCAGTGGGTGTTTGAAGATATAAACTTTGCTGTCAAATCAAATAACGTAATTAAAGATTCCGGCTACTATCAGATCAGTGATGTTTCCGGAGGCAATTCTGTACTGATACTGAATGCAGATAAAAACTCGGACATTACGTTTACTGTAAATAAAGATACGCTTAAACTTTATTTCGGTCAATTGGCCAGTGATGGAAGTATCGAGACTTATGTGAAACAGTAAGTCTTTAAACCCTTGCGGATTAACTAACGACATTGTGGCTGACCATACAGTTTATTTCTTCGCCATCGACCTGGCGCTTGTTGAGTTACTTCATCTTGATTTTACTTCAGCGTTTTTACCAATGAATCAATCCGGATATTGTAAGACTTAATCCGATCATCATACTGATGGGTACTGTCCTGGACTGCCATATACATCAGTTCAAAACTTTCCAGCCTGAGATCGCAGTAAACCAGCAGTGTTTTATTTCTCGTATGAAAAGCAGCAGGCAGATCCAGTTTGTCGAGATCCGTAATCAGGTTTTTATCTTCCTCCCAATAATACAGGCTTCTATCTTTCAATTCATGGAGAACCGTCTCCCTGGCGGAGTTATCAATCAATTTATATACTTCCAGCGCCTGCGATTCCATGGAGGCAAAGGATCTCATTTTCTGCTGATAAATCAGGAGATCATTCCGGATCTTCCCGTACTGCCAAAAAGTAAATAATGCTAACACAAGGATCAATCCGGCAGGCAGTCCGTATTTCATTTGTTTGTCCTGCTCGTTGGTAAGTCCCGGATAAAAAGAATACCCGATGAGGATACCTGAAATTAAGCCCCCTACATGCGCTGCATTGTCAATGTTGCCTGTCATTCCAGCCATCAGGTTGTATATCACAAAAATACCAATACTGATCAGCAGTGATTTTCTCTTTTCCTTATCAATAAAATTGGTTGTCAGCATGGCGAGAAAAACACCATACATGCCGAAAATAGCACCCGAAGCGCCCACACTTACCGTATAAGCATGCCAATATAAACTGGCTACGCTGGCGAGTATACCACATACAAAATAGGCGATGGCAAATCTTATGCTTCCGAGGTTTGGCTCGAGCAGCGCTCCGATAAATACCAGCGCATACATATTAAACAGAAGATGAATCAAACCTGAATGAACGAAAAAATTGGATATCAGGCGCCAGTATTCTCCTTCCAATGTCACGGGCCTGTAATTGCCGCCCCAGTTCAACAGGCTATCTGTGCCCGGGGCCATGATGGACACACCTGAAATAACCATAACTATAAAAACTAGAATATTCAAATCAACCAGTAGGGGTGTAACAATATATCCCCCGGATGGAATAAAAAGAGAAAGAACAGTTTTCGGTCTTTCGGCGGTAAATTTGCTGATCTCAGGAGATTCGACCGGCGATTTTAATTCATCCAAACTCCGCATATAATCCTCTACACTTCTTTTGTTCCATCCACCGTCAATGAAACGACTTGCGGTACTTTCGCTTTTGATCGTTACCATATCATCATTTATGGTCAGATGCACTTTTTCGTTCTGCGATCCTTTACGAAAAGGGGTGTATGCAATAAATCCATCTTCTCCTGTATAGGGAAGTTCCCATTCCAGTTTTCTGGCCGCTTCAATCATGAGAATCAGGAATTGCTCCTTAGTAATCTCTCCCATTGGAAATGAAACTATGTAATGCGGAACATCTCCAAAAGCCATGATTCGTTTGTTAGGGTTTGAAATACCATTCAATATAAACAGAATCCAATGAGATTCAAACGCGTTAAGCAGCGAATTAAAACGTACAATATGCCCTCTCAAATCATTTAAATAAAATGTTCTAATTACTAATATATTTAGTAATTTGCCCACCCATGCCTTCAGAAAAAGCAGATATTATCACCCTCCTGAGAAAGGAAATGGACGCTTTACAGGGTCTGCATTCCACCCTGCCGGGACAGGTGGAAAATCTGGGCCTTGATCTGTTGTCGGGCGCATTTCCCAATGGTCATTTTCCCCTGGGCGGGGTTCATGAACTTATCAGCGAAGGTGCAGAAAACGGAGCCTGTACGGCTGGTTTTACCTGCGGGATCCTTTCCCCATTGATGAAAAAAGGCGCTGCTGCCGTCTGGATCGGTTCTTCCAGAACCCTTTTCCCGCCTGCCCTGAAAGCATTTGGTATCGCCCCCGACCAGATTATTTTTATGGATCTGCAGAGGGAAAAAGACGTTCTCTGGGCCATGGAAGAAGCCCTGAAATGTGAAGGTCTGGCTGCTGTTATCGGGGAGATGCCCGAACTGAATTTTACCAATTCCCGTCGGTTTCAGCTGGCCGTGGAACAGAGCCGGGTAACGGGTTTTATTCTTCGCTCAAATCCCCGAAAAAAGGATCCTAACGCCTGTGTTTCCCGATGGAAAATAACTGCTCTACCCAGTAAAACCGAAGATGAATTACCCGGAATCGGTTTCCCCAGATGGCAGGTAGAATTGCAGAAAATCCGCAATGGCAAACCGGGAATCTGGGAACTTGAATGGGCCGCCAACCGGTTTCGTGAAATAACCCATTCCGCCCGGGCCATTCTTCTTCAACCCAAAAGAAAAACGGGATGATATGGCCCGTTATGTTACGATATGGTTCCGTCATCTGAAAACGGATTGGTTCTCTGTCAGGCAACCCGCCCTGAGGAAAATACCCTTTGTGCTGGCTTCTCCCCAACATGGCCGTATGGTAATCACCGCAACAAATCCTGTTTCAGAATTACAGGGTATTGAAAAAGGAATGGTCGTAGCCGATGTCCGGGCCATTTTCCCCAGGCTGGAAATCATGGATGATCCGCCGGATCTGCCCGCACGCTTATTGAAATCTCTTGCCCTCTGGTGTATCCGGTATACGGATATGGTTTCTGTAGATGGGTCAGACGGACTCATTCTCGATGTAACGGGTTGCGCCCATCTATGGGGAGGAGAACAAAATTATATTCAAGACATTAATCTGCGTTTGCAAAACCGGGGTTACGATGTGCGCGCGACTATGGCCGATACGATTGGCTCTGCCTGGGCCATCGCACATTATGGGAGTACCTCACCGGTCATAGAAAACAGGAAACAAATGGAAGCCCTGCTTCCCCTGCCACCCTGCTCACTTCGGCTGGATCAGGCAAGCACAGACCTTTTGATGAAGCTAGGCCTGCGGCAGGTTCGCCAATTTATTCAAATGCCACGTTCTGCTTTACGCAGAAGATTTGGAAAGGAACTCTTACTGAAACTGGATCAGGCGCTGGGTTTTGCAGATGAACCACTCAGTCCCGTGCAGCCCGTTGAGCCTTTTCGCGAAAGACTGCCCTGTCTCGAGCCCATTTCAACTGCAGGTGGAATTGAAATCGCCCTGGAGCGTTTGCTGGATAGTGTTTGTATCAAACTTCAGAAAGAAAATAAAGGCATTCGCAAAGTGGCTTTCATCGGATATCGTGTAGATAACCAGATAGAGAAAATTGAAATCGGCACCAACCGCGCCACCTGCAACCGAACCCATCTGTTCAAATTATTCAAAGAGAAAATTTCTTCTATAGAACCGGCACTGGGCATAGAATTATTTATGCTCGATGTACTGAAATCAGAACCCATGATAGCGAGGCAGGAAAAGTTCTGGACAGGCACTGCCGGACTGGAAGATACAGGGGTCTCCGAATTACTGGATCGTTTCATGAATCGTTTCGGCAGCTCGCCCATTCATCGTTATATGCCGGATGAACATCACTGGCCCGAGCGATCGCTGAAAACCGCTGACAGTCTTCATGAGCCACTGACGAAAAAATGGAAGTCTGACCGGCCAAGGCCACTGCATTTATTAAAAAAGCCCGAACAAATTGAAGTAACAGCGCCCATTCCGGATTATCCACCTATGCTGTTTCGTTATAAGGGGGAAATTCATTCAATAAAAAAAGCAGACGGGCCCGAGCGCATAGAACCCGAGTGGTGGATCGCGGAGGGATTACACCGCGACTACTATGCCGTGGAAGATGAACAGGGAAAACGTTACTGGTTATTCCGGGCCGGGCATTATGCGGAGGACCGTTCTCCACTGTGGTTTATACATGGATTTTTTGCATGAGGAAAATGAATTATACAGAATTACAGATCACTTCCAATTTCAGTTTTCTTCGTGGCGCATCCCATCCGGAAGAACTGGTGGAACAGGCGGCAGCATTCGGTTATACAGAAATAGCAGTGACCGACAGAAACAGTCTCGCCGGCATTGTGCGGGCTCATGTAGCCGCAAAAAAAACAGGTATCCGCCTGATACCCGCCTGCCGCCTCGACCTGATTGACGGCATTTCCCTGCTCGTCTATCCGACTAACATGCAGGGATATACGCAGTTATCGGGACTTCTTTCCACGGGAAATCTGAGAGCAGAAAAAGGGGAATGTCATTTGTATAAGGCCGATGTTTTTGAGCAGTTGCATGATGTCCGGGTCATTGCCCTTCCTCCCAACCAGCTAAATGATGAATTTGATTTTGATCCTTTATTTGAAATAAATCTGAAAGCTTATCGTGAAGTATTTAGAGATCGCCTATACCTCGCCGCTTCCCGCCGTTATCTGGGAGACGATATTAAACAATTGTTCCGCCTTTCGCAGATTGCTTCCCGTTCCCACATCCCCCTGGTTGCTACCAATGATGTTCATTATCATGAAAACGGCAGAAGGCAATTGCAGGATGTCCTGACCTGCATTCGTGAAAAAACTACGATACAGAATGCGGGTTATCTGCTTCATCAGAATGCAGAACGGTTTCTTAAACCGAAGGAGGAAATGTTCCGCCTCTTCCGCCATTATCCTGAGGCGATTCTGGCTACACAGGAGATTGTGGAAGCATGCTGTTTTTCTCTCAATGAATTAAAATATGTTTATCCGGAAGAACTGACCACAGAAGGGAGAACTCCGCAGGAAGAAATTACTTATCTGGCCTGGCAGGGTGCCCGCCATCATTTTGGTAAAGTCATACCGGAAAGCATCAGTCATGCCATTAAACACGAGCTGCGTTTTATTGAAGAGATGAATTATGCGGCCTATTTTCTCACCGTGTATGATATTGTGCGGTATGCCCGTGAACAGAATATTCTCTGCCAGGGACGCGGATCGGCAGCCAATTCAACGATTTGTTTCTGCCTGGGTATCACTTCGGTAAATCCCACCAAATTTGAATTGTTATTTGAGCGTTTTATTTCTTCCGCCCGAAATGAGCCACCCGATATCGATGTGGATTTTGAACACGAGCGTCGCGAAGAAGTAATTCAATATATCTATCGTAAATATGGCCGCGATCGCGCTGCCATTGTGGCCACCGTTACGCAGGAAAGACAAAGAGGATCTATCCGCGATGTTGGAAAAGCCATGGGCCTCGCCGTCGATACCATCAACCGGATATCCAAATCAGTCTGGGAGTTCACCCCCGAATGGTTCGAAGGAAAAAAGATTTCTGAACAGGGACTGAATCCAAACGACAAGCTCCTGCGAAAAGTGTTACAGCTCACACAACAGCTGATAGGATTTCCGCGGCAGCTGGGTCAGCATACTGGTGGCTTCGTGATTACACAGGGTAAACTGTCTGATCTGTGCCCCATTATGAATGCGCGTATGGAGGACCGTACCACTATTGAATGGAACAAGGATGATATTGATGCATTGGGTTTTTTGAAAATAGATGTACTCGGACTGGGCATGCTTACCTGCATTCGAAAGGCTTTTGAACTGGCGAAGAAAAGTTATGGACTGGATCTGACTCTGGCGAATATTCCGCAGGATGATCCGGCAGTATATGAAATGATTTGTCATGCCGACACCATCGGTGTGTTCCAGATCGAGAGTCGTGCCCAGCAATCCATGCTGCCGCGTCTGAAACCCCGCACGTTTTACGATCTGGTCATTGAAGTAGCCATCGTGAGGCCCGGTCCTATACAGGGAGATATGGTCCATCCCTATCTGCGTCGCAGAAACGGTGAAGAACCCGTAGAATATCCTTCTAAAGAACTCGAAGATATTCTGGGTCGCACATTAGGGGTTCCTCTGTTTCAGGAGCAGGCGATGAAGATCGCCATTGTAGCGGCAGGATTTACTCCTGCAGAAGCTGACGAACTTCGCCGTAGTATGGCCACTTTTAAAGCGCACGGAATGGTCACGCGTTTTGAAGAGAAATTAATCAATGGTATGATGGAACGGGGTTATCAGCGTGAGTATGCCAAACGCGTTTTCAAACAGCTGGAAGGGTTCGGAAGTTATGGATTTCCCGAAAGTCATGCCGCCAGTTTTGCCTTGCTGGTTTATGTCTCCTCCTGGATCAAATGGTATTATCCGGATGTTTTTGCCTGCGCCTTACTCAACAGTATGCCAATGGGATTTTACCAGCCAGCACAAATTGTTATTGACGCGCAAAAACATGGAGTGGATATTCGCCCCGTGGATGTAAACATTTCCCACTGGGATAATCATCTGGAAGAAAAATCGGGTTCATACTGTGCCCTTCGACTTGGATTCCGTCAGGTAAAAGGGCTAAGGGAAGAAGACATGCAGGTATTGATTCTGGGCCGCGTAAAAAAATATCCAACGGTCAATTCGTTACGGGATGCAGGGATTTTACAACCTTCATTAGAAAAGTTAGCCGATGCAGATGCTTTTCATTCCATGGGGCTCGACCGGCGTCAGGCGCTCTGGGAAATCTCCAGTAATGATCAGCCCCTGGCTTTGTTTGCGGGTCAACCCGTTGCCGGCGCCTCGGAAGAAAATATAATACTTCCAAAAATGCGGGCCTCGGAACATGTGGTGATGGATTATGCTTCCACATCGCTTTCTTTAAAAGCACATCCGGTGAGCTTTGTGCGTGAGAAGCTGGATCTGCTAAGAATTCTTTCTACTAAAGAAATGCTTATGCGTAAAGACGGTGAACTGGTGCAAGTAGCAGGACTGGTTTTAGTCAGGCAAAGGCCCGGAACTGCAGGAGGTGTATGCTTTATAACAATTGAAGATGAGGCGGGTTATGCCAACCTCGTTGTATTCGAAAGTCTTTTTGATAAGTTCCGAAAGGAGATTCTTCAGTCCCGCTTACTGATGGTAGAAGGTAAACTACAGGTAGAAGGCGAAGTGGTTCATGTTATCGTCAGGCGTTGTTATGATATGTCTAAACTGCTGCGATCCCTCACGGCTGTTCAACAGGATAATCTGCCGCTGCTTACCCCCGCACGCGGCGATGAAACTTCCATTCCTGCCCATGCCCAGGTTTCGAAGAACGATGAAAAGGATGTTTATTATAAGGGAAGGAACTTTCGGTGAAGTTTGGGAGTACAGGAGTATGGGAGTGTGATCACTTTTTAACAGCAAATTCAATTGAAATACCAATTTACACAGAGTACCATTTGTCTACAACGATTTAACTTCGTTTTATTCATAAATGTTAAAACATGAAAATTATTATTATAGGTGCCGGAGGCACACTGGGGAAGCATGTTACCGAAGCTCTAAAAAAAGATCACGAGATAATTACTGCCGGATCAAAAAGCGGTGATATCCAGTTGGACATTAGCAAACCCTCCTCCATTGAACATTTTTACAACCAAATTAAATCTTTCGACGCCCTCATCAATATTGCAGGTGACGGATATTTCGGTCCCCTGGCAACTATGAAAGATGGCGATTTCCGAATAGGAATCGACAGCAAGCTCATGGGTCAGGTCAACCTGGTTTTAATTGGTCAGCATTACATCAATCACAAAGGTTCCTTTACCCTGACTACAGGAATACTTTCCCACGATCCTGTAGTACTCGGTGCCAATCTGAGTGCGGTTAACGGTGCCGTCGATGCTTTTGTCCGGGCAGCTGCCATAGAATTGTCAAACAGTGTTCGAATTAATTCTGTCAGTCCGGGAGTGGTGGAAGATTCCCCCGGTTATTTTCCGTTCTTTCCGGGACATATTCCGGTAAGTATGGCAAGAGTAACACAGGCTTACCTGAAGGCTGTACTGGGTTCGCATACGGGTCAGATTATAAAAGTGATCTGATTCTTAATCGCACCCAATGGTCAATAATTAATCTTTTTGATCGAGGTTTTCTGTTATGGCTTTTGCGAATTGTTTTTCGAGCTGTAAAGTCTCCGCGGTTGCTTTTGTTTTATGCTCCAGAATCCAGGTGCCTTCTTCGTCTCTTATCATATGAACCGTATCCATTCCTTCGGCGCTGATGGAATATTTTGGATTAATAAAACCCTCATACCAGATTTTTCTGAAATGGAATGTTTTTAGTCTGTCACTTTTTCCAACAGGTAATTCTTCAGCAAATGATTCACTCATAGTCAAATATATAACCAATCCATGGAATCATTTATTTCAGTACTTTGAATAAGTATTTTTTAATTATGAAAGATCTCGAACCGATACTTGATGTTTTGTGTAATTATCATGCGGGTTACCCTTTAAACGAAGAAGAAGTGGGTACATTGAGTGAATGGATGAAAGAATCTCCGGAACACGAAAAATTATTCAGGGACCTGAGCAAAGGACTTCAATGGGTCATGGGATCTTACGAAGGAAATATCCGTGAAAAGATTCAGTTGCGTTTGATAGAAATGGAAGAACAATAGTTTAGCTTATGCTCTACAATATCTTGTCCCATGAACTGCTGTCCTTCAGCATGATTTCCCTGAGATAACGGATCGGCGGCTGACCATTGTCGAGCATTAAATCGTGAAATTTCTGAAGGGAAAAGTTAGCGCCTTCCTGTTGCTGATAGTCCGCTCGCAGTTTAAGAATTTGGAGTTTGCCGACTGTATAAAACAGATAGCCCGGATCAAATGTTCCGCGCAGCGCCTCCTGACGGGAAGGTTTATCGCCCTGGTACCAGTTATCCATCAGGAACTTCGTTGCCTCGTCCACCGTCATCCCCTGAGTGTGCGTTCTAACGGATACACACAGACGACATAAACGCAGCAGGGCATCGCCGCTCTGTGCCAGCCGGAATTTTGCCGCACGAACCGAATCACCGTTATTGCCATAACCTTCGTCGAGCATCATCCTTTCAGTATAATGTGCCCAGCCTTCAATAAAAGCATAACTGCCGAAGATCTTCTCTGTCTCGGTGACGGATGATGCCTTCAAATGCAAAAATTGTGTGTAATGACCAGGGTACACTTCATGAATAGAAACGATATCCGTGGTATAATAGTTAAAGGATTTAAGCCAGTCCTCCTGCTGCTGCGGGCTCCATTTTTTATTTACCGGTGTGATATAATAATAGGACTCCGTGGCTTTTTCGTCGAAGGGACCAGGTGTATCCATGGACGCCGTACTGGTCTCTCTGGCGTAAGGCGGTGTTTCCCTGACTTCCACCCTCACTTCAGAAGGCATAGTCACAATATGTTTGTCGATCAGGTATTGGCGAATGGATTCCATTTTTTTGCGGGCATCCGGAATGAGACTGTCGGCCACAGGATGCTCTTTCTGCAATTCGTTATAAACATCCACGGATTTTTTTTTGGGATTGATGAGATGGGCAGCACTGTTGAAAACGAGCTGTTCCTTTTTCAATTCATTCATTCCAATGGCTAGTACCTGTTCCGGTGTCATCGTAATGCTTTCACTGTTCAGCAGCATTTTCATATAATTCTCACGGCCGATTGCATAATGATTATGTGCTTTTGGCAGGCGATCTTTTTGCAGCCAGTCAGCAAATCCATTAACCGCATCGATCGCCTTTTTATTGGAGGCTTTCAGCGAAGTCATCAGGCTGTCATTTTTGACATCTTTCAACGCCGTCATCAGATCATTTTGCAGAAAAGAAGTTGAGCCTCGGGCAATCTGAATGGCGAGATCAATATAGGGTTTGGCGAGAGAATCTTTGAGATTGGCTTTTGCGTTTTCAAAATAATCGGGAGCGGCATTTTCAATCGAAATGATGGACTGAATCCTTTTCTCTATGGGTGCAAAATTTCGTTTAATGTAGATATTCGCGTCGATAGCACCTGCATAATTCATTGGATTAGTCTGTGGGGCATGGAGGTCCTCAAAATAATAGAGATCGGCATGGATCTGGTTCCTCAGCATGCGGTAGTCTATAAACATTCTTTTAGACAGGGTTGCCGTATCAATCAATGAAAGCTTCCGGTCGGACTCTTTCACCCACAATAATTCGCCGTCCAATGCTTTTTTGCTGTCGTCCGTAAGAATACCGTCATATTCGTGAAATCCCAGACCCACTGCCTGTACCGGGTTATGATCCAGGTAAGCTTTTATATATTCATTCGTAAACTGCTGAAATGCCGAATCCGAAGAAATGGCTGTCGTAACCTGCACATTATTTTTACAGGCGCCGAGAAGCAGCAGGATGGCTGCTGATATAGTCATTAACTTATTCATACCGATTGATTATTCGTACAAGATAAGCTATCAGCCCCGGGGGCATGAACCGCTTATGAAAATTCCACTCGCGGGAACGAATTTTGTATTCCTGTAGATAGTCATGGGAATAAAGCAGTTTTTCAGCGATGCGGGTAAAATATTCGGGGATTCATTTCGGGGATTTCTGGATGATAAAGTGCTGAAATTAAGCGGCTCGCTGGCCTACACTATGGTTTTTGCGATGGGACCATTAATCCTTATCATCATCACGGCCACCAGCTTTTTCTTCGGACGGGAGGCTATAGAAGGTAGAATTTATGGACAGCTGGAGGGTTTTATGGGTCGCGATACCGCACTTCAGCTGCAGGAAATCATAAAACATGCAGCGATCAGCGGAAAAAGTCACCTCGCTACTGTTATCGGTATCACTTTTCTTTTTATAGGCGCCACGGGTATATTTTCAGAAATACAGGATTCCATAAATAGTATCTGGGGACTAAAACCGAAACCCAAAAAGGGTTGGGTCGCTTTTTTGAAAAACAGGATCCTGTCGTTTTCAGTGATTATCGGACTGGGGTTTTTATTGCTCGTTTCTCTGGCTGTTTCAGCTTTGGCCGAAGCCTTTGGCAATCATCTGAAAACGGTGTTCAGCGGAATGTCAACCGCATTTTTATATCTCATTAACCTGGCCATCAGCATCGGCATATCTGGTTTTATATTCGCAGTCATCTTTAAAATTCTGCCCGATGCGAAAATCAAATGGAAGGATGTTTGGGTCGGATCCCTGGTGACAACCCTCTTATTCCTCCTTGGCAAATTTGCCATTTCCTACTATATTTCAAAAAGCAACATCGGATCCACGTACGGCACAGCAGGCTCCCTCGTAGTTCTTCTGTTATGGATCTACTATTCTGCCATTATCCTTTATTTTGGTGCAGAATTTACCAAGTCCTATGCCATGCTCTATGGGGATCCCATCAGGCCGGCTGAATACGCTGTAACAGTAAAAGAAGTAGAAGAGGAAAAAGGAGATATGTCGATTCAGGAAAATGAAAATATTTCTTCCTGAGAGACTTCCTTGTTTCGTAAATTCATGGTATTACCAAACGATGGTCATTGGGTACCGTCTTATTCCGGATTGTAAGAACAACCTACATGAAAAAATTTGCTGGTTTATTTTGCCTTCTGATTTTGGCGTTTTTCGCGCATGCCCAAACTACGGGCCGCACAGATAGTGTGATCGCCAGCGGGTTAAAATCCGACAGCACATTAAAAATTGAAATCGAATCTTCCTTTCCGGGCGGTCTGAGAGGATGGGCAAACTTTATGAGTGAAAACCTGGTTTATCCCAAAAAAGCCATTAAAAAAAATATTCAGGGACAGGTGGTTGCCCGGTTTATTGTTGAAAAAGACGGATCACTCAGTGATATAGAAGTGATCAGTGGTCCAACTGAACTCTGGCAGGCTGTATTGGATGTACTCAAAAAAAGCCCGAATTGGATACCGGCATTTCAGAACGGGAAAAAAGTAAAGTCTTATAAAAAGCAGCCAATCAATTTTAAATTGAGTCCGGCTTAATATACCTCCGCTCAACTCGCACGCTTACCCTGCATGAGCATATCGACTGCATGATCGAAGGATCCTGCGCGGATCACTTCGCCGGCATTCACGAAGAATATTTCATCAGCATTCTGAATGGTATTCAGGCGATGGGCGATAATTACGCGTGTCGTATGAGCGGGCAAACGGTTCAGAATGTCCTGCAATATCTGCTCGGTTATGGTATCTATATTAGCTGTTGCTTCATCCAGTATCAGCAGATCAGGATGCCGTAGTACGGCGCGCATGAATGCGATCAGCTGTTTCTGTCCAAGGCTGATGCTTTCTCCGCCGCTCCCCAGGTTGGTATCGAATCCGTTTTCAAAACTGTTTAAAAGTTTCTGCAGTCCGGCATGCTGAATCACTTCAGTAAGCTGTTCATTGCTGTTGGAAGCATATGTTTCGTTCCCATACAAAATATTCTCCCGAAGGGTTCCGGAAAATAAAAATGGTTCCTGTAAAATAAATCCAATCTTTTGTGTGCGTTCCGAAGGAAGATAACTGCGGATATCTCTGCCATCCAGGTATACCTCCCCCTGCAGCGGATCATACAATCGCGCGATAAGGGAAGCGGTAGTGGTTTTACCTCCGCCCGTAGGACCGACGAGTGCATAGGTTCTTCCTTTCTCCAGTTTGAAATTCACATGATGCAGAATCTCCTGCGATGCATCGTATCCGAAATGTACATTCCGGAATTCCAGCAGGGAATGAAAATTACTTTCTCCACTCAGGCGAAGCCCTTCCGGCGCCTCTATCAACGGAAGATTGGAATCCATATTCAGGATCTGCGAAATCCGGTCCGCCCCGGCCATCGCAACCTGAAAGTTGGTCCATAGCGCAGCCAGTTGTCGCAGGGGATTGTAAAAATTGGTGGCGTAAGCCAGGTAGCTTACCAGCAGGCCAATGGTAAAACGGCCAGTGGAAATTAAATAAATGCCTACGGTTAATACAATCAGCTGCGCCATGCTGGCAAAAAAACCAAAGACGGGAATAAAAATATTATTGGCTATTCCGGCTGATTTAGCCGCTTTATAATTCTGATCATTTGCTTCATCAAAACGTTTTCTGAAGTAGTCGCGGCGGTTAAAAGCAATGATCACTTTAAAATTACCCAGGCTTTCCTGAATCTCGGCACTCAGCGATCCTGTCCGCTGCAGACTTGCCGCGTTTTTCTTTTTGATCCAGGAAGAACTGGCTTTGGTAAATATCAATATCATCAGGGCAGGGAGCAGGGTAGCTACGCCTAACCGGAAATTAATGGCGAGCAGAAAAATACCTGCTCCTGTCATGGTGGCCAGTGTGCCAATAAACTGCATAAGCGATTGCGAGAAAAACTGGTTGATCTTATCGGTGTCGTTATTGATGCGGGAAATCAGGTCGCCTGTTTTATTCTCATTGAAAAAAGCCAGTGGCAGTTCCAGTAACTTGTTAAATACCGTGTTGCGCAATTTGAATAACATGCGCTGACTGATGCTGCCCATCATGCGCGTTTGGGCAAAGCTGGCACCGAAAGCCAATAGGGAAGTACCAATCAGAAAAACGGCATTTACAATAACCCCATGATAGTCCTTGTGGGCGATGTATTTATCGATGGTATGTCCAATGATATAAGGGGAAAGAAGGGTGAGTCCGGAATTGAGGAGTATGACTACGCAGGCCAGTAAAAGGTTTCTCCGTTCCTCTTTAATGAGTTGGAGCAGCTTTTGAAGAATGCGCAGGTTGGACGATTTTTCCTGCTTTGAAAGAATATCATTGAGGTTGTAATTCATTCGTGCTTTGTTGGGATTGATAAATCTGAACATATTCCGGACTGGTTGCCATAAGTTCAGTATGCGTACCGGAAGCCACCAGCTCCCCCTGCATTAAAAGGATCACCTGGTCGAAAGTAGCTGCAGAAGCAATTTTTTGCGTCACGGAAATGAGGGTTATACCAGGGTAGTTGCGTCGCACGTTCTCCAGAATTTTCTTTTCCGTCTGGTAGTCTACCCGCGCCGTGAAATCATCCAGCAAAAGAATCTTTGGATTTACTGCCAGTGCGCGTGCCAGCATGATGCGCTGTTTTTGTCCTCCACTGAGCGAACTGCCCCTTTCGGAAACGATTGTATTCAGGTGATTAGGCAGTGCGTCGATAAAATCCTTGAGCTCGGCCGTTTCTATTGCCTTCTCCAGAGATTCATCTGTAACTGTATCGCTGAAGGCAATATTTTCCCGGATACTCATATTGAACAAAATACTGTCCTGGAAAACCAGGCCCACATGTTGATAAAAATTCTCCTGGTTGTAATCCTTTATATTCCTGTCGTCAAATTCAATATTTCCTTCATCCGGTTTGATCAGGCCGGTCAGCAAACAGAGCAGCTGTGATTTGCCTGCGGCGGTTGGGCCAATAATGGCGAGCGTGGAGCCTTTAGGTACGGAAAAACTTATATCTTTTAACACGGGCTTCTGACCATAACTCAGGGACACCTGTTGAACATCTATTTTTCCCTGCAGCGCAGTAGTAATCGTCCCTTCATCAGGAAGTAAAGGCATTTCCAGAACACTGTAGATTCGTTGATAACTAGCTGTCGCCTGGGCGATCACCGTGCTCATGAACCCAATCAGGATAATAGGAAAAATAAGCAGGGCCAGGTAGCTGTTGAAAGCCGCGAAATCACCCAGCGTCATGGTATTTTGAATGACAAACTTTCCGCCGATGGTGAGAATGGAGATATTGGCAAAAGCAGCCGACAAAACGATGATGGGAATCAGCCAGGAAAATAATTTCAGTACGGTAAGGCCGAGGCTTTTTGCTTTTTCATTAGCGGCAAGGAATTTCTCGTATTCGGGTTGCTGGGAATTGATGACACGTATGAGTGCAGAACCCAGAATGCTTTCGTTGATAACCTTGTTTAAGCGGTCGATCACTTCTCTTCCGGTAAAAAAAATGGGGCGGATTTTTTTTGTGATCAGGTAAAAGGTGGTGGCGATGACGGGAACGATAGTCACCACAGCAAATGCAAGCCGCCAGTTGATCGAAAACAACAACGTGCAGGCACCGATAATAATGATCAGGGAAGAAGCAATAACAACGATGGCCTGGGAAACAAAAAGTTTTACTGAGTCCACATCCGCAGTCAGGTTGGTCAGCAGTTTGGAAGGATTGGCTTTTTCCACCATCATATAACTCTGGGTGGAAATCTTTGCAGCCAGCCTGGACCGCAGGTCGCGCGCCACTCTTTCTGCCGTATTCGTTTGAATAATACTCTGCAGATAAGTAAAAATAAAAATAATCAGCGCCGCGGAGCCGAATTCGATCAGTATGCTGCTTACTTCATAGTGAGAAGGGTAGGCATCTATTCCGCGGGCAATGATCCGGGGTATGAGCAGGTTGATTCCATTGCTGATCAACGCAAAAAAAATAAGCAGCACAATCATGCCGCGGTAGGGTTTGAGCAGGCTCGATATACCCGGTTTCTTTTGGGCAGGCTTGCCCGGCGTGGATTCTTTTTTACCCATTCTCTTCCATGATTTTAAGCTGGTTCCCGTTCCGGATGACGAATAACTGAAGGGAATATTTTAATTCCGTCGGCTGGCAACGAAATTCACATCAATTCACTTAAAAAACGAGGATTTTACCGAATTTCTACCGAAAAGGCACCCGGTTAATCACCGGAATGACAGGGAGTTTTATTGAGCTGGCAAATCAAAGATTCCTGTAATATTGCAGGCAGCCGAGAACATGGCAAACAAACCCGCGCTCAACGAAGAACAAAAAGAAGCTTTAAAGACCATTCAAAAGTTCCTGGATCACCCAGGGCCCGATACTTTTGTGCTGAAGGGATATGCCGGAACCGGCAAGACTTTCCTTATGCAGTGGCTTGCCAAATGGCTGAAAACGGCCGAAAGGGATTTTTGTCTGCTGGCCTCCACGGGCAGGGCGGCGACCGTTTTGCGGGGTAAAACAGGTTTTGAAACCCGCACGGTGCACAGCGAGTTATACAATTTCAGCAAGGTGGACGGAGATCATGATGACTTGCCCGCGGACGCTCCGGTGGATCTCTATGGACAAATGAAACTTCAGTTTCTGCTGCGTCAGCCGGATGAAAACCGGCGCGTCTATATCGTGGATGAATCTTCAATGCTGTCGAGTGAGCCTTCTGATGATTCCGTTGCGGCTTTCGGATCCGGGGTTCTGCTGAATGATTTTTTCAATGCGGCCGGTTCAAATAAAATAATTTTCGTTGGTGACCCCTGCCAGCTGCCTCCGATTGGTCAGGAATACAGTCCTTCCCTGAATATGGACTGGCTCCATTCGGAAAAAAGAATGGCCATCTCCTTCACGCTGGAAACGATTGAACGAAATAAGAGCGATAACGATATCCCGCTGCTCGCCATGCGCATCCGGCGAATGCTCGAGCAGGAAGTTTGGCCGCAGTGGCCCAGGCTTCCGGCAGCGAACCGTAATAACGTTAAACTCTATGCCAGTCGTGAAGATCTCTTCATCGCTTATGTGGAGCGTTATAAAAAAACCGGCGCCAATCAATGTGTGGCAATTACAAGAAGCAATGCGACAGTGCAGCAGATTAATCAGGCTTTTAGAAAAGAGTTGTATGGTCAGGATAATATGCCTTTGCAGGTAAACGATGTTTTACTTGTAAACAGAAACAACTACAGGGTGCCACTGACAAACGGCGACTTCATCGTAGTTAAAAAACTCGGTGAAAGAAAGGTCCATGAGAACCTTCATTTTCAGCAGGCAAAAGTTCAGGTGCTCGGTTCGGAAACGGAATACGATTTGTTGCTTTCCCTGGACGTGCTCAATGGAAATACAGGCCAGTTCACAAAGGACCAGAGCCGCGCTCTGATGATTGACTTCAGCAAAAGAATGAAAAAGAAAAGGGTAAATCCTAACGGTCCGCAGTATAAAGAATCCATGATGAAAGACAATTATCTCAATTGTCTGCAGGCGGGCTATGGTTATATCGTAACCTGTCACAAGGCACAGGGCGGGGAGTGGGACGAAGTTTTTTTATTTCTCGACAACAAAATGTACGGTATGCCCAAGCCCGAACTCTTCCGCTGGTGGTATACCGCCGTTACCCGCGCCAAAAAACAATTGAATCTCGAAAACGGCTGGTGGATCGGCGAGTAAAATCTTTACTCTATTGCTGTTTCATTATGTCTTTTACCAGGTTATCATCCCTGATTTCGTTCTTTGTCTTATCAATCAAGACAATCAATATCAATGCGACCAGATTGAAATTAAAAATTACAATCTGATTGTCACCATTAATAGCAAATCCAAATACTGAAAGTCCAAAATCGAAATTCAATACAGTTGCGTGCGTGAGATCTAATCCAATAAGTATAAAAAACCCCGCAATATATTTAAAAGCAAACCCAAGAAAAGAAAAATTCACCAGCTGCAAATATTGATTAATAAGCGAAAATTGAAGACCGGCAGGATTCAGCTTTATCAAAAGTACACCACAGTATATAGAAAATACGTTAAGCAGAGTGGCGACCAAATACAAAATAATGGCGTACCCGGGAACAGAAGGCGATTTTAAAGCAAGCCAGATAATTATGGCCAATCCCAATCCTCCTCCGGCAATCTGATAAATAGCCAGACCATTCAATTTGGTAATAACCGAATCACTAAAAGGTTGATTTTTCAGCATTCTGATTGAATAAAATCTATTTGGAAGAAAACGCTTTAATCAGAACGTACTCATACTCGAGCCCCTCGTAAAATTCTTTAACTCCGATTCTTTCATCCCTGCCGTGCATCCGGTTGTCGTTCTCATCAATGCCCACTCCCGAAATACCGTAAGTAGGAATACCGACCCCACGCAGATAGATCCCATCTGTAGCGCCTGTTTCCATCACCGGAATCACCGGTGTGCCCGGCCATAATTGATTAGTAACCTGCTCAACGGTTTGCATGATAAAGGGATTCAGCGGAGAAGGCGGATTATAAATGAGTCCGTTTAAAACAGTGATCACAATCTGGCTGTCTGCCAATACCTTCCTCATATCGCTGACGATTACTTCTTCTTTTACGCCAGGCATGATCCGGCAATTGAGCTCCGCCCTGGCCGATTGGGGCAGGGCGTTAATGGCATGTCCCGCATCGAGCATGGTGGCAACACAGGTGCTGCGCATGAGCGCATTATAATAAGGTGATTGTGCCATTCTCAAAACAACCAGGCTATCCGGCGTACCTTCAGAAATGGATTTCATATCTGCCGCGAGCTGACCGGTTTCGAAAGAAGACATTTTGTAGAAATAGGATTTCGTGACTTCATTCAGCTGCACAGGAAAATCAAAGGACTGCATGTGTACAAGTCCGCCCGCCAGGTGATAAATGGCATTATTTTTAGAAGGCATGGATCCATGTCCGCCCGGATTTTTTACTTCCAGTTCCAGATTAAGAACGCCCTTCTCACTCAGCTGTACCGTGCGGCTGATTCGTTTGCCGTTTTTCAGTTGCGGATCGCCTGCATCCATGTTAATACAGAACGCGGCGTCAATCAGCTCCCGCCGGTTATGGATCAGCCAGTCCACCCCATTGTACACATCCCTTCCCTCCTCTCCTGCTGTGAGTGCCAGAATCAGATCCCTGTCGGGAACAAACCCTTCTTTTTTCATCCGGATGAAATTCGCCACCAATATGGCCGACCCATCTTTAATATCGGAAGTTCCCCTTCCGTAGAAAAATCCGTCCTTTTCTGTAAGAATAAACGGATCGAGTGACCAGTCCGAGCGTCTGGCTTCCACCACGTCCAGATGAGACAAAAACAGAATGGGTTTTTCCCTGCCCGTGCCATGGAGCCGGACTACCAGGTTGCGGTTAGACCCTTCGGGTCCCACAATCTGTATGTCCTTTTCTGTATAGCCGGCGGCGAGCAGGCGTTTTGCCATGGCTTCCGCAGCCACAGTGGTATTGCCTGAGGAATGCGTGGTGTTGATTTCTATCAGTTCTTTAAAAATACTTCTTCCCGACTCCTGATCACTACTCAGTGCAGGCGCCTGGGCGAAAATATGTTGAAGAAAACACAGGGAGGAAAAGAACAGAACGGTGGATTTGCGCCTGATTAGTTTTTGCATGAAGTCCTTGCTGGTTTAGGGTGGTAAGGACTTTCAATTTATACAAAAGCTTTGTAATTATCCGTTAACGCTTTACTCCCTCCCAAAATAAGCAGTCAAAAACATTATTTTAACGGGCTGATCGTGGATAGTTTGATGATAAATCGCTTTCGTTCGGAGCGCCCAATTTTGTATTTTTATGGCTTCAAAGACTCCATCATGCAGCTTACCGCCAAACTCATTCAGCTTCTTCCGCTCCAGTCAGGTACTGGAAAAAACGGCCAGTGGAAAAAACAGGACATTATTGTAGAAACAGAAGCCACTTATCCAAAGAAGATCTGCGTATCGGTATGGGGAGATAAAATTGACGCGGGCCAGTTGCAGCCCGGCAATAACCTCAAAATAGATTTTGACGTGGAAAGTCGCGAATACAATGGACGCTGGTATACCGATGTTAAAGCCTGGAAAATAGAAGTTGCCGGCGCTTCATCTGCTCCCGTAGCTGAAAGACTAACTGGCTCCGTGGGCGCGGATCATTCGGCTATCGACGACGATCTTCCTTTCTGACCTTATTTTTTATCAGGTACAAAACTTACGTTCTCCACATCCTTCAGATAAGCGATCAGATGATTAAAATAATTCTGCTGATCGTCGTACATACTCAGGTGGGCGCCATGTGGACATAAATAGGTTCTGCTATTGGGCAGCAACAATCCTTCTTTTTTGATATCCTCCGGATTCATTTCATCATTCATGCCCCCGATAACAAGAACCGGAACTTTTATATCCGGCAAACTATCCCAGAATTCCCAGTTTTTGAAATTGCCGGTGACGTGGAATTCATCAACGCCCTGCATTTGAATATAAACGACCGGGTTCGCTTTTTTAAATGCCCTCAGGAGCGGTTCGGGCCAGCGATCCACGGGCATCTGGCAGATGGTATGCGTATATAATCTCGTCATCAGAAGCTCCTCATATTCAGGTGAGTTGTACAAATGAAGTTTATCGAGCGAATCATCTAGTTCCAGGTCCCGCCTGTTTAAGAACTCTTTTTTGAGTTTCTCCGCATAAGGAAGATAACTTTTTATACCGGCGGTCATATTGGAAAGTACAGCGGCTTTTACGTGTGACTGGTATTTGTGCAGGTATTCCATTGCGAGCATACTTCCCCAGGAATGGCCGAGCAAATAAAAACTATCGAGGCCTAACCCCTTTCTGACTTCTTCTACTTCTTCAACATATCTGGGAATAGTCCATAATGAAGTGTCTGAAGGATTGTCAGAGTTTCCGCAACCCAGTTGATCATAGTAGTAAAACTCTATTCCCTCCTTCGGCAGAAAATCTTCAAAACATTCGAAATAGTCATGCGAAAAGCCGGGACCGCCATGAAGCAGCAGAACCTTGATTTTGCCATCCCCGATTTTTTTGGTCCATACATGGTATTTTTGATCGACCAGGATCATTTTCACTCCACCGGTCTTAACGATATAGGAACTATCCTGCGGCAATGATGCCTGACCGGCCAAAACGGTCCCCGTTTTCTGATGACAGGCTGAAAAAAGCGTAAGGCAAAGGGTCAGGGCAAAAAATATTTTCATCTATTTAGTTTTTTGCTGTGGTGGATTTCGCTCCATGTAGGTTTTAAAATAACCACATTCGCGGAGGACGTCTTTATAATATTCTGTGTTAGGATACTTCCTCAGTTCACGAAAACCGTCTAAAGCACTGAAACTAACCATTGGATCATCCCCGTAGCTCTCATCGGATTTATTATAGACTTCCAGATTGTACCAAAGGTTACGCTGACATTTGGCCAGAAGATACTGGCATTTTGCTTTTTGTTCTTCTGTTTTTGCGATTGACAAAGTAAGTTCATAATATTTTGTCGCCTGGTCCATGCTGATCAGGGCAGGTCGGTATTCTTTTTCGATCATATAGGGATTTGAATGGGATTCTCCCAATATTTTACATTCATAAAAAAGACGCGCATTACCATACTGGCTCAGATTATAGAACGCGTTGGCCAGCAAAAGTGAATTGTTAAAAGTGTCTTCTCCGTTGGCTATTTTAGCCTTGAGCAGTTTCATTTTTCCCAGGAAAGAGAGTTTGCTGTACTTTATCTTCTGAGGCGCTGAGAAATCACAATCATGGCAATCCTGGATTCTCGCATTGAATGGATTGCCGGCCAGCATGGAACCCCCGGCTTTACCTGCCAGATTCATTTTCTGGATCGCTGCATCAATGCTGTCTCTGTAAGTAAGGCGAATGGCTTCGAATTCATAAATATCATTCAATTTAATTTCCGAAAGAGAAACGCAAAATTCTTCGTAGGACGTTTTGGAAGATTTGCCGAGAAATGATTTCATACGTTCGATATTCTCAGGATCGGCATAGAAGCTGGTTTTAGATACAAAACACTGCGCCTTAGCCCAATCGCCTTGCTTTTCGTAAAGAATGGCGAAGGTTTTCTTCAACCAGTTCAACGCATCATCGGTTCGTAAATCAGTACCCTTTACATCCGCAAGCCATCGGATATCAGCAAGATTCTGATTTTCAAATTTGTCGTCGGCTACTTTTGCTGCGCTAACCCGGTTAATTAATTTCAGTAACCGCAGCTGATCTTTAGCGAGTTCTTCTGAAGGAATTATCAATGAAGATTTTTTATAGAAGTCGTCTGCCTTCGAATAATTGCCATCCAGCGTACTCAAATATCCGGCAGCCATATCCCAGATCCAGGGCTTTTCGGTATTCCCTGTTTTTGCAATGCCCAGGATCAATTGTTTCAAAGAATCCTCATAGTGTGAGACGGAGTCCACTGAAAGTTTTTGAAACTGCCCGTTGATATCAAATTTCTGCTCGTACTTATTTATGGCTCTGGCTAGCAAGAGGTTTAGTTTCTGACTCTTAGGGTCCAGCCTGTATATTTCGCGGATCGATCTGTCTTCATCCGAATAAAATACGCCGAGCATTTGCCAGAGTGTAATTTGCTCTGCAGCGTTTTTACACAGTGCCAGTGTTTCCTTCCAGTCCTTTTCTTCCTGTGGGTGGAAACTATAATGGGCGGCCGTTTTCAAAGTCTCTGAATGATCATACACCAGACTATAATAATAGTTGGCCTGGCTGAATTGTTTCTTTCTGTAATATCCTCCGGCCACATTGGCCAGCGTTCGCCAGTACAGGGTATTACGCGGCATGTCTTTTTGATACCGTTCAAAAGTGCCGGTTAAAAGCTGAACATCGTGAGTAAAGAAATAGGACCGGGTGAGCTGATACCAGTATCTTTCTTTGAGAAATGAATCGTTTGTTCCTGCCATCCCTTTTTTTAGTTCTTCATTCAGCGAAGTCGTGTTGAACTTTCTGTTTTTTATTGTTGAATCATAATCCCATTCATATTGTATTTCATTTACCGCGAAAGCCTCGCTGATTTTTGCCAGGCGCAAATAATTCAGGAAAGACATGGTCCTATCGTTTTTCCGGTTAAAAATGGTAAAGCCGCGCATGGACCCGGGAATGGAGCCTGACCTTCCATTCATAAATAAAACAGCACTGTCAATGCTGCTTTGCATAGCCCGCTGCAGGAGAAAGGCGAGTTCTTTATCAGGGATCTGATGATTCAGCCAATCCGACCAATTGGAAACGTTCATCTCATTAAACCGGGTATTCTGATTTTCCACATGCCCGATTTTATAATAGAACATATTGGAATAGAAAAAGGTGCTGTATTCATTTTTTACAAATACTTCCGGGGTGAAATTGGAGGTTCCGTATTCGTTATCCCCGTCACTTGCACATGCCCAGGCTATACCTGTAGTCAGCAGGATTACACTAGTGCAATTGATCAGCCAGTTCCTGGTAAATATTTTCATCATACAACGCAATGTTTTTTTGATCAAGATCGTAAAATATCAGATTTCTGATTTCCCGGTTTGAATAGGTATTCACCTCATCCACGATTTGAAACAAGTCTTCTTTTGAAATCTTCTCCACTTTTACGGAATCCGCTTCCCTGAAATAATAGCCTCCATGAAAACCGGAATGCACAACCATAAACCGGTCGTTTCTTTCCTTCCTGAAATTACTGTCATTTTCAAAATGGTGGAAACTCATTTTGTTCAGCAGCTGAATAACATGGCCGTTTCTGAGCTGAAGGGCCCAGCTGAAAATGGGCAGAGCCAGATCTAACGGCAAGGGATAGGTTTTGAGAGAAGGACTGTATTTCTCCGAGGTTTTCCGGTCATAGACCGAATTGATTTCTCCCGCACTGATTTCGCCCATATTGTAAAACATAAGTACTCCATAATCAACCGGCGGAATACCTGCAACTTTGGGATATTTGACCTGGTGAAGGCGAACAGTGCAGGAAACGGTTCCATTGGAAAGGCTTTTATATTCTCTCAGAAAAAGGAAATATCTATCGCGGGTGGTTTCGGTCCAGTCGCAATCAAACTGAATCCCCTCCGCCTGCTGGTTGATCGAGCCGCTTATTGCCGAAACCAGCTTATAAACAGCTTTGGCCAGCGACCGGATACTGTCGTCACTCACCCGCTCAAAGACTCTTTTTTTGATATAGACAACGGGGATTATTCTTATACCGGGGGTGTTTTTGAAGATAATGGGACTGACCGGCCCCGGCAGGGAATCTTCCGGAGGAAAATCAAGGTCGAAATATCTGGTCTGAATAGTCATTACTCCATTGTCTTTCAGCGTTTTCTCCTCAACAGAATCCAAATAAAAGCTGGTTCTCCAATAATAAAATGAAATTTTCTTTTCACGCTTATGGCAGGATAAGAAAAGAAGGCAAAGGGTAAAAACGGCGATTTTCCTTTTATTCAAGCTGATATATTTGTTGGACAGGATATCCAATGCGAATATCCGGTTATTCTTTTTTTCCCTCGGTAATTCTGCAACTTTAATCCAACTTGCCGGTCTGATCCATGACGTGAACCATAATATTGGAAATAACCCGGACGAAAAGCAGCTGGTTGACCGGATTTTGCGCGGCGACAACCTTGCTTTTGGGATCGTTATAAAAAATACCGAAAAGCTTGTAGCGCAGATCGTTTTTAAACTGATACCGGTTGCCGAGGATAGAAAGGATCTGGCACAGGATGTTTACCTGAAAGTCTACCACAACCTGGAGGGATTTAAATTCCAATCCAAGCTATCTACCTGGATCGCCCAGATCACTTATAATACCTGTCTCTCCTGGATTGAAAAAAAGAAGCCCCTCTATCCCGGAGATATCTTTCACGAGGACTTTTATCAACGGCCTCACGGATTTGGCATAACTGAATGGAGCAATGACTCCGAAATGAGTCTTTCTCAGAAAGAACTTGCCCTGATTCTTCGAAGGGAGGTAGAGGAGCTGCCGGCTATGTATCAAATGCTGATTACCCTGTTTCATCAGGAAGAAATGAGTTATGAAGAATTATCACAGGTTACGGGTCTGCCATCGGGAACGGTGAAAAGCTATCTGTTCAGGGCAAGGAAAACATTAAAGGAAAATTTATTGTCTAAATATAAAAAGGAGGCTTTATGAAAAATATACACGCGTCTAAGCAGGTCATTCAGGACTACGCAACGAACGGATCCCTAAACGAAGAGCAAAGGGCCCATATCGAATCCTGTATGCACTGTCAGAAAGAGGCCGCCGCTTATCAGCTTCTTTTCTCCCGGATAAAGGATGAGCCGGTTGCTTCCTTCGAATTTGATTTATCCGGAATGGTGCTGTCCCAACTGCCCGCCACCCGTTCGAGGCTTTCGGCCGACAAATTCATCGCCGGCTTTCTGCTGCTTTTTATTGGCGGGTTTATCGGCATACCGGTTATTCTTTTCAGACAATACATTTTAAATATGTTTTCGGGCATCTCTCCCTTCTTTATATACAGTATTGTTTTCAGCGCCATATTGATTTTAAGCTATCAGGCCATCGGGATGTATAAAAAATTCAGGAAACAGATGCAGCTCCTGAATTTTAATTGATGAATGAAACAATTTCGTCCATGGCCGGTCAGATATACAGGAATATTTAAAATTATACAATGAAAAAAATCCTCAGCACCGCAGCAATCCTTTTTTTAACCCTCACTGCCATGGCACAGGATACGGACAGCTTCGAACCACTTAAGGACCGCCAGTTATATTTTGACACATTGAATATCTGCGCCGTATTAGGCGGCATGTATCTCATTGCTTCTTTCATCCAACGGCTGCTCAGACAATATTATACTTACCGGATAAAAAATCGTATGCTCGATAAAGGCACGGAAGAAGTTATTGTACGGCAACTCCTTCAGCCCGAAAAAAAAGACAACAAAGCCCAGGTGCTTCAATGGTTCTGCATGCTGACCGCCATCGGGTGCGGACTTACCATCGTTTTCTGGGTACGCCCGTTCGGACTGATTTCCCTGGCTATTCTGGCATTTAGTGTGGCGGCGGGATTTGGGTCATACTATTATTTTTCCAAGGAAAAATAATATAGTGTGGAAAGTGTGGAAGTTTTATATGAAGATTAAATGACAGATAATGAAAATGATTTTTTTCCTGATTGCATTTTGCCTGATCAGTGTCCGGGTATATTTTTCCTGGTCGGGTAAGGATAAGGAACGCAGGGGAGTGAGTGAATCCAATATGGTGATCAAATCCGATGATCTCTATGAAGAAATAAACTATGCCGGCAAATTTGAATTCACTGAAGATGAATCAGCCTTCAAAAGTATTTCTCCCGGAGGATATTTCAAATTCCGGCTGAATGATGAAAAAGTAAAGGCCGAAAGTAACCTGCAGGGAAGGATTGAGTACTCCATTTTTGATGGTAAAAATAATCTGCCGCTGGATGATAAAGGAAGGGCCTTGCTCAGGGGCGCCATTCGCGAAATGATTGTCTGGGGATACGATCCTGAAGCACATTTGGAAAAGACATTTCAAAAAGGCGGCGTGAGGGCTTTGTTGAATGAGGCTGACAGCATGAGGTCGGATCAGGTTAAGTTATTATACCTGCGCAAGCTGTTTGCCATGGATTCACTTTCACCGGCAGAAAACATGGCAGTCGTCAGTAAAATAAAATCTCTGGGTTCTGATCGGGATAAGGTCGATTTCCTGGAGCAGGTTTCCGCCCGCAGGTATCAGAACCATGCATTGGATTCTGTTTATTTTGACATCATTGCCAATCTGGGATCCGACAGGTATAAATGGAATGCGCTAAATAAAAACCTGGACGAGGATTCTCTTTCAGTAAAGGACAGATTTACCGTTTTGAAAATCGCGGGGGATCTGGGGTCCGACAGGGATCGCATAACCCTGTATGGTAAAATGATCGATAGTGAAATGATTCAGGGCCCTCTTTTTGACAGTCTCTTGCGTCAAATGACCGAAATCGGTTCTGATCGCGATAAAACAGGTGTTTACAGTAAGCTTACAAATAGTGGCAAAATGTCTGAAATACAATGGATGGATCTGATCATTCAGTGCACCCAACTCGGATCTGATGTGGACAAGGCCAATATTCTTACGGAAATAGGGCAGAAAATGCCAAAAACAGCAGTTTTGAAAGCCGCGTTTCTGCAGGCTGCCCGATCGATCAGTAATGATTCCGATTTTGGGAAAGTAGTCAGAATCATTCAGTAGGTGGTTACATACAGAATATGGCCGGTTACTAATGGAGGTACAGGGCTGAAAATCCCTGATGAGTCAACCCTTTATAACCCCAAAATCCGTCTGTTTATGAAAATTTCAACTATTAGCTACCGCTCTAAATTCCGGATAGTTTATGCCCTGGCTGCATTTATCGTTCTGTCCGGCATGGGTTTTTTTACCCTGAATCTGAAAAAGACATCTAAAAACCTTTTTAGCCAGAATTTTCTGCCTTATAAACCCGTGGTCATGCGGGGAGCTTCCGGCAGATCGGCCGTTAAAGAAGCCTATACGCAGGGAAATATGGATTCTGTAATCTGGGAATTTAAAAACCTGAACTCCCCCATTCCTGAGGAATATCTGTTGACAGGTATTGCTTTTCTGGAGAAAAATGAGCCGCAGAAAGCCATTGAAACCTTTCAAAAACTGATTAAGACCAATGCCAATTCAAAAACAGATTTTTTTGAAGACGATGCCGAATACTATCTGGCCATGAGTTATCTCAGCAATGAGGAATCTGACAAAGCCATGCCCATTTTTGAAAAGATAAAAGCCGACCCTGAAAACCGGCATTATATGGATGTAAGCGATTGGTTTGTACAGAACGTGAGGAACTCCATTGCAAAAAAATAATTATAAAGCTGAAAGCCCAACGCCTAAAACCAGTTTAACAACTTTTGCGATTAAGCGCCGGACAAGTTCCGGCGCTTTTTATTATAGATTAACTTCGGAATTCAGGTTACAAAGTTCCTGTTGCATTTTACCTATAACGTAGTTGAGATGGAAGTCCGGAAATTATTTAGTGACAGCGAATTGACTGAAGCCCTGCGATCGGATTCAAACCCTGATGAAGCCATACGGTATTTGTACCGCAGCCGGTTTAGTCAGACAGTAGCCTATGTCAAACAAAATAGCGGAACACAGGAGGATGCAGAAGACATTTTCCAGGAGGTCGTTCTGGTCTTTATTGAAATTCTGAAAAAAGATAAATTCAGAGCTGAGAGTTCGGTTAGTACCTTTTTATATGCGCTTACGCGGAATCTATGGTTGAATGAATTGAAAAAAAGAGGCAAGTCGAAGCTGAGAGATGAGCTGTTTGAAAAAGGCAGGGACATAACAGACGCTGATGTAAGTCATCTGATTGTCAACCGGGAATTGAAAACGGAACTGATGCAGCTGGTGGGGAGTCTCGGCGAAACCTGTAAAAAAATTCTTACCGCATTTTATTTTGACAATCTGGCTATGAAAGATATTCTCAAAAATCTGGACTATGAAAACGAACAGGTGGTTAGAAATAAAAAGTATAAATGCCTAAAGCAACTGGAACAAATGATGTCATCGCGGCCTATACTTGTCAAAAACCTCAAATCCATTTTATTTTATGAATGAAAATTCTACCCATACTGATTTATTGATTCAATATCTCGATGGCGAGCTGCGGGGCGAACAGTTACTGGCTATTCAAAAAGAGATAGATGAAAATCCCGACAGTCGTAACGAAGTGGAAAGCCTGCGGATGGCAAAAGAAGCAGCCCGGAGTTATGCATTGAAAACGCGAATTGGTCAACTGCATGGGAATATGATGGGTGAGCTTCATGAAAAGCCGAAAGGGGAAAGATCTGTGGTCCGGGAAATTTCACGATATGTTCTGCGCGCTGCGGCGGTTATTCTTATACTGTTGGGTGTTTCAGGCATTTATCAATATGTAACAGCTACCCCGGATAAATTATTCATCGACAAGTTCCATGAATTTAATCTTCATGAAACCCGCGGATCTGGCAGATCTGAACTGGAAGATTCGTATCAAAAAGGAGAGATGAAGGAGACGATACGGCAATTTAATGGATTGGAAAAGCCGGCACCCGTAGACTATTTTCTGGCGGGAAATGCTTACCTGTCCATCCGGCAACCGGTACACGCTATTGAGGCTCTTAATAGTCTGATACAATTGAATCTGACCGCCGGTACCCATTTTTTTGAAGAAGATGCAGAGTACTATCTTGCCCTTGGCTATCTCGCCAATGAAGAACCGGAAAAAGCACTTCCTCTTCTCGAAAAAATTCATAATGATCCGGACCACCCTTATCATTCCCTGGTCAGCGCCTGGTTTCTCCAAAAAGTAAAAAAAACCGTTAAAGCTTAAAGCCTGAAACCCGTTTCACCTCTTAATACTTACTCCAAGCCCCTGTTCAGCAGGGGTTTATTTTTTTTATTATCCGGCGGTTACATCGGTTACCCTGGTGTTGACCAACTCATGACAACCTTTTGAAAAAGGCATTTTAAAATATTAACTGGTAAAAACTCGATCATGAAAACACTTCAAATGAAAGGCCTGACATTATCTGCATTCTGCATGTGCATTTTCTTTTTTTCCTGCCAGAAGGCAGGCAGCTATTCAGCAGGAAATAAAGGAACTTCTTCTGTAAATATTTTCCTGACCGATGATCCTTCCCTCGTATTTGACAAAGTATTGCTGGATATCGTTAAAGTGGAAATCAAAGTGGAGGATGATTCCGAATCGCATCATGAAAGTGAACATCAGAGTGAGTCGGACGATAACGATCATCATGGCGGCATTTCCGGAGGATGGATGAGTGTACCTATTCATCCGGGTATCTATGATATACTTCAGTTTCGTAATGGTCTTGATACCCTGTTTGGTTCGGCTTCCTTTGATGCAACAAAAGGACTGCATAAAGTCCGCATCACTTTGGGATCCAACAATAGTGTGGAATTAAATGGCGTCAGTTCAGCACTTGTGCTGGACGGCAACGACCAGTTTATCGTAGTGAATATTGATGAATCCCTGGTAGCGGTCAATTCCGGCGGTCTGACTAATTTCTGGATTGATCTCGACGCGGGTAATTCAATCCGATTTAAAGACAATCAATTTCAGCTGAAGCCTCATGTGAAAGTATTCAGCCGCGAAAAATCGGGTGGTATCGAAGGCATCGTGCTTCCCGGAAACGCGTCCGCTGTTGTAATGGCAGTGAACGGCACAGACACAGCAACGGCAAAACCTGAAGATTCCGGCGAGTTTAAATTCATTGGCCTGAAACCAGGAACTTATACCCTAATATATCATGCCACTGCAAATAACTATCTGGATCAGACTGTATCCGGTGTGGTTGTCAGCGGAACCGAAGATGTGCATGTACCGAGCGTCACCCTTCATCAGTAATCAGTAAATGCGAAGAGAACCGGGCATATTCTTATGCCTGGTTCATTTTTTTCGCCAGAGAACAAAAGCCAATAGAGGAATGATCAACAGAAGCAGCCATAGCCAGTGGGTTCCGGATTCAACTATGGGCCGGTAATCCCCAACTAATATGAGGTGTGCCCAATAGGCGGGATTTTTAAATCTAACCGGAATGTCGTTGCTTGCCAGATAATCCAGCTTGGCCTGTTGCAGGGATTCATCAACGGCCATTCCTTTTGCCAGATAGGTATGCAGTTTTCTGGTAATAAACGACGTGGAGATCTCATCAGCTCTCCAGAGCGAAGTAATAACAGTTTTGCAGCCTGCATAAGAAAAAGCCCGCGACATACTCATCACGCCTTCTCCGTTAATCAAAAAACCGTTACCGGTTTCACAGGCACTTAATATAACCAGTCTCGCCGATTTCAGATCGGTCGCATAAATTTCCTGTTCGTACAAACGGTGCATCGAATCCGCTTCATTGTCCCTTCCATAAAATTCAATATAAGATCCCAGGAAATTTGAATCATTGGCCACGGCATGAGTAGCCAGGTGAATAACGGGAAAATCGCCCGCCAGTCGGGTGAACAATAATTTGGTAGCCTCTTTACCGGATACTATTTTCCCGGGAAGATCTTTGATTTCGTCCATCGAATAAGGAAGGGGGGGCAGCCCCGAAACGAAGTTCGTTTTATCCGTGAAGGGAGCCATAGCAAGAACCTGGTAAACGATTTGACTGTCCTGTTTTTTTTCCGATATAAAACTGGCTGAATAATTATAAGAAATAGCAAAATGACTGAGCAATAAATCATCGCCAGATGGATTTACCAAAAGTTCGAACGGCAGATAACTCATTTCGTTATAAGGAATGATCACCAGTCTTTTTTTATCTTTTATCTCTTTATATACGGGTTCAATCAATTGTTTGAAAAGATCCCTGCCTGCATCCTTTAAGTTTTTACTTCCCGACGCTTCGGGGTTTTGAAGCTCGTTGCGCAGAGAATCAATTTTTAAAATCCAGTTGGGAAGAAATGCGGTTGAAACAAGACCCGTATGGTCCTTTGTTATATAAAAACATAAAAGCTGCGTGGATGTGTAATAGTAAGAAAGGATGGCCTCATCCTGATGACGAATATTTTCACTGAGGCTGTCCATGTCGGGAAAGGAATTGAAATATCTGAGTTTATGGTAAACCCGATTCTCATCCAGCTTATCCTGTATGGTCCCGATTGAAATTTCAAGATCCCGTATTTTTTTTTGCACACTTAATTTAGCCATGCTATCGGCCGTTTGCGCATTTTCCACGTAGAGTCTGGCGAGGCTCACGCGCTCTGCTTTTTCTCTGTTTATCCATTCCGCCGGCAAGCCGGGAACCGCCGTGAGTTCAAGGTTTTTTAACCCTGCCCTCAATACCGCCGATTTATTATTTTCCGAAAATCCGAAAGCCGTATTTAAATATTTCTTATCTCCGGTTTTATTATACAATTGAACCGCAAGGTCTACAGCGTCTTTGGTAACGGAATTCAGTTTGGTCTGAAGAAAAAGACGGGCGTCATCAGAAAAATATAGTTTTTCAATATGACTGGCCAGCAAAATAACAGAGGAATAGCTGCTCAGCGAGAGCTGCAGAAAGGAGCTGTCGCCGGTTTTTTTATACTGGCCCCTCCATGCTATTGCTTTTGCAACGAGCGCATCATATAAATAAGAAAAATTCTGAAGACCTGAAAAGGATTCCGGGTTGGCCCGGGTTGCCGGATTTTTAAATGAGGGGTCGAGATTAAGAATCGCCAGCTGATAAAAAGAAAGGGCTGAAGTAAAATTTCCCGTTGCCGCTTTAATATCCCCGCTGTATTTCTGAAGAATGCCGAGTGTGAGCGTCGTGGCCAAGCGCTTATTTTCCGAATACACACGGTTTGCTTTCGTCAGGTAATATCCGGCAGAATCATATTCTTTGATGCGGATAAAAATCTTGATCAGGCTGCTGTATTTGTCAAAATTCAGATCCCGGATCTGATGCAGATATTTCAGGGCTTCCGGGTAATTTGCTTTTTCAAAATAAGTATTGCCGGTATTGAATAACAACACATCCGACGGGTTGGGATATTTCAATAATTCATTAAATATTACCAGCGCCTGATCATAAAAACCGAGTTTCATAAGCGCTGTAGCTATGTTATTTTTATAGTTAACAACAAAAAAGACATTCAAAGGCTTTCTTTCTTCTACTAGAGTGAGCGCTTTATGAAAATAACTGATGCTGTTATTGTAGTCGCCCGTTTCAAAGTACAGGGCTCCGAGTTTGTTGTACAGTCTTTCTGATTCCTTCGTGCCGGGATAGCTGCCAATAATCGCTTCCGCTTTTTTATAGTAGAAAATGGCGCTGTCCAGGTTATTCAAGGTATACTGTATACTACCGGTATACAGATAAGGCTGAAACAAAAGTGAATCCGATAAGCTGTTATTTTTGGAAATAAAAAATATGGCCAGATGAAAAAAGCTGATTGCCGTAGACGGATTTGGCTGGGACATTTGCAGAATACCCGCTTTAATACTGGCGTCAACCGCTGTTTGATCAAATTTTTTTTCTTTCAGCAACAGACTTTCCGCCTGCTCATATCTGATCAGCGCGAGGCTGTCCGTTTCTTTTGTTGGATTGGCTGACTGATACCATTTTTCTGCCTCGTGGTATAGCGACAGATAATCGGGTTGTCCGTTATTTTGCTGGCTATGCGGTGAAAATGCAGGGAGCAGAAATAAAATGGTCAAAATCAGGTAACGAAACATCCTTGTATTTGAATTCATCCGAATCAGGCAAATTACAAAAACATCAGGATGCTGAACTCATCGTTTACCTGCCCAGAATAAAAATACAGGGTGGTCTTGGTTTGGGTGGAGCTTTTGTATTTACTGCGGTAATACTGTTCACTGAAGTAATAAATCTTTCGAAAGTCACCGGTCTTGGCTGTACGCCGAATAGAGCACCCTGCCTGGAAGCTATAATATCATAGGCCTCCTGCGTGACATCGCTGATGGAATCGAAATAATATAATTTGACCCGGATCGTATTCAGCGATTTACTGCTTTGATCATTAATTCTGTAGTTTAACTGAAATTCGTGACGGTCGTTATTCGAGGGTGTGGTTCCAAACACGCCATTGCGAACAGTTTGCGCCAGGTTAATACTACCCGCACTGATATCGACATTACATCCGGCTGAATTGCAGCCGGAGCCCTCGTCAAATAGGGTTCCGTTGTTGATACCGGGTATCGCGCTGCCCTGATTGGCATTGTACAGCGGAAGGATCACCGAATCCGTCGTTGTTAATTTATAAAATCCATCCAGAAAATTAATACCCGAAATGACAACAACGGTACTGATGGAATCTGTTGTGCCTGAAGGAACAAACGTAATACGGTACCGGAGCCCCGTTTCGCTCTTTGAAATATTGATTTCTCCGGTTTTAGAATCCAGGTCAATCCCATCCGGAAAACCGGAATATTCTCCCACCCCGCCATTGATGGGAAGAACCTTATAGTCGGCAGCCTGATTTTCAAGGAAAAAGATGGAATCCCCATAACTCAGAGTAACTCCTGCGGGAGGACCAGGCAATATGGAGCCATTCGCCGCCGAATTATCCTTTTTACAGGAATAGAAGGCAATCAGTAAAATCAGTAAAAAAGTCCCTTTCAGGAGTATATCCTTCATGCGGCCGCTTTCTTGTTAGTACGTTGATCTCCGCAATTTGTAACCATCCGAAGAAGAAAAATGAAGGTAATTATTAAAAAATACTAGATCCGGGTAATTTTACGTCGGATGGACTGTTTCCCGGTCTCCGTTTTAATGAGAAAAAGAGCTTTTTCCAGGTTTTCGATCGCTTTCCCGGTGTGAACGCCGGTATATAATTCTCCCAAAAGCGTAAAATAAAATGGATTGTCGTCAAGATTAAGCTGTTCTGCCTGTGCAATGGCGGATTCCTTCCCTTCAAGTCTGGATACCGCCCAGATTCTGTTCAATGCGACAACAGGCGAATTTTCGATGCCGAGCAATTGATCGTATAGCGATAATACATTTTCCCATTTTTCCCTGCTGTCCGTTTTCTGGGTTGCCCAATACGCGATGGCTGCCTCAATGTGAAATTTGGAAAGGCGGCTTCCTTCGGATGCCTGTTTTAAAAAATATCCTCCTCTGCTGATCAGTTCGGGATTTCACAGACTTTCATCCTGATCGGCATAAAATATTTCTTCCCCATGTTTGCTGAAACGCGCATCAAACCTTGAGGCATGAAAGCACATGAGTGCCATCAGGGCATTAACCGCAGGTTGCCTGGTTTTTTCATTTTCTAACAACATACTGCAAAGACGCATCGCTTCAACACAAAATTTCCTGCGAAGTATCCCGTTGCTGCTCAGGGAATAGTAGCCTTCATTGAATAACAGATAAATGGTGGTGAGTACCGCTTCCAGTCTAACTTCCATCAGAGAGGTTTCCGGCAATTCTATTTTTATTTTCTCCGCCCTCAGTTTTTCCTTAGCCCGGACCAGCCGCTTATTAATTGTTTCCCTGTTAGAAAGAAAAGCGTCGGCAATTTCTTCCAGTCCAAATCCGCAGAGAATCCGGAGAGATAAACCGATCTGCGCTTCAGAAGAAATAACCGGGTTACAAATGGCAAACATCATTTGCAGCTGGATGTCATAAATATTCTGCGGTGAGAGATCAATTTCGTCATCGGCTGACGACAGCTGGCTTTTTATCTCCGGAGCTATTTTTTTTTCGAAGATAGCCAGCCGTTGCAAATGATTTCTTGCTTTATTCTTTGCTACATGATAAAGCCACGCGACCGGATTTGAGGGCAGGCCGTTTAATCCCCATACCTGCGCCGCCGACAGGAAGGTGTCGCTTGCTATGTCCTCGGCCGTTTCCACCTGGTCGAATCCAAAACGTTTTGATAATACCGAGACAATTTTCCGGTACTCTGTTCTGAAAAGATGCGGTATCAGTTCCTGCTCTGCCATGATTAATGCAGTCCGTCTCTTTTTGCAATTTTTCTGACTTCTACGGTATTCCCCTCCCCTTGTAAAACCGGGCAGCCTTTGGCAAACTCTACGGCTTCATCCACAGAATCAGCCTTTACTATGATGTACCCCCCGATCGTTTCCTTAATCTCCCCGAATGGCCCGTTTGTCACAAGGCCTTTGTAACCCACCACTTTGGCATCCTGGAAAGGCAGCCCGTTGCCTCCCACAAATTTGTTCTTTGCGCTGATCGTCGCAATCCAGTCCATCGTTTGTTTCATCCAGATCTGAATCTGTTCAGGAGAAGCTATTTTCCCGCCATCTTCGTGCCGGAAAATCAAAATGAATTCGTCCATGTCGCCAGTTTTAATTTATTAAAAAATAGGTGTATTCCAACGACGGATTTTTAAAAAGATAAATCCCATGGAGCCCGCCAGCAAGGCCAGCAAAACAATCGGTATAAATATCAGCATTAGATTGATCAGCCTGAGCGTTTTTTCCATTTTTGATTTACTTTAAAATCCGCGCCGTATACGTCATAACAATCAGGGAAAAAGAAAAGGGACAAAAGGTGCGGGCCTTTTTGAATAAAGCGACCGGCCTTAAACAGGTTTCTTATTCTTAAAGTGGTAATAAAGAGGAATACCGGAAACCATCAGCAATAAACCGAGCATGGAAGCACGAAACTGAACGATCAGTGTATTCACTGTGAGAACCGCTGAAAAAAGAATAATGACGACTGGTATCACCGGGTAACCAATCACTTTCCTGGTGATCTTTTTCTGCATTTTCATTTTAAGAAGTCCCGCAGCCGCGAGACCGAAAAATAAATAAGTGGAGAATACCACCAGATTGGTAATCTGATCGAAAGTGCCGGTAATCACAAATACACAACTCCAAACTGCAGTAAATATCAGAGCGACATAGGGCGTTTTAAATTTCGGGTGAACATAGGCCGCTTTTTTAAAAAATACATTCTCCTGCGCCATACGGAATGTAATTCGCGGGTAAGCAATGATGCAACCGTTGAGCGCACCAAAAGTGCAGGTCAGAATCAGGGTGACAATCAGTGAAGCGCCTGCCTTTCCAAACAGCGTTTCCGCCACAACAGCGGCTGCTATTTTATGTTCGGGTATGGAGGCCAGCTGTCCCACCGTCAAAACTTTCATGTACACATCATTCAACAATACATACAGCAGGGTGGCAATACCCACACCTCCGATAATGGCAAAGGGCAGGTTACGTTCGGGATTTTTCATCTCGCCCGTTACAAAGGTGATGTTCGCCCATCCGTCGTAGGCCCAGAGTGCGCTCAGCAGGGCAGCGAAAAAAGCGCTGAAGAGAAGGGATCCCGATAATGACTGAACGGTCATATCACCCTGCAGCATGCGAACCGGTTCGCCCGCATAAAAAATGCCGCCGGCAATCAGGAGCAGAATGCCCAGGATCTTTGCAATAGTCACTACGTTGTTCATGTTCCCCGCATTCTTCAGGCCCCGGATATTAAACCAGGTCAATAAGATGATCATGCTTATGGCCAGCATCTTGACCGATAATCCTTCGAAAGGAAAAATAAAATGCGCAATGGATATGTTTTTGAGCGAGGGCAGCAATACCTGAAAATGAAAGAGTGCATCGGCAGACTGTGAAAAAACAAATGCGAGGGCAGCAATTGAACCAGTACCTACGATAATGAAGTAGGTCCAGCCGAAAAGAAAAGCGGTCAGGTCGCCATAGATCAGTCTCAGATATTCATAAACTCCGCCTGTTTCGTTCGTCATACTGGCGAGTCCCGAATAAGTAAATGCGCCAAAAATAGAGATGATTCCGGCTGCAATCCAGACCAGAAGTATATAGGGTTCACTCATCAGGGCATGCGCCATCGGTGCGATTTTTTTAAATGCACCGGAGCCAATCATAATTCCGGTAACGAGGAGAATACCGGTTGGCAGTCCGATCTCTCTTTTGAGTGCTATTTTGGTCAGGTCCTGATGCTGCGCCATAGTGGGTTGGCTGATATAACGGCCTGCACTAAATTAATCTATACTCAACGATAGCCCGCTAATAAAAGATCCCTCCTGTTTAACACAGGAAGGATCCGAATGTATTGCTATATTTTTCCCTGCAGTTTTTTACGCCCTGCGAATTCTGCGGCTGACATGATTTTCCTGGCGATTCAGCCTGGCCTGTTCGTGTCTGCTGATATGGCCATGATGTCTGGACGACATTCTTCTTTCTTCCCGGCGAATCTGATGATTTCTCCGGTGCAGTCTATGTGCCTGACGGGGGCTCATGTCTCCATGGGCAACCTTTCGGTCAATCCGGCGGTCCTGGATATTCAGTCGCCGGTTTACTTCAGACTTACGGGGATGGTTATACGCATACGTACCATCCTGCGCCATGGAAATATTTGTGATTCCCAGAAAAGCAATAAAAAGCGCCATGAATAATAATTTCGATTTCATAGTTTTTATTTTTGGTGCCCGTGCACGGTATATAGACTGAACTATGAAAAGAAGGTTTAAACAGCATTTGCCTTTAACATTCTAGAAACTTTCATCCGCGCTGGGTCCGTAACTTCCCGGAATAGGAATATCGAGCAGCCTTAAAAAGACCCCCAGTTGTGCCCTGTGGTGAATGGTTTGGGAGAGGGCGGTACGAATGAGTTCTTCCTTTGTCAGGGTCATATACACCTGGTCGCCATTTTTCATGGTCCAGGTATTCTGAAGAAATTCGTCGGTTGTTTGGGGTAAAGCCTGCTCCGCTTTATACTGGTTGTCCTCAAAAGCGGCCATCAGATCTTTATTGTTGTTTACCGGGGTCGGTGAATAATCCCCCACTGCAAAATCCAGGAGATCGGTATCTATTCCAAGGGGAATCCAGCCGGGTAATTCTGCAATATGGGTGGCTAGCTGGCGGAGGGACATGCTTTTGGGATGGGGCTTCCAGTCGTATTTATCTTCCGGAACGATCTTCAGCATTTTTCGCGTAATAACGGCTTCTTCTTTCAACTGCTTTTCGAAAAAACGGACAGTGGTATTCATGATGTTTAATGTTTGTTTAAACAAAATAAACGCCGGTCACTGACAACCCTATGGCAGACCCGTTTGAAAATGAAAAATTAATATTTTACCGGAAGTAATTTCATGTAGTCGTCGAGCGGCATATGATCCGGAACGGTGAACGGTTCGTTAGTGCAATGAAGACGCAGGATGCGGGAGACCCTGAAATCACGATAGTCTTTTTTGTTATGGCACCAGCCGATAAGATGCCAGCCAAGTGCATAGAAAATCAAACCAATCGGTTCCAGCTTCCGGACGGAGACTTCCTGCTCTTTGTTCGTATATCCCATCTCCAGTATTTTACTTGAAGCAATGGCCTCCTGTATCCGCGTGAGGTAGTCAAAGGACTGAACGAAACAAACAGGAACCTGTAATTTGATATTTGCGGAGAGTTTTTCTATGGAATCCTTTTGGGAAGAGCGAAGAACGGACTTCACTTTCGTCAGCGCAGAGGAATAATGATGGTGGATGGATTTGTCGGCAAAAGCAGAAACTATGGATTCCATCAGCAGCATGGCATTGGCTTCCTCCGTACTGAACGAAACCGGCTGAAGGAAATATCCGTCCACGATGAAATACCCCCGGTTGGATTCAAAGCTTACCGGTATTCCCTGCTCATTCAAAGCCTTGATATCGCGGTAAACCGAACGGATACTGATTCCGAACTTCTCGGCAATTTTTTCTCCCCTGACAAATTTTTTGGACTGCAGTAAAGTGAGAATTCCAAATAATCGGTCGATTCGGTTCATTTTTCAAATTTACCACAATCGTGGTATTGTCCCGGGTGCATAAATTGTTTGTCTTTGTACTGTTAAAGCCGGTACCGGGGCCAGTGGAGTACCCAAAATAATTAGCTATAAATTACTAAATTAATTAGTGTGAATAAAATATTTATCCTAGCTTTGAAGAATCAACTATTTTGAACGACTAAAAAATAAGCAATGTCAAACGCAGAAAAATTAAAGGCCCTTAAGTTAACCATCGATAAAATTGACAAAGATTTTGGGAAAGGAAGTGTGATGATGATGAATGAAAAAAGTACCGAGCCCATGGAAGTTGTTTCCACCGGTTCGATCGGCCTGGATGTGGCCCTTGGAATTGGCGGCCTTCCCCGCGGCAGGGTGATTGAAATATACGGGCCGGAATCTTCGGGTAAAACCACGATTGCAACCCATGTGATTGCGGAAGCGCAGAAAAAAGGCGGAATGTGCGCCTTCATTGATGCGGAGCATGCGTTTGACAGTAATTATGCACGTAAACTGGGTGTGGACGTAGATAACCTGCTGATATCCCAGCCTGATTATGGCGAACAGGCTTTGGAAATTGCGGATCGCCTCATTCTGTCCGGGGCCCTGGATGTCGTCGTAATCGATTCTGTTGCAGCCCTGGTACCCAAGGGTGAACTGGAAGGTGAAATGGGGGATAGCAAAATGGGATTGCACGCCCGTCTGATGTCCCAGGCTCTCAGGAAACTCACGGCTACCATCAGTAAAACGAATACCATCTGTATTTTCATCAATCAGCTCAGGGAAAAGATCGGCGTTATGTTTGGAAATCCGGAAACAACAACCGGTGGTAATGCCCTGAAATTTTATGCTTCCGTGCGCCTGGATATTCGCCGGATGACGCAGATTAAAGATGGTGAAGAAGCCATCGGCAACCACGTAAAAGTGAAAGTGGTAAAAAATAAAGTAGCTCCCCCCTTCCGCTCTGCAGAGTTTGACATCATCTTTGGAGAGGGCATTTCTAAAATGGGAGAAATCATTGATATGGGCGTTGAATTCGGTATCGTAAATAAAAGCGGCAGCTGGTTCAGTTACGGAACCGACAAACTCGGTCAGGGTCGTGACTCCGTTCGTCAACTGCTTCACGATAATCCGGAGCTGGCCGCAGAAATAGAAGCTAAGATCCGCGCAAAGATCAAAGAAACCCAGGATGGGGTGTCGGAGAAATAGTGTTGGAGATTAAATACTTGGGTTGGTAAGTATAGAGGCTGTTCGAAAGGACAGCCTTATTTTTTTGAAAACAGTCCGGTTCGTTTGTACAGGATCGTTAGAAACAGAGTAGTAACATGGATGTTTGTACAGCAATCAACCGAAAGAGCATAAAAAAAGGGGTCAGAATAAAAATTCAACCCCGTTTTAAAATCCAATATCCTATGAAAAACCGAGGTAAAGATATACGTTAACATTCACATCTGCAAGACAGCTGCGAATTACCTTCGATCTTTAATTATTTTTTACCAATTGCTCGGATATGATCATGTTGCTCGTTTTATCCGTTGCCTTAAGGATGTAATTCCCCTTTTGTAAATTGGACACATTGACGATTTGCATGCCGGCCGCCACTTCCTGTTTGAACCACACAACACCATAAGCGTCCACCACCTGCACATCCAGCGGATGAGAAGAACGAATGATCAAAAGCTTATCTACCGGGTTTGGATAGAATTTAAAATCTGCAACAGGAAAAGAATTCATATTGACCGTTTTCGAGCAAACCCCTTTCCCATCCTTCCCGGCAATCCTAATCCTGTACGAAATCGTTCCATTACCAACGGCATTATCGACCATGGAATACACTGAATCCAGACCAACCGATGCGTCCATCGCACTCAGCATCTCAAAATGTAAAGCGTCAGAACTTTTCTCAACTATAAAAAAATCCTCGGATTTGACTGGAGGTACGGACCAGCGCAAAACCGCATAACCGTTCTGGGGTGTAACCGTAAAAAAATTAAAAGCTGAATTGACTTCGACAACCGAAGCAGGAGAGAGACCATTGGCAGACTGACCGAGCAGGGCACAGCAAATAAATGCCGATGCCAGCCATAACTGAAGTTCCTTCATGGGATAGTAAATGTGGATAAGCTGTGGACAAAATCCATGCCATTTCCCAAAACAGGAATGAACAAAAGCCTGGAAGATGCCGCAAGGGCATCATAAAATGAACCCGCTTAATTCCATGAAACCCGCCACAGGAAGGCATTTCAGCGCTCGTTTGCAGATTAGCAAAAGGTTTTAAAAATAGCTTTTTAAACGAAAGACAGGAGAACACTTAAATTGCATTTCAAATAACTGCCATGAGTATTTACAAGATGAACGCTAGTAAAAGGATCGCTCTGGTAGCTCACGACAACAAAAAAACCGAACTGATTGACTGGGCCATTTATAACAAATCGGTTCTTTCCATGCACAAGCTGTTTGCCACCGGTACTACCGGCAAAATGCTGGAGAAATCTCTGGGCATACCCATCACAAAATTCATGAGCGGGCCGCTGGGTGGTGACCAGCAGATCGGCGCCCGGATCGCAGAAAGAAAAATTGATGTGCTTATTTTTTTCTGGGATCCCATGGAAGCTCAGCCTCACGATCCGGACATCAAAGCACTTCTCCGCCTAGGGGTAGTCTGGAATATTCCCTTTGCCTGTGACCGGTCAACGGCCGATTTCTTACTGACCTCTCCACTCATGCACCAGGACTACGAAGTGATTCAGCCCGACTATTCCCTTTATCTCAAAAGACCCCAGAGATAAGCCATTCTTCATATCTTTAAATCAGCCTGCCGATTCGGGCTTTACAACCTTTCATGTGAAAAGAGCTATTAAAATAAGTCTTCGAATCCTTGCCATTCTCGTTGCTCTGATCTTACTCGCGTTCGTCGGGGGCTGGGTATATCTGAAACAACATAAAAAAGAGGTCATTTCCTTTATCGAAGCGGAAGCAAAAAAAGGATTAAATGGAGGCACCCTTCATATTGGCGATATCAATATAGGGTTCAATCATACATTCCCGCGTATTGCTTTTACCATAGACTCACTGACCCTCAGGGATAGCCTTTGGAGTCAGCATCACCACGATCTGATTTCCGCAGCCAGAGTGTATGCTACCCTGGATTTCTTTAAGCTGGTGGTTGGTAAAATCAATATTGGCCGGGTTCAGCTGGAAAGTCCGAATATCTATATTTATACAGATACCGGCGGTTATACCAATACTTCGATTTTTAAGAAGAACAGCCCGCCCAATAAAGATGCGCCTAAGGATCTGTCCTACCCGGTGCTGGAAATTCGTAATGGCCTGCTTTCCATCGATAAAGCAGACGCCGGTAAATTTTTCGGTTATGAGATCGCAGGCCTGGTTTGTCATATTCAGGGAAATTCCGCTGATCCGGTGATAAAAATAAACGCAGCCCTGGATTGTAAAATTCTGAGGATGACTTTCAATGCGGAAAAAGGGCCTTTTCTGGCTGAAAAAACAGTAGTGGGAAATTTTGAGTTCCGTTTTAACAAAGCTTCCAAAATACTCCAGTTCGAAAAGATAGCGCTGGCAGTAGATCAGCAGCCCTTTATATTCACGGGTAAATTTTTTCTGGCCGAAGTGCCTACCCCTTTTATTCTATCCTGGGAAACGAACAACCTGCCATTCAGAAAGGCTGCATCCTTTCTTTCAAAAAATATTCGTGAGAAGCTGGAGCCCTATGATATTTCAGAAACGATTACCCATCTCACGGGCTCGATGGACAACTCGGAACCCGAATATAAAACGCCGCTTATCCGCCTGAAGCTGAACGTGGATAATAAGACCATCACCACTCCGCCTTTGAGCCTCAACAACGCGAGTTTCACCGCCACATTCAATAATGAAGAAATCAGAGGTAAGGGACATGAAGATTCGAATACCGTGATGCACTTTTCCCCACTTAAAGCATCCTGGGATAAAGTTAGCTTTCATTCGGATTCCATCGTGATACGCAATCTCATTCATCCGCGTGCCACTGCCCATATCTTGTCCGATTTCTCCCTTCCGGATATCAATAATCTGATGGACGAAAATACCCTGTCGTTTACAGGGGGTTCCGGAAAACTAAATTTAACCTACAACGGATCTCTTGAGGCGAATTATGATAGCCTGCGAATGATTGCCGGAACTTTTAATTTGGATTCTGCAGCCTTGCTCTATGTTCCGCGAAATTTGCCCTTCACGAATGGTAATGGGGTCATCCGTTTTCAGAACAAGGATATACTCGTTGACAATCTCAGCCTGAATGCGGGCAGCTCCGATCTGGTAATGAACGGGAAAATCAAAAGCGTATTTTATCTGATAAATCAGAAAAACAACAGGCTCAGTATTGACTGGCAGATTCATTCAAACAAACTGAACCTGAATGACTTTATGGTATTTCTGAAACCGAAACAGGCACGTGTGGTTGAAAAGAAAAAGAAATCCTCACTCGCCACAACGGTCACGCAATTCACAAGTCTGCTTGAATCAGCCAGCTTCAATCTGAATCTGAATGCCAAACAGCTGATTTATAAAAAATTTTATTCCAACAACCTGATTGCCAATATGGAAATGGATGACAATGCCGTCAATCTGAAAAAAATCAGTCTCTCACACGCCGGTGGTAATATTCGTATTTCGGGAATTTTGAGTAATCTGGTTGCATCCAACCCCTTTAATTTTAAGGCCCAATTAAGTAATATCAATGTGACTAAAATCTTTTACGCGTTTAACAATTTCGGACTGAAGTCACCTACCGACAAAAATATCATGGGTACGCTGACTGCCGATGTCACACTTCAGGGCGGGTTAACAACAAAAGCACAGATCATTCCGGATGAATTGAAGGGCTTTGTCAAATTCAATCTGCACGACGGACAACTGGTCGATTTTGAACCCGTTCAAAAAATTCAGCAAACGGTATTCAAGAATCGCAATTTTTCTGATATAAAATTTGCCGATCTGCATGATCTGCTGGAAATAAACGGGCAGAACGTAACGATCAACCGTATGGAAATTCGCTCTACCGTACTGACTATGTTCGTGGAAGGAATATACAATATGAAATCAGGTCCCGATCTCAGCATTCAGGTTCCTCTCAGTAATCTTAAAGCCAATAAGGATTCGGTTTTGGTGAACAAGGGCATTTTCAGCAAGACAGGCGTGAGCGCGCGACTCCGCGCACAGAAAGGAGAAGATGGAAAAATTAAAATCAGCTGGGATCCTTTCAACAAGGCAGGCAAACAGATGAAAGCAAAAAGCGCAAAACAAAAAACAGCGGGCCAGTGAGTCCTTCTCCCCTTCTTCTGCATAGTCAAAATCCTTAACTTTAAGGTTCTCTAAAATCATCAAAATGGAGTTCAAAGTCCATTCACCATATAAACCGGCGGGCGATCAGCCGGAAGCCATTAAGCAACTGGTCAGAGGACTTACCGAGGGGGAAAAATACCAGACGCTGCTCGGGGTAACAGGGTCCGGCAAAACATTTACGATTGCCAAAGTAATCGAAGAAGTTCAGCGACCCACCCTGGTACTTACGCACAATAAAACACTGGTGGCCCAGCTCTATGGAGAATTCAAACAGTTTTTTCCTGACAACGCCGTCGGTTATTTCGTATCCTATTATGATTACTACCAGCCGGAGGCCTATATGCCCGTCAGCGATACCTATATAGAAAAAGATCTGTCGATTAACGAAGAACTGGACAAACTCCGGCTGCAGGCAACAACCCAGCTGCTCAGCGGGCGACGTGATATTATTGTTGTGGCATCGGTGAGCTGTATTTATGGTATTGGAAATCCTGAAGAATTTGAAAACGGTATTGTGCGGATAAAAAAGGGACAAACCCTGTCCCGCCAGGGGTTTTTGCACTCGCTGGTAAATGCCCTTTATTCCCGGGATCAGATAGAATTCAAAAGAGGTTCATTCCGCGTTCAGGGAGATACGGTGGACATCAATCTGCCCTACCTGGACTATGGCTATCGCGTGACATTTTTTGGCGACCAGATCGAAGAGATTGAAAGTTTCGAAATGAAAACCGGAAAACGCATTATGCCCATGGATAATGCTGCGGTTTTCCCTGCCAATCTGTACCTCGCGCCGAAAGAAATGCTAACCCAGGTTCTTGCCGAGATCCAGGATGAAATGGCCGCTCAGGTCGCCTATTTCAAAACTGCCGGTAAATTTATTGAAGCACAGCGGCTCAGCGAAAGGGTGAATTTCGATGTTGAGATGATCCGCGAACTGGGATATTGCAATGGAGTTGAAAATTATTCACGATTCTTTGACAGGAGAAAACCGGGTACAAGGCCCTTCTGCCTGCTGGATTATTTTCCCAGAGATTTTTTATGCGTGATAGATGAAAGTCATCAGACCATTCCCCAGGTAAGCAGCATGTACGGAGGAGACCGAAGCCGTAAACTGATTCTGGTGGATTACGGATTCCGCCTGCCATCGGCGCTTGACAACCGCCCGCTTAATTTTCATGAATTTGAATCTCTTACCGATCAGACCATTTATGTATCTGCCACGCCAGGGGATTATGAACTGGATAAATGCGGTGGAGTAGTTGTTGAACAGGTGGTCAGGCCAACAGGTCTTCTCGATCCGCCCATCGTGATCCGCCCCAGCGTCAATCAGATCGATGACCTGCTCGACGAAATTGACCTCCGTATCAAAAGCGGAGGGCGTATTCTCGTAACCACCCTCACCAAACGCATGGCCGAGGAGATGGACAAATACCTGGCCCGGCTGAATATTAAATCAAAATACATTCACAGCGAGGTGGATACTCTGGAAAGAGTGGAAATATTGCGCCAGCTGCGATTGGGTGAAATTGACGTTCTCGTGGGCGTAAACCTGCTGAGAGAGGGACTTGACCTCCCGGAAGTGACGCTGGTTGCCATTCTTGACGCCGACAAAGAAGGATTTTTGCGCAATGAAAGATCACTTACCCAGACAGCCGGCCGTGCGGCAAGAAATGTGAATGGCCTGGTTATTTTTTACGCGGATAAAATGACTGAAAGCATGCAGAGGACCATTGACGAAACCAGCCGCCGCAGGGAAAAACAGGTTCAGTATAATATCACACACGGTATAACTCCGAAAACGATTTTGAAGTCGCGGCAGGATATTTTTTCATCCACCTCGGTGCTGGACATTAAAGGTTTCGATGAAAGAAATCCTTATGCGATTGCAGCCGGTCAGGATCCACTGACGATTGCCGCAGAAGAAGAAGCCGAGTACAAGACGATTCCCCAAATGGAAAAAGCCATATCCAAAATCAAAAAAGAAATGGAAAAAGCCGCAAGGGATTTGGATTTCATGGAAGCAGCGCGTTTACGCGACAGTATGTTTTCCCTTCAGAAAAAACTGACCGAATTGAAAAACTAAAACGGATATGAACAAGAAGTTGTTTTTGCTTGACGCCATGGCGCTGATCTTTCGTGCTTACTATGCGCTCATCCGTGCTCCACGGATCAGCTCAAAAGGTAAAAACACGAACGCCCAGTTCGGATTCACCAATACCCTGGTTGAACTGATCAATAATCAAAAGCCTTCTCATATGGCCGTTTGCTTCGACACCGAAGCACCGACCGAACGCCATATCGATTTCACAGATTACAAAGCCAATCGCCAGGAAGCGCCGGAAGATCTTCTGATCGCCATCCCCGACATTAAGAAAATTGTCCGTGCATTCAATATTCCGATCATGGAGCTCGACGGCTATGAGGCGGATGATGTGATCGGTACACTCAGTAAACAGGCCGCAGACGCGGGTTATGAGGTGTTCATGGTGACCCCGGATAAAGATTATGGCCAGCTCGTCAGTGATCGGGTTAAAATTTATAAACCGGGTTACCAGGGAGGAGATGTGGAAATACTCGGACCCGCCGAAGTATTGCAGAAATGGAATATAAAAACCATTCCTCAGGTGATTGACATACTCGGACTGATGGGCGACGCCGTGGACAATATACCTGGCATTCCGGGCATTGGTGAAAAAACCGCTGCCAAATTACTCGCCGAATATGACAGTCTTGAAAACATCCTGGCAAATGCAGATAAAATCAAAGGCGCTGTCGGCGAAAAAGTCAAAGCAGGCAAAGAGCTCGCGATCATGAGTAAGAAACTCGCAACGATCATTACGGACGTGCCGGTTGTGTTTCACGAAGAGGATTTTAAACTGAAAGAATGGAACCGCGAAGAACTCAGAGAAATATTTATTGATCTCGAATTCCGCGCGGCAGCCAAACGCATTCTTGGAGAAGAACTTCCCGGGGCAGGCGGCCAGAAACCAGTGCCTGAAGGGGTTCAGCAGGATCTGTTTGGAAATGCCGTACATCCGGTGCCGGTTGCGAATGAGATCATTGAGGCCGAGACCCCACCTGCCATTGCAGAAAAAAATATTTCGAATACCGCACACCATTATATCTGTGCCGATACAGCTGAAAAAAGAATGTCGCTGATTACCCAGCTGCTCGGTGAAAAAGAAGTTTCTTTCGATACAGAAACCACCGGCATTGATGCCAACAATGCGGATCTTGTAGGACTCAGTTTTTCCTGGAAAACGGGAGAGGCCTATTATGTGCCCGTACCCGCGGACAGAGATCAAACCATCCAGATACTCGCCGAATTCCATCCTCTTTTTAATAACCCGGAGCGGCTATGGATAGGGCAGAACCTGAAGTATGACCTGCTCGTTTTAAAATGGTATGGAGTAGAAATAAAAGGCTCCATTTTCGATACCATGCTCGCACATTATGTAATTGATCCGGAAGGAAAAAGAAGCATGGATATGCTGAGTGCCCAATACCTGGGATACGAGCCGGTACACATTGAGGAACTGATTGGGAAAAAGGGTAAGAACCAGGGGAATATGCGGGACGTGGCGATCGATAAAATCACCGAGTATGCAGCAGAAGATGCCGATATCACGTTGCAGCTCAGAAATACTTTTCAGCCGCTGCTGAATTCCAAATCAGTCAGGAAAGTATTTGAGGAAGTGGAGAATCCACTGGTAAAAGTGCTGACAGATATGGAATTCGAGGGTATACGGGTGGATATGAATTTCCTCAACGAGTATTCCAAAACCCTGGAAAAAGAAGCAGTCACCGCCGAGTCGAATGTGTACAGGGATGCCGGAGTCCGGTTTAATTTATCTTCCCCCAAACAATTAGGCGAAGTACTGTTTGATAAACTCAAACTGGATCCCAAAGCAAAAAAAACGAAAACGGGTCAGTATGCCACCGGAGAAGATGTGCTTTTAAAGCTGGCCAGCCAGAACAAAATTGTAGACGATATTCTGGCTTACCGTGAACTGACTAAATTAAAATCCACCTATGTGGATGCACTACCGGCCATCATTAACCGAAAAAGCGGTCGAGTTCACACGAGCTATGCGCAGGCCGTGGCCGTAACCGGGAGACTGTCGAGCAATAACCCGAACCTGCAGAATATACCCGTAAGAACAGAAAGAGGTCGTGAAATCCGTAAGGCCTTTATTCCGCGTGACGAGAATCATGTACTGATATCTGCTGACTATTCACAGATCGAACTCAGAATTGTGGCCGCAATCAGCGGTGATCCCAATATGTGTCTTGCCTTTAAAGAAAAAAAAGACATTCATACAGCCACTGCAGCGAAAGTTTTTAATGTGGAGGAAAAAGAAGTAACCAAGGAAATGCGTTACCGTGCGAAAAGTGTGAATTTTGGAATTATTTACGGTCAGGGCGCATTTGGCCTGGCAGATAACCTCGGCATTTCCAGAACCGAAGCAAAGGAAATCATTGACAACTACAAAAAGCAGTTTGCCAATATTCAGAAATATATGGACGATACGATTCAGTTTGCCCGTGAACATGGCTATGTCGAAACCCTGATGGGACGAAAGCGCTGGCTAAGAGATATTAATTCCGGCAATTTCACGGTCCGGGGTTTTGCAGAACGAAATGCGATCAATTCGCCTATACAGGGTACTGCCGCAGACATGATCAAACTGGCCATGATAAAAATTCATGAGACTTTCAGGAAAAATGGGTTCAAATCCAAAATGCTGCTTCAGGTTCATGATGAACTGGTATTCGATGCCCACAAAAGCGAGGCAGAAATGATCAAGCCGATTATTATAGAGTGCATGCAAACTGCGCTGGTTCTTCCCAATGAAGTTCCCGCAGAAGCGGAGATCGGTTCCGGACTGAACTGGCTTGAAGCGCATTGATAAGCGATTGTTAATAAGTCAAACCATCGATAACAGGCATACCGCACCCTTCAGTAAGCGCGTTATACTCGTGAATTTTACTCATTGAGTCTGATCGCTTTATTAACATTTCCTTTCATCAAATTGACTAAACTTTAGGGCACTATTTTGGTCTTACTATCCTAAAATCATCCCCGATGATCCTTTCTACCTTGTTTATGAACCGAAAACACTTGTATATGAAACATTTAAGTGTCAAATTTTTTCTGCTCATCATATCCGTTATGTCCTTTGGTTTCAGCCGCGCAGCAGACGACTGGCCAAAACTTATCAATACCCAGAATGGGACACAGATAAAGGTGTATCAACCTGAGCCTGAATCCTTTAAGGGTAATCTTCTGATGTTTCGTTCTGCCATTTCCATACTGGGGGTGGGAAGCAATGAGCCCGTTTTTGGGGCTTTCTGGGGAACGGCAAAAGTGGAGACTGACCGGGACAATCGTACCCTGATAGTCAATAATCTGGATGTTACGTCCATTCGTATTCCTGCTATTGAAGGTCAGGATACGATTGATTATATCGATGACGCGCTGGAAACCCAGTTTCCAAATGCAGCGGGCCCGATTTCACTCGACGAAATCGTGGCGACCCTGAATCAAAATCAACAGGAGACTAAAATCTCCCAGGGCATTTCCAACAAGCCCCCCAAAGTGATGTTTGTTACTCAGCCTTCAATGCTTGTGCTTATTGATGGAGAACCTAAACTCCAAACCAATAAGGATCTGAAATTGGACATGGTGATCAATACCCCTTTTACGATTGTAAAAAATAATGACGGCCGTTTCTATCTTTACGGATCCAAACACTGGTATGTTTCAAACTCGGCAACAGGACCCTATAGTTATACAAACGGGCAGGTACCCGATAATATCCGTAACGTCGAAAACATTATTGTAAGCAAATCTGCGAATAATGCAACCGCAAATACGGCTACAGATCCGAATGCCATTCCGAATATTATTGTGAGTACAACTCCGGCTGAACTTATTCAGTCAAAGGGAGAACCGAATTTTACTCCTGTAGAGGGGACAAACCTGCTCTATATGAGCAATTCGGACAACGATATTTTTATGGATGAAAATTCCCAGCAGTATTTTGTTCTGATCTCGGGAAGATGGTTTCAGACCAAAAACCTGAATTCGGACAGCTGGAATTATATCGCTGCGGATCAGCTGCCTGCAGATTTTGCCAAAATTCCTCCCGGTTCACCAAAAGACAATGTGCTGGCCAGCGTTGCCGGAACAGAAGCTGCACGTGACGCGGTTATGGATGCCGAAATTCCGCAAACGGCCAAGGTGGACCGTAACTCAGCGACCACAAACGTCAACTACGACGGACGTCCCAAGTTCACCGATATCGACGGAACTAATCTCCAGTACGCAGTGAATACTTCGTCAACGGTTTTACGCAATGGTGGAGACGGTCGGTTTTATGTGGTAGATAATGGTGTCTGGTTTGTTTCGGACAATGCTACCGGTCCTTTTGTTGTAAGCACAACCAGGCCGGTGGATGTGGATCTCATTCCGCCCAGCTATCCCGTATATAATGCCAAATATGTGAACATCTATGATGTGGATCCCGACTATGTATATATGGGATATACACCGGGCTATCTGAACAGTTTTGTATACGGGCCGACCGTTGTTTACGGAACGGGCTTTTATTATACACCCTGGTATGGCGCTTATTATTATCCAAGACCCTGGTCATGGGGATTTAATTTCGGCTATACACCTTATTTTGGCTGGGGGTTTGGCTGGGGATATAGCCAAAGCTGGTTTAGTTATGGATTCGGTTTTGGTTATGGATACGGTGGTTATGGATACGGATATAGAGGCTGCGGCTGGTGGGGTCCTTCGTTTTATCATCCCGCAGTATGGGGAGGATGGCATGGCGGTCCAAGACCTTATGGCTTTTATGGAAACAATTTCGCGGTTCATAATAATATCAGGGTAAACTATGCCAACAACGTGTATAGAAACCGTGGCGGCGTAGCCAGTCAGAGTTATTATCGCGCAGGTGGTATCGCTAATCGGACAATGAATTATAACCGCCCCACCTCTAATGCTGCAACCAACCCCGGTGGAAACAATATGAATCCCCGGCCCAATGGTGGAACAGCAAGGCCAGGAGGCAATCCATCAAATAATAATCGCACAGGAACTAACGGTTTTCCTTCAGGACAGCCCAACAATTCCTCAAATCCGGGCTCGGCAAGACCTTCGGTTTATTCTGATCGCCAGGGAAATGTCTATCAGAGACCCCAGACGAACAGCAACTGGCAGCAAAGACAGAACAGAAGCTGGTCGCCTGTAAATAATACCAGCCCTAACGTTCAGAACCTGGAACGTGCACAAATAGACAGGAGCCGTGGTGAAACAAGGGCTCAGAATTTTCAACGTATTCCCTCAGCACCTTCTTCAGGCGGATACCATCCCTCATCATCTGGCGGCGGTTATCGTCCATCCGGAGGCGGTGGCGGTGGCTCGCACCCATCAGGTGGCGGAGGCGGAGGCTCAAGGTCGGGCGGCGGGAGAGGCAGATAAAAATAAGTTTAAAGGGAACCAGTCAGCTTAATGTTTGAACTGGTTCCTTTTTTTATTGATAAAACAACCATCTTCCGTATATCTTCCGATTTTCCTCCGTATATCTTCCGCAAAATAACGGAAGATATACGAAGCATAAATGAAAGATAGACGATAGATAAATATCACTAAATGAGTAAACAACCGGGGTTTTTAAAGCAAAAAAGGAAGACACTACCCCTTTATTGAGGCAGCCTCTTCCTTTTAAACCCAGCTTTCAGAATTCTATCCGGCTGAAAGACTATTTCTTATCCACTATACTTTATGCCCGTATTCCTGAGCATCAGTATTTTTCTTCAGGCATATTGATTTCTCAGATCCCTGACCTCATCGTGCGATTCTCTCAGGGTAGCCTGCTGACGGGAAAGCAAATCCCTCAAAAAACCAGGTAGCTTATCCGTTTCGAGCGCCTTTTTATACGCTTTCTGGGCTGCATCTTCGCCCGCTTCGCAGTTTGAAAGGACCGCATGCCTATTTTCTCCTGTAAACAATGCTTTTACATCCATCCATGCGCGGTAAATTTTACCCATTTCGGTCGTTCCTTTCTCCACATCGCCATGCAGGACCTGAACTTCATGCACCAGGTCAGATTTGATTTGCTGGCTTTCAATGATCATCTGATCAAAAAGCGACTTCAGATCGCCGTCCTCATCTTTCAACTCTTTGATAGCGCGCTGATATCCTGTGATTCGATCATTATTAATCATGACCAGATCATTTAAAACCTCTACCACTTCCTGTGACTTTTCCATAAAATGATTTTTTGGTGTGCATAGATGAGTTAAAAAATCATACCACACAGATCTCAATGAAAATTTTTGAAATATTGACCAATCCTTCCTCAGGTGCCCCGGTTCCCATTTTATGGTTAACTTGCACCACTCTAAAAATTCAGTCTTCAATTATGGAATATTCCAAGATCATTGCTATAACAGGACTTCCCGGACTTTTTGAACTCATCAGCAGTAAATCAGATGGTGGTATCGTTCGTTCGCTCGACGACAAGAGCACACGCTTTGTATCCAGTCGCGTACACCAGTTTTCGCATTTGGAAAGTATAGAAGTATATACTACCCGTCATAATGTGAATCTGGTCGATGTATTGCTGGCCATGCAGGCGGGCAAAGAAAAATTGCCCGATGATAAAGATTCAGCTGCATTGAAATCTTATTTCGAAAAAGTATATCCCGAACTGGATTTCGACCGCGTATATACCAGCGATCTTAAAAAGATGGTGAAGTGGTATTCCGTTCTCGTTAAGAACGAGGTGGAAATTAAACTTTCAGAACCCGCTGAAGAAGCTGTTGAAGTAGAAGAGGAAGTGAAAGAAGAAAAGCCGGCAAAAAAAGCAGCGGCTGTAAAAGCAGAATCAAAACCCGCCGAAGCAAAGAAAACGGCAAAGAAGGCTGAAGAGCCCAAAGCCGAACCGGTAAAGGCTGTCAAAAAAACGGCAATAAAAAAAGAAGCTGCCGAGCCGGTAAAAAAAGCCGCGCCAAAAAAAGCGGCTGCTAAAGATGAAAAGAAACCGGTTGCCAAAGCTGCTGAGAAAAAGCCTGCAGCAAAAAAGAAATAATCTCCGCGTAGATCCAAAAGATCCTCCTGCCCAAAAAATGTATAATAATGAAAACCTTATCTGCAGAAATGGCAAAACCTATCCGGGTTTTTCTGCCTGAAAATTTTGTTATCAGTGACTGGAATTCCATAGCCTCTTATTTTGAGAATCTTGCTGCCAGACCTTTGGACAATGCCGCCGATCTGGAAAAATGGCTGATAGATATGAGCGAGTTGGAGGCAGTGATCAGCGAAGATGTTTCATGGCGTCATATTCGAATGACCTGCAACACGGAAGACAAAAAGCTTCAGGAGCATTTTACTTATTTTATGATGGAAGTTCAGCCGAAGATTCAGCCCTATGCGGATCTGCTGAACCGCAAACTGGTCGACTCCCCTTTAACCGCCGCACTGGATGAGCAAAAATATTTTACCTATCTGCGGTCTGTAAAAAAAAGTATTGAACTCTTCCGTGAGGAAAATATTCCGATTCAATCCGAACTCAGTGTGCTGGGCCAGCAATTTGGTTCGATCTCCGGAAAAATGACCGTTACTGTCAAAGACCAGGAATATACCTTGCAGCAGGCAATGAAGTTCCTTGAAAATCCCGACCGCAGTCTGCGCGAAGAGGTTTACAGGAAAGTAAATGAACGCCGGTTGCAGGACAGCGACACACTCAATACCCTTTTTACCGACCTGGTCATTCGTCGCGATCAGATGGCCCGCAACGCGGGCTTCGCGAATTTCCGCGATTACAAATTTGTGGAAATGGGTCGCTTCGATTATACAAAAGAAGATTGTTTCCGGTTTCACGATTCCGTAAAACAGCATGTCCTTCCGCTCGTAGAACTCATCAATCAGTATAAACAAAAAAAACTGGGCCTCGAACAACTGAAGCCCTGGGATCTTGATGCAGAGCCCGCAGGACTCGAGCCCCTGCGTCCGTTTAAAACCGGAGAGGAACTACTTGAAAAAACTGTTCATTGTTTCAGCCTGCTCAGACCTTTCTTTGCAGATTGCCTTTTAACAATGAAAAAGATGAATCGCTTTGATCTGGAAAGCCGGATCGGTAAAGCACCGGGAGGTTATAATTGTCCCCTGGCTGAAACCGGTGCCCCCTTTATTTTTATGAATGCTGCGGGCCAGATGCATGATGTGACAACGATGGTTCATGAAGGAGGGCACGCTGTGCATTCCTTTCTTTCCCATCATCTCGAACTGAGTGCATTTAAAGAATATCCCATGGAAATTGCAGAAGTGGCCAGCATGGCCATGGAGCTTTTCAGTATGGAAAACTGGGAGATCTATTTTCAGGATGCAGAAGAATTGAGGCGTGCAAAAATTCATCAGCTCGAACGAGTGATCACCATTTTCCCGTGGATCGCCACCGTTGATAAATTTCAGCATTGGGTGTATGAAAATCCCAATCATAGTCCGGAAGAAAGAACGCAGAACTGGTTCCGGATTTATAATGAGTTCAACTCAAAAACGGTTGACTGGAGCGGACTGGAATCATATCAGAAAAATACATGGCAAAAGCAATTGCATTTATTTGAAGTGCCTTTCTATTATATTGAATATGGCATTGCCCAGCTGGGAGCCATCGGATTGTGGATGCAATTCAAAAAGGACAAAGATCTTGCGCTGGATCATTATATTCACACACTTTCACTTGGCGGAACGAAAACACTGCCCGTCCTCTATGAAACAGCCGGTTTGAAGTTTGACTTTTCCGCTGTATATATAAAAGAGCTGATGGATTTTGTAGAAAAAGAAATGAAGACGCTGATGAGTCAGGCCTGATAACAAGGGTTTAACGCTTCCTTCATTCGTATAAATACCACGAAAATGGTAGTGAAGTTTCTTGCATGATTCGTTACATGCCTTTATATTTGCATCAAACAGGAATATAATTTTTTAAAATAGCTACTAATCAGAGCCTTAACCAAAAGTCCCGGTGTTTCCACATCGGGGCTTTCTTTTTACGCACTATTTTTCATCCAGTAACTCCTGAATATCATTGTTCATCTCGAGCAGATCTTCTTTTTTCAAACCATCGATGATTGATCTTACCTGACCGTTTTTGTCAACTAGAGCAAAAAACTGGGTATGAATAAACTGCTCATCAAGAGGCGAAAGATTATTTTTCGGATCGTCCAGCAAATAACTCAGTCTTGCTGCCAGATATAAAGAGTCTTTTCTACCCGTTAAAAAAATCCAGCGGGGTGCCACTACCCCCAGTGAATCAGCATATCGTTTCAGCCGTGCCACCGTGTCTATACCCGGGTTAACGGTGTGGGAAACAATTAAGAAATCAGCGTTATTTTTAAACCTGTCGTAAACCGGACGCAGATTGGTATTCAATTTAGGGCAGATACCGGGACAGGTAGTAAAGAAAAATTCCGCTACGTAGACTTTACCATTCAGGTCTTTATTACTGATCCGGTCGCCATTCTGATCGAGAAAAGAAAAAGGCTGAACCTTGTTTAATACGGGCAACGCGACCTTACCATAACCGGGAATAATTTTGGTCAGCAAAAAGTAGAAACCCACAATCAGGGCCAGAAAAAACAGACAATAGAACCAGATTTTCTTCGACATAGCCGTAAAAATACTCCAGGAAGACGGGAGCAAAAAGTTATCCTTATAATCTATCTTTGCAGGTCATTTATGAAACTCGTCTCTGGGGATATTATCGGAATTGGGGCATCCATTGCCTGTGCGGTCCATTGCGCTGTTCTGCCCCTTTTTTTATCCGGACTGTCCATATTCGGGGTCAATATCATACATAATTTCTGGTTTGAGTCGGGCATGATTGCCCTTGCTTTTTTGGTGGGTATGCTTTCTCTCCGGCATGGATTCCTGAGACATCATCGCAGTCCGGTACCTTTTTTACTATTTACAGGGGGAATGCTTTTTCTCTTCGCGAAGCAATATTGGCACAATTATGAGCTCATTTTGCTTCCATTTGCGGTTATTTTGATCATTTCTGCCCATATTTTCAATTTTCGGTTTACCCGTGATTACCGCAAAAAAACCCGACCATTTACGGAGGAAAGCTGTTTACATTAGCGGGCGGCACCTTATTTCTTACGAATTTGGGTAAAAAGAGGTGGATTGGATTTCGGGGTTAGGCTTTAGGGACCAAAACAGTTAAATTTGCATTTCAATTTATAGTTATGATAAAAACAGGAAATCCGGTCATCAGCATTTATACCGAAATGACCCCCAACCCCGAAACCATGAAGTTTGTTGCCAACAAACTCCTGTATCCGGGCAAAAGCATTGATTTCCCCGATGTGGAGTCTGCCAAACCTTCTCCGCTCGCTATTGAGCTGTTTGGATTCCCTTTCATTAAAAGCATTTTTATTGCCAGCAATTTTGTTACGCTGACGAAAACTTCAGATACCGACTGGCCAGATGTCATCCCTTCCATCCGTCAGTTCCTTAAGGATTATCTGGAAGACGGCAAACAGGTAGTAAACGAAGAAGAAATTACCGTTGCCCATTCAGATGGTAACGCCATTGCAGCAGACGATGACGATGTAGTAAAAAGAATTAAAGAACTGCTCGAAAGTTATGTGAAGCCCGCTGTTGAAATGGACGGTGGTGCCATTCAGTTCAAAAGTTACAACGAAGGTGTTGTAAACCTGATGTTACAGGGTTCCTGCTCAGGCTGTCCTTCTTCCATGATTACCCTGAAAGCAGGTATAGAAGGAATGATGAAGCGCATGATTCCTGAAGTCAGGGAAGTGGTTGCCGAAGCGGAATAATGCATCAAATCATATCGCAATTCCTGAATGACATTCATCAAACCGGCTGGCTTGAGTTCATTGCCGTAATCACGGGTATTGCCAGTGTCATTTATTCCCGGAAAGAAAATATTCTCGTTTATCCCGTGGGCATGATCAGTACAGGCATCTTTATCTGGCTTTATCTGACCCATGGATTATATGCCGATGCCTCTGTGAATTTTTATTACACCGTCATGAGCATACTGGGATGGGCGATGTGGGCAAAAAAATCCGAAGGCAAAACTATTTTAGCCATCAGCGCGTCTTCCAAAAAAGAATGGCTGTATTCCTTTTTGTTTTTCCTGTTTTGCTGGGTAATCCTTTATTTCATTTTAAAACGTTTCACAGACAGCACCGTACCTGTAGCAGACAGTTTTACTTCTGCGGCCGCCTTCACAGGCATGTGGCTGATGAATAAAAAGAAGTTGGAAAACTGGATCTGGTGGATCATTACCGATCTGGCTTCTGTTCCGCTCAATTTTTATAAGCATCTTGTTTTTACCAGTTTTCAATACCTGGTTTTTCTGATCCTTGCGGTAATGGGCTATATTACCTGGAGAAAAAAAATCCCTCATGCAGAGGCTTAAAAGAATCGTCGTGATAGGTCCCGAATCTACGGGCAAGAGTACGCTCTGTGAACAATTAGCCGCCCATTATAAAACCGCCTGGGTTCCTGAATATGCAAGAAGTTTTCTGACGGATCTTAAAAGACCCTATACGTATGAGGACCTGTTAACCATCGCAAAAGGTCAGCTGGCAGAGGAAGATCGCATCGCTGTCTCCACAGTTCCTTCGCTCCTGTTTGTAGATACCGATATGTATGTGATGAAAGTCTGGTGCGAATACGTTTTCAATAAATGTCACCGGTACATTCTCGAAGAAATAGTGAAACGTCATTACGATGGTTATCTGCTTTGCCATACGGATCTGCCCTGGGTGGCAGACGAATTACGGGAATATCCGGATCCTGAATCCCGCGTGCATCTTTATCATATGTATCGGGATCTTATGATCAACCAGTCCGTAGCCTGGGCAGACATCAGCGGAAACTATGAACAAAGATTTGAGAAGGCAGTTTCTTTTTTACATCAACTCGGTTAACACCTATTGTAAAAGTTTTATGATGTCCGGATCATCCTGCAAATGGTGCATCTGGTTCAGTATCCATGGGTACCGTGTGGCCACGTGTCGTGACAGCGGGCGAATGGTAAATACTTTCGGATTTGGCAGGCACCCGGCAATCATGGCTGCTTCACTTCGATTAAGCTCCCTGGCATGTTTGCCGAAATAAAATTTTGCGGCAGCATCTATGCCAAAAACACCCTTTCCCATTTCACTTATATTGAGATACATCTGGAGAATTCTTTTTTTGCCCCATAGCTTCTCAATCATAAATGTGAAATACACTTCCAGTGCTTTTCTCATCCAGCTCCGGCCCTGCCAAAGAAAAACATTCTTGGCTACCTGCTGGGATATCGTACTGGCGCCATGCAGGGATTTACTCTTCTGGTTGTGCTTCATGGCCTTTTCAATGGATTTGAAATCGAATCCGTCGTGATCCGGAAAGAGTTGATCTTCAGAAGATATAACGGCCAGCTTCGCATAAGGTGAAATTTCATTCATAGGCACATAACTTCTTCTCAGTCCGTATCCATGCAAAAGACTGCTTAACTGTGTCAGGGTGACAGGTGGATTTACCCACTTTAAGATCAGGATATAAAAAAACTGCAGGAAGAATAAAAACAGAAATATTCTCTTGATCCATCTCCAGCTTCTTGGAACGATTCCTTTCGTTTTAATGGGCATCAGGTTGCGTTACGGGTTCTGTTGTTTCAAAGGAGTGCCTGCTGGTGCTTCCTTCGCACGCAGATCCAGATAATGCAAAGTAAATTTTTTACCAATCGGATAGTTATTAAATTTTGCGCTCTTCAAAATAAACCCGGCAACGATAAAAGCCCCTGCCGTTATCCATCCGGATGTTTTTATCCATGAGCCCGACGATTCGTTCGTATATAGTCCATTGATAACGTTCAGGGCCAGTATGCCCGCTCCGGCCACAATCAATATGGTACCGGCGGATTGCAAATGCAATTTTGAAAAATTCTCCCGGAGTTCATCAATCTCCTTTACATGAAACGGGTTGCCATTGATGAATAGGCTGTCGTTCCGCATATCCGTGATGTTGCCTTCGAGCCATTGATCGTATACCGTGTGAATCATGATACTCATCCCCGGTGCATAGGTTTTAATATTGCGGCCATTTTTCTGAAGAATCAGGACGTCAGTCTGCGAGATGCCCGCAAGCGGAATCAGGATTAATATGACCGCAAAAAATTTCTTCATTCTTATTAAATAAGTCTGATCCTCCGTTTAATGTCTGCGAAAAAGAACGCTGTACAATAAAAACATTCCAAAAGCAACGAGGATAGCTCCGGAAATCTTATTGATTATAGCCAGGTTATGAACCGTTAATTTCTTACGCAATTTACCCGCCATCATCACCTTCCCTACGTCGGCAGACATATTGATCAGCAGACATACAGAAAATATCACGAGACGCTGGTTGAGGGTATGGGTTAGGGCAAGAATCGAGGCATTGCCCAGCCAGAAAATAATCACCCCGGGATTAAGAGTATTGATCAGAAACCCCGATGCAAATATCCGGAACATTTCCATGCCGCTCAGATGATCTGCGTGTTCCCCTTCTGTTGTTTTAAGAACCACTTTCTTAAAAAAGAAAAAATAAATTCCCATAGCAATTAAAAAACTGCTGCCCCCATAGCCGATCATATTTTTATGTTCGAGCAAACGCGCAACCCAGTCTGTAAACACATTGCTTAAAAATACCAGTATAAAATCGCTCAGCCATACTCCTGCAACAAAACTGAATCCGCCTTTATGACCAACAGTTATACTCTGTTTGATAATGGTGAAAATAATCGGTCCGACAGACAATGCAAGCACCACACCCAACGCTAATCCTTTCAATATGGCTTCGACCATGCGATATAAATTTTACCGGCCGTACCCGAAAATAACGGAATCCGGAAAATGGAAGAATTTCTTTCATTTTAACTAATAATCAATAGTGCGCCTTTGCATTTGCCTCTTCCAGAAAACGCTGCCAGTCCTTAAGCATCTTCCCTTTCAACACGCGTGGAAATTTATGCTGGCCGCCTTCTTTACCGGTGGATCGCATAAAATCCATAAACACTTCAGGCGGCAACACTTTCACTGAAATATCTTTCAGGTTACTTTTTCTTTCAACCGCATAATCATCGTTCAGGCGCTTCAAATTTTCATCGATTTTGTCTCTGAGCAGCTGTTCATCCACAGCTGAATCTGACGCGACATACCACTGGTGTGCAAAAAATAGTCCATGTGGCACGCCGGCCACCGTGAATTCCGGAATCGAAATATTCAATTCCTCGCTGACAAACTGGATGGCCTGATTCATGTTATCGACACTGAGATGTTCTCCTACCAGGCTAAGATAGTGTTTGGTTCTGCCTGTAATGATGATTTCACTTTTCTCTTTGTCGGTAAACCGGATAGTATCGCCGATCAAATATCTCCAGGCACCAGCTGCAGTGCTGAGCAATATCGCATAGTCACGATTCTCCTCCACCTGATGTATTTCGAGTGTTTCAGGATTTTTTATGACGTTGCCGTCCGCATCGAAATTTTTACCGTCGAAAGGAACGAATTCGAAAAAAAGATGCTGGCTGGTAACGAGCCGCATGCCCCTTTCATCCTGTCGGTCCTGGTATGCTATAAAACCTTCTGAAGCCAGATAAGTCTCGATATAGGTAATCGGTTTTCCCAGCAGTTTTTCAAATCCCATTTTGTAGGGTTCAAAAGAAACTCCGCCGTGTACAAAAAACCCCAGATTGGGCCAGAGTTCATGAATATTTTTAAGCTTGTATTTCTCTATAATTTTTTCCACGCACATCTGTATCCAGGCCGGCACACCGACAATAAAACCTATATCCCATCCGGGTGCCTGCTCAACAATTTCTTCAAGCTTCTGTGTCCAGTCCCGCGTCCTGGCTATTTTTTTTCCCGGTTTATAGAATGGGCTGAACCAGAAGGGTACTTTCTTGGCGGAAATGCCGCTCAGGTCGCCTTCATAATATCCGGGTCCTTTCTGGAGATCCGTGCTGCCACCTACCATCAGCCATCCCTTACCGATACTTTTTATGGGGATATCCTGATAATTACGCAGACTGAGCAACTGACGAACCATTACAATACGGTTTCCACGCAACAGGTCATTGGTGACAGGAATATATTTGCTTGCTGACTCTGAAGTGCCAGAACTCAGCGCATAGTATTTAATTTTTCCGGGCCAGCATATATCGGGTTTGCCTTCCAGTGTTTTATACCACCAGTCTTTATAAATTTTACTGTAATCGTATACCGGTACATTTTCCTGAAAACTCTTAACGGTGTGGCGGTTCAGCAATATTCTGTCGAAATGAAACTGCTGGCCGAATTCGGTAAAACGGGCCTTTTTCAATAACTTCTTAAGTACTTTGATTTGTTGGCGTCGCGGGGATTTTTTCGGCAATCGCAAAGCCCGCGCCAGTGAATTGGGTAATTGTACATCAATTAACGCCATTATGAATCGGGGATATTAGTGTTTTCAAATTTAAGTCTTTTTAAGCTCAACGCCCAAGCTTAAGGTTCAATGCTTTTCTATCGTTAATGTTTATTTAATTGTGTCGCGTTTTGGTGGACATCAGGGCAGGGGTCCATGGGCCGTCAGCGGATACATGAGAATGGGATCACTTTCATTATTCGTTTTGCTGATCGCTGTAACAAAATACCGGCCGGGTGCGGGTTTCATCAATTCCACGGTACTCAGGGTAAAACGGATAGCCTGACCCGCAGGTATAAACCGAAAGGCGCGTGCGGAATCAATATTAAAAGCATCCTGCGCCCTGTAAATCGCGAAGCCGCGAAGTGTGTCAACAGCATTTCCTTTTTCAAAACTAAAAATCAGAGAATCATTTCCGTTAGTCACGTGTACCACGGGAATGGATGGCCGAACACTGTCGATCCAGGGCATTGGCGCAATCAGGGCAGGGTATTGGTAGAAATTTTCCCGAAGGGTATCATTCCATCCATAAGGATTTTTAAAAAATGATGTGCTGCTGAAATACACTTCGCCACCGATATCTTTTGTGTTCCTGATTGCACGCAGCTGTCTTGGAAGCTGGTTCCTGTCCCTCCAGTATTCATTAGAGCCCGCACGGTAAAAGCCCAGACCTACATAACAGGGTCTGTCAAAATGATTTTTACCCCACCAGTCCAGCAAAACCCCAAAAGGAGCATGTTTTTGTTCAAATTCCCAGTATAACTGAGGCACCACATAGTCAATCCAGCCTTTTTTCATCCAAAGCAATATATCTGCATAAAGGTCATCATAATTGGTTTGACCGGCCTGTGTATTGCTACCCAGAGAATCCCTTGAAAAATTTCTCCAGACACCAAAAGGGCTAATCCCGAATTTGCATGTTTTCTTCACCTCGCGGATCGTATTGTGCAGCATCAGGATCACAGAATCCACATTACTTCTTCTCCATGCTTCCTTGTCCATGCCCAGGCCATATTTTATATAAGATGCATTATCCGGAAATTCAACACCTCCGATACGGTAAGGGTAAAAATAGTCATCGAAATGAATGCCATCAATATCATAGCGGCTCAGCATGTCACGGATCACACTGTTCACATAGGCCTGCACTTCTTTATTCCCGGGATCGAGATATCTGGTGTCCCCATAAGTCAGTATCCAGTCCGGATGTTGTTTACTGACATGAGTCGAAGCTATGGAGGATCCTTCATGCCAGACCTGCGACCGTCGTTTATGTTTTCCATGCCTGGTTATGACCGTAGTATAATGCCCAATCTGGAAAACAGCGCGATAAGGATTACACCATGCGTGAAATTCCATTCCCCTTTTGTGGGTTTCCTGAATCATGAATTCGAGCGGATCATAAAAAGGAATAGGTGCTTTACCCTGCTTGCCCGTCAGCCATTCGCTCCACGGTTCAACCGCAGAAGGGAAGAAAGCATCGCAGGCCGGTCGCACCTGCACAATAACTGCATTCATGCCATTCCGCTGATGCATGTCGAGCTGCCGGATAAATTCTGCCTTTTGCAATTCCGTGCTGTAATTTCCACGTGAAGGCCAGTCGATATTATCCACTGTTGCCACCCAGACCGCACGGAACTCATATTTAGGCTGGGAAAAAACGAAATGGGAACAAAATAGCAGGCAAACGAATAAAGTATTTTTCATGGGCATTTAGCCGGCGATTGGAGATCCGGCCTGTTTTTCTTCTACGGGATTTTCGGTTGTTCTGATTTTATCGAGCAGAATGTTTAATTGTCGCGCATCGTCTTCGCTGAGATATTTGAACACTGAATCCATTTTTTCATTCAGCTCATCCAGTGTCTGCAGCAGCTTTTTGCCTTTATCGGTCAGCAGCACGTCTACCAGGCGCCGGTCTTCCCGGCAAACTGATTTTTTTACAAGCCCCTTTTTGACCAGCCGGTCCACTATGCGGCTCGTATCGCTCATTTTATCCAGCATCCGCTGGCGAATCTGCAGGGTGGACAAGGGTTGGCCCGCTCCGCGAAGAATACGCAGAATATTAAACTGCTGTTGGGTGATGTCAAAAGGCTCAAACAGCCGGTTCATTTTTTCATTCACCCAGTTGAATGTAAAAATGAGATTGATAATTGATTTCTGGTATTCCGTACGGAATACGCGCTGGTTAATGTCGGTCTCTAATGTCATACGATGATTAGTTTAGTCGCTCCAGACTTTTACACCCTCACTGCAATTGGCGCAAATATCTATCTCCGACCTTCCCTTTAAAATCTTACGGCGAAAATCGAGGTATTCCGGTTGTTTCCAGATTTCTTTGAATGATTTATTTTTCAGATCCCCCATCCGGTGTTTGGCATCTTTGTCAAAGCAGCAGGGCACAACCAGTCCGTCCCAGGTAATTACCGGTGAATGCCATAAGCGCCAGCAATGATTCTTTAATCCGTTTTTCAATTCGTAACTGCCGTCTGCTTTCTTTCTGTAGCGGGTGAGGTTTGTATGCTGCGGAATCAGCTGATTCGGATCCTTCGTATAATCGTAAATCTGGGCCGTTTTAAACCGGATACCATCCACGCCCGTTTTCGCTGCCAGGCTTTTAGCTTCCTCCATCTGGTGCTCATTGGGACGGACTACCAGAAACTGAAAAAACACATAGGGTGTTTTACTCTTCAGTTTCTTTTTCCATTTCACAATCTGTGCAGCGCCTTCCAGCACTTTATCCAGATTACCACCCACGCGATACTGGCTGTACACGTCCTGGGAGGTGCCGTCCATAGAAATGATGAGCCGGTCCAAACCACTCTCTACGGTTTTCCTGGCGTTCTCATCAGTCAGATAATGGGCATTCGTAGAAGTGGCTGTATAAATTTTTTTTGACGTGGCATATTTCACCATATCCAAAAAGTCGGGGTTGAGATAGGGCTCACCCTGAAAATAAAAAGTGAGATAGAGTAAATCCGGTGCCAGCTGATCGATCATTCCGCGGAAAAAATTCATTTCCAGCATCCCTCTCGGTCGCGTAAATGATCGAAGGCCGCTCGGACATTCGGGGCATCTCAGATTGCAACTGGTCGTTGGCTCAAAAGAAATTGAAACAGGCAGACCCCATTGCACCGGTCTGCGCGTCCACTTACTGATGTAATAGCTGGTCAGCACGAGCATACCGTTCCATGCCCGCCGTAAACTCAGCTTGGTGAAAAAATTCAGGGTATCATTCCGGTTGAAATTGGGCATATCTGCCGTAAAATTAGTTTTAAATATGGAAAGCGTGAAGCCGGCCGTCTTATTTCGATTGCGGGGGGTTTATATTTGCAGCTGTTTATCTACCCTAATGGCCAAAAAGAAGAGCAGGACCTGGAAGATCATCGTTTTTATATTCAGCACAGCCATTATCATCATGCTGATTGTGGTAGTTTATCAATGGATTCTTGAAAGAAGATCCGCCTTCGTGGAGTATCCGGAATTTGGTATTAAAATTCCAGTTAATTATTCTGTGCATGGAATCGACGTTTCCAAATATCAGGACGTGATCAACTGGCAGTCCGTCAAAAATATGCGCGTACAGGATATCCATATCAGTTTTGTTTTTGTGAAAGCCACTGAGGGCCTGGGAAACGAGGATGCCATGTTCAGCCGAAACTGGAAAAAAATAAAAGAAGCCGGGCTGATCCGCGGGGCCTATCATTTTTTTCTTCCTACCAAAAGCGGAAAAGCGCAGGCTGAAAATTTCATCAATTCGGTGACTCTGGTGGCGGGTGACCTGCCGCCAGTACTGGATATCGAACAGACTTATGGAGTACCTCCGGACAAGCTAAGACAACGTGCACGGGAATGGCTGCAAACGATACAGGCTTACTATGGAACAGCCCCGATCATTTATACGAATGTTGATTTTTACCAGCGATATCTGAAAGATGACTTTGATGGCTATCTCCTGTGGGCCGCGCATTATCTCCAACCCGCCCAACCCAGAATTTACAGGAACTGGAGCTTCTGGCAGCACAATGAAAGAGGTCGCGTTAACGGCTGTTATACGGTTGTCGACTTCGACGTATTCAACGGGGACTCACTTGAATTCCGCAAATTGCTTTTAAACTGATAAAAAAATCCGAATGAAGAAAGTTTATTGTGTTGGCACCTGCAGTACCTGTTCGCGTATTATTTCAGAAGCAGAGCTGATGCAGAAAGGGTATCAGACACAGAACATTAAAGTGGATAAGATCAGTCCGGCACAACTCGACGAGATGAAAACCCTGATTGGCAGTTACGAAGCATTGTTCAGCAGGAGGGCGCTGAAATTCAAAGCCATGGGACTGGCGGGTAAAACGCTGACCGAAAAAGATTACCGGGATTTAATTTTGAGTGAATACACTTTCCTGAAACGGCCTGTCGTAATCTCCGGGAAAAAAATATTTTCAGGAAGCGCGCCGAAAACGGTGGCAGAACTCGTCAAACTGAAATAAGATCCATCATTCTTTTATAATTCTGAGTTTGGCATAGTTTAACATGATTTTCTTCTCTCCTCCTAATTTAAAGTTTACGGTGGCAATGGGATTGTGCGCAGATCCTTCCATCTTCGTCACTTCTCCGTATCCGAATTTCTGATGCTCCACTTTATCGCCGGCGGCAAGTTCTGTGGTATCACTTGCTGCAAAATTTACTGAAGGGGTATGTACCGGAGCAGGTGCTTTGGCCGTCTGCGATATGTAAGTTGGTTTCGATGCCGCTTCCCGGTTCTTGGATACCGGTTCATCCGGAGTTCCGCTGTTTCCGCGGTTGAGCCGGTCATAAGCTGTCCGGTTGGCCCATCCCCCGATCTGGTTTCTGATTCCACCCCCCGCATAACTCCGGTCAAGCTGATCTTCCGGAATCTCCTCTATAAAACGACTCGGATCATTTTGAATCACACTGCCAAAGCGGTAACGCGAATTGGCATAAGTTATCCAGAGTTTATGTTTGGCCCTTGTAATCACTACATAAAAAAGTCGGCGCTCTTCTTCCAGTTCCTCACGTGTATTGATGGACATTGCATTGGGAAAAAGCGACTCCTCCAGACCCGCTGCAAAGACGCAGCTGAATTCAAGTCCTTTGGCCGCATGAATGGTCATCATTTTTACGGTATCCGCGTCCGGATCTTTTTTATCTGTATCGGTCAGCAGGGTAATCTGCTGAAGATATCCCGACAATCCGGCCTGCCCTTTCTGAGTTTCCTGTGTATTGATATTATCAATCAGAATACCATCTTCATCTATGATACTGCGATTTTGCTGGTCATCCACCCATTCCTTGATACTGTTCAGCAGCTCCTGAATATTTTCATAACGCGAAAGACCTTCGGTCGTTTTGTCGTTGAATAATTCCTTTACAATATTGGTTTGTTTGCCCACATGCGTGGCCACTTCGTAAGCGTTCCTGGTATTCAGCATACTGGCAAAACTCTTTATCATCTGCACAAAGCCTTCGATGGATTCCAGTGTGCCTCCTTTGTAACCAATCGAACCCGCATTGTTGAGTACTTCCCACATAGAAATATTTTTCTCATTGGCAATCAGGACTGCCTTATCGAGAGAAGTTTTACCGATCCCTCTTGCAGGAAAATTGATAATTCTTTTTAAGGATTCTTCATCATTGGGATTTACAATAACACGCAGGTAGGAAATAAAATCCTTCACTTCTTTTCGCTGATAAAAACTCAGGCCGCCATAGATAGTATATGGAATAGCCATTCGCCGGAGGCTTTCTTCAAAAGCACGGCTCTGGGAATTGGTTCTGTATAATATGGCAAAATCGCGATTGTTAAAATGATTGCGGAGTTTTTGTTCCTGGATGGTATCCGCCACATATTTTCCTTCATCATTATCGGTTTGCGTACGAACCAGGCGAATCTTTTCACCTTCAATGTTTTCTGTCCATAGATTCTTCGGAATCTGTCCCTTGTTTCTTTTTATGACTTCGTTGGCCGCAGTAATAATACTTTGGGTACTCCTGTAATTCTGTTCCAGTTTTACCACTTTCACGTCGTCATAGTCTTTCTGAAACTGCAATATATTTTCAATCGTTGCACCCCGGAAACTGTAAATACTCTGGGCGTCATCGCCGACCACACAGACATTCTCATAAACTGCACCGAGTAATTTTATGATCTCATACTGTGCGGGGTTGGTGTCCTGAAACTCATCGATCAGGATGTACTTGAATTTATGCTGGTATTTATGCAGGCTTTCGGGGAAATGTTTGAGCAACTCGTAAAATTTCAGCAGCAGATCGTCAAAGTCCATGGATCCGTTTTTGAAACAGCGTTTCGCATAAGCTTCATAAATCAGCGCAATGGCCGGCCGGTTACTTCTGATATCTTCCTGTTGTATATAGTAATCGGTGGCATATTCCGCGGGACCAACCAGTCCGTTTTTTGCCTGTGAGATCCGGTTGTAAACAATGTTGGGCTTGTAGTGCTTGTCGTCCAGATTCAGTTCATTGACGACGGTCTTTACAACACTCTTCGCATCGTCCGTATCATAAATGGTAAAATGATGGGGGTAGCCAAGTTTGGGAGCTTCTGCACGCAAAATTCTCGCAAAAACACTGTGAAACGTGCCTATATAGAGGTTTCTGGCCTCATTGGTACCCAAAATCCGTTCAATTCTTTCCTTCATTTCCCTGGCTGCTTTATTTGTAAAAGTCAGCGCAAGTATGTTGAAGGCATCAATTCCTGTTGACATGAGATGGGCAATACGGGTAGTCAGCACTTTGGTTTTCCCGCTGCCCGCTCCTGCAATAATCATCAGCGGTCCGTCAATATGCAACACGGCTTCTTTCTGCGGCTCATTCAATCCGGTAAGGTAATCCTGCATGCTTGCAATTTACGACGGGGAGCTCTCAGAACCACAGGATAAATAATCCATTTTGTCTGAAAATGACCTCAGGTTTTACCTGTTTTTTGCACATGCACGATTTTGCGGTTCCAGCGCGATACCTCCACTCCCTGAACGGTTAAAATGAGCATTTTTTTTGAAAACTTATACCCGTCAGTCCGGAGAAGATTCCGGACAAAGGCGGTCTCATTGTAGCCGGAACAAAACATTTTGGTCATCATCATTTTGTCGCTGAAATGCAGACTGCTGTCAGTTGCCAGAAAGCTGCCTGACATCCGGTTACAGCCCGTATTTCCTGAAAATCCGCTGTTCCCCAGATCAAACTGGATTTCCGGAATTCTGCCGGTTGATGTGTCGCTTTCCAGCACGGGCACCAGGAACCATCTCCCATCGAGGTCTTTACGTCCTGTCAACTTTTTTGAAGCACTCACTGAATCCGTGTTTACCTGAGCCTGCACCACCGAAAGAGAGCCAAATAATAGGGCAGACAGTATAAAAGATTTTAACTTTGTATCCATACTTATATTACATCCATAATCATACCTATCATGCCTGGATTTGAACTTTTTGGTGAAGAAGAACGCAAAGAGGTAAATGACGTTTTATCAACCGGAATACTCATGCGTTATGGTTTCGATGCCGCCCGTAAAGACATCTGGAAATCGAGGGAACTGGAAGAAGCCATCGCAAGCCGGTTTAATGCCGGTTATGTGCAACTTACTTCCAGTGGCACGGCTGCACTGACTACCGCCCTTGCCGCGCTGGGAGTGGGGGCGGGGGATGAAGTGATCATGCCTTCTTTCACCTTCGTAGCCAGCTTTGAAGCCGTATTGAGCGTGGGCGCGATTCCCGTACTGGTGGATGTGGATGAGTCGCTCACCATGGATCCCGTAGCAATACGGAAAGCGCTTACCCCTGCTACGCGTTGTATCATGACGGTGCATATGTGTGGCAGCATGGGTGACATGGATGCGATAACCGAAATTTGCCGCGACCATCATCTGCTTTTACTTGAAGACGCCTGCCAGAGCATTGGTGGCTCTTACAAGGGCAAATATCTTGGCACAATAGGAGACGCGGGAACGTTTTCGTTCGATTTCGTGAAAACAGTGACCTGCGCTGAAGGAGGTGCCGTTCTTACCAACAACAAAAAAACGTACACAAACTGCGACGGCTACACGGATCATGGCCACGATCATATCGGAAATGACCGGGGGGCCGACTTACATCCTTTTATCGGATATAACTACCGGATTTCCGAATTACATGCAGCCGTTGGGCTGGCACAATTCAGAAAACTCGACAGGTTTCTTGCCATCCAGAAAAAAAACCATCAGTACATGCAGGCCGAATTGGCCAAGATTCCGGAGGTCGGCTTCAGAATAATCCCTGATCCCGCAGGCGACAGTCATACTTTCCTGAACTGGTTTCTGCCAACAGAGGAATTGACCTGGGCTTTTGTAGAAGAAATGAAGGCACAACAACTCTTCGGCGGAAATTTTTACTGGTTCGATCATAACTGGCACTACATACGCAAATGGGATCATCTCAAAACCGTAAAAACGCTAAATAAGCTATCCGGTGCCCAGACAGAAGCACTGAAAAAACTCCAAACCCAGGATTTTTCCAAAAGTGATGCCGTTATGGGTCGCTGTATAAGCACCGCCATTTCTCTGTCATGGACTGACGAGCAACTGGCTGACAAAACATCAAAGATGGCCGGGGTAATCAGGAAAGTACTGGCTAATGCTTCCCCTCTAGCGCATTACAGTCCGAAAGCGACCCTAGCCTGAACCGGAAGGGAATGTGAGAGGCTTTCTCCAGCTGCCATTCCATTTTGCACATAATGCCCGACTGCCTGTAAAAAATATCGGAAGGAACCCTGTTCAGGCCCTCTTGTCCTCTCTGCGCAGTAACCGACTGCCAGAAAAAGGGCAGAGGACCATAATTTCCAGCATCATTGGGTTTTATCTCCTTGCCGGAACCAGGCAGCCTGACCCCGGAAAAATCCTTTTTGATTCCCTGCTGGTAAGGATTTTGTGCACATACAAAAGTGCATGAAAACATTGTAAACCAGACAACAAGAAAACAAATTAGTCGTTCCTGCCGATTATTCATAATTAAATGTAAATTTACGGCGTGATTTTTGTGCAAGGCGCGGATTTTTTAAATATTCGCGTCTTTCGGCAATAACCCCCCAAAGATGGCATTAAGTCAATCATTACAGCAGAAATTACTCCAGAAATTATCTCCCCAGCAGATTCAGCTCATGAAATTGCTGCAGGTACCTACGGCTAATCTCGAAGAACGGATTAAGGAGGAACTGGAAGAAAATCCTGCACTGGAAGTCGCCGAAGAGGATCATGACGACGGGCTGACGGATGATTCAAAGGATGAATTTGAGACAGCGGAGGAGGAATTTGAGCCGGAAGGTACCCAGGAAGAGTACGACAATATTGATATCAGCGATTATGTGAATGAACATGATGATGAAGTGGCCGATTATAAACTGCGCGATGATAATTATCCGGACGCTGAGGACAAGCAATCTGTAACACACAAGCTGGAAACAAGTTTCTACGAAGTGCTTCTAGACCAGCTGGGTATGCTGAAAGTGGATGACCGAACGCGAAAGATTGCTGAACAGATTGTGGGAAGCATTGATGACGACGGATATCTGCGACGCGAAACGGCATCCATTGTGGATGATCTGGCCTTCAGGCAGAATATCGAGAGCACAGATGAAGAAGTGGAATCCGTAATTAAAAGAATACAGCAGTTTGACCCGCCGGGTGTTGCGGCACGCGACCTGCAGGAATGTTTGCTCCTGCAACTTGAGAGAAAAAAAAATGAAGCAAAGAGTGTCAGTCTGGCAATCAGTGTCCTGTCTGACTATTTCGACGAATTCACGAAAAAACATTATGATAAAATCCAGCGCGGACTAAACATTACCGAAGAGGAATTCAGGGATGTTATCCGCCAGATTGTCAAATTAAATCCCAAACCCGGCGGCAATCTGGGCGGCGCGGGCAAAGGCGAGGGTTATGTGGTTCCCGATTTTTTTATCTTCAACAATGCGGGTAGTCTGGAGCTTACGTTGAATTCCCGTAACGCCCCCGATCTCCGGATCAGTGACGGATACCGGGATATGCTGAAAGATTATGACCGCGGTTCTAAAAAAGATAAACGGCAAAAAGAGGCCGTTCTCTTCATTAAACAAAAAATCGATGCGGCCAAGTGGTTTATTGATGCCATTAAACAGCGTCAGCAGACGCTGATTAATACCATGCAGACGATCATGAACTACCAGCACGAGTTTTTTATTACCGGCGACGAAACTTCGCTAAAACCCATGATCCTTAAAGACATTGCCGAAAGAACCGGGTTGGACATATCCACCGTCAGCCGAGTGGCAAACAGTAAATTTGTACAAACTGAATTCGGAACCTACCGCCTGAAATTTTTCTTCAGCGAATCACTCAGCACCGATAGCGGAGAGGAAGTGTCCACGCGGGAAGTCAAAAAGATTCTGAGTGATCTGATAGCAGGTGAAAGTAAAAAGAAGCCCCTCAGTGATGAACGTCTCACCGAGCTTTTACAGGAAAAAGGGTATAATATAGCAAGACGTACTGTTGCGAAGTACAGAGAGCAGTTGAATATTCCGGTAGCGAGACTCAGGAGGGAACTCTGACCGTCGAATGAATTTCAAACCCATGAATACAGTTTCTTACGATTATGAAGTTTCCGCCACAGATGCCAGGCCGCATCCCTCTGAAATTCTACGATTTCTGGCCTATTTCTTTTCCGTGCTATTCCACCCGCTGCTCATTAGTTTGTATGTTTTTGCATTTCTAATCTATGTCCACCCCTCCGCTTTTGAGGGCGTTGACGGGCATACCAGGGATATGCGCATGACCAGCCTGGTACTTTTCACCATTTTTTTTCCTGCATTAAGTATATTTCTTGCCTGGAGATTGAAACTGATAAAAAAGATCTCCATGGAAAACCGCCAGGACAGACTGGTGGGTTTTATCGTGACGATGTTTTTTTATTTCTGGGCCAGTTACGTTTTCAGAAACCTTTCCGACACCCCTGCGGTAGCCACACACTATATACTCGGCACATTTCTCGCCGTCTGCGGTGCATGGATGTGTACCATTTTTTATAAAGTCAGCCTGCATGCGGTTGCCATGGGCGGCCTGGTTGCCTTTTCCATATTGTTCGGGTCCCAGGATCCTTATGTTTCCGGATTATACCTGACCCTTCCCATTCTTGTCGCCGGTCTGGTTTGCTCCTCCAGACTGATCCTGGCTGCGCACAGCAGTTTTCAAATGACGACGGGATTCTTTGTGGGGATTCTGGCCATGATAGTAGCCTGGCTGATCTGACCCCTTCTGATTCACCAAATAAAAAAGAAAAGCCCAATCATAGGGTACGAACCTAAATTGGACTTTTTCACCTTCAAACCATCGGAGTTTACGTCCGGTTAACTGTTAAGTATTTTTGAACCCGTAAGGTATTTCTTGGTGGGGTGGTAGATAAAAAAACAGGATCCGCCCTTCATATCTTCAATCACTTCATTCACATCGGCCGTGGGTATTGCCGGGCAACCAAAACTCCTGCCGTTAAACTTGTTGGATTTCAAAAAGCCCTCACCTACATATTTCGAACCGTGGATAACAATATTCCTTCTGTCTGCCTTATCATTAAATCCTTTTTCGAGACCATGTAATTTCATAGCATATCCGTGCTTGCCTGTATACGTCATTTCTGTTACATAAAAACCGAGACTGCTTTTATGCGAACTCCATTTATTTGAAAATGATTTCGCATATTCACCACCCGACCTGCGACCGTGCGCAACAAACGTGTTTATAAGAATTTTTCTGCTTTCCAGATCGACAACATATAAGCGCCGGTTTCTCGATGACTGACTGAAATCACAAATCGTGATCACATTACTTCTGCTGATTTTATGTTCCTCGAGCAGCCGAAGATATCCTTTGTAGGCGTACGCAAAAACTTCACGATGAAGGCCGGATTCCTCCAAATTCGCTTCACAATACAAATTATTTACCTCGGATTCAAATTGTAGAGAGGATTTTGAGAGTGTAATCGGTGCCGGATGCTTTTTCAGCGGGGTTGCCATCAGTCCATTTGCATTCTGCAAAATGGGAGAAAATGTCAATAACAGGGCGACGGATAACACACGATATTGGTTTCGCATGGTTGGGTTTTTCAAGGGTATTTTCTTAAACGGGTCAGGTACTAAAATATTATTTCATTTCCGTTTTAACAATGATTTTGCTTATGTTTTTTATTGTTCACCACTAAAAAAAATAAATAACAGGCCATTTTCGTAGATGCCCACGGAGAATTCCGATTATGGCCCGATTTTTTACACTCTGATAACTTAACTACCGCGTAATTTCACGGAGAAATCACTTTTTAAAATTTTCAGAAAATGAAGACCCTCATACTGGTGCGGCATTCCAAGAGTTCGCATTCACTTGGTATTTCTTCAGATTTTGACAGGCCATTGAATGATCGCGGCTTTCGGGAGGCAGCCGAAATGGGAAAACTTCTTTTTAAAAAAAATGTTGTCATTGACCAGTTTGTCAGTAGTCCCGCACTGCGCGCAAAAACAACAGCCGAGTTATTTGCAGCGGAATATGACCGGAAGATGAAAGAAATTCTGTTCATTCCTGAATTATACCACGCCGGACCGGAAAACTTTTTCCAGGTGATCGACGGGCTTAGTGATGCATATAATCATATTGCACTTTTTTCACACAATCCCGGTATCACCGATTTCGCGTCCTCATTATCCATGACAGTGATCACCCATATCCCGACGAGCGGCGTTTTTTCAGTTCATTCATCTGCTGGTTCCTGGAAAGAGTTTTCTAACTCAGAAAAGAGTTTTTTATATTTCTATAAGCCCTTGTAAGCGGGCGCCGGAAAAGATTCAGTCCGTAACGGCTTTTTTCCCGGCCGCGTCTGTTAAGAGTTCCTGTACCATTTTGCCCAGAGTAGATTCCGGAATCTCCGGCAGGATAAAATAAGATCGGTTAAAATTCTCAATCTCTTTTTCGATATGAAAGCCCTTTTCAGGAACGGTATGCATCCAGCCCTTTTCCTGCAGGTAGACGCCCAGATATTCCTGTTCCGTCTGACCCGGTGTAGGAACAATGATGGCAGTTCTTTTCAGCTTTAGCAAATCCATAATGGTGCTATATCCGCTTCTGCAAATAATATATTCCGATTCCAGAAGCAGGCGGTTCAGTTTCTCATCCGGCAAATGATTATATATTTCAGGGCCGTCTGATTCATTGCGTAAATTCTTTCTGTCGGGACCTGGTAAACCACGGACGACAGTCACTATCCTGTTTGAACCAGAAAGCTGATTCAGTATCATTTCTTCAAAATCAGTTCTTTGGGGCTCGGGGCCCGAAATAAGAATCAGCAGCGTATTTTTTACAATGAGTCTGTTACTGTAATGAAACCGTGATAGAATTCCGATATATCGGAAGGGCACGTGATTTTTTAAAGTGGAGTGGGATAAACGACCTGCAAAAGATATTTCTCCTTCCTCATCCGGTATCCAGCAACAGGAAAATTTCGACATGCGTTTATAGTTCCATTTCACCAGACTGTTTTCTAAGAACCGGCTGACAGAAAAAAACCCTTTTTCTTTTTGACCGCTTTTCAATTTGCCGGTTTGTACAACGAGCTGATGTGTTACAAAAACATTATGCAGTGCGTGATGATATAATCCATATCTGTTATCGGAGATAACTATATCGATCTGAAATTTTTGGACCGTTTCCGCCAGCCATTTATGTTCCCGTTTTATCTGCTTTAAAATAGCCGGGAGTTTTGCTATTAACGCCCATTTGAGGTAAGCGCCACGGGAATAGCGTATTCCATATCCGGGCAGTTCGAGGCATTCCAGACCCGGGAAGGCCTGAACAAGGAGGTTTTTTTGAGGGCCACTGGCTGCGATCCGAACCTTAGCCCCATGTTTAAGGAGTTCATTAATAATTGGAATACAACGAGTTGCATGACCCAAGCCCCAGTCGAGCGGTGCCACCAGCACGGAAACAGGACCTTTTGGAAGCATGTTAAATTTCTAAATAATGGATAAAAACCTGCAATTAATCGCAAATTTTTATAAATTAGTGGATTGAAATCTATGAAAAATCCGCTTACCCTCTTGATCTTATTATTATTTATGATTACAATTGTAAGCGCTAGTTGTAGTTCCAGCAATCGAATAGGAGGCAGTAGCAAGAAATGCGGTTGCGGACTCAACAAGGGTATGGTCGGTTATTAAAATCTAATTGCAATGAAAACACCGGATAGAGACTTGCTTGTCCTTATGAAAGATGAATTCGTCACCGAACAGTTCATGGCCTGTGAACTTGAAAAATTAAACGATCTTCTTTTTCAATACGAAACACTCGAAACTTTTTGCGTTGCGCATGAGGTTTTCGATCTCAACAATTACAAAATTTTAAGGGGCACACGCTATATTCAACGTATAGTGAGACAGCAGGAACTGAAACCTTTCCAGTTTTTGTGCAATAAAAACTAATCCCCAGATCAGCTATTCAGCATCAATGGCATGACCAGCATCAGCAGGTCTTCGGCTTCATCCTGTTCAACAGGTTTGATAATTCCGGCTTTGGTAGGAGTAGACAATTCAATGCGTATTTCATCTGACGCTGTAGCATTCAGCATTTCTATCAGGAACCGCGCATTAAATGCAATAGACATATCTTCTCCGGAGTACTGACATTTCATGCGTTCATTCCCTTCAAAAGAAAAATCAACATCCTGCGCTGCGAGCTGCAGTTCATTTCCGTGAATGCTCAGTACAATCTGGTTGGTGCTTTTGTTACTGAAAACACTTACGCGGCGAAGGGCTGTTTGAAAATCGCTCCGGCTTACCGTTAACTTATATGGATTGTCTGCAGGAATAACTACTTTATAGTCCGGGAATCTGGCATCGATGAGTCGGCAACTCATTTGCAATCCTCCGAAATTAGCGAACAAATGATTCCCATTGTAGGTGAGCTTCACCAGTTCGTCTGAAGAGGGCAGGGATGATTTTAATAAATTCAAAGGTTTCTTTGGGACGATCAAAGATTCCGTTTTTGCGCAGGAAATATCCGATCGTTTATACCGAATAAGGCGATGTGCATCGGTGGCTACGAACTGGATCGAAGAGGGGCTCATTTCAACCAGTACACCGGTCATCGCGGGCCGGAGATCATCATTGCTCACTGCAAACAACGATTTGTTAATCGCCGTGGCCAGCACGGAAGCCGGTATTTCAAAAGACGTTGTCTCGTCGGCTGAAGGATCCTTGGGAAAATTATCCGGATTCTCACCCATCACTTTGTATTTTCCGTTGTCGCTGGTGATTTCTACTGCGAACTGTTTGTCGATAGTAAAAGCCAGTGGCTGATCCGAAATATTTTTAAGTGAGTCCAGCAATATCTTGGCAGGTATACAAACCTTACCGACTTCTTTTGCTTCCACCTCCAGATGAACTTTCATTACCGTCTCCAGGTCCGTCGCTACAATGGTCAGTTTGTTTTTTTCCACTTCAAAGAGGAAGTCTTCCAGTATGGGCAATACCGTATTTGCACTGATCACGCCACTAATCTGCTGTAAATGTTTGAGCAAAGCCGAGGACGAAACAATAAACTTCATGAATCGGGACTTTCGGACGAAACTACTGATTTTTTCGATCAGGCAGTGGTTGATTATAGAAGGGTGAATAAGCTTATAATAACTTGTGCATTTTTTTATATTTGGGTTCATGGAGTCTTCCCGTTCATCATATTCCAAAGGCAGAACATCTCCCGAAAAGGCGCTGCAGAAACTGAAACATTTTTGCGGATACCAGGAACGGTGTCATGCAGAAGTGAAACAAAAACTCTATTCCCTGGGATTGTTTAAACCAGAAGTCGAGGAAGTCCTTTCCCGGCTTATTGAGGAAGAATACCTGAGCGAAGAACGATTCGCTCTGCAGTTTGCATCCGGGAAATCAAGAATCAAAGGATGGGGCAAAATAAAGATCCGTTATGAACTGCGACAGAAGGGTGTTAGTGCGTATTGTATTGAAAACGGGCTGAAGGGGCTGGATGAAACTGAATATATTAAAGGCTTTAACCGACTGGCCGCTAAAAAATGGGAGGCTCTGAAGACAGAAAAGAATATTTTCGTGAAGAAAAATAAGTGGCAGCAATTCCTTCTGCAAAGGGGTTTTGAGCCGGAATTGATTAAAACATGGAGTCAGCCTGACAAAAACGGGTCTTCCGTGGCCAAATAACCCGAATTTATGTCGAACCTCCAGATCTCCCTGATACAAACGCATCTTCACTGGGAAGATAAAATGGCGAACCTGGCCATGTTCGGAAAAAAAATGGAATCGGTTCCTGACAAATCACGTCTGATCATTTTACCGGAAATGTTCACTACCGGTTTCAGCATGAATAATGAAGCCTTAGCCGAAACGATGTCGGGCCCCACTATACAATGGATGAAGGAAATGGCTGCCATCAGATCGGCGGTCATCACCGGCAGTATCATGGCTAAAGAAGAGGGGAAAACAGGCACAGTTTACTTCAACCGCCTCATCTGGATGTTGCCCACGGGCGATTTTGGTTTATACGACAAACGTCATCTTTTTGCCTACGGTAAAGAAAATCAGCATTATAGCCCTGGCAAAAAGCGACTGGTGGCTTCGGTAAATGGGTGGAAAATTAATCTCCAGATTTGCTATGACCTGCGCTTCCCCGTCTGGCTGCGCCAGTCCTTCTCCGGGGAATTTCCGGCCGAACCGGAATTTGATTTGCAGATTTTTGTAGCTAACTGGCCTTCTTCGCGAAGCGTAGCCTGGAAAACCCTGTTAAGGGCAAGGGCCATAGAGAATCAGTGTTATGTGATCGGCGTGAACCGTACGGGCCTGGATGCACGAGGACTTGAATATTCGGGGGGTTCCATGGTTATTGACCCTCTGGGCGAAATTATCGCGGATCTGGGTGCAGGCGATGAAATCTTCACGCACGAACTGAACCGGATAAAGTTGGAGGAAATCAGATCAGAGTTCCCATTTTGGAAGGATGCAGATTCCTTTTTGATACAATCCTAGACACATGAAGCAGGCATACGAAGCGGACGGGATTTTCAATGGCACAGAAATGCTTAAAGATCATGTGCTGCTGGTAGAAAATAATATCATTCAGACCCTCCTGCCCAAAACATCGAGACCGGCAGACTATCCTGTTCTTTCATTTCCGGACTGCCTGATAGCTCCTGCCTTCGTTGACCTTCAGTTGTATGGCGGCAATAGGAAATTATTCTCGCAATCTCTGGATATTGCCTCTCTCGAAGCTACCCATGCGTACTGCCTGGCCGGCGGCTGTTCCCATTTCATGATTACCATGGCCACCAATTCCACGGAGAACTTTTTAAAAGGAATCGAAACGGCCGGCGCTTACCTGGGCCAGGGTAAAAAAGGCCTGTTGGGTTTGCACCTTGAAGGGCCCTGGATCAACAAGATAAAAAGGGGCGCCCATGTGGAAGAATTCATTACAAAGCCGACTAAAGACGATGTAGCGCTTTTTCTTGAAAAGGGCAGAGGCATTATTAAAATGGTTACGCTGGCGCCGGAGCAATGTGACGACGCCATTATTCAGATGCTGATGGACAATGGCATTCTGGTTTCTGCCGGTCATAGTAATGCAAGTTATTCGCAAGCCAGCCGTGCTTTCCGGATGGGTGTCCCCGCAGCCACGCATCTATTTAACGCCATGTCTCCTTTACAGGGCCGGGAGCCCGGAATGGTAGGCGCTATTTACAACGACCCCAATGTTATGGCAAGTATTATATGCGACGGAGTGCACGTTGATTTCGCTTCAGTAAGCATCAGTAAAAAAATAATGGGTGAGCGTCTTTTTTTTATTACCGATGCGGTTACGGATACCCGTGAGGGCTATTACGAACATGTGTTTAGGGGAGATCGCTATACGCTGCCCGACGGAACGCTTTCCGGATCCTGTATGACCATGATGTCTACTTTCAAAAACGCTGTGCAGAAAGTCGGTATTTCAGTGGAAGAATCCTTAAAAATGTGTTCCGCCTATCCCTCAGGTTTGCTCAAAGATCCCTTTCTCGGAAAAATAAAGGCCGGCCAGCACGTGGATTTCAATATCATCAACAAAAATACCCTGAACCTCGTACAATCAGTTTTTCACGGCTAGAATCCGCTGAATCAGATAATTCTCCGCTCCGGGCGACCAGCCGGTTTGCTGATAGATGATTTGATTTTTATAAACAATCATACTCTGGGGAAGATTGTTTGAATGAAGGCTTCTCCGAATATCCCCAAACTGGTCTGCATACGAATCAAAAGTCCAGCCATTCATATTATAAGTCGGCCTCATGCGGTTGGCATTTTTATTCTCATCCACAGATATGGCCATGAAATGAAAGGGCTTCATTGATTTCCAGTTTTCCAGGTTGGCATTGAGTGAATTAAGTTCCGCAATGCTCTCTTCAGAATTCACCGACCAGAAACAGATCAGGAACAAAGAATCCTTTTTTGCAAATTCCTTAAAACTGCCGGTTTTGTTCTGAAGTGATTTTAATCTTGCATATTGAAGAGAATCCTGTGCCGAAGCGGCGAGGGAGAACAGAAGGAAACAGAGTAAAAGTTTCGTCTTCATTTTTATTTTTTTTCCGTTTCAGTAGTCGAAACAGGCTGCTGGGCCGCAATAAGCTCTTTTACTTTCATCGCTTTGAAATCAACCCCGTCCCGGATGGCATCAGAAGTAGGAAGGGCAAACACATCCGGCATCACCCCACGTCCGTTTTTTACCCGGTCTTTATTAACAACCATTCTGAACCTCGGCAGCCGAAAACGAAGGCCCGTATTCGGCAGAGTAACATCAGGAATGATCCAAGCCGTATTGCCATAGTATCCGCCGCCCGTTTCCTCACCTACCAGGGTCACATTTTTCTGCCCTTTCAGACAACCGGCAAAAAGAGTGGTCGCCGAAAAAGAGTTGC
>CBDCCE010000019.1:0-9354 GCA_965214575.1 Puia sp.
ACTGAACAGGTTAGGTAATATTTACCGGTAAGAACCCATTTCAATAATTTAAAATGGCTGCAAAGCTAGTGAATTTAGGCGTTTTTCTACCCGTATAAATCACCGGAAACAAATCGTTTGTGTACGATTATCTCCAGTATAGTTACGCAGAAGTTGGGCAGAATCAAGGGGTTAAGCATAAACAATTATCCACAATGAAATCCTTTGGCATAATTTATGTTTGAAAAAAGGGAGTCCGATCCTTTATAAAATCATTGAGGTTGTATCTTAATAATAGACAATTCTCTGGTTCTGAAAATTTTTTTCTACGGTTTAGGGTTTAGGGGTTAAAAAGGGGGGTATTCCTACTCCCCTTCCTTTTATCACTAGGCGATTTTTCTAATCCGCACCTTCCCGTTTTTAATTCCTTTTATCGCGTTGCAAAAACCAATGCTAGTTATGTTATTCAATTTTTTCGCAATTCCTGAATGACCATTTGAAGCCAGTTTCTTAGAGACCACCTTTTTGCCCCTTATTAAAAAAACCTTCCTTTCAGGAAGGTTTTTTTATTGTTGCCAACCTCTGGCAGCATGATGAGTCTCAGTCGTTATCGGGCGGTTTGCAATTGTTATAACTTTAATTATATTTGTTGAAACGCGCAGGTCATGCAAACAAAATTGAGAAAAATCGGGAATTCGATGGGTGTTATTATTGGGAAGAAATTGCTCGATCAATCCGGTATCGACCCTTCTGGCGACGTGAATATTGAAGTATCCGGAACCGAAATTATCATCACTTCACTCAAAAAGCGTCGACCAGTGAACAGAAAACTGGAAACCTGGGCCATGCAAATCAGGTCAGCCATACAGCACGGGCAAAAACCAGGCAAATCTGTTTGGAAAAATGATGTCAGTAAGTCGTTTGAAAAAAACTGGGTATGGTAAAGACGATTAAGCAATTCGAGGTCTGGATTGTGGCATTCGATCCCTCACCTGGCACCGAAATCGCTAAATCGAGGCCTGCCGTAGTACTTTCCAACGATATTGTAAACGAGCTATATCAGACGGTCATTGTGGCTCCGCTGACGACTACTGAGCGTGAATATCCAACCAGAATCGATACATCCTTTGAAGACAAAGGCGGACAAATCGCTCTGGATCAGCTTAAATGTTTTGATAAATCAAGGTTAAAAAAAAAGATTGGCGAAATCCGTGCTGAAGAGCGAACTGATATCATCGATATACTATCGCTCCTTTTTCAGCCTTCCTAACGGGATAAAGATCTTAATGCAGAATATACTTTCACGAATATTACAGAGCAGGAAGTGCAGCGATCGACGGGCGAACCCAGATCTTTAATTTTCTGCACTCCCGAAGACGGCAAAGATATACCAAGCCATTCGTGGTCTTGTTTCGTGGAGGGGGCTTATCCGGTTTTTCTTTCGGGCTCTCCGGAGATTCTGAAATATATATTCCAGGTTGTGACTGTTGCCTTTTTGTTTTTCAAACAGCATATTCAGTTGCTGCACACCCCTTGCTGTTACCATGCAGGACGCGGTCCTTTCGCCTGATTCTGATACTCCTATCTCCTGAAGGACCAGCAGGACAAGCGGCGAAACCGATCATACCCGATGGGCGTTCTCTCTTCACTGGTTTCGTGTCCCGTTTTTTTTGCGGGAATCTTTTCGGGCGCATCCAATAGCGGATCTATATATATCTTCTTCAGGGTTTCTGTAATCAGCGTTGTTTCTATTCCCTCTTTCAGCATGTTCAATGCTTTGCCCGTCAACCTCCGGTAAAGACTATGCTGTTTTATTTCTGCGGGAACGAGTTTGTAAAGGGAGGCAGCGATCGGAGAAGCCTCCTTCATCCGGTTCCCGCTCTGACGAAAGCCTTCGAAAGCAGGATCCTTACTGGTACGCTCACCGGTCAGCGGAGAGAGATGGCGCCAGATATTCAGGTCGAAATGGGGTGAGTAATAAAAGTTCAGCCTCAGGCGCTTGTCGCTGCCGGTAATGATATTAAATGTTATTCTTTTACCCATTGTTCCGTCGCAAACAACGAAAGGCCCGCATTTTAAAGTATGTATCCGGTAAAAAAATATTGTTTTATCGCTTCTTCTGTCATTTTCTATTACCTCACGCTACCGTCGCTAATTCAGACATAAAGCGCAGTTTTAATGAACCGACAATTTTTGGCCATACTCCAGCGCTCTTTCCGAATGCCTGGTTCAAGGAGATGAATGGCCCTAACTTTTTTGCTTTCTCAACTTTTTGTAAATGCGTATCGCCAGCATTAGAACCAGGGCGAGTGAAATTATTCCGGCGATTCCAAAAACCCAGCTCATGGCCTGTTTTACACTGGCCAGAAAAACAATGGCGAATAAAAGCAGTGTGGCCACTTCGTTCCAGATCCGGAGCTTCTGGGAACTGAAACGGAAAATTCCTTTGTGCTGTTCTCTGTACAGAACATGAAGGGAGATATGATATGCATACAGGATAACGACAAATACCAGTTTGACCACCAGCCAATGAGGCGTGCTCCCCAGCATGATCCAAATCCAGGGGCCGAATATCAGGGTGAGTATCGCGGAGGGCCAGGTGATACCCAACCACAACCGCTTTATCATAATGCCAAACTGCGCCAGCAGGATTTCCCGTTCGGGACCTGTTTTCTCGGCAGCTTCCGTATTATATATGAACAGCCTCACGATATAAAACATGCCGCTGAACCAGGTGACGATAAAAATAATATGAAGGGCTTTTATATATAGATACATACGATTTTTTAATCCCGGATCCAGTCTGCCAATGTTTGTACCCAGAGTGGATTTGTGTTTAAACAAGGTATCATACCATATTCCTCTCCGCCGGCGCCCAGAAAACTCTCTCTTCCCCGGATCGCGATTTCTTCGAGTGTTTCGAGGCAGTCGCTTACAAAAGCCGGACAAACCACCAACAGCTTTTTAATTCCTTCCCCCGGCATTTCCTGAAACCTGAAATCAGTATATGGTTTTAACCAGGGTTGTTTGCCAAGACGGGATTGAAAAGAGAAACTGAATTTATGGTGCGGGAGTCCTAGTTCTGCAGCAACCAGTTTCATTGTTTGAAGGCATTGATGACGGTAACAGGTGGCATGCGCAACGGAAGGTGTCGAACAACAGTCCTCCGTTTGCAGGCAATGCCTGTGGGTTGGATCCGTTTTTATCAGATGTCTTTCCGGTATGCCGTGAAAACTGAAGAGCAGATGATCGAATTCTTTTTGTAAAAATGGCCGCATATTTTCGGCCATGGCATGAATGTATCCGGGTTCCTGGTAAAAGGGAGGCATAAAATTCAATCTGAACCCATATCTTTTCTTCCTGTGAATTTCCTTCGCGTGTTCAACAGCCGTTTCATAAGAAGACATGGCATAGTGCGGATATAATGGGATGGCGATCACTTCTTCCAGTCCCGGAACACGTTCTAAAAGGAATTCATAGACCGATTCCATAGTGGGCTTTCCGTATCGCATGGCGATCGTTACCGGTTCAGTCACCAGTGTTTGTAATTTTTGCGCCAGTTCTTTTGTGAACTGGATAAGCGGAGAACCATTTTTTGTCCAGATGGTACGATAAGCCTCAGCCGATTTCGGGGCTCTTGCCGGAACAATTATACCTTCTACAATTATTTTCCTAAAGAACCAGGAATAGTCTATGACTCTTTTATCAGTCAGAAATTCATTCAGATATTTTTTCAGGTCCTGCACGCTTGTTGAATCCGGAGAACCCAGGTTCATTAAAATAATGCCCCTTTTCAAATTTTCCATGTGCAAATGTAATTAAGAAACGATGCTCCGGATGAGGGGTCGCTGCCGGTCGAATTTGTAAATGCCAGATTCGATTTTGCAAAATGACACTATTATGACATTAAAATGAGGCCAGGGGATTCTCACCGAGTAATTTTGGCGTACTATAATCAGGATGAGTAGAAACCCAGCTGCAGAACTTTCGAATTTTTTCGTAACCGGCATAAATTATAAGAAAACCGACGCTGAAATCCGTGGTTCTTTTGCCATCGGACCAGATCAATACGGCAATATGCTGAGCGTGGCTTCCCAGTTTGGTGTGCGCGACCTTTTTGTATTATCCACCTGCAATCGCTCTGAAATATATGGCGTAGCCGACAACCCGGAACAGCTGAAAGGACTTTTTTGCTCGCAGACCCAGGGCTCTTCCGAACTCTTTGACAGTCTGGCTTACAGGAAAAGCGGGTTAGCCGCACTCCAGCATTTATTTGACGTAGGGGCCGGTCTGGACTCGCAGATTCTGGGCGACTATGAAATTGTAGGTCAGCTCCGGCAGGCAATGAAATTCGCAAAAGAACGCGGGTTTATTCACATATTTCTGGAGAGGGCGCTGAACCAGGTTTTGCAATCTTCCAAGGAAATAAAAAATAATACGGCTCTGAGTGATGGCACGGTATCGGTCGCTTTTGCAGCGGTACATTATATCCGTGAACATTTTTCATCTTTACCTGGCAAGCGGATTCTTTTGCTGGGGACAGGAAAAATCGGCACAATTACCTGTAAAAATCTGGTTGATTATCTCGGCGAATGCCGGATTACGCTGATGAACAGAACTCCTGAAAAAGCAGAAGGACTTGCATCTGCGTTTGATTTAAGGATCGCCTCGATAGAAACACTTCCGGAGGAAATCAGCGACTCGGATATCATTCTTGTGGCAACACATGCTGCAGAACCCATCATTCATTACGCCGATCTTGAAAATATTCCAGGGCAAAAATGCATTATTGATCTTTCCATTCCCTGCAATGTGGAGAAGAGCATTGCGGATTTGCCGGAGATCACTTTAATAGACGTTGATGGCCTTTCAAAATTAAAAGATGAAACGCTGTTGAAACGTGCTGCGGAAATTCCAAAAGCCCGTGCCATTATTCAATCACATCTCCGTGAACTATTGGACTGGCATGAAATGCGCATACATGTGCCTGTTCTAAGACAAGTGAAAATAAAACTTCAGGAGATCGGCGGCTCTCCTTTATTCGATCAGCCGCTTCCGGAAAAGCCATCCTCCGTCAACAGGGAGCAGAAAATTCAGCGGGTGCTGAATGGCATGGCCACGAAAATGCGCCGGGAAAATCAGCGCGGCTGTTTTTATATAGAAGCGATCAACGAGTTTATCGCAGGATGATAAACCATTTACCATGGCTAAAAAACTCAGGATCGGCACGCGCGAAAGTCAACTCGCCCTATGGCAGGCCAATCTTGTTAAATCATTACTCAAACATCAGGGAGCAGAGGCCGAGCTGATTCCTATAAAAAGTGAAGGCGATCTCGATCTTGCCACTCCGCTTTATGCGATGGGTGTAAAAGGAATTTTCACGAGAAGCCTGGATCAGGCCCTGCTGAATAATCAAATTGATATCGCCGTACATTCCATGAAAGATGTACCGGTTCAACTTCCTTTGGGCATACAAGTAGCGGCTGTACTCGAAAGAGACAATCCTTTTGATTTGCTGGTTCCGCATCCTTCTTTTACAGGAATGCATCCAGATCAACATGCCGGGGGCGCCACCATTGCATCGAGCAGTCTGAGAAGAAAGGCACAGTGGCTCCGCAAATTTCCAACCGATCATGTCGAACCCATTCGTGGAAATGTGAATACCCGTTTAAAAAAACTGGAGAACAGCGATTGGTGGGGTGCTATTTTTGCTGCGGCCGGACTGGAACGTATTGGACTGCGACCGGCAAATGCCATTGAACTTCGCTGGATGATCCCGGCGCCCGCACAGGGTGCTATTTTAATCGTGTGCAGAGAAAAAGAGGAGGAACTATTTGATCTATGTCAGAAGATCCATCATGGCCCGACTGCTTTTTGTGTAAAAATTGAACGCGATTTTTTATCGGGATTGCTCGGGGGTTGTTCTACGCCCATCGGTGCGCTTGCGGAAATAGATGGAGACGATATTTATTTTCGTGGTAACCTGCTGGATCCGTCGGGTGAAAGAATGGTTTCTGTTGAAAAAAGAATATCTCAGGAACTTGGAGCCAGTCTCGGCATTTCCGCAGCCCATGAACTGCTCAGCAGCGGGGGGAATGAAATACTTGAACAGCAGGAACATGTCTGACCATCGTTATACCATATTATCCACTGCATCGCTTCCGTTCGAACGGATAAACAATCTTCCCGATTCCATCGACGTGCGGGTTATACCGTTTATTGAAATAATTCCCCGGCCGGGTGTTGAATTAAAACCGCTGATCACAGAGTACGGATCAGAAAAACTGAATGTAGTATTTACAAGCGCGCATGCGGTGAAATTTGTGTCCGGTCTTTTAAAGCAAAAACCAAAATGGAAAATATATTGTATCAGAAATGAAACAAGGATTGCCGTGGTAAACTGGTTTGGCAATGAATACAGCAACAAATTCGCCAGCAACGCTCTGTTCTTGTCCAAACTGATGATTGCCGATGGTGTAAAAAAGGCGGTATTTTTCTGCGGTGATCAGCGCATGGACATTCTGCCGGATAATCTAAGAAGAAACGGAATTGAACTGACCGAGCTGATCGTGTACGATACGCGGCTGATTCCAACTCTTCTGGAAGACAAGCCGGATGCAATTTTATTTTTCAGTCCGACCGCTGTTCGCAGTTTTTTCTCCATGAATAAACTGACTCCGCGAACCACGGTGTTTGCCATGGGAAAAACAACGGCAGCTGAATTGAACCGCTGCACAACAAATCCGGTGATTATTTCCCCGGAATCCGATAAAGCATTTGTTTTTAATATGGCCCTTGAATACGCGGGCTCACATCCTATACAATGAGTATGCTCAAAAACGATTTACTGATCAAGGCACTTCGGGGGGAACCGACAGAGAGAACACCGGTATGGATGATGCGTCAGGCGGGTCGTTATTTACCCGACTACCGGGTACTCCGGGACAAGTATGATTTTTTTACACGCGTGCAAACGCCGGAACTTGCCACGAAAATAACGGTACAGCCAGTTGACCAGATCGGTGTGGATGCTGCGATCCTGTTTTCGGATATCCTGGTGGTTTTGCAGGCGATGGGGCTGGAGGTGCAACTCATCGAAAATAAGGGCCCTGTCTTACCGGATCCCGTGAGAGTTCCCTCGGATCTTTCGCGTGTTTGTGTTCCCGATGCGGAAGAAACGCTGGGATATGTTTTCGAAGCCATCCGGCTCACAAAAAAGGAACTCAACAACCGGGTCCCCCTGATCGGATTTGCCGGCGCGCCCTGGACACTCTTATGTTATATGGTGGAAGGAAAGGGCTCCAAAACTTTTGACCTTGTAAAATCCTTTTGTTTTACCCAGCCGGCATTGGCACACCGCTTATTACAGATGTTAACGGATACGACGATTTCTTATCTCAAGCAACAGGTGAAGGCAGGAGCTGATGTGATCCAGTTGTTCGACAGCTGGGGTGGACTGCTGGCCCCCGATGATTTTGAAATTTTCTCCCTGTACTATATGCGACAGATCATTCAATCATTGAAAGATGATGTGCCTGTGATTTTGTTTGCGAAAGGTGCGTGGGGCTCAATTCCGGAGATGGTTGGCACGGGCGCGACAGGTTTAGGAATTGACTGGTGTATCAGACCGGAGACGGCAAGAAAAATGGCGGGCAGTAATATCACGTTGCAGGGCAACCTGGATCCCGCCCGTTTATTGAGCCCTATTCCGGAATTGAAAAAAGAAGTGACGAAGATGTTAAACAGTTTTGGGCCGGGCAGGTATATCACCAACCTGGGGCATGGAATTCTGCCGCATGTTCCGGTAGATCATGCAAAAGCATTTGTGGATACGGTTAAAAATCATGTGTATCAAACCAGGGAAAAACAAATATTATCTTCTCTATAACAATGAGTGAATTGAGTATAGATAAATCGCCTTCTGTAATTTTCCGCGAACGCTGGATTCATCATATACATGGTTTGCAGGACAGGATTTGTCTTGCCCTTGAAGAAACAGACGGCCACGCAGAATTCAAGGAAGATCGCTGGCAGCGGGCGGAACAGGAAGGCGGAGGTAAAACGAGGATCATGGAGAATGGTCATGTTTTTGAAAAAGCCGGAGTAAATACATCGGTGGTTTTCGGAAACGTAACGGATGCTATGAGAACCCAACTGAAAATTGACGGGTCCAAATGGTTCGCCTGCGGTTTGTCGCTCGTGGTTCATCCGCTGAATCCTTTTGTGCCAACGATCCACGCCAACTGGCGTTATTTCGAAATGTACAACGAATCCAGTGAACCGAGCGACCGGTGGTTTGGAGGCGGAACAGATCTTACACCCAATTATCTTTTCCCGGAAGATGCCATTTATTTTCACAACACGTTGAAGCAGACGCTGGATCCGTTTGGAGCAGAATTATATTCACGATACAAAAAAGATTGTGATCATTATTTTTCCAATCACCACCGCAACCATGAAATGCGTGGCATCGGAGGTATTTTTTATGACTGGCTGCGACCGGCGGATGAGGCCGATGCAAAAAGATTATTTGCATTCCAGCAGGCGAACGGTGATTCCTTTCTGTCCTCTTATCTGCCTATAGTCGAAAAACGAAAAGGGTTGCCATATGGTGAAGATGAAATAAAATGGCAGGAAATCCGACGCGGCCGGTACGTGGAATTTAATCTCATCCATGATCGCGGAACATTGTTTGGATTAAAAACAAACGGAAGAACTGAAAGTATTCTGATGAGCCTGCCACCCAGGGCACGGTGGGTTTACAATTATCAGCCGGAAGCAGGAAGCCGGGAGGCAGCGTTACTGGACGCTTGTCTACATCCAAGGGAATGGGTTGGGTGATTTGGTAGAAAACTTGAAATCAAAAATAATATTCAGACAATGTATATCAGGAACAGGAGCAGAATTCTTCGGGCAAGTCCTTCCATTAGAAGCATGGTAGCTGAAACGCGTCTGCACTCCTCAGATTTTATCGCACCGCTTTTTATTGATGAGGGAAAACAGGTACACCAGGAAATCTCATCCATGCCCGGATATTTCAGAAACAGTATTGATATCACTGTAAAAGAAGTAAAGGAATTGCATGGGATGGGTTTGAAATCGGTCTTGCTTTTCATCAAGTGCAGGGACGAGTTGAAAGACAATACAGGCAGGGAAGCATGGAACCGGGACGGTCTTATGCAACGGAGTATCCGGGCGATCCGGGAGGCCGTTCCTGAAATACTCATCATGACAGACGTAGCGCTGGATCCGTATTCTTCGTACGGGCATGACGGAATAGTAAAAAATGGAGAGATTGTAAATGACGAGACGGTGGATGCGCTTGTGAATATGAGTCTCAGCCACGCTGAAGCCGGGGCAGATTTTGTTGCACCC
>CBDCCE010000020.1:0-251011 GCA_965214575.1 Puia sp.
CGGTAATCATGAAAATCTGTTTGTTCGGATTCCTTCTTCTTCTCAAAATATCCATCGCCAGTTCCAAACCCGCCACCGTATTCGTATGATAGGGTCCCACCTGCAGGTAGGGCAGGTCCTTGATCTCCACGGGCCAGGCATCGTTTCCGAATACCACGATATCGAGCGTATCCTTCGGATATTTTGTCGTAATTAATTCACTCAGCGCCATGGCTACTTTTTTGGCCGGCGTAATCCGGTCCTCACCATACAGAATCATGGAGTGCGAAATATCGATCATCAGCACCGTGGAGGTCTGCGTTTTATAATCCGTTTCGCGGATTTTCAGATCATCCTCCTGCATATGGAAGGAATCGATGCCGTGGTTGATCTGCGCATTGCGGATGGACTCGGTAAAGTCGATCTGTTCGAGCTGGTCACCAAACTGGAAGGGCCGGGTTTCGGGATTGATTTCATCCCCTCCGCCCGGTTTGAAACTGTTATGGTCGCCGGACTTGGTCTTCTTCAGTTTCCCGAATATTTCTTCCAGGGAACGCTTGCGGATGCCCTGTTCGGTTTTCGGACTGATCGTTATCGACCCGGTCTGTTTGTTCTCGTCAATATATCCCTTGTCTTTTAAATCTTCTATGAAATCGCCCATACCGTAGTCGCCCTTCGTGAGCTCGTATTCCTTATCCAGCTGGTTCATCCACTGGAGCGCCTCACTCGTATAGGTCAGGAGCTGCATAAATACGTCGAGCAGCTGGTCGAATTTCGACTTGCCATCCTCTTTTGGGTCAAATTTCCTGAAATGAAAACCGATCATATTATCAAGTTAGTACTTTTCGTTTAATTTTTCTGTCAGCGCAAAAATGTCAGGGATTGAATACCCGCCCTCTTAGTTAATTAACAATCAAGTAGTAAAAAGGATCGGTGAATGCACATAATAAAGCCCCCTGTTTTTTAATTCAGGGGGCCCGTTATTATATGATGAGAATTTGCTATTTCAGATTGTTGTCAATCGCCGGTTTTCCCGAAAACTGCTTATCCATCTGGTCAATCTGCATGAGCATCCGGTAAGTGGTGAAAATATCCTGCGCAAACTGCCCCTGCCGGTCCGACAAAGTTCCGCCCTTACCCTGCAAAATCAGGTAGGCATTATTGGCCAGCTGATCGTCGCTGGCTTCATCGCCCAGGGATTTGTAGTAGCGCATCTGCTGCTGCAGATCCTTTTTCAGGGATGCCTCCACTTTTTTCGCCAGGTTAATGTCGCCCGACACATAACAGGCCTGCAGGAAGTCAGTCGAAATCGCATCCTGCTGGTTGCCCCGGTTGGAGGTCATTCCGTACGGGAAATTGGATTCGATCACATTCTTATCGAAATGTTCCAGAATATTCTGTGCGGAATCTTTTTTACCCGCATCCGTTAAACTAAAGGCCAGCTGCGAATGGGCCATCCGGATACTGTTGAGGTGCCGGCGGTTTTCTTCATCATAATACACGCCCGGTTTGTTGGCCGAACCGTAGGCAAAGTTTTTCATGATGGTTTCATACGCCGCATCATTGTCCACGCCGCCCTTGTCGAAGGGAACGAGCTGGTAGGACAAACCACGGAGGCGCACATATTTGGAAAGTCCCAGATCGGCGAGTTCCTGTGTGGAAGTAAAACAGATCGGACGCTTCCAGTGATTGGCCGCGATGATGGCATAAATAGCCAGGTCGTTTTTCAGCAAATAGGACCGGTTGGGAATATCAATCTTCAATTCACTCAACACTGAGTCACCCTTGCGGATCAGTCCCGCTGCTTTAATCGCGTCCAGTTCCACCGGAACCGAAAGTTTCTTCACCGGCATCAGGTTCAGCACGTCTTCGTCCTGCTGCTGCGTATATTTCGGATCATCACTGCCGACCACATTTTTCAGGATGTCGTAGAGATCATAATATTTTTTCTGATCGAATCCGGGAAGCGGGGTGATATAAGTTACGTCCCTTTTTCCTCCCTGAATCTGTTCCGGCGTAAAGATCACATCGAATGGAGCACTCTTGTTCACTTTATAGCGCAGTTCATTCATGTACCAGTCCGTTCCGAGGAGACTGTTCACCACCACACGCACATCGGGACGAATTCCTTCCACCTCCTGTGCGTACCACAATGGATAAGTGTCGTTATCTCCAAAGGAAAACAGCATGGCGTTCGGGGGACAGCTTTCGAGATAGTCCTTGGCGAGATCGCGGGCCAGGGTTTTTTTACTTCTGTCGTGATCATCCCATTCCTGATTTCCCATCAGCACGGGAACGGCAAGTAAACAGAGACCGGCAGATACATAATTCGCCACCGGTGCCTTCATAAATTTCTCAAACATTTCCTTCACCCAGAGAACCCCGAGTCCGATCCAGATGGCAAAGGCATAAAAGGAACCCACATAAGCATAATCCCTTTCACGCGGCTGTTGTCCCGCCTGGTTCAGGTAAATCACAATGGCCATACCGGTAAAAAAGAAGAGCAGACCGTTGATGAAAAAATCCCTGCGGTTTTTGCTGTACTGATAAAACAAACCGATCATGCCCAGAATAAAAGGGAGGGCATACATGCGGTTATAGGATTTATTTTTTGTGTGAATGCTGTCGGGCATTTTACTCTGGTCTCCATAGAAAAAATTATCTATAAAGGGAATTCCTGTAATGGCATTACCATCCCGGACATTGCCGAATCCCTGCAGGTCATTCTGTTTTCCGGAGAAATTCCAGAAGAAATAACGCAGGTACATCCAATAGGTCTGGTAGGAAACAAAATAGGTAATATTATTCTTCAGGGAAGGCTGCTCGCCTTCATCCACTTTGCCATAACTTTTATATACGTCCACCTGACCGCGCTCATTGCTGTTATCCCACATACGCGGGAAGAAATGGGACGAAGGCGTATTGTTCCAGTCCTGTCCCACGGATTTACCGGTAACAATATATTTATCCTTGCCCTTGGCGTACTGGTCGCTGCCTTCCGTGCGGCCGGGACGGTCGGTATAATCCGGACCATACACGATGGGCCAGTCACCATACTGGTCACGGCTGAGATAACCTACCAGGGTAACGGGATTATCCACATTGAACATATCCACGGCCGGGTCTGCGTTGGAGCGGATCATGGTAGTGAAATAGGTGGAATAACCGACCAGCATAAAAGAAATACTCCAGATCGCGATCTTCAGCAGGTAGTAGCGCTTGCGTATGGCATAACGTAAGGCGATCACGAGTAAGGCGGTCAGGGCGATAAAGAAAAAGGCGAATCCGGTGAAGAAAGGCAGATTGAAACTGTTTACAAACAGGATATCGAACCAGGCAGCTCCCTTGATGGTGTACTGGATCACAAACTTCTGAATCAGGCCCGTGATCACACAGCCAATGAAAAAGGCAAAAACAGAGCCCCAGGCGGTGGGGGTGTAGCGCTTATAATAATATACCATCACGATGGCCGGAATGGTCAGGAGGTTGAGGAGATGGACACCGATGGACAAACCCATCATATAAAAGATAAAAATCAGCCAGCGGTCGGCTTCCGGCTTATCGGCTTCATCCTCCCATTTCAGGATGGCCCAGAAAACCAGGGCCGTAAAAAAAGAAGAGGAGCCATATACTTCGCCTTCCACGGCGCTGTACCAGAAGGAATCGCAGAAGGTATAGGCCAGGGCACCCACGGCACCGGCGGCCATTATGGTGAAAACCTGCTGGGAATCGAGGGTCAGGGCGTTTTTCTGGAGGATTTTACGGGCAAAATGTGTAATGGACCAGAAAAGGAAGAGGATGGTGAAACCGCTCAGGATCGCGCTCATGAAATTCACGGCACGGGCCGCGGTCAGGGGATTATCCCCAAAAAGAATGATGAAAAAACGGCCCATCATAACGAATAAAGGCGCCCCGGGCGGATGGGGGATCTGGAGTTTGTAGGCGCTGGAGACGAATTCACCGCAATCCCAGAAACTGCCCGAAGCTTCCATAGTTAGAATGTATACCATACAGGCGATTAGACAAATGATCCAGCCTGATATGTTATTCACCTTCTTATAATTCATAGTCCATTGATTTTTAGGAGTGACAAATATATAGAAAGCATTGGGCAATTGCACGTTAAAAACAGTACTCCTGTACTCCCATACTCCTGTACTCCTGTACTACTCAAAGTAAACCTTAACCGTCTGATAGAAAAGGTGGTGCTGCAGCGCCTGGTCGGTAAAGTCCTGGAGGCCGAAGAGTCCGGCGGCATTGCCCTTGTTGATGGCCACTTCGAGGTAATTGGCCGAATTGAAGATGGCGAGTTTCTCGCCCTGTGCCACGTCGGCATAGGACTCGCTGATCCGGTCAATGATTTCGTTTCTTTTGAAAACGATCCGGAAGCTCCGGCCGCGGCGCTGGGCCTCAAATTCATCCCGGGTAATATTCACGATCACATTCTCGAATTTGTCGATAAAAATGATCTGTCCTTCAATATAATTGTCGCCCAGCAGGGGACGAAGCTCATTCTTCTGGATATAATCGATTTCCGGGTCGCCGAGGGTTTCGGGCAGAACCCCTTCTTCCATAGACAAAATAGCCTGTCCGATCTGCCGGATGCAGAAAAGCGTGTTTTTGATGGCGTTTTTGTCCAGCGGCAGTCCCACAATCAACGCCGGTTTGGCGGGCAGGATCATATTCAGCAGACCGTTATCGGCACAGAAAATCGTTTGTCCGTTTAACTGGGCCAGCAGAAGGTGCTCCGGTTTCTGTTCAAACAGATTGACCAGTATAATATGATAGGTATTTTCCGGAAACTGCCAGATGGTGTTCCGGCAGATATAGGCTGCCTGCGGATAATTAAACGGAGCAATCTGGTGAGAAATGTCAATGATCCGGAAAGAAGGATCGATTTGCAGCAGTTGTCCTTTCACGGCGCCTGCGATATAATCCTGCAGGCCGAAATCGGAAGTAAGGGTAATGAGCGCCATCTGAATCGGTTCGTTTTAAAATATACTCCCTTATTTGATGAGCTCTCCGTTTTTGAAATAGTGCTGGTGCACCACTTTATCTGCCAGTGAAGGAAAAAACCGGTTGAGGAAAACGGTCAGTTTTCCTGTAAAGGTCAGCACTTTTACTCTTTTCTTTTTTTCAATGGCATTCAAAATATATTTAGCGCAATCTTCTGCAGTCATCAGTTTGCTTTCGTCGAGCCCGCTGGCTCCCTGTCCCACGCCCTGGCTGTTCAGCGCGGCATTCCGGATATTGGAGGCCGTAAAACCCGGCGACACCCACATCACGTGAACGCCCAGGTCGGAGAGTTCGGTGCGCAGAGATTCGAGCCATCCCTGCAAGGCAAATTTGGAGGCCGAATAACCACTTCTGCCCGGCAGTCCCCGGTAACCCGCCACAGAGGAGATACCCACGATCGTGCCTTTCTGTTCAATGATTTTATCGAGCGCCGCTTTGGTGCAATAGACCGAGCCCATGAAATTCACATCCATCATCCGGCGGATGACGCTGGTATCGAGATCGCTGAAGAGCGCGTGCATGCTGATGCCCGCATTATTGATCAGGATGTCTATGGTTCCGAAGGTTTCAATGGTTGACTGTATGAACCGGTTGCATTCCAGCTCAACGCTCACATCGCAGACCATGGTATGCAGTATAACCTGGGCATACTCGAGCTGAAGGGCGTATAATTTATCATGACTTCTGCCACAGGTAGCCACTTTGGCGCCCGCCTCAATGAGTTCACTGATCAATGCCCGTCCGATTCCGTCCGTCCCGCCGGTTACAACCACTACCTTATCGCTGAAATAGGATATCATATAATATACAGATAGCACGAAATTAGGTTAACAAAAGAATAGTGCCGCGTCAAATCGGGATTAAATGATTCAAATTCATTTCATAGTTTCATGATGGAATCGACTAAACTGCGCGACAGATGAAATCCATTTTAACGGCGATTGGCCTCCTGGCTTTAAGTACCTGTTTTGCGCAGCAACCTGCAGGGCCGCTGCCGACTGCCAAACAGCTGGCCTGGCAGAGCGCGCCTTTTTATTTATTCATGCATTTCGGTCCCAATACATTTACCGATCTCGAATGGGGTAAGGGATCAGAAAATGAAGAAGTATTTAATCCCACCGCCCTCGATTGTAAACAATGGTGCCGGATCGCGAAGGCAGCGGGTGCCACGGGCATCGTGATCACCGCCAAACACCATGATGGATTTTGTTTATGGCCCAGTGCGTACTCAAATCATACGGTTGCCCAAAGCAAATGGCGCAATGGCAAGGGCGATGTATTGAAGGAATTATCGGAAGCCTGTCGCGCAGAAGGACTCGCCTTCGGCGTTTACCTTTCTCCATGGGACAGAAATCATCCGGCTTACGGAACGCCCGCTTACAATGATGTTTTTGTGAACATGATGAAAGAAGTGGTCAGGAACTACGGACCCTTTTTCGAATTCTGGTGGGATGGCGCCAATGGTGAAGGACCCAATGGAAAAAAACAGATCTACGACTGGCACCGATTTGAAACAACCCTTCGGGAGATTGCACCGAATACGATGGTCTTTAGTGATATCGGTCCCGATATGCGCTGGATCGGAAATGAAAACGGAATCGTGGGAGCAACCAACTGGAACCTGTTGGATACGGCGGGATTCAGTCGCGGACTCGGAGCGCCACCTAACGACACGCTCAACCAGGGAAACGTAAATGGTAAAAATTATATTCCTGCAGAAGCCGATGTGAGTATCCGGCCCGGATGGTTTTATCATGCGAAAGAAGACAGTCTGGTGAAATCGCCGGAGCAGTTATTTGATATTTATATGAAGTCCGTCGGCCGCGGCGCCAATCTCATTTTAAATGTGCCGCCCGACAGGAACGGACTGATCTCTCCCTCTGATTCTGCGGCGCTCATGGCTTTTGCACAGTTTCGTTTTCAGAGTTTCGTCAATAATCTGATCCTGAATGAAAATGCCGTCATTTTTTACAAAGGAAGAAATATCACGGATACACTGGCCGATGGCAAAGCAGATTTTAATCTGGGAAAGAATTATAAAAAAGAATACCTCGAGATCCTGTTTGAAAAGCCATTGGGCATGAATTGTATTTTTTTGCGCGAGGACCTTACCCTGGGTCAGCGCGTAAAATCTTTTTCAGTTGAATTGTATAACGGCGATTCGCTGGTATATAAAAATGACTATACCACCATCGGGCATCACCGCCTGCTGAGTTTCGCAACGAGAAATGCCAACCGTATGCTGATTAAAATTCATGATGCCAAAGCAGATCCTGTATTAAACGGACTGGGTGTATACCGCATGCCGGATCAACTGGTGGAGAAATAAAAAGGGAGTATGGGAAGTAAAGAAATAAAAAGGGAATGGCTGACGGATCAGATTCAGGACGAATCGAAAATCTGGGATATGATTGTCGTGGGTGGCGGAGCCACGGGCCTGGGTGTGGCCGTGGATGCGGCTTCCCGCGGATTTAAAGTATTGCTGCTCGAACAATCGGATTTCGCCAAAGGCACTTCCAGCCGGTCCACCAAACTGGTGCACGGAGGCGTTCGTTATCTCGCGCAGGGAAATATCGGACTGGTGAGAGAGGCGCTGCGGGAGAGGGGCATATTGCTGCACAACGCGCCGCACCTGGTGAGAAATGAAAGCTTTATTATTCCGAATTATTCCTGGGGAAGCGGAATTTTTTATTCGATCGGATTATCTGTATATGATTTGCTGGCAGGCAAAAGAAGTTTTGGACGTTCCCGCCTGATTTCAAAAAACGAAGTGTTGCGAAGGATTCCCAATGTGAATACAAAGGGATTGAAATCGGGTGTGCTGTATCACGACGGACAGTTCGACGATGCCAGGCTCGCGGTGAGTCTCGCGATCACCGCCATCGAGCAGGGTGCGGTGCTGCTGAATTATTTTAAAGTAACCGGATTAATCAAAAAAGAAAATAAGCTCAGTGGCGTAAGGGCCACGGATGCGGAAACGGGCAGGTCATATGCTCTCCAGGCAAAAACCGTGATCAATGCAACAGGTGTTTTCGTGGATGAGCTGATGATCATGGATCAGCCGGAGGACCACCCGATGGTGCAGCCGAGTCAGGGTGTTCACCTGGTATTCGACAAATCCTTTCTGGGACCGCACGACGCGCTCATGATTCCCAAAACAAAAGACGGCCGTGTGCTGTTTGCCATTCCCTGGCACAACAGAACCCTGGTGGGCACGACGGACACTCCGCTGAATGCGTACCAGCTGGAGCCCAAAGCACTCGAAGAAGAAATCGCGTTTATCCTGGACACGGCCGCCGAATATCTAACGCGCATCCCCACACGAAAAGATGTGCTGAGTGTGTTTGCGGGACTGCGGCCACTTGCTGCGCCGCAGGGTGAGGATCAGAAGACAAAGGAAATCTCGCGCTCACATAAACTGATGGTATCGGCATCGGGACTCATCACCATCACCGGTGGCAAGTGGACCACGTACAGGAAAATGGCAGAGGACACGGTGGACAGGGCTATAGTTATCGGCGGATTTCCCAACCGCCTGTCGGTTACAGAAACCCTTTCACTGCATGGTTATAAAGATTCGATGGATTGGAGCGATCCCTTTTTTGTGTATGGCAGTGATGCGATTGCCGTGAAGACGCTGGCTAAGGAAAATTTTTTATGGAAGGAAGCGCTCGATCCGCGACTGCCTTATATCGGCGCGGAAGTGATCTGGGCGGTACGCAATGAAATGGCCCGCACAGTGGAAGACGTGCTGGCGAGACGGACAAGAGCCCTCTTCCTGGATGCACGGGCCGCTATGGCCATGGCCCCGGCAGTTGCCCAGCTGATGGCAAAGGAATTAAATAAGAATGCGGTCTGGGAAAAAGAACAAATCTTATCTTTCCTTGAAATTGCTAAGCACTATTTGGTTGGCGGTTAGCGGTTGGCCGTTGCCGGTTAGTCCTGGCTGTGTTAGGAGGATTCTTCGGTTATCGGTCAACTGTCTACCGCCAACCGCCAACCGCCAACCGCTAATGATTTGCCAATGAAAAAATACATTCTCGCCCTCGATCAGGGAACCACCAGTTCGCGCGCCATTCTCTTTGACCATGCCGGCCGCATACAGTCTGTCGCCCAGAAAGAATTCACACAGATATTTCCGCAACCCGGATGGGTAGAGCACGATCCGATGGAGATCTGGTCCTCGCAGGCCAGTGTGGCATCGGAAGCCAGATTGAAAATCGGCGCCCTGCCTACGGAAATTGCGGCCATCGGCATCACCAATCAGCGGGAGACCACGATCGTATGGGATCGCGAAACGGGTGAGCCGATTTATAACGCGATCGTATGGCAGGACCGCCGCACGGCAGCTTTTTGCGATGGGTTAAAAAAATCGGGACTGGCGGATCAGATCCGTTCAAAAACAGGTCTTGTGATTGACGCCTATTTTTCCGGATCCAAGATCCGTTGGATTCTGGATAATGTGGAAGGCGCGAGAAAAAAAGCAGAAGCGGGCAAACTCGCTTTCGGTACCGTGGATTGCTGGCTGGTCTGGAAACTCACCCGCGGCACCGTGCACGCTACCGACATCACCAATGCTTCGCGTACGATGTTGTATAATATCCGGGAGCAGAAATGGGATCCTGAGTTGCTCGACATCATAGGAATTCCGGCATCCATGTTACCGGTGGTAAAAGAATCGAGCGAATTTTATGGAGAAACGGACCGGAGTATTTTTTCAGAAAGCATTCCAATTGCCGGAATCGCGGGTGATCAGCACGCGGCTTTGTTCGGACAGATGTGTCTTGAAAAGGGCATGGTGAAGAATACCTATGGTACGGGTTGTTTTATGCTGATGAATATCGGCGACCAGTTTGTGGAATCAAAAAATAATCTGCTCACCACGGTGGCCTGGAAAATAAAAGGGCGTATTCAGTATGCCTTTGAGGGAAGTATTTTTATTGCCGGTGCCGTGGTGCAATGGCTGCGCGACGGACTTGGCATCATTCGCAGTTCTTCAGAAATAGAAGCACTGGCCATGCAGGTGGAACATACCGACGGTGTTTATTTTGTGCCGGCATTTGCTGGTCTCGGTGCGCCCTACTGGAATCCGGATGCGCGTGGCACGATTGTCGGCCTTACCCGCGGAACAAAAGCAGCGCATATTGCCAGAGCTGCGGTGGAGGCCATCGCTTTTCAAACCATGGATGTGCTCAAAGCCATGGAAGCCGATTCGGGCGTGGCCATTAAAGAACTGCGTGTGGATGGCGGGGCCACGGCCAATAATCTGCTGATGCAGTTTCAGGCCGACCTGCTGCATTGTAAAGTAATCAGACCGGAGATAACAGAAACCACAGCGCTGGGGGCTGCTTATCTGGCGGGACTGGCTGTCGGCTTCTGGAAAGACAGCAATGAAATTGCGCGTCTCTGGCAATCGGAAAGAGAATTTATGCCGGCGGACCGCACAGATCAAATGCAGGCTGGCATTGAATCCTGGAAGAAGGCCATTGGTGCGGCAGAAGCCTGGAGTAATAAATAAAAAACAAACGCAATAGAAAAACTAAAACCATGACGCCTTTTATCGCTGAATTCATTGGTACGGGCACACTTATTTTATTGGGTAACGGGGTTGTGGCCAACGTAGTGCTCACCGACACCAAAGGACAAAACGGGGGATGGATCGTAATCACAACAGGATGGGCACTTGCCGTATATGTGGGCGTGGTGATTGCCACACCATTCAGTGGGGCGCATCTGAATCCGGCGGTTACGGTAGCCATGGCCGTTTCGGGAAAGCTGGCATGGGCCTCGGTTCTGCCTTATATTGTTGCACAGGTATTGGGAGCCATGGTGGGATCCTTTCTGGTATGGCTGATGTATCGCGATCATTTCAACCGTACTGCTGATGCTTCATTACAACTCGCTGCCTTTGCCACCATTCCCGCGATACGCGATAATATTCCTAACCTGGTCAGCGAGATGATCGGCACATTTGTTTTGGTGTTTACTGTTTTTTATATCACCGGTGGTGAAATTGTGGAAAGCAAATCGCATATCGGTCTCGGTTCCATCGGTGCCCTGCCGGTTGCGCTACTGGTCTGGTCCATTGGTTTATCGCTTGGAGGCACTACGGGTTATGCCATCAATCCCGCGCGGGATTTCGGTCCGCGTATCATGCATTTTTTTCTTCCGATGAAAAATAAAAAGAGCAGCGACTGGTCATACGCGTGGATACCCGTAGCGGGCCCCATCCTCGGCGGAGTCCTTGCTGCATGGGTCTATATGTTTTTCAAATAAAGGGTTAACCCATATCGCAGAACCTTTTAAAACGCCGTTTAACCGCTCCGCCAGTAAAGCGATTCCTTCGTTTTGCAATCCGCTATCTTTTAATCCTATTGTTTCAAAATAAAAAATAGCTAAAACATGAAAAAGTTTTTAACCATGCGCATAGGATTTATTTTGATGGTGCTTTGTAGCATTCAGTATGCACAGTCACAACCCATCACCACACCCAGGGAACCGAGTCCCGCAGCCAATGTGTCACAAACCGTCGGTATATCTACGGTCACCGTAAAATATTCAAGACCATCTGTAAAAGGAAGAGAAATCTGGGGTGCACTTGTGCCCTATGGATGGAATGTTCAACCGGGTTATGGAGCGAACAACAGTGCACCCTGGCGCGCAGGTGCAAACGAAAATACCGTGCTGGTACTTTCTCATGATGCCATGGTGGAAGGACATGCCGTGCCTGCGGGTGAATACGGTTTATTTTTTGTGATCAATAAAGACAATTCCGGACAACTCATTCTTTCAAAAGACGCCGGTAACTGGGGAAGTTTCTGGTACGATTCCACAAAGGATCTGATTCGCGCCAATATTACGGTGCGCGATCTTCCTTATTCTGTAGACAGACTCACGTATACATTTGACAATCTCGCAAAGAACAGCGCTGAATTGCAACTTAGCTGGGAGAAAAAACAGTTTCCCGTAAAAATTGAATTTGCCGTGGATGAAATCGTGATGGCCAATGCAGCAGAACAGTTGAGAAACACCACTGGCTTCGGCTGGCAGGGTTATAACAGCGCGGCAACTTACGCGCTGGCAAATAATGTGCATAGTGCAGAAGCTATGAAATGGGCCGACCGTGCCATAGGCATTGATTCCAATTTTAATGATCTCGCTACCAAAGCAGGGTTATTGAAAAAATCGGGTGACAGTGTAGGAGCGGACAAGCTGATGAAGATTGCCACGACGTTTGGAAATGAAGCTACGCTGAACGCTTACGGTTATCAGCTCATCGCACTTCTCAAATATGATAAAGCCATTGAAGTGCTGAAAATAAATACGGTAAAACATCCAACGAGTGCGAATACCTGGGACAGTCTGGGCGAAGCCTATGCCTTGTCAGGCGATAAGAAAAATGCCATCGCCAATTTTAAGAAATCCCTGAGTATGAATCCTGCGGCACCGGTAAGAGCCAACTCGGAGAAGTATATGAAACAGTTGGGAGCCCTTTAAAGAGTACAGGAGTACAGGAGTACAGGAGTACAGAAGTACAGGAGTACAGGAGTACAGAAGTACAGGAGTAAAAGAGTTGACTGATCACTCTCATACTCCTGTACTCCTGTACTTCTGTACTTTATTTGGTCTGTCTCTGAAAAGTCTGCCAGCCACTCAGGCCTTCTGATTTCAGAACAACAATCTGATCGGCGTTCTGGAGGGTGGCATAATAAGCCGTTCCGTTTTCAGTTTGAATTTCAAACAGGTCGCTGATCCAGAATCCACTGTAATCGGATTTCAGCGTGGTCAATATTTCAAGGGGCAGTTGTTTAGGACTGATATAACGTGTAACCGCAATTAAATCTCCGTTGTTATTATAGTAAGCGAACAATACCTGATCGTTTACGATAAATTCGGCTTTTGTAAAATCAGCGCGGTTTTCCCATTTGATGTCACGGGCATTGGAAAACTGCCTGTTGAAAGAATGCATGATATTTTTACTGATGGCGGGGGCGTCTGCGGCATAACTGAAAGCAGTAAGACTTACCAGGGCTATGCTTAAAAACAGGATTCTCTTTTTCATTTTATGTGTTTTTTGTGGTTTGTGTGTTTCGTTTAACGATACAAAGATAAGGGTTAAAGTATGTACTATGCAAAACATAGTAGTATGAATGGCATAATAATATGTATAAGCGGTGAATTGGTCAGGATAAGCGTGTTTGGCTGAATGATTTCGTCGGTGAAATTTCCGGATGCCCGGGGTTTCTTATCTTTAGATTAAACTCCAAACGATGCCCAGGTCCATATTCAATCTGTTGATAATCATATTGATACCTGTTTTTCTCAGGTCGCAGGTTCCCGATTCGACCTTCGCAGAAAGACTTGGATTTCCCAAAGGAGCGAGGGTTTTAATTCTCCATGTGGATGACGCGGGCATGAGTCTGCAGTCCAACGAAGGGGCCGAAATGGCCCTGACCAGAGGTGTTTCTACCTCTGTGAGTGTGATGATGCCCTGTCCCTGGGTGCCCGGTTTTCTGGAATTCCTGAAATCCCATCCGGATATTGACGCCGGACTTCACCTTACCCTGACCTCCGAGTGGGAGCAATACCGCTGGGGCCCTTTATCGGGAAGTAAAAGCACGCCGGGACTGGCAGACAGCGCCGGATATTTATGGTCATCGGTGGAGGAAGTGGTTAAACATGCGAGCGCCGACGAAGTGGACAGGGAAATGCGGGCGCAGCTCGACAAAGCGCGGGCCATGGGATTTGAACCCACGCATCTCGATACGCATATGGGAACGGTGTATGGCAGCCCTGAATTTTTAATGCGTTATATCCGCCTCGGAATGCAAACCCATATTCCGGTGATGCTGCCCGGTGGTTCCGACAAACTCATTCAGGCAGAAACCCATCTGCCCGATGCCAGCATTGTACAAATGCGTCTGCTGGCTAAGCAGTTGTGGAACGCGGGACTACCCGTACTCGACGACCTGCATAATTTCAGTTATGACTGGATCATTCCGGCTGATATCGCTGCAGACGATAAAAAGCTGGATGAATATAAAACAGCTAAATATATGGAAGCGCTTAAAACACTGAGTCCCGGACTTACCATGATGATCATGCATTGCACGAATACAGGTCCCGATTTTAAATACATCAGTGATAGTGGTCCCACGCGCAAGGGCGATTTGCTGGCCATGATGAACCCGGCATTTAAAAAAGCCATTGCCGATCAGGGAATCATACTCACCACATGGAGAGAAGTGAAGAGGCGAAGGGATCTTATAAAATAGACAAACTTTATTTTATTCCTTTGGAAGCATTGAAGGAAGCTGAGGCATTTTTTGGAATCGTAAGTGTTTTCCATTCTTTACCACAAATCATTTTACCCAGAAAAATAATCTGCCCCACATGATAGGAATAGTGCGTGAGCTGGCGGTTGATGGCTTCCATGACCGTATGCTCTTCATTCCGGATCAGGATGATCAGGGATAATTGCTCTGGTTGTATACTGTACAATGCATTCATCAGGCAATTCCATCCATCGTTCCATCGTTTCAGCAGCAGGGACTTGTCGGGCGTTTCATTTTCAAATTCTGCATCCCGGTTACGCCATTTTTTTTCTCCGTCCGTAGTCAGGAAATCGGTAAAACGGGAGAGCATATTACCACTCAGGTGTTTCACAATGCTGATGATGCTGTTGGTCTCCTCATTGAACTGCCAGTCCAGTTTATTTTCTGCTACCTGTTCAATGGCTTTTTCTCCCAATGACCTATATTGGGCAAATTGTCTTTTGGCGCTGGCGAGATAGTTTTCTTCGAATGTGGACGGCATGAATGAAAATATAGGTCAGATAAAGTTAGTAAATTATGACAGGGATAAACAGAATCACATGAAATGGATAAAAACAGTTTGCCTGCTGATCAACAGTCTGTTCGCCTTTATCTGTTTATCCGCTCAGGAAACAACCGTCCAGTGGCTTTCGGGAACAGATAAGGATCATACGGTAAACTGGGATTTTTTGTGTACGACCGGCAGGAACAGTGGCCGGTGGAGTAAAATACCCGTGCCTTCCAATTGGGAAATGCAGGGATTTGGTACGTATAATTATTACCAGGACATACAGAATCCGGATGAGCAGGGTTTTTATAAGTACAGTTTTGATGTACTGCCGGAATACAGAAAAAGAAAAATATATATTGTTTTTGAAGCGTCGATGACCGATACCGAAGTAAAAATAAATGGTAAACTGGCGGGACCGGTGCATCAGGGAGGGTTTTACGAATTCAGATATGATATCACCGACCTGCTCATGTTTGACAAAGCGAATCAGCTGGAGGTTAAGGTGAGCAAGCATTCAACCAATGAATCCATTAACAGGGCTGAGAGAAAAGCGGACTTCTGGCTGTTTGGAGGAATCTTCCGTCCCGTCTACCTCGAAATCGTTCCGCTAAATCATATCGAACGGGTGGCTATAGATGCACGCGCCAGCGGAGATTTGAATATGCAGATTTTCAACACGGCCCGATCCGGTCAGCATCTGCGGGTCATCCTTTCTTCCTTAAATGGAAAACTGATAGGGGAGCCGATGGATCTGAAAAGCGGTGACAGTATCCTGCATGTGCATGTTGACTCTGTGAGGTTATGGAATCCGGAAGAACCGAACCTCTACAACGCGACCATTCAACTCATGGAGGGTGATCAGGTGATTCATTCCATAAAACAGCGATTTGGTTTCAGAACCGCAGAACTCAGACGGGGAGAAGGATTTTTTCTGAATGGAAGCAAAGTTGTTTTCAAAGGCGTTTGCCGCCATAGCGAATGGCCCGAATCCGGCAGAACACTCAGTCGTTCGGTTCAATTGCTGGATATTCAAAGGATGAAGTCCATGAATATGAATGCCGTGCGCATGAGTCACTACCCGCCCGATAAACTGTTCCTCGATCTTTGTGATTCGCTTGGTCTCATGGTGCTGGATGAACTAACCGGGTGGCAGGCATCCTATGATACCCTGATCGCAGGAAAACTCGTCAGGGAGCTGGTTACCCGGGATGTTAATCATCCGTCCATCATGATCTGGGACAATGGCAATGAAGGCGGATGGAATACCGCAGTTGACGATGACTACGCATTATACGATCCGCAAAAAAGGCAGGTGATACATCCCTGGGCCAGATTTAATGGTACGAATACCAAACACTATCCCGATTTCAAATACCTGCAGGAAGAAGCGTTGCATGGTAAGGATGTTTTTTTCCCGACAGAATTTATGCACGGACTCTTTGATGGTGGCGCCGGTGCAGGCCTCGATGATTTTTGGAAGGAGATGAGGAAGAATCCGCTTTCCGCAGGTGGTTTCCTTTGGTCATTTCATGACGAGGGCATTGTGCGGGCGGACCGGCACGACAGCATAGACGTGGCTGGCAACGCCGCGCCGGACGGGGTGTTGGGGCCTTACCGGCAGAAAGAAGCCAGCTTCTATACCATTAAAGAAATCTGGAGTCCGGTATATATTGAAACGAATAATCCGGATGAAAAATTTACAGGAAAAGTAACGATAGAGAACCGGTATCTGTTTACGAACCTGGATCAGATTCATTTTGAATGGAAAGTCGTTTCATATTCCCGGCCCGGTCATTTGAAGCAAACCATTATTGTACAAAGCGGACGGATGAAAACGGTTTCGGTTTTACCGGCTCAACAGGTGATTGCGCAAATTCCTTTTACTCAATCCGCCAATGCAGATGTTGTTTATTTGTATGCATTGAATTTGTCGGGTGACAGCATCTGTACCTGGAGCTGGGCACTACGTTCGCCTGCAGATTATGTAAAACCATTTATTCCGGTTCCGAAAATTTCGGGCATTACGGTTCAGGAGACTTCTTCCCGCCTGACGGTACATTGCGACCGGATGGATTATTATTTTGACAAAGGCACAGGCAGTCTGCAAAAAGTATTCAACGGAAAAAAATGGATATCCATCAGCGGAGGAGTTTCCCTGGCAGGATCTGATCTGCAACTGATCGCAGGCTCACATCAAAAAAAATTAAATCAATATGCCGTTCAATGGCGGTATTCCGGTGACAGTCTCCGACTCACCTGGCTTTTTGAATCAGGCAAACTGCCCAAACTTCAGTATGAATATCTGTTGCGAGATACGGCTGATTATAGTGGCATTGGTTTTCAGTTTCCGGAGAAGCTGATCACCGGCGTGCAATGGATGGGGCGGGGTCCTTACCGTGTCTGGAAAAACCGGTTAAAGGGTCAGCAGCTGGGGGTATGGAACAAGGACTATAATAATACGGTGACTGGCGAAAGCTGGGACTATCCTGAATTCAAAGGATGGCATGCCGGACTCTACTGGGTGAAATTATTAAACAAAGAAGCCGATTTTACGATTTACTCTGATCAGCCCGGAGTTTATCTTCAACTGCTGCAACCGCAATCTCCCAAAGCCGCCATGAACACGAATGTGAGTCCTGCTTTTCCAAACAGCACGCTCGGATTCATGCATTCAATTTCACCGATAGGTACCAAGTTTCAGCGGGCCTCATTGATGGGACCTCAGAGTCAGCCGAATACCGAATCACCGGGAAGTCATTTTTCAGGGATTCTCTATTTTGATTTCCGGTAGGGAGAACAGAAATTCTTTTATTGCAAAACAGGCCATGCAGTTCCGGAATCAAAACCGGCCCAGCAGGTGATCACCGACACGCAGTGCATTGGCCATTATGGTCAGGGATGGATTCACCGCTCCGATGGAAGGAAAGAAACTGCCATCGACCACATACAGATTATCAATCTCATGTGTTTTGCAGTTGATGTCCAGCACTGAACTGGAAGGATCCGTTCCAAAGCGGAGCGTACCCACCTGGTGGGCCACGCCGGCCAGTGGAATATCCTTGCTCAGGTAAATGGCATGGGGAACGAGGCTATGTCCGGAATCAATATCGCCCAGTACATTTTTCCAGGTATGAATGAGCCTGCGGAATCCTTCGGTATTATTTTCATTATAGTCGAGGTGGATCTGTCCGTCCACCACCGTCACCCGGTTATCGGATACCGGCAGATCCTCGCCGGTGAACCACCAGTCAATCGAATGCGAGGCCATTTCACTCAGGGTTTTGCCCGGTGTAAAAAACGGAGCATCCGGTGAAATCTGATCTTTGTCGGATTTGCCGAGCAACTGGATATGCCCCATCGGGAAATCAAAATCATTGTCACCAAAATAATAATCGTTGACAGCGAGGGTCTTTTGGAATTTCGTGGGATTGGCCTTTGTACTGATACCCAGCATGGCTGCGCTGAGATGTTTCATAAAATTCCTTCCCAGTTGATCGCTGCTGTTGGCGAGGCCATTGGGGTGTTTATCATTGGCGCTTTTTAAAAGCAGGGCGGCCGAGTTGATGGCACCACAGGAAACGACAATAAGGGAAGCTTTAAACTGAAGTTTTTCATCCTGATGGGTCACTTCAATATAATCAACCTCATTGCCGGATGCGTTGGTCACGAGCCTTTCTACTTTGGCGTCAATAAGCAGCGTGATATTGCTGTTCGGCAGCGAGGGACGCACACAATTAATATCGGCATCGCTTTTTGCGTGAATGAGGCAGGGAAATCCATCACAGGTACTGCAGCGGATACAGGCGCTGTTCAGCGGGTCCGCCTCATTCAGTTTCACGCCCATGGGCATATAGAAGGGGTGAAGTCCCTTGTTCAGCAGATCGTCGTGCAATTCCTGAATACGGGGTTCGTGACTGATCTGGGGAAAAGGATATTCTCCCGAACGAAAAGGTTCTGTGGAGTCGAGACCCATTTTCCCATGTACGCAATACAACTTTTCTGCAGCGGTATAATAGGGTTCAAAGTCTTTATACTGAAGGGGCCACTCCGGTGAAAGGCCTCCGGCATGTTCGAGCCGGCCAAAATCTTTTTCTCTTAATCTGAAGAGGGCAGCTCCGTAAACCTTGGTATTGCCGCCTACCCAATAGCCGGTTCCCGGATGCAGATCCTTACTACCCTGGGTTTTCCAGACTTCCTTCGTATGATACCTTTCTTTCTGGAAAACTTCAATGCTGTTCCAGTTTTCCTTTTCGCGCGGCAGAAAGCCGCCTCTTTCAATAATAAGAATCTTCTTACCGCTGTCTTTCAGTTTATGTAATAAAGTTCCGCCACCTGCACCCGTGCCGATAATAATAATATCATATGAATCCATAGATGTAAATTCTTTTTGCTGTTCAAATATTCGTCAAAGACCTTAACTTTAGAATGATCGGAATCTGCAGGAGAAATTTCCCTTAGGTTCTAAATTTAACCAAAAAGACGGTTCATGCGGTTATTGGACATTATTTTTCTTCAGTCCGTTCTGCATTCCGCTTCGACCCAGTCGAAGGAAATCAATAAATTATTTGCCAGTTTCACGATTGCCGCCGTCCTCTTACTATTATCCGTTTCCTCGCTGATTATTTATATCTGTGTCCGGTTCCGAAAAAAACCAGGAAGTCCCATTCCGGTGCAAATGGGAAGAAATAATAAACTCGAACTGCTGATGTTTCTTTTCCCAACCCTGCTGATCGCCTTATTTCTCACGCTGACCATCCGGACGATTCACAAAGTGATGCAGCCGGCGCAGGGACAGCCTGACGTAATCATTACGGGTCATCAGTGGTGGTGGGAAGTATACTATCCGGCAACAGGCGTAACTGCCGCCAACGAAGTTCATTTGCCCGTGCACAAAAATCTGCTCATCGAATTTCATTCTGCAGATGTGATTCACGACTGGTGGATACCGGAGTTCGGAAACAAAATGGATCTCGTGCCCGGCAGGAACAATCATATCTGGCTGAATATTACTAACGCCGGAAACTATACGGGTGCCTGCAGCGAATTCTGCGGAGCAGAACATGCCTGGATGAGGATAAAAGTTTTTGCTGAAGAGGAGGCAGCCTATCAGGAATGGCAGCTGGCGAATAAAAAACCATCCAGCCTGCCCGGCGACGAACTGGCCATGCAGGGAATGCTGCTGTTTCAATCAGCCTCCTGCGGAAGCTGTCACCGGATTTCAGGAACCCGCTCCCAGGCAACAGTGGGTCCGGACCTCTCCCATGTTTTTAGCAGAACCACGATGCTGAGCGGAATGATGCCCATGAATGAAAGCAATCTGGAAGCCTGGATCAGCAATCCGCAGCAGGTTAAGCCCGATGCCAAAATGCCTGATTTTATTTTCAGTAAGGATTCCGTGAATGCGATTGTTCACTATCTCACCCAGTTGAAATAATTATGGAACAAACCATTCAAAACATACCGGCCGCCTCCTTCCCCGATAAACTGCTGGACAGGGATCAAAAATTATTACAGTGGATTTCCTCTGTCGACCACAAACAGATTGGCATTATGTATTTGCTGGTTTCTCTTTTGTTCCTGATTATCGGCGGGGGAGAAGCCATTCTCATGCGCACCCAGCTCGCGGTTCCCAACAATCATTTTTTATCTCCCGAAGCCTATAACCAGCTGTTCACGATGCACGGAACCACCATGGTTTTCCTGGTGGCCATGCCGGCTATTTTTGGTTTCGGTAATTATATGGTTCCCCTGATGATCGGCGCCAACGATATGGCTTTTCCGCGACTCAATGCATTCAGCTTATGGATGACCTTTTTTGGTGGCGGTCTGCTCTATTTCAGTTTTCTTGCCGGCGGCGCTCCCGATGCCGGCTGGTTTAATTACGCGCCTTTAAATGAATACAATTATTCGAGCAGGCCCGGTGTCGATTATTTTGCGATCGGCCTGCTGGTCGCCGGTATCGGCAGTGTGGCCGGCTCCATTAATTTTATCGTAACGGTTTTAAATTATCGCGCAAAAGGGATGCGCCTGAATCAGGTGCCTCTTTTTGTATGGATGATTTTTGTAAATTCATTTTTGATCCTCGCTGCCTTCCCCTGTTTGAATGCCGCCCTGGCCATGATTGAACTGGACCGCCAGTTTCACGCCCATTTTTTTAACAGCGCCTCCGGTGGCTCCGCCCTGCTCTGGCAACATTTATTCTGGTTATTCGGACATCCCGAAGTCTATATCGCCATGCTGCCTTCCTTCGGCATTTTTTCAGAAGTATTTCAGACCTTTTCGGGGAAACCCATTTTCAGTTATGCGATCATTGCTTCTTCTTCCGTGGCCATCGCGCTGCTTTCCTTTGGCGTCTGGGTTCATCATATGTTTGCCGTTGGCCTCGGAAATACCGTGAATAGTTTTTTTGCCGCCAGCTCCATGCTGATCGCCATTCCCACGGGCATCAAAGTATTCAGCTGGATAGCCACCATGTATGGCGGCTCCATCCGGTTTTCGATCCCGATGATGTTTGCCATCGCCTTTCTGATTCAATTTACATTTGGCGGATTAACCGGCGTGGCTTTCGCCATCGTGCCGATCGACTGGCAGCTGACTGACAGTTATTTCGTGGTGGCCCATTTCCATTATATGTTTGTCGGTGGCGCCGTATTCGGTTTGTTCGCGGGACTGTTTTACTGGTTTCCGAAGATGACCGGCCGCATGCTCGATGAAAAACTGGGCAAATGGTTTTTCTGGTTGTTTACCATCGGTTTTAACACGACATTCCTTATCCAGCATGTGCTGGGTTTGAAGGGCATGCCGAGAAGGGTATGGACCTACCCGGATCTGCCGGGACTGGGCGCTATGAATTTTATTTCCACCATCGGCGCTTTTATGATGGGCATCGCTGCCCTGATCCTCGTGCTGGCGATTGTTAAATCGCGCAAACAGGGTTTGCCCGCAGGTAAGGATCCATGGGACGGGGTCACGCTGGAGTGGTATTCGGATCCTGCTTCCGGAAGAAAAAACTTTGAACAGATTCCTCTGATCCGGAGCCGCAGGCCCTTGTGGGACTGGAAGCATCCGGATAATCCGGACTGGAAAAACAATAAAATCGGATAAAAAAACCGGATGAATAAAACAATGATGAAATGCCTGGTTTTTACGGAGATCTTTTTCTTCATCTCCCTCATCATGGCCTACGTGTACATGGTGTATGACGGGCATACCCGAAATACCAATGAACTGCAGGCGCTCCATTTGTCCACCACAGGAATATTTACGGTTGTTTTGTTATGCAGCAGCCTGACTTTTTATTTTGCAGAGAAAAATTATGAAAAGGGGAATATTCGTTTGCTGAAAACCTGGCTGACGATCACCATTCTTCTCGGTGCTGTTTTTTTATACGGACAGGGCAGCGAATATTACCGCCTCATCAACGAACAGATTACTTTGGGAGCCAGCGTATTTGGAACCAATTTTTTTACACTCACCGGATTTCACGGATTTCACGTTCTGGTTGGCCTGCTCCTTTTAACCATTTTACTCACCATGTCGTTACTGGGTGATTTTAATAATAAAAAATCAACGGTCATTCAGACCGTCGGCATTTACTGGCATTTTGTGGATGCGGTATGGATCGTTGTTTTTTCTATTGTTTATGTGTTACCCAAATTCATGATAATAAAAACCTGATGGAGGCATTGTTCACTTACTGGCATCTCGACGGGCTGATGGCTGTCTTTCTGACCGTCCTTTGTGGTATATATTATTACCTCGGTGGAATTACAAAAACCCGGAGTCTCGTTTATTTTTTCTCGGGCATCGGTTTAATTATTGTCTCCGTTGCTTCCCCGCTTTATTTTCTTGGAGAAAACTACCTAATGAGTGCGCATATGCTTTCGCACATGATTCTGATCCTAATCGCTGCCCCGCTGTTGGTAATGGCCATTCCGGAAAGCAACAAAAATCATTTTCTCCTGAAGTTTTCGGTTATGCTTTCCCGTTTACCGCTATTGCCCTGGCTGGCTGGCGTATGCATGATGTGGTTCTGGCACATCCCTGCGGTCTTTAATTTTTTGATTCGTACAACCGATCAGCCGGTGAACGACGGATGGATAGCCTCGTTGCATCCTCTGGCCAACCTGCATCTGATCAGCCTGATCCTTTGTGGAATGCTGTTTAGCTGGCCCATAGTGGGACCGGTGCGAGCGAAAAGAATGGAGCCCTTAAACGCGGTGCTGTACCTGAGTGCAGCCTGTATTTTCTGTTCCCTGCTCGGACTGCTCATCACGTTTGCGCCGCTGGGTATCTATACGCCTTATATTCATCCCGCCGACCGTTTTGGTTTTTTACATATGATCCGGAACGGAAGGGGTTTGTCGGCCGAAGTAGACCAGCAGATCAGCGGACTGATCATGTGGGTTCCCGGATGTGCCATTTATTTAACGGCGTCGATGATCCTCCTGATGAAATGGTTCAGGGAAAAGAACGAACAATCCTTTTCAACAAAAAACAATTCCGGTTATGGACGACAATCTGCCCGATAATATTCAGGAGGAAATGCAGGATGCCCTTCCGGGGGAATTACCGGCGCCTACGTACTGGCCCTTTTATCTGGCCATGGGAATCATGTTCCTGGCCTGGGGTCTGCTTACCATGTGGGAGTTCTCTCTGCTGGGAGTCATTCTCATTACCGTCGCATTGATCGGATGGATAAATATTTTACGTCATGAGTGATGAAATGAAAAAAACGGAGGAGAGCCGCCGGAACTTTTTAATGAAGATCAGTCTCGGTCTCGGCGGAGTTGCGGCCGTAGCAGTATCTATCCCCGTAGTGGGTGCGTTGCTTGCACCGATATTGGGAAAAGCCGAGCCGGAGTGGAAAACCGTGGGCAGTGCAAAAGATTTCAAACCCGGATCGGTGACCCTGGTCAGTTTTGAAAACCCCGATCCCGAAACCTATGCCGGTGTAACCGGTAATACGGCGGCCTGGCTTCGGAAGGGATTGAATAATGATTTTATTGCCTTTGCGGTGAACTGTTCCCATCTGGGTTGTCCCGTGCGCTGGGAAGAAAACGCGCATTTGTTTATGTGTCCCTGTCACGGTGGCGTGTATTATCACGATGGAAGTGTGGCTTCCGGTCCGCCTCCCAGGCCGCTGTCACAATATAAAGTGAGGCTGTATAAAGGCAATGTTCAGATTCAAACCGCACCCGTTCCCATCACCAATCTTACTGCCGGCAGGAAATGAACACAATAAAAAAAATAGCTGCCTGGCTCGATGACCGGCTGGGTTATTCGGAGAATATTCTTCCCCTGATTAAACATCTGGCCCCACCACGTGCCAAATGGACCTATGTGTTCGGAAGCGCCACGCTGTTTTGCCTTATACTGCAGGTGGTAACGGGTGTTGCTCTTTCATTACTCTATCAGCCCAGTTCGAGCCTGGCTTACGAATCACTGAATTTTATTACCAACAAAGCCGTATTCGGACGCGTGCTGAGAGGCATTCATTTTTACGGCGCGTCGGCCATGGTGCTGATGGTTGGAATACATATGATCCGCGTATATATTTTCGCTGCCTATAAATTTCCGCGTGAGATGAGCTGGGTCAGCGGCGTACTGTTATTACTCCTGACCATCGGCATGGGTTTTACCGGTCAGCTCCTGCGCTGGGATTCGAACGGGGTCTGGTCGTCGGTGGTGGCCGCTGAACAAATGGGCAGAATGCCCTTTATAGGAAAATATATCGCACGTCTGTTGCTGGGCGGCGATACCATCGGGGGACAAACCCTCAGTCGTTTTTATTCCTATCATGTATTTATTATACCGGCCATGATCTTTGGATTTGTGGGCCTTCATCTCTACCTCGTATTCAGAAACGGAATATCAGAACCACCGAAAGCCGGACGGCAGGTGGATCCAAAAACCTACCGCAGCTGGTATGCTAATATGCTGAAAGAAAAAGGAGTGCCCTTCTGGCCCGATGCGGCCTGGCGCGATACCCTCTTTGGTGCGGCAGTTATTATTGCCGTGGTCATTCTGGCCTTTATGATCGGACCGCCCGCGCTCACTTCGGCACCAGATCCTTCCCATATTCATACGACACCGGCGCCGGACTGGTACATGATTCCGTTTTTTTCCCTGTTTGCACTGATGCCGCCGGCCATCGAATCCTGGGTTATTTTTCTTGCGCCTCCGCTCATCGTTTTACTGATGCTGGCGCTTCCTTTTCTTTCCAATAAAGGAGAGAGAAGTCCGTTGAAACGCCCCTGGGCCGTATTCGGCGTCATCTGTGTGGTCATATTTATGACCTGTCTCCTGGTGATCGGTTATAAAGCGCCCTGGTCTCCGGTATTTGATGCAAAACCCTTACCGCTCACAGCGGTAAAGGGAAATAGTACGGACAGCACCATTGTGCAGGGAACGCATTTATTTTATTTGAAAGGCTGTGAATACTGTCACCAGATCAATGGCTTCGGCGGATTGAAAGGCCCCAACCTGACCTATATAGGTAACCGCCTCGATCTGTCACTGATCAAAATCAGAATCGTGAACGGGGGACCGGATATGCCTTCCTTTGGAGGCACACTGTCAAAGAATGAACTGGATATACTGACAGAATTCCTTGCTGCACAGAAATAATAAGGAATGCTTAATTTAATAGAACTCCATCCGCTGCGGACAATCGAAAATTCTTTAAAATGAAACACCCCAACAATAAACAGAATGGGTGTTTTTTTTAGAAGTCAAATCGAAGGTTTTTCAGCACTATGCCTAAATGGTGCAATAATAACTTCACATCCATTTTGCAGATCTAATTATCTAAGGGTATTTAATTAGTACTTATAAAAACAACTAAGTGTTTTCTCTTAGATGAGAAATAATAACCGCGTACAAATACGGAAAATTAAAAAAATAGTTAAAAATAATATTTCAATTTCAAAATTTCCATTCATCTTAGTCGTGAGAAATATTCTAAACCTCCCTCCGAAATCTGCTTCGTTAGTTTATCCAAGTCGTTTGATTTAACCTGTTTTATTTAGAGAACCCCTTCCACTCAAACTGAACCGTATATGAAATATACCTTGCTGGGTATACTATGCATAGCCATGCTTGCTCCCGCTTGCGTAAAATCGCAAGGAGGAGATTCTGCTCATACGGTGACTGATCTGTCACAAAAACTTTCTGCAAAATATGTTGACGAGTTAGGTAGTCGTTCCGGCGACTTGTCCGCAAAAATGGATAAGAATACCGATGTTTATTTACAGAAACTAAAGAAACAGGAAGCACAGCTTCAGCAAAAACTTTCGAAGATTGATTCATCGGCAGCGAAAAGAATCTTTAATGGCAGTGCGCAGGAATATGACCGGATACAGAATGATCTGAAGAATAATGCTCAGAATGTAGTAAAAGGCTGCGGAAAATATTTGCCCGGCATCGATACGGCGATCACGTCATTGAAGTTTTTGCAGCAACCCGGACTGAACGCCAAAATGCCGGGGAATGTTTCGCAGATTTCAACTGCCTTAAGCAAGGTGCAGGGATTGGAAGACCAGTTTAAAAAAGCAGACAATGTGGAAGATTTTGTAAGACAGAGGGAACAATATCTTCAACAGCAGCTGGCCAGCTATAACATGGGAAATGCCCTGACCCAGTATAAAACGACCGCAGTGTACTACGCCCAGCAGGTTGCGGAATTCAAATCAGAATGGAACGACCCTTCGAAAGTAGAAGCCAGAACGGTGGGCATTCTGGAAAAGATACCCGCCTTTGAAAAGTTTATGGAGAAGAATTCCATGCTGGCCGGTCTGTTCAATATTCCGTCCGACTATGGTTCCAGCGGAATTGCTGCCGGCATGCAAACAAGGGACGCCATGGAAAAGCTGGTGGGACAGCAGATGGCCATGATGGGACCGAACGGTGTAGAAACTGCGCAGGCCAATATTCTGGACGCGCAATCGCAGCTGACCAATTTGAGAAATAAAATTCAGCAGACCGGAAACGGAGGCGGAAATCTGACCATGCCCGATTTTGATTTAAATAAACAGAAGTCAAAAACCTTCCTGAAAAGAATTGAATACGGCTTCAATATGCAGAGTACGATGGCAAATTCATGGTACCCCGCACAGACGGCCTTTGCGCTCTCCGCTGGATATAAGTTGAACGATAAGAACACGATAGGTATACAAATTTCTTATAATGTAGGTTGGGGAAGAGATCTTCAGCATATCGCGATCAGCAATCAGGGAATTGGATTTCGAACCTTCGGAGATTTCAAAATTAAAGGCAGCCTGTATGGATCGGGCGGATACGAATACAACTATGCCTATCCCTTCGCTTCGATCAATCAGTTGCGAACCTCTGCTCAATGGCAGCGCTCCGGGCTTATCGGTTTAACGAAAATGGTTTCCCTGAAGAGTAGTCTGGTTAAGAAAACCAAACTGCAATTTCTTTGGAATTTTTTAAGCTATAGCCAGAAACCGCCCGGCCAGGCCTTCGTCTTTAGGGTCGGCTACAATTTTTAAGAAATATAAACAGAGCTCCACAGATATGAAACGTAGAATAGCAGTGAAATTTATCATTTGTTTGGCGGCACTCAGCCCGTTAGTACTTGCCGCGCAGAATCCATATGGTGAGGTGTCTATTGCTTCACCGACAGCGGCCTCTTTGGGCAAGTACGCAGATATTCCGGTGAGCTATCACACCGGCATTCCGCAGATCAATATTCCTCTGTACACAATTAAAGCAGGCCCTCTCTCCATGCCCATCGGCCTGAATTATCATGCATCCGGTTTAAAGGTTTTGGAAACTGCCAGTTGGGTGGGTGCCGGATGGTCGCTGGACGCAGGGGGAGTAGTTACCCGGACGGTAATGGGTTTGCCGGATGAAAAAAATACCGGTAGCGGACACGTAGACAACTATGGATATTATACAGATTCCGGATATAACAAGTATTTGTATCAAAGCGGACCAGACCTTGACTGGCCAAGTTTTTCAAATGGAATGAAAGACGGAGAACCGGATTTGTTCTTTTTTAATTTTGCCGGCTATTCAGGCAAATTTTTCTTTCGTGATGATCATACCGCTGTGCTTGTTCCGCAACAGGACGTAAAAATCATTCCTTATTTTCCCAACCCGGGTACGACGAGCATTCAGGGCTTTACGATTATTACACCCGACGGCACGAAATATTATTTTGGAAGCACGCCGAATGTTACGGGTACAGCGCCGGTTGAAATCACCAATCCCTTTTCCACGGAAAACGGATATTCATCCGGAACGGTTATTTCCAGCTGGTATTTGAACCAGGTATCTTCTGTAGACAGTCTTTTCAATATTACGCTTAATTACTCTCCCGAAAATTATGGCTACTATACTTACTCATCCACTCCACTGGACAACTATTCGTCTATATTAAGCCATGAGTTCGCTCTGGTGAAAAATATTGTGGCAGGAGTACGCTTGAGCTCAATTAATTTTCCCAATGGAACAGTTACATTTAACCCGGGTGCTACGCGAACGGATCTCAGCGATAATGCTCTGAACAGTTTTGACAATTATAACAACAGCGCCATGACGCTGGGGTCGGTAGTCATTGCCAATACTTCCGCGACAACGCCATTTTCCAAACGCTTTAATTTCTTTTACAGTTATTTTTCTGATTATGTTACACCAGTACCGAACGTCATATTTAATTCGGGTTTTGCGCTTCAGACAGATCGAACCCGGCTCCGGTTGGATAGCCTGAAAGAAATGAGTTCGGACAATCTGTTGCAGATACCAGCCAGACGCTTTACTTATTTTTCTGAAAAAGTGCCCAGAAGAATCAGTCTGGGTATAGATCATTGGGGATTTTACAATGGCATCGACACAAACAAAACGCTGATTCCAACCTATACCACCTTCGATAGCGTCAGTCTAAATTATGTCTATGGCGGTAATCGGAATTCTTCCTGGCCTGCTATGCGCGGAGGATCGCTGCAAAAAATGACTTACCCCACCGGCGGTTCTACGGTTTTCGATTTCGAACCGGCGGACAGCTATCCGATGTCCTCGACTTATAATGCCATGGTCCAATGCCTGAACACCTCTACTCATTTGTATGGACAGGATAGTACCGCGCCTGCGGGAGTATATTTCAGATCGGATGGCAATCCAATTTCTATTGCAACATTCAATAATACAGCAGATTTTCAGGCCAAGTTTTATATAACGGATTTAAGTAATACTACTGTTTATACGCCAGAGTTTTTTGGTGACAATAACTATTCCGGCGGAGGTCAAAATTCTTCATTACCCCCGGTGACTCTGCCGGCAGGCGTGTACAAGGCGTATTTAAGTTTCGCTTTGACTCCGGCGGCTTCGCAAGGAGCACGTGTGCAACTGAGCCAGATAGATACGCTCCGGCAATTTTACACAGTAATAATTGGCGGCCTAAGGATAAAAACGATTACTCAGAAAGACAGTATAAATAGCACAATTCCGATAGTCACTTCTTATACCTATCCGAATGGAGGCTATTTATACAGCTTTCCGACTTATATCCAGCATATTCGAAATGATCTGATTACAAGTTTAGGGTATTACGAGATCGATAGCGGATATGTAAAAGGTTTAGGTAGCGTTAACGGCTGTCCTTTGAGTGGTAATTACTTTTTAAGGAGCGGCGGTTCGCTAAGGCCCATGGCCACAACACAGGGATATCATATCGGCTATCCGATTGTGAATGTAAGTCAGACGGGCAATGGCCATAGTTCGTATAACTACTATACTTCCAATTCCGGATACGGTACCCAGGCTGCTGATCCCACCGTTGAAAATATTAACATTTATCTGTTTGCTTGTGAGTCAACAACCCCCAATTATCCGCCCGCCCCTTTGCCTTTTGATTATAAAAAAGGGGAATTATACTACGAGCAGCACTACAATCAGGCAGGCCAACTATTAAAAGACGCCTATTATTATCCTGAATATGATACGTCTTCCTTGATACCCTCACCAGGAATGATCGTTCAAGCAAGAAATACCTCCACAGGTTTGATTTATCTGGGCTCCTTTTACAATGTATCTTCTCCAAGAAGAACGAAAATGCATACCATCGAAACGAGCTATACACCAGGTATGGGAAGTGTTCAGCAGGACACTTACACTTATTATGGAAGCAAATTTCACAACCAGGTAACCCGAAAAGTTGTAACCACCTCTGTTGGCGACAGTCTGATCACAAACACCCTGTATAGTACCGACTTTCACAATCCAGCCTGGGATATCAGTCCAAGTTGTGAAACAACTTACAATACAAATTGTGCTTCCTGTCTGACGACTAAAAATCATTCTGATTCCGCCTGTGTAGGAAACGGTGTTTGTCTGGCGAACTCATATCTGGCATACAGAAAGTGTTTGAGCGATTCCCGTAATACTTATGTAAACAGTCGTTTTAACTATTATACTGGTGGAAGCCCCACATACCAAACCAACCACAACACCGCGAAGACATCTGCAGGTACAGAACTAAAACCCATTCTGGATCTCCAGGATCAGAGCAGGGTAGTGCCCATTGAAATATCTGACTTCAGAGACGCGAGCCTACTGAAGGCAAACTTCACCAGATACGACTATGCCAGCTACCCAACCGGTATCCCTTATCCCAACAAGACGCAACTGGTGAGTATCGCCTCTCCGAGTTCCACATTCACGAATGCGGCGATATCCGGTAGCACCATTACCAAGGACAGCCGCTACCTGGATGAAACGACTTATAACTTCCTGAATGGAAACCCGGCGCGGGTTGCGGGTCATGACGGTATGGTCACCATGTATATCTGGGACTATCTCAATACTAACCCGATTGCTAAAACCATCGCGGGAGCAGTGGACACAACAGCATTTACAAGTTTTGAAGCCGACGGAAACGGCAATTGGAATATCCCTTCCGCTACGCGTGACCTGGTGTATTTTCTAACGGGATCGAAATCTTATAATCTGTCCAGTGGAAGTATTACAAAAACAGGACTTGCCACGGGTAAAAACTATACGATCAGTTATTGGGGAAGAACTGGCCCATATACCATTACCGGCGGAACCACAAGTTCTAAAACGGGGAGATCGGTGAATGGGTGGACTTATTATGAAATTGCGATAACCACCACGGGTAGCACCATCACGATCAGTGGAACAGGAAATATTGATGAGCTAAGACTTTATCCCCAAGGCGCACAGATGTCGAGCTATACGTACAAGCCCATTGTTGGCATTACCACCATGAATGATCCGAACAGCGAAGTGACATACTATGAATACGACAACCTTGAACGACTGAAAAACATTAAGGACTACCAGGGAAATATTATTAAAAACTACCAGTACAATTATGTGGATCCTAATTCCTGTGGCACAAATTGCATGGTCGTCACCTTACAGACATTCGCTGGTACAAATACCTTGAGCTACCCGGTTGGTGTATTCAATGTCAATGGAAAGCTTCTAGGCAACGCAACCACGCAGGCGCAGTATATCACCACATGGATGGCGGATACGGCAGATTCACACACCGGAACTATCGTTGCCGGAACGGACTCCATGCATTTTAGATTCACGGTAAATTCGGGCAGAGCAATGCCAGCCGGGGTTACGGGTTGCAGGTATTATCAGTTTGATCTTGCATACAATATTATAGACGCCGTACATTATTACAATGGCGCTTATGTTGACTTCGGTGATGGAACCGGCATGCGGCTGGGAAATAATCAGGCGGATTCCAATGTGGTCAGAGCGCCGAATACTTATATTAATGCCTATACCTATAGTAACGGCCCATCCAACCCGCATGTTTATTGGGACCATACCTATCCCGATTCCACTTTAAAGACACTGACTTTTTATCACAATGACGCTTCGGAACTGGCCGATTTCGATAATGGATCTCCGGCCGTTTCCTTAACACATCTTAAAAACTTCCGCGGCATACTGCCTCAGAATACCCAAAGCCTCGCAGCCACCTGCCGACAGCAGTCAAGCGCGCTAACCGTCTCATCGATTACAAACTGGAATTCACTTACCGGAATTTCTTCCTGGGTAATGAGAACGGGCGACTATATCAATCCCAATCTTCATGTGAGTTATGCGCAGGACTTTATGGCAAACAACAGCAATCTGCAGTCTATCAATACAACGGCCAACTATTATGCAGAAGGATATGAAGACACGACGTTCAAGATCAGCCGCCTGAAGTCAAACTGGACTACTTATTTTGCCAATCTGAATTCCATATCGATTTCTGACGACCATTGGAACAGGGAGGATTTATCGGTAATGAAAAACCTCAGTTATTTCTATATCACGGCTGGCAATCAACAGCATTCCTACAATCAGATAGGCAATCCGCTGGTTCCCATACCGACAGCAGCTATTGACAATATCATCAACCAGATTAGTAGCGGTGGAGGAGCAACCAAAACTAACGGGTTCATTATTATAAAAAGTGCAGGTACCAACCGTTCCACTGCCAGTGATTCCGCTGTGTATAATCTGAATGCCAAAGGATGGCAGATTTATATTAATGACGTTTTACAACCGACACCATAGTTCAAAGAAACGAATATGAAGATTTATATTTTATTATTACTCTGCTTTCTGATAAACCCTTTTGTGCGGGTTTATTCCCAGGCAACAACCTCTGCGAACTATGTAATGACCAACACAGTTAAGCAGTCAGGCGTTACGACCGAGTCCGCCGTCAATGCCCTTACTATTGCTACTCAGGGAAAGTCTCAGACTATTGATTATTTTGATGGACTTGGTCGGCCCATGCAAAATGTTATAACTAACGGAAGTGCCACACAACACGACCTAATAACGGGTATGGAGTATGACAGTCTGGGAAGAGAAGTAAAAAAATATCTACCCTATTCCGATATTGGCAATACGGGATTGCCTGGTGCTTACAGATCAGGATGGAAATCTGTGCAGAGTACTTTTTATTCAGCCGGAACGATGACCAATGTGGATGCCAGCACGGCACCCTATTCTCTTTCGGTAATGGAGCCATCTCCTTTAAACAGGCCGGCGGCGCAAGGAGCGCCTGGAACAACATGGCAGCCGAATACTGCGAACCCTTATGATCCTACAACGCATACGGTCCAGACACAGTATTGGGTAAATACGACGGGTGACAGTATTCGGTATGTTACGGTGAATGCCGCTGGAACAGTTTCTTCTTCGGGTTTTTATCCGGCTGGTAAGATAAATATTAAAGTGACTGCCGACGAACAACAACAAACCGTAAAAGAGTATACTGACCTGATGGGACATGTCATTTTAAAAAGGGTGTTCTTAACAGGGGACTCGCTCCAGACCTATTACATATATGATTCACTCAATCTGCTAAGGGTGGTAATTCAGCCGGAAGGTACAGTTACATTGAAAACGAACAGCTGGGTATTCCCCAACCGGTTTTTCAATAACTGGATGTTCATTTACCGCTATGATGAAAGGAAGCGCATGGTCATGAAACGGGTTCCGGGCGCAGACAGCGTCAATATGGTTTATGATCAGTGGGATCGGGTAGTCCTAACCCAAGACGGAAATCTAAGAACTAATCATTTCTGGATCTTTACAAAATACGATCAGCTCAACAGGGCAATTGTCACGGGTCAGATTACAGATACACGGATTCTTTCAGCAGTCCAAACAGATGTACTTAATTCCATGGGCAGATTTGAGTCGGTGAGTACTTCCTCAACTGAAGGATACACGTTGAATAATACTTTTCCTTCGTCTGGCAATTATACGCTTACTGTTTATACAACTACCCATTATGATACATACTCCAATTTGCCAACCACATGGAGTTCGGGGTACAGTTTTGTAAATGAATACAGCGTGGCAACTCAGAACAATAACTTAACCGGTCAGGTAGTAGCCACCCAGGTGCGGGTGCTAGGATCGAGCACTTTCTACCGTTCTGTTTCATACTATGACGATAAATACAGGGCTATCCAGGTAACGGCGGATAATGCCGCCGGAGGTAAGGACCGAATGACAAAACTGCTGTCCTTTGATGGCAAAGCAACTAATGACTATCACAGTCATACGAGCCGGTTTTTTACCACGGCGATGGTAACCAAACAGGTTTACACCTATGATCATATGGACAGGCCTCTCACGCTCACCCATCAGACGGCCTCCCAAGAAGTGGTTACGATCAATCAATCCGCCTACAATGAATTGGGTCAATTGCTAAATAATAAGATCCACCAATCGCCATCTCATCCGAATCCACTTCAGAAACTGGACTACTATTATAATATCCGGGGATGGCTAAACAGCGTGAATCGACCCCAGACAGCCGAATCGGGTTATGAAGAAGGTGATTTGTTTAATGAAGAGTTACACTATAATACGAACCTAGCCGTAGGAAGCACTGTGGCTAACTACAATGGAAATATTTCAGAAGAAGTCTGGAAGGGTGGATATGATGAATATTATAAGTGTTTTGCTTTTGCATACGATGGGGCGAACCGGCTGAAAAACTCGCAGTATTCCTACCAGTTTATCGACCAATATGGTCCCGAATGGAACTTCACCAAAAAGTATAATGAAGAGAGCATTACTTACGACCACAATGGGAATCTGGTCACGCTCACCCGCTTTCATGGTGCATATAACACCATTGACGCCTTAAATTATAAAGGTTATGCAGGAAACAGGTTGGGTCATGTAGATGACTACAGCGGATCTACCTCGCCGGTTGGTTTCCAGGATAAAAACAACGGTGGAAACGACTATACTTACGATTCCAGTGGCAACATGGTCAGCGACTATAACAAAAGTATTACATCGATTACTTACAATTATTTGAACCTTCCAAACGTCATTACGATTACTTCAAAAGGCACGATAACCTACGTGTATGATGCATCAGGTAATAAGGTATCGAAAACGACCCTGGATCAAACCGTCACTCCAAATAAGACTACGACTTATTATTACGCGGGTGACTATGTATATAGAAGTGGCACAGCTGACACGCTCGAGTTTATTTCTCATCCGGAAGGAAGATTAAGACCGGTGAGGATCGACACTACTCAGGCTATTTCGATTACCAATCTGAAATACATTTACGACTATTACCTGAAGGATCACCTGGGCAGTGTCAGAAGTGTGCTTACGACGGAACAGGAAACCGATCTTTACGCGGCCACAATGGAAACGTCTGCTGCTACTAAAGAAAACGCACTCTTCAGCAACATAAGCTCAACAGCCACTGCTAAACCTGGCGGGTTTGATACGAATAGCTCCAATGGGCAGGTTTCGCAATTGAACGGAGAAGTGAACGTAACGACTAACAAACGGGTCGGCCCCAGTATTATATTAAAAGTTATGGCTGGCGATACGGTGAGCATTTCGGCGTATGGCTGGTATCAGGGAACTACTCAGGCACCTCCAACCGATGTGGGACCTATTGTAAACGATCTTCTGCCATTATTGACAAATGGTATAGTTGCAGACGGTGGATCGAAGGGCGGATCTATTCCAGCCGCGACATACAACCCACTCATAACGGCCGCGCTGGACAGTTTTTTACAATATATGCAGCCTTATGACAATACGAGGCCGAAAGCCTATTTAAACTGGATGGTTGTAGATGAGGAGTTTGCTAAAGTTCGAAGTGCCAATCACGCCGGAGCAGTTCAGGTTCCCCTGATAACAGGCACCATGCAGGCCCAGCAGATGATCGGCCCAACAAACATGGTGATCAGGAGAAATGGTTATCTCTATGTATATTTAAGTAACGAAAGCAATCAATTCGTGGAATTCGATAACCTTGTAATCAATCATAGAAGAGGACCTTTGACAGAGCAGAAGGATTATTATGCATTCGGTATGGAGATTCCAGGTTTGTCCAGTCAGGCATATAAGCCAACATATGTCGCAAACCGGAACAGGTATAACGGCAAGGAGCTCCAAAGCAACGAATTTAAGGACAGCACGAGCCTTAACTGGGATGATTACGGAGCAAGGATGTATGATCCGCAAATTGGTAGATGGATGCGAAATGATCCAATGGCTGAAAAATCCAGAAGGTGGTCTTCTTACACGTACGCAGTAGATAATCCGATAAGGTTCATAGATCCAGATGGAATGAATATTCAAGATGGGTTAGGCGGCAAACTAGTGCAAGAATTTCACAGTGAAGAACAAGAAGATTCAAAATTCTTGGTGGTTCAAAACAAAACCACTGGTAAACAATCAGTGGTAGATGTTGATGATGATACATACGATCAGGGAAAAAAAGAAGTTGATTCAAAGGGAGATACCAAAACATACACTTATAAAGGCGATGCGAATGCTTCTTATGCATTGAGTACATCCGGAGGAGGAGGTCCAAAAAAGCATTCAAAATCCCAAGATATACTTTCAGCCTCATTAAAAACTGCGGGAGGTATTGCTTTAGTAGGAGGAGCCGGACTGGATCCAGCCGCCGATTTAGGAGCTGGTGGAGTTTTATTGGGTGGATTAGTTATTGCAGGTACCGTTTATATTGCGGAGGAATTTACAAGTGATGGTAAGGGTGGAAATACTCATTTTCCAGGGCCTTGGACTACAACACATTTAATTCCATCTGAAAATCCAATAAATCAAAATCCTTCTGGATATAATGGCGGTAACGATAATTATCCAAATGGCTGGAACAATCCGTGGGTTAAGGCCGTATTACGTATCGGTGGTGTTTATGCGATTTATAAGAATATAACGGAATATTTGAACGACTTAAGAACCGATCATCCTTTAACCACCCACTATGATCCAACCGCCCCAATGTTCAAACAAGGCAAAAAATAACAATTATGATTTGGAGAAAAATTGCAACAATCACCGCTTGGATTTGTGGGCTTTCCGTAATCTTGTATAGCTTCTTAAAAAAATATTTGCATCACTATTTTTGGGCTTTTATTGTAATTGCTGGTGGATCTCTGATACTATCACTTTTAGCTGAAGCTATAGTTTTTTTTCAGAAAAAGAATATTACATCGAATAAGAATAAAAAGCATGAATAGAAACTTACAATTATATTCAAAAATCGCAATAGTTCTTTTAGTATCAAGCATAAGTCTTTGGATGTTAAATGATTTAATTTTAAATATGAAAATTCCAATAGAGATTATTGGATATATTGTATTTTTTAGCCTCGGAATATTTATAGGCGTTCATTGTTGTATCGATGCCATTAAAAGGCATAGTATCAATCAGAAAAATTAAGACATTTGAAAAAGTGTTAAGCCCTTGTAAGTTTGATGGACTACGCCTGATTCAGCCCTGAAATTCATTAGACTTGATTTCATTATTTTAAATTTGGTTTGGATCTGAAGAAAATTTACTAGGCTGATATTTTAATAAGGGTTACTACTCCAAGCAGTAAAGAGTTAAATACTCTTCTCACAAATTATTTCCTTAACCTTCACTAAATCCAGCAAAATCGGGTCTGTAAATTAGACTGTGTCAAAGAATAATATTGTTCAAGTTTAAATGAAGCGGTGTCAGCTCAATTCAAAAGAGCGAGGCACCGCTTCTTTTTTACGGCCTCCTGTCAGAGATCTGTTTTCATCCGATCGCCAAATATAATTTTTAATTGCGATGCAGATATCGACCAGTTATGTAACGGAGCTGTCCATTTTTTACAGATGCGTTCGGTAGCCAGGTACATGAGTTTCAGTAAAGCCATGTCGCTGGTAAATACGCCCTTGTTTTTTGTGACCTTTCTGATCTGTCGGTGATAACCTTCAATCGTATTGGTCGTGTAGATCAGCTTTCTGATGTCGGCCGGATACTTAAAATACGTGGACAGCTTCGGCCAGTTCTTTTCCCAGGAGCCGATCACCATCGGATATTTTTTGTTCCATTTCTCTTTTAGTTTTGCCAGTTCGTCCACAGCGATGGATTCATTGTCAGCTTGGTAAACTGGTTTCAGTTCACCCATGAACACCTTCTGATCCTTGCTGGCTACATACTTCAAACTGTTGCGGATCTGGTGTACGACACAGGTCTGCACTTCAGTGTTTGGATAAATGGTGCGGATCGCTTCATCAAAGCCTTTCAGGTTATCGATACACGCAATTAATATATCATTGACGCCGCGCTGCTTTAAATCATTAATCACACCGAGCCAGAAGTTCGCTCCTTCGCTTTGGGATACATACATCCCCAGCACATCTTTTTTTCCATCTTTATTGATTCCTAAAACGTTATACACGCAGCGCGTTACCGTACGGCCTTCCTCCTTTACTTTGTAAAACATGGCATCCAGCCATACGATGCAATAAAGCTCCTCCAATGGACGCTGCTGCCATTCCTTTACCAGTGGGATTACTTTGTCCGTAATGGCGCTGAGCGTGGTAGCGGAGATGTCGGTATCATAGGTCTCTTTGATGTGGGCACTGATATCGCGAAGACTCGTACCCAAGCTGTAAAGCCCGATAATCCTGTCCTCCAGTGTTTGAGCCATGATGGTCTCGCGCTTTTTTACCATTTCCGGTTCAAAAGTTCCCGAACGGTCGCGCGGGGTGCTGACTTCGATGTTGCCTGAAGATGTCTTGAGAAGTTTTTTGCCTTTGCCGTTTTTTCGGTTGCCTGACGAGCGTTCCCCCTCATCCAGGTGGCCTTCCATCTCGCCCTCCAGAATCGAATTGATCATGTCTTTGAGCATGGGGCCAAAAGCGCCATCTTTGCCGTACAGGGATTTACCGGTACGGAACTGTTCTTTTACTTTTTGTTTTGCCTTTTCGTAGTCGAAAGGCTCTTGCTTTTCGTTTTCCATTTTACTGTGTTTAAAGTTAAGAATTTAACTTTTGACACAGTTTAGTTTACACTCTCGTAATAACTGGAATTGCTCCTGCCGGCTCAATTGAATCGTATACTCCAGTCGCAAACGTTTACATTGGAGGATTATCACCAAGTTCTTTTAAGTTTACAAAAACATCGTCTAATTGGCAAGAAGCAGGAGTAACAAAATTGAAAATCAAGTAAGGTTTATTTCGGGGGCTAGACAAGGAACATCAATTACGTCAATAATTAATAAACCATTGATTTTCGGACTCCCAATATATCCTACTGGATTTCCTAGGGTTACTCAAGACATGGCAGCTGAAGTTTCATCACAATCAGTACTACAAGCGGGGAATGCAAGTGCCATGCAAATGGCTAATGACGCTGGTTATCAATCATCTCAAATTCAAGAAAATTTTATTAATAATATTAAATTTTATATGTCGTTATTTGGAGGCAGAGTCGATGCAACCGGATCAAAAAGTCCCAACATTAAAGTTAATGAAGCAAAATATGATTGGTTTTAATATAACGTCGATTTTATTATTGTCCCTTTTTGTATCATGCGTCAATCAAAACAATTCTAATTCAACAATGGAGATTAGTAATTATATAAAATATGATAAAAATCTAGAAAATCTTATTAATAAGGCTTATGAAGCACCAAACAGTTTTTACACCAACCCAATTTATCCGTTTAAAGTAAGTTATAAAAATACTAGTAATCAGCAGTTGTTCTGTAATATTCCGATTGTGGCTAGTTGGATTCGCGTAACCGGAAACAATTTTACATTTTTCATTATTGTAAAAAATAATGAAAATATTTTGCCATTTGTTATTAAAAAATATGGCGCTCCCAATTTTTACAGTGAAACAGAAATAAATAGGATCGACACGAATGGAAAATCATATTTTTGGACTTCAAATCATTTAAATATTATCATCAATAAATTTTATAATTTAACGAAAAATGAAAAATTTGATAATTGTTCTATCATTATTTTTGGCAACATGAACTACAATGATCTTACATGATTGGCAGCATTTTTAATACTGTATTAGCACACTTTATTTTAAAGGTAAAAGGGTAAATAAATTGTGTTATTACTTAAAATTGTTATGGAGAATTCCGCGAATTACAGACTATTTCTATTCTTTAAAGCATTTGTCTGTGGTCTGAGATCGAATATTGAATTATTTTTGTAATAGCCACAAAAAAGTTTTTACTAATCTGTAACTAAAACCTCTGAAACCGCCACGGATCTCTTTCTGTACTGGAAATTCGCAATTTACTTCGGTGATAGAGGGTAAAATGCATTAAATACTACCCTTTTTACTACCCTCGCGACGTTTTTTTCTGCTAAACTAATAATGCACAAGGTAATATTCTAAAGAATATCAGGGTACTATGGATCTTTACAAAATACGATCAGCTAAACAGGGCGGTTGTCACGGGCCAGATTACAGATACACGGGCACTTTCTGCTGTTCAGACCGATGCGCTGAATTCTACCGGAAGATTTGAGTCGGTAAGTACTTCCGCTACTGAAGGATACACATTGAATAATACTTTTCCTTCTTCGGGTACATATACACTGACCGTTTATACAACAACGCATTACGATTCTTATGCAAATATCCCAACAGCCTGGAGTTCAGGTTATAGTTTTGTAAATGAATATGGCGTGGCAACTCAGAACAATAACCTGACTGGTCAGGTAGTCGCCACCCAGGTAAGGGTTCTTGGATCGAGCACATTCTACCGCTCAGTTACATACTATGATGACAAATACCGGGCTACCCAGATAAGCGCCGATAATGCTGCCGGAGGTAAGGACAGGGTGACCAAAGTTTTATCTTTTGACGGGAAAGTAACAAACGATTACCATAGCCATACCAGCCGGTTTTTTACAACAGCCATGGTAACCAAACAGGTTTACACCTATGATCATATGGACAGGCCTCTTACGCTGACTCATCAGACGGCTTCTCAGGAGGTGGTTACGATTAACCAGTCGGCGTATAACGAAGTTGGTCAGTTATTAAACAAAAAAATTCATCAATCGCCTTCACATACCAACCCGCTTCAAAAACTGGACTATTATTATAACATCCGGGGATGGCTCAATAGTGTGAACAGGCCACAGACATCTGAAACAGGTTATGAAGAAAATGATCTTTTTAATGAAGAACTGCACTATAACACAAATTTTGCCATATCAAATACGGTGGCCAACTTTAATGGGAATATTTCTGAAGAAGTCTGGAAAGGGGGATACGATGAATATTATAAATGTTTCGCTTTTAGATACGACGGAGCCAACCGGTTAGACAGTTCTCAATATTCCTATCAGTATATTGATCAATTTGGTCCAGAATGGAATTTTACCAAAAAATACAACGAAGAAAGCATAACATATGACCACAATGGTAACCTAAAGCAACTCACACGTTTCCACGGTGCTTACAATACCATTGACGCCCTGAATTATAAAGGATACACCGGCAACAAACTGGGGCATGTGGATGATTATAGTGGTTCGACTTCGCCGGTAGGTTTTCACGATAAAAACAATGGTGGAAATGACTATACCTATGATTCCAGTGGCAATATGATCAGCAACTATAACAAAAGTATTACCTCGATTACTTATAATTATCTGAATTTGGTGAATGTTGTAAAAATACTCGGTAAAGGCACAGTTACTTATATTTATGACGCGTCTGGTAACAAATTATCAAAAACAACGTACGATTCTACTACAACTCCCAATAAGTCGACAACATATTATTATGCCGGTGACTATGTATACCGAAGTGGAACAGCTGACACTTTGGAATTTATTTCTCACCCTGAAGGACGTTTAAGACCTGTCCGAATCGATACGACGCAGGCCATTTCGATTACCAACCTGAAATACATATACGATTACTATCTTAAGGATCATTTGGGTAGTGTTAGAAGTGTACTCACCACAGAACAGGAAACGGACCTTTATGCGGCTACAATGGAAACGGCCGCTGCTTCGAAGGAAAACGCGCTTTTCAGTAATGTAAGCTCAACGGCAACAGCGAAACCGGGCGGCTTTGATTCTAACAACTCCAACGGACAGGTTTCGCAGCTAAATGGAAATGTAAATATCACTTCTTACAAACGAGTGGGACCAAGCATTATTCTAAAAGTGATGGCAGGGGATACGGTTAGTATTTCTACCTACGGTTGGTATACCGGAACCACACAGTCACCGGCTACGGGTGTCGGGCCCATCGTCAATGACCTGCTTCCTCTGCTGACAAACGGAATCGTGGCCGATGGTGGATCGAAAGGTGGTGCGATACCGGCGGCTACATACAATCCGCTTATAACAGCTGCACTGGATAGCTTTCTGCAGTATATGCAACCTTATGACAATACTAGGCCGAAAGCTTACCTGAACTGGATGGTTGTAGACGAAGAGTTCGCCAAAGTACGAAGTGCAAATCACGCAGGCGCAGTTCAGGTTCCTTTGATAACCGGTACCATGCAGGCGCAGCAAATGATCGGACCCACCAACATGGTGATCCGAAGGAATGGATATCTCTATGTGTATGTAAGCAACGAGAGCAATCAATTCGTGGATTTTGATAATCTAATAGTTAACCACAGAAGGGGACCATTGGCGGAGCAAAAGGATTACTATGCGTTTGGAATGGAAATACCAGGACTATCAAGCCAGGCGTTTAAACCCACCTATGTAGCAAACCGAAACAGATACAATGGGAAGGAGTTGCAAAGCAACGAATTTAGCGACAGCACAAGCCTTAACTGGGACGACTACGATGCCAGGATGTATGATCCACAAATTGGTAGGTGGAATGTTTTGGACCCATTAAATGAAAAGAACAGAAGATGGTCGGCCTATAGTTACGCAAATGACAATTCGATACGATTTATCGACCCCGATGGTATGGAAACGTATGAGTCTTATGGACAACAGGTTGAAAGTTTTGAACCATCATCTTCTACAAAAGTGTATGAGCAAGATGGAAAAATTATTGACCCTAAACAAGGCGAGAAGAACATAAAGGCGCAAGATGCTGCAGCGGCTGCGGCCGCTGCAAGCGCTAATCCTTCAACCGGAACTGCAAACGATAAGACTGGTTCAACAGGAAATTCGCCCGCTGCTGGCTCAACCGCCGTGTGCCCTACTTGTCCCAAATGGAATTATCGGGCATTTCAGGCAGCAACAGGAATTTCACTACTCTTAGTAGCTGATGATGCGACTGGTGTAGGAACTGTAGATGATCTATTAATTCCCCCTGCGTACGGCATTGCAGGTGTAGTCTTTTTATATGATAATAAGGAGTTGATTGCCAAAAAAATGGGAGAAACGATAAATTTGTTGAAAAGAGCACTCGGTCCTGAAGGCATGGCATACTCTTTAAATGTAAATTTGCCAGGCACGTATACAGATGTACGCGGATTGCCCATTTTTTTAGAAAAAGGAGCAGTCTGGAAATTCGGCGAAACCACATCAAATTTTAGATACAGCAGTATCGAATTAAAAACAATGATACCTGGTGGTGTAACCATGAATGGTTTTTATTATGGCAATCAGATAGCTATAAAAATTGCGGAGAAGTCGGCGATTTACATGTATTACGCAACGCATGGTCAATTACCACCAGGAAACAAAATATTCAGATAGGTTATGTATATAGGATTTTCTGCTTACCTCGATTCAGTAATTGCCACACAATCAGATTTCATCACCGAAATAGACACAGAACTGAATATTTTTTTAAAATTTAAAAACTACGGACGAGGAATTTCAAAAATTTATGTTGGAGTTTTGTGTGTTCATCCAAGCCATGAACGATATTATGCATTTAGGACGCCAAAATTAACAAAAAAGAAAAATGATTTAATTATTCAAGGAGACGTTGAAAAACTGGAAAATATTTTTGAATATGATATTAAATTACCTTTTGACGAATTTAAAAACGCAAACGCTATACAAGCTAGAACTATTGTTGCTACTATATTTTATGAGTCACTTAGAGCTCTGAAAGAGTTTGAACATTTTAATAAAAACGCACTTGTAGAAGATGTTGGCATTTTTTTTAAAAATAATAATTGGTTAAATATCAATGAGAGATAAGGAAAATTCATTAAGAAAGCTTTCAATTTTATTAGATAGGCAATCAAATCTTAGTCTCCGCAATTCTGGTATCTGGAGCGCCGAATTGCTTGAAAAATTTGATAAAGTGTTAAGTGTCATAAACTCTACCGTCTTAAATTTTATAAATTTGATCTATAGGAATGCAACAGATGATGATTTCAGAATTTTAATGGCAGACACGATTAAAGAACTTGATAAGTATAATCCGGATTCAGAAGATAAAGAATTAATTTGTATATATTTTGAGAAGATAATGGAAATCATCGATCTAAAAAGTTCAGGCGGTATTTTGAATAATTGGCTATACGGGTTTGACCCTAATTGTGAACGAGTCTAGTTTTACGGGCTTACGATCAGTAAACGTTAAAATTTGCAACTTTTTTAAAAAAATTAATTTAGACTCCCTATCACCCAGCGATTCCGTTTTCACTTTCTTACGGGAGAACCCGTTGCGGCTGTTACCGGAGTTATTCCCTTCTTTGCTATGTTTTTCATAGCCAAGGTGTTCGTCGAGTTCACCCTTGAGCATCTCCTCAACACCTTCTTTAAACAGGCTGTTGAAGAAAGTATGGAACTCTTCCCTGTTTTTAAACTGTTTGAAGAAATCCTTTGGGATCGGAAGTTTTTTCTCTTCCATAAAATTGTATTTCAAGTTAATAATTAAATGGCATTTGTGTCATCCGCCCAGGGCAGGCTCAGATCAGCTTCGATAACCGAGCTTCTCTTCGCCTGCCTGGGCTTTAACTCTACATACAATTACATAACTTCATTTACACAAAGAATTTTAGACTCCCCCGGATTTATTACCTCAGCTATTATAAAAAACATGGATTGGTCTTTTAATTTAATTGGTGTCCTATAAATTGCAAATACTCCAAAAAGTCGTTACCAATTCGTCACTAAATCGCAGCAAACCCACTAGAATCGGCAATCGTTACTTTATGTATCGGGAAGTAACCACTCCACGATTGATGCGCATTCTGACAAATACCGGGCGATCCAGGTAACTGCGGATAACGCTGCCGGAGGTAAAGACCGAATGACAAAACTGCTGTCCTTTGATGGCAAAGCAACTAATGACTATCACAGCCATACCAGCCGGTTTTTTACCACTGCGCTGGTAACCAAACAGGTTTACATTTACGACCATATGGACAGGCCCCTGACGCGGACTCATCAGACCGGTTCCCAGGAAGTGGTTACGATAAATCAGTCTGCTTATGATGAAACGGGCCAGTTATTAAACAAAAAGATTCACCAGTCACCTTCTCATCCTAACCCACTTCAAAAACTGGACTATTATTATAACATCCGGGGATGGCTCAATAGTGTGAACAGACCACAGACGGCGGAAACAGGGTATGAAGAAAGCGATCTATTTAATGAAGAGTTACACTATAATACGAGTCTGGCCGTTGGGAGCACGGTGGCCAACTATAATGGGAATATATCGGAAGAGGTCTGGAAGGGCGGATACGATGAATATTATAAGTGCTTTGCTTTTGCATACGATGGAGCGAACCGGCTGAAAAACTCGCAGTATTCCTACCAGTTTATTGACCAATATGGTCCCGAATGGAACTTTACCAAAAAGTACAACGAGGAAAGCATTACTTACGACCACAATGGCAATCTGGTCACGCTCACCCGTTTTCACGGTGCTTATAATACCATTGATGCCCTCAACTATAAAGGATATGCCGGTAATAGACTGGGGCACGTAGATGACTATAGCGGCTCTACTTCACCGGTTGGTTTCCAGGATAAAAACAATGGTGGAAACGACTATACTTATGATTCCAGCGGCAACATGATCAGCGACTATAACAAAAGTATTACCTCGATTACTTATAATTATCTGAACCTTCCCAATGTCATCACGATAAGCTCGAAAGGAACAATAACCTACGTTTATGATGCATCAGGAAATAAGATATCGAAGACGACCCTTGATCAAACCGTAACGCCAAACAAAACTACGACGTACTATTATGCCGGTGACTATGTGTACAGAAGTGGCACAGCTGATACACTGGAATTTATTTCTCATCCGGAAGGTCGTCTCAGGCCCGTCCGAATCGATACAACGCAGGCTATTTCGATTACCAACCTGAAATACATATACGATTACTACCTGAAGGATCATCTGGGCAGTGTTAGAAGCGTTCTCACAACGGAACAGGAAACTGATCTCTATGCAGCTACGATGGAAACCTCCGCCGCCGCTAAAGAAAACGCACTTTTCAGCAACGTGAGCTCAACAGCAACTGCTAAACCTGGTGGCTTTGACTCGAATAGTTCAAACGGACAGGTGTCACAACTAAATGGAAATGTAAATATCACTTCTTACAAACGAGTGGGCCCAAGCATCATTTTAAAGGTAATGGCGGGAGATACGGTTAGTATTTCCACCTACGGATGGTATACCGGAACTACCCAGCCACCAGCTACAGGTGTTGGACCCATTGTAAACGATCTTCTGCCACTTTTAACAAACGGAATAGTAGCTGATGGTGGATCCAAAGGTGGTGCCATACCAGCAGCAACTTACAATCCACTAATTACGGCAGCGTTGGATAGCTTTCTACAATACATGCAGCCGTATGATAATACGAGACCCAAAGCTTACCTCAATTGGATGGTGGTAGATGAGGAATTTGCGAAAGTAAGAAGCGCAAATCATGCAGGCGCAGTTCAGGTTCCCCTGATAACCGGTACAATGCAGGCCCAACAAATGATTGGGCCAACCAATATGGTGATTCGAAGAAACGGGTATCTATATGTATATTTAAGTAACGAAAGCAATCAATTCGTAGACTTCGATAACCTTGTAATTAATCACAGAAGGGGTCCTTTGACGGAACAAAAGGATTATTATGCATTCGGCATGGAGATTCCAGGCTTGTCCAGTCAGGCATTCAAACCAACCTATATCGCAAACCGATATAAATACAATGGGAAGGAGTTGCAGAGTCTAGAATTTACCGACAGTACCAGCGTTAACTGGGATGATTACGGGGCCAGGATGTATGATCCGCAAATCGGGAGATGGAATGTACAGGATCCTTTATCGGAAAAGAATAGGCGATGGTCATCTTATACCTATGCTAATGACAATTCCATAAGATTTATTGATCCGGATGGAATGAATATACAAGATGGGTTAGGCGGCAAATTAGTGGAACAATTTCATAGTGATGAACAAGAAGATACTAAATTTTTGGTGGTTCGAAGTAAAACAACTGGCAAAGCATCAGTAATAGATGTCGATGATGATACTTATGATCAGGGAAAAAAAGAAGTTGATAGCAAGTCTGATAAAGTAACTTATACTTATAATGGGAATACGGGTGCAAAATCCGTTTCAAATTCAGGGTTTGATGGCGGAGGGAAAAGGGGTGCAAAAGGCGGCCCCGTACCCTATCGTGGCAATTTTACTGGACCCGGTCCTGATGGCCCTAATGCCAATCCATACAAACTCCTTGGTTATGATGGTAAACTATTAAAACCTATAGATATGTTCGATGCTGCATCACAACACCATGATTTTAGCTACTGGAAAGCGAAAGCCAGCGGTATAAGTGGTGCATTATTTAATGATGCGGTTGGCTCGGCAGATAGGCAACTAGCACTGGAATCACATATCATTGTTACAATGTACCAATTGGGTATAAATGATTTTATCACCAATAAACCTATTACATTTAATGAATTTTGTTGGGCTCTTAGTACGGAGGGTATTTTTGGTTCCTTAGGTGGAATAAAACTAATTGGTAATTTATTTGGCAGATAATCTAATGCGATTGTTAAATTCAATATGAACTCTTGCTTATTAAAAGAACTAAGACCTTTTTAATAAAATCGATTTAGAAACAAATTATGAAAAAAATAATATTTATATTGGGTGTATTGGTTTTTGTAGGACTCATATTTTTATTTGTTAACTATATTGGTAAGATCGCCCCTAGCAATACCTCGGTAATAAAAAAATACACATTCCCAGAAAGGACTAAAGACATCTTATTTCAAATTAAAACTTTTTGTGAAACAGATTCAAATTTTAAAACCAGAATTACTGATACCACTGGAACTTTAAGTACAGGGTACAGTTATTATTTAGACATCGAAATAAAAAGGGGGGATCGACATATTCGATATGGCTTAGTATGTGATGAGAATAAAGATGCAACCATTGCTGAAACTGCTATAAAATTAGTTTTAGCCTATGACATTAATAATAATATTGGAGGGTATAATAAGAGTGAGGTGGGTATTAACGAACTCGTTGACTATTTTGAAACCAATTTTATTGTACCATTCGAAAAATATCAACATTTACAATCGAAAATATGAGAATAAAATTTGAAAATGCAAGTTATTCAACCACTTTTTATCTAAAGATAATAAAGCAATTTAATAACTCGTACGAATCCGTCACTAAATCCTAGCAAACTCACTAGAATCAGGCCTCTGGAGATACCAGGCTTATCCAGTCAAGCATTCAAGCCAACATATATCGCAAACCGAAACAGGTATAATGGAAAAGAGTTGCAAAGTCTTGATTTTACCGACAGTACCAGCCTTAACTGGGATGACTATGGAGCCAGAATGTATGATCCGCAGATTGGAAGGTGGATGGTGTCTGATCCGTTAGCGGAAAAATCAAGGAAGTGGACCCCTTACAATTACGCTGAAAATAATCCTATTAGATTTATTGATCCCGATGGAATGAATATACAAGATGGGTTAGGGGCATCTTCTTCAATTGGAGGAAATTTGTCAGACAACATTGGGAATCCATCTCAAGAACAAAACGCACTAAATTCCGAAGTTGAATCAATACAGAATTTATCGAGCAATGATGGGAATGAAAGCGAATCCGAAAAAGATCCCTCTCGCTATACTGCACCGATAGATAGGGGGCGAAAAGAAGGAAATAATCATCAAATTGACCCAAAACAGAATTTTAATATTATTGCTGATGCAGATGGTGGAAATGATCCACGAAAACTTAATCCCGACCTTAAACATCATCGAGCTCCTAAAAGCCTTCCTGGATTTCCTACAGCGGGTAAGCGCCAATTTAATAAAGAAAAGGATCGTTATAGATGGAAATTACCTGATGGAAGAATTTTAGAATGGGATAAAAGACATGGTGAGTTAGAAATGTATGATAGAAGTGGAAAAAATCATTTAGGCGGGTGGGACCCGGAAACAGGCGAAATGAGGAGCAAAGTTGATAAAACAAAAACATCAAATAAGTTTGAAGGAAGTCAACCAGATTTTTGGGGATTCAGAATGTTGAATTTACTTTTAAATGGTCCAATTGCCCCTCCGTTTCTTTTTGTCCCGGGTTTGAAGGATGAACAACCTGCGCCTCATCTCGAATAATATGTTAAAACTGTCTTTTTTGGTACTTGCCTGTAAATCTATTTCGATATGAAATTAATAAGAACAGAAAGATCAGTTGCATATTATAATGTGGTCGGCGAAGATATCGTGGGGGAATATAATATTGATTCAATATCATTTGAAGAATTATCAAAAATTGTTATTCCTCCAATTGATGATCCGGAACTGATTGAAGGTTATGTTTTAAACGAAATTCAATTGGAAAAAATAAATGATCATTTAATAAATAAAATAATTCCGGAATATCGACTTTATTATTATGTTCTTGAATGTACCGGAATCTACGACTATATAAGTACAAAAAATTGATTATGCGTTGCTTTTCGTACTTATTTGCGATTATTTCGTTAGAACATAGGCAGCCATTTATTCATAGTTTAAGAAGAAGTGTACGTTTTGATTTATTAAATAGGCCTTTATTCTTAATTATTCTAATTCAGGCGGATTCTTTTTGCCCAATGCTGGTAAGTTCTTCCAGTCCCAAAATTCAGTTTTTAACTTTCCATCTGGTCTAGCTTTCGGACTTCTAACGGTCCAAACTGGGACGCAATTCATGTTTGATTCGTAATTGCCGCAGTTGGTGTTGCAGGAGGATATGGGGGAGCTGAAGCTGGAGCTGCTTTAGGAGCGGGAATTGGTGTTTGGTTTGGAGGTGTTGGTGCAGTACCCGGTGCAATTATAGGAGGTGTAATCGGAGGATTTGTAGGAAGTTGGGGGGGCGAAAAAATAGCCGAAAGTACTATGCAATAAATTAATCTATGAAAAGAATTGAATTGATTTGGAATATAGTACACTTCGTTGTCTGGACAGCTGATTATAGGGCTCACCTATTTTTTAATAAAGTAAACCCCTTTATGTTGATACATAAATTACCATTTCAGAAAAGAATGTATGAACGAAGAGGTATAAATATATATGAAGACATAAATCAGTCTTTTAAAAATCCAAAAGGGGGGTTAAGTAGTATTAGGGCAGGAGGATTTATGTATATTTTAAGTCTTTTTACTGGCTTGGCAATTTTTTGCTTAATTCAGGCAATTCAACATCTGGTTTATTTGCGTAATGTTGTTATGATTTTAATTTGTATTCCATTTGGGATATTGAATTATTACTTATTGTTCTATAAAAATAAATACTTGCATTATTTCAAGGATTTTAAAGCTATGCCAAAAGAATGGAAAATAAAATGGGGATGGATCAGCCTTGGTGTAGTTTTATTTATAGTGCTAGCATTAATATTGGCTTTCAATATAATGAACTATTCCCTGCATCATTTTGGATACCTGAAAAATAAGTACTATTAGAGGAGAATGGATACAGCCCTTTTGGTATGGAAATTCCTGGGCTTTCAAGCCAGGCATTTAAGCCGACTTATGTCGGAAATCGAAACAGATACAACGGTAAAGAGTTGCAAAGTCTAGAATTTACGGACAGCACGAGTCTTAACTGGGATGATTATGGTGCTAGGATGTATGATCCCCAAATTGGTAGATGGAATATTATCGATCCATTAAGTGAAAGAAGCCGTCGATGGTCAACATTCGCCTATGTAATAGACAATCCGATGCGATTTATTGATCCTGACGGCATGAATATTCAGGATGGAATAGGATCCCATTTGATGGAAGAGTACCATAATGGCGATAACGAAGATGCAAAAATTACCTTTCGATCTTCTCAACCTGTCGATCTTGCCGGTGATCCTAGTCATACTGATCCAAGTTTGGCAGGCGACGCGGGTAATAATTCTGGGGACCCAACGCAAAAGGAAATTGATCAATGTACTTCTTGTAAATTAGCTCCAGTGACAGTATCTGCAAAACTGAAACATCATCAGTCCCCACTGCCACCTTGGTATTTTATGAATTCTGGAAATAGTAAAAACAATAAAATTTCCGCGCCTGCTCAAAGTGGTTGGGGAATTTATGAGCCACAAATCTCAGCATCAATAAATGCGGAAACTGGTTTCGCAGGGGAATTGAATTTACTAATTGGTGGTCATTATTCAAAAGGTGGGTTTACTTTTTTTGGGTCTGAAAAATAATGATTTTTATTTCGCAGGTAAAAATTTTGCTACAGGTCAGCAAGAATTAACTTCACATAATGGTTTTGTTTTGGCTGGAGAAGGATTTGAGAATGAAACTACTAGTGTTTTGCAAAACGGAAAATATGTCGTCCAATCCCAAAGCACAAGCATTCGTGCCGCATTTTTCTTCTTAGACACAACTGAACATAATTTCTCAACAGGTTCTACTACAGAAACAATTAGTATTAATATCGGGACAATGTTAGGGGTAGGTTTGATGTTGAATGGTTCAATTAATATTCCAATTTACAAGATGTCCAAATGAAAAAATTAGAAATCATGATATAGTATTGTAATTTTAAATTAGTTTTTGTATTAAAGTGAATTAAAATAGTATTATCATGATCAGAATTTTGAAATTGAAGCATTGGCAATTATTTATATTAATTATGATTGCTCCTATTATAGGATCCTTTGTTGTTGTGACTTTAATGATTTCAAATCCCGAAAAGACCGATAAGCTGCAAGAGTTATTTTTGCTTTTGAATCTAATTTCTAGTTTAATATTTCTGTTTTGGTTATTAAGTGTAAATATGTATCTGAACAAAAAAATGCCAACTGGAGGAATTTTTAATTTGAATCTGTTTAGAATATGTTTAGCATTTTGTTTTCTATTTCTTATTTATTTTCAATTTGAAGCATCAAAAATAATTGGCCAAAGCAATATTGATAGTGTTTTTAGTCTGCAGATTATTTTTTTTGTAGCTTCTTCTGCTTTATTATACTGTATTTATATAGTTGCGAAAGAAATTGACATTGCTGAATTCGGTGTTCGGGATTCAAAGAAAGATTTGTTAAAAAACATGTTGATTATTTGCTTATTCCCTATAGGGATTTGGATAATGCAGCCCCGATTAAACAAGATCTTAAAAAATCATAAGGAAATAATTACTTAAATGAATTGACAATATAAAAAATAATTTTGTGAACTAGGTGTCAAGTACATTGTACTAGCCTGTCACCAAAACCCTTCGCTCTCTGCGATCAGAAGGTATTTTTTGTACCAAAAAATAGTAACTTGTTAACAAAAAGCGCACGCAGCCTCCGGAACACATTTTATCCCACAGTTCTTCATTGGGTTTAATTTCTTTACGGTTCTCGCATCTTAGGGCTGACGTCTTCTCAGATAGACAAATACGTTTGGACCTCCTCTAGCAGAATCGCTAATTAGACTATTGAGAATTACAACTTACGGTGCAACGGCAAGAGAAGTACCTGTAAGTAACGAGTCAGGAATATTTCATGTAGAAGATGGTGGCGCATTTATTAAATCATATGTACTCAATTTACCCGTGAAATATGCAGCAAATTCTTTCCTAGGTCCGGGAGCGTGAATTAGGCCGCAACAGGTAGCAACGACGTTTCTTATAGCGGTGTCTGAAGTCGTTGGGTTTTACTTTTTTATAAGTTTTATCAGATAAATCTACTCAGCGTAAATGGGAACGGATTTAAGAACCACAACTTATACAGCCGTCTTCCATTTTGCAAACCGCGCCTTCTGCAAATTCAGTTTCTGATTCCTGTGAAGTGAGAACCTTTTCTTTTTTCTCAATTGTGAACTGCACAGCCTGTGTGGCTGCCTGCGTACGTAAGTAATACATGCCTGTCTTGAGCCCTTTTTTCCAGGCGTAAAAATGCATGGACGTGAGTTTGGCCGTGGTCGGTTTTTCCACGAACAGATTGAGCGATTGTGACTGGCAGATAAAAGCACCGCGATCGGCCGCCATATCAATCAGGTTTCTCTGTTTAATCTCCCAGACGGTTTTATAGATCTCTTTGATCTCCGCGGGAATTTCATCTATGCCCTGAACGGAACCGTTGGCCAGGATGATCCTGTTTTTCATATCGTTGCTCCAGAGTCCCAGTTGCACGAGATCTTTCAGCAAATGTTTATTTACAATCACAAATTCTCCGCTGAGCACACGGCGGGAATAAATATTGCTGGTATAGGGTTCAAAACATTCGTTGTTCCCGAAGATCTGCGAAGTGGATGCCGTGGGCATCGGCGCGAGCAGTAAGGAATTGCGGATACCATATTGGATAACCTCTTTTTTCACGCCGGCCCAGTCCCAGCGGTCACTCGGCTGTACGCCCCACATATCAAACTGGAAAATTCCCTTGGAAGCGGGAGACCCGGGAAAGCTTTCATAATGTCCTTCGGTTTTCGCGAGCTCCATACTGGTTTTCATCGCCGCGAAGTAGATGGTCTCGAAAATATTTTTATTCAGCATTTTGGCCAGCTCACTTTCAAAGGGCAGACGCAGCATGATAAAGGCGTCGGCGAGGCCCTGCACGCCAATACCAATGGGCCGGTGTTTCATATTGGAGTTCCGCGCTTCTTCAATCGGATAATAATTTCCGTCAATCACGCGGTTCAGGTTCTTTGTCACTTCCACCGTTACCTCATATAATTTCTGATGGTCAAACTGTCCATTCACGATAAACCGGGGCAGCGCAATCGAAGCGAGGTTGCAGACCGCTACTTCTTCGGGAGAAGTATATTCCAGTATTTCGGTGCAGAGATTGCTGCTGCGGATCGTGCCCAGATTCTGCTGGTTACTTTTTCCATTGGCGGCATCTTTATATAACATATACGGAGTGCCGGTTTCTATCTGCGCCTCGAGGATCGCGAACCAGAGATCCTGCGCTTTGATTTTTCTTCTCGCCCTGCCATCCTGTTCGTACTGAGTGTATAATTTTTCGAATTCTTCGCCGAAACAATCGGCCAGTCCGGGTGCTTCATTGGGACAAAACAAACTCCATTCTCCGCCGGCTTCCACTCTTTTCATAAACAGGTCGGGCATCCACAACGCATAAAACAGGTCCCGGGCTTTCAATTCTTCCTTACCATGATTTTTACGGAGTTCAAGAAAATCAAATACGTCGGCATGCCAGGGTTCAAGATAAATGGCAAAAGCGCCCTTGCGTTTGCCACCCCCCTGGTCCACGTAACGGGCCGTATCATTAAATACCCGCAGCATGGGAATGATGCCGTTGCTGGTGCCGTTGGTGCCTCCGATATAACTTCCCGTGGCGCGGATATTGTGAATGGCGAGTCCGATGCCTCCCGCACTCTGGGATATTTTGGCCGTTTGTTTGAGCGTGTCATAAATGCCGTCAATGCTGTCGTCTTTCATGGTCAGCAAAAAGCAGGAGGACATCTGCGGCTTCGGTGTGCCCGCATTGAAAAGGGTAGGAGTGGCATGCGTAAACCATTTTTCACTCATCAGATGATAGGTTTTAATGGCGCTTTCAATATCTTTTTTATGAATGCCCACGGCCACGCGCATATACATATGTTGGGGACGCTCGGCGATCTCACCGTCAATTTTAAGCAGGTAGGATTTTTCGAGCGTCTTAAAGCCAAAAAAATCAAAGCTGTAGTCCCTGTCATAGATGAGGGTGCTGTCCAGCAGATCGGCATGCTCTTCAATGATCTCCATGATCTCGTCGGCAATCAGGGGCATTTTCTTTCCGGTAACCGGATGCGCATACCTGTGCAGGTTGCGCATGGTGGTTGAAAAACTCTTGATGGTATTCTTGTGCAGATTGCTGACCGCTATACGCGAAGCCAGGATGGCATAGTCGGGATGTTTGGTCGTCAGCGAAGCCGCTGTTTCCGCGGCCAGATTATCCAGCTCCGTGGTGGGCACACCGTCGTAAATGCCCTCAATGGCTTTTTTGGCCACTTCATAAATATCCACGAGGGGACTCAGACTGTAAGACAGTTTCTGAATGCGGGCGGTTACCTTGTCAAATTTTACGGATTCTTTTTTTCCGTCTCTTTTTATTACGAACATGGGATGGGTTTTTAATCTTTAAAAATCTTCTTCGAGAGAAAAACTCTGCGCTTCTTTTCCGGATAACAAACCGGCCTTCTGGTAATCGCCTACGCGTTTTTCAAAGAAATTGGTTTTGCCCTGCAGGGAAATCATTTCCATGAAGTCGAACGGATTGGCGCTGTTGAATATTTTGGGATAACCCAGTTCCGCCATCCAGCGGTCGGCTACAAATTCAATATACTGTTTCATCAGGTCCGCATTCATCCCGATCAGTTTAACCGGGAGCGCGTCGGAGATAAATTCTTTTTCTATGGCCACTGCATCTCCGATAATCGAAGCCACGGCTTCGTGGGAAAGTTTATTGCTCAGCATGCCGTAAAGCAGGCAGGCGAATTCGCAGTGTAAACCTTCATCGCGACTTATCAGTTCATTGCTGAACGTGAGACCGGGCATCAGTCCTCTTTTCTTCAGCCAGAAAATGGAACAGAAGCTGCCGCTGAAGAAAATGCCCTCCACGGCGGCGAAGGCCACCAGGCGTTCGGCAAAAGAGCCGTTCTGAATCCAGCGGAGGGCCCATTCCGCTTTTTTCTTAACGGCAGGCACTGTTTCAATGGCATGAAAGAGCCGGTATTTTTCCTGCGGATCTTTAATATAACTGTCAATCAGCAGGGCATAGGTTTCCGCATGAATATTTTCCATCATGATCTGAAAGCCGTAGAAACAACGGGCTTCGGGCAGCTGGGTTTCGCTCATGAAATTGACGGCGAGATTCTCGTTGACGATCCCATCACTGGCGGCAAAAAAGGCGAGCACGTGACTGATAAAATGACGTTCGCCATCGTTCAGCAGTGCCCAGTCCTTCATGTCGCTGCTCAGGTCAATCTCTTCGGCGGTCCAGAAACTCGCCTCATGTTTTTTGTACATCTCCCAGATCCTTGGATAATTGATCGGGAGGATGACGAAACGGTCTTTGTTTTCTCTCAATAATAATTCATCCTGCTGCATGCGCTTTTGTTTGAAAAAGTTAATAATACAGGCTGCGGAGATGGAGGCGACGATTCTGTGGAGAATAGAGCGGTCTATCTATGCGGCACCTTATTTCGGGAAGGTTCCAAACAAATACTGTTATCGGCAGGTTCCTGGCTTGTAACGAAACGTCACTTACAGTTGCCCGTCAGCCCGGGATTTACACCCGGTTCCCTTTTAATCATCCGCCAGCCGGCGGATGAACCGTAACAAGTACGTTAACGAACAATACAATACTACAAAGCCTCTTTGGTTCTGCAGGAAAAAGTAAGTCACATTGTGTTAACAAAAAGCTTTAAGCCTAAAGCTTAAAGCCTAAAGCCTAAAACCGTCAACTGTTAACCGTCAACGGTCAACGATTCGAAAGCAATAGAGTATATTTGATGACTGCACAAAATATGAAGTCGTATTCTCACCATACAGCCTGCCGCTGCAAGACGGGTTGCCTTATCTTCCTGTTCATTTTCAACGGCTTCGCGGTTTGGTCTCAATCTGTTCGCGAGATTACCACACGCGATGGATTACCTCAGTCCTTTGTATCCGGTCTCGTTCAGGATGACAGTTCTTTTGTATGGATCGGAACCCGGAACGGTCTCGCGCGTTACGATGGTATTCACTTCAAAGTCTTCCAGCATAATTCACGTGACTCCTCCACGCTGGCGACCAACCTCATCATCTGGCTCAGAAAGGACAGGCAAAATCAGCTGTGGATCGAACACGAGTCGGGCACGATCGACCGGATGAATCCGGTGACCGAAAAAATCACGCATATCCTGAAGGGAAACAGAAAGGACGGCGGGATGCAGTTTATACGCCGGGGCTGGATGGCCGATGAGGAAGGTATTTTCTGGGGAATCCCGCAGGCTGCCGGATTGAATGCCTACGATATACAGTCCGGAAAAACCAGCTTTTATAATAAACAGAATTCTTCCCTGCCCGGTGATACGGTTTTAGGCATTGTGGAAACCGGTAAAAAAGAAATCTGGGTGCTTGGCCAGGGAGCGTTGAGCAGACTCGATAAAAAAACCAACCGCTTTGTGAACTGGCCCATTCCTTTTCATCCCGACTATGGCAGCTTCCCCGACGTAAATGCAATTGCCATCGATCTCCATGAAAGAAAAAACGGTGAACTGCTCTGGGGCGACCGGCAGAAATTATTTTTCTTCAATACCGAAACCCATCAGTTTAAATCGGTTTCTCTGCCCAGTGTGGCCTATCTCGGTATCCGCTGGATAAGAACCGACGAAGAGGGCGTTGACTATTTTGAAAATTTTGGTAAAGTATATCGTTATTCCGAAGCGGAAGGACTGCAACCCATTGGAAGAACCATTATGGATTCTTATGGAGATGTAAAGTCTTTCCTGGTCGACCGTTCCGGACTGATCTGGCTCGGTACCAATGCCGGCGGTATCCACCAGATTGATCTGGAAACCCCGTTCTTTCAATCGTTCAAATATAAAAAGGGATTTGCGGCAGATATGATGCAGCAGGAGCTGGGACTGGATATGGTAAAAACCTTTCGATGGACCACCGCCGATGATATTTATGCTCAGCCCGGATACCATCTGCGCTGGGCCTACGATGACCACAAACGTTTATACCTGGCGCTGAAAGAAACGGTTTGTTATTACGACAGCCTCCATAAAAAATATATCTCACTGCCCGTGGTTCCCCTGATCGGCAAAAGGGAAAAATTGCGGATTGCGATCAAGGGCATCACGGTAAATGCGGATGGCGAACCGATGGTCATTGGTTATAATGGTCATGTCATGACCTATGACTCTGCCCAGGGCAGATGGCTGACCTTTTTAGATTCCCTGGCATTGAAAAAACAATTCGGAGCCGGGCTGCTGCCACTCGATATCCTCGCCGATAACAAAAATATATGGATCAGTACGGAAGGCAGCGGGCTGATCAAAATGGATATTCATACTAAAGAGATGATCCGCCTGACGGAGAATTTAACGCCGGGTTCCCTTCCTGCCAATCAGTTGCTTGGTTTGGAAGCAGACCCGCGAAACCCGGATATACTCTGGATCGGCAGCTATCAGGGATTGATCCGTTTGAATAAAAATACACTGGCCTGTGAAGTGTTTTCATTGAAAGAAGGATTGCCCGACAACACCATATATTCCATATTACCTGATGCATCCGGCAACCTGTGGCTCAGCACCAATAATGGAATCTGCCGCTTCGATCCCCTCACGCACCAGGTGCGCGCATTTCACACCGAACACGGATTACCGGGAGATGAATACAACCGGTTCTATCAGCTGCAGTTCCCCGATGGAAGAATAACTTTCGGTGGCACGGAAGGATGGACCCTCTTTGATCCCCTGCGCATCAAAAAAGATGTTTTTGATCCGGCTGTCGCTTTCACCGACATACGAATTAATAATAAAGAGCTGCCACGGGTTAAAGAGAACAAAGAATTTCTTCCTATCAATGCCCTGCAGCAGCTGAGCCTGCCCTATGAACAAAATACGGTGAGCTTTGGATTTGCGGGACTTGAATTCAGTCAGCCCCAGGACCTGGCTTACCGGTACCGGCTGGAGGGTTATGACAACGACTGGATCATGGCGGATAAAAACCGGCAGGCCATCTATACCAAGATCCCTCCCGGCCATTATACCTTACTGGTCAATGCCAGCAATACCTCCGGAAAATGGAGCGAACATATCCGGTCGCTGAAAATGAATATCGAATCTCCCTGGTGGGCCACCCGCATGGCCTATCTCTGTTATTGCATCATTCTGGCCGGACTCACGTGGACGATCATGCGCTTTCGCGTGAGCCGCATCGTGATGAAGCAGGAAATGCTGCTGAAAGAAAAAGAAGCGCTTCAGCTCAAAGAAGTGGACGATATGAAATCGCGTTTCTTTTCCAATATCACCCACGAGTTCCGTACGCCACTCACGCTGATCATGGGACCGGCCGAACAGTTGAAATCGGCACAGGCAATGAACCCGCAGCAGTCAAAATGGACAGATACGATTCTGAGTAATGCGAAGCAGCTGCTGATCCTCATTAACCGTCTCATGGATCTGTCGAAACTCGAAGCCCGTGCACTTCGCCTTCAGGAACAAAGAGGAAATCCGGCGGATACGGTGGGCTCCATTGTTTATTCTTTTCAGAATGATGCGGAAGCCAGGGAGCTAACCCTGCTTTATGAAGATGGATCGGGTCAGGCTGATTGCTGGTACTATGCCGATGCGCTGGAAAGAATCGTTTACAATCTCGTTTCCAATGCGCTGAAATTTACTCCGGCCGGCGGACAGGTTGAAGTGAATTTAGCCATCGCAGGAGAGGCGCTTCAGCTGGTCGTGAAAGATAACGGGACGGGCATTGACGAAAAAAAACTCCCCTATATATTCGACCGTTTTTACCAGGCAGGCGAACATGCTGAACTGGCAAATGAAGAATGGGACCGGGGTACGGGCATTGGTTTGTCACTCGTAAAAGAACTGGTGAATCAGATAAAAGGAGAGATCAGGGTAGAAAGCAAAACGGGCGCCGGAGAATCCGGAACCCTCTTTACCGTAAGAATGCCCGTTCGTCCGGAAAAAAATGAAGAGGCCGTTGTTTTACAAACAGAGGAAGAATCAGAACAGGATATCATTACCGGTCCGGAAGAAAACCGCATTCCGCAAATCCTGCTCGTGGAAGACAATCCTGAGCTGGCCGGTTTTATAACAGGTATTCTTTCCGCCCACTATTCCGTAGCCCATGTATTGAATGGACAGGAAGGTATTGAAGAGGCAACGGACAATATGCCGGATCTCATCCTAAGCGACGTGATGATGCCTGTGATGGATGGTTATGAAATGACCGGCCGCCTGAAGGAAGATATCCGGACCAGTCATATCCCGATTATTCTGCTGACGGCCAAAGTAACCCAGGAAAATCTGCTCGAAGGACTGTCCAAAGGAGCCGACGACTATCTGACCAAACCCTTTCATCCCACAGAACTCCTTTTACGCATTCATAATTTATTCGACAGACAACGAAAACTCCGCGAGCGGTTCCGCGAGGAATTTTCCCTGCCCGACGGATCAGCGCCTGTTAAAGAAGAGCTTCCGCAGGATATTTTTCTGACCCGCCTTTATGCCGTGCTCGACGAGCATCTCGACGACTCCGTATTTGGCGTTGACCAGCTCACCGATACCCTGAATATGAGCCGGAGCAGCCTGCACCGTAAACTCAAAGCCCTCACCGGTATGGCCACCACCGAAGTGGTTCGGAACTACCGGCTAAAAATGGCTTCCCATTTTCTTCGGGAAGGCTTCAGCAGCTCAGACGCCGCCTATAAATCAGGTTTTGGCAGCCCCGCCTATTTCACAAAATCCTTTCGCGAAGTCTTTGGTATTACCCCGGGGGATTACATTAGAAGCTTAAAGCCGTTTTAAGCCCAAAGCTTAAAGCCGTTTTAAGCCCAAAGCTTAAAGCCCAAAGCCTAAAACCGTTTTAAGCCCAAAGCTTAAAGCCGTTTTAAGCCCAAAGCTTAAAGCCCAAAGCCTAAAACTGCTCACAGCTTAGTCGAGACCAACAGCCAACCGCCAACCGCCAACTGCCAACTGCCAACCGCCAACCGCCAGCCGCCAACCGCCAACTGCCAACTGCCAACCGCCAACCGCCAACTGCCAACTGCCAACCGCCAGCCGCCAGCCGCCAACCGTTCCTGCAACAATACTTACAGCCTTTGCAACATCCCGTATAGCCTCAGCCTCAGCGGGTTGCTAGTTTTGCAGCGCATTCAAACCCAATTCACAATCAAAATAAAATCATGAAAAAGCAAATTGTTCTCGCCGTCTTTCTCTGTTCTTTTTTCGCCTGTACCTCGCCCACGCAGATCGTCAACTCCTGGCGGGATCCGAATGTCACTATTCAAAATCCCAAACTCCATAAGATCGTGGTGGCAGCGCTGATTTACGATCAGGGTGTTCGCCGTCAGGTGGAAGACTATATGGTATCTCTTTATCCGGGCGTCGCCACCCAGTCCTACCTGGTTTTGGGCAACGACTCCGTATTGACCAACACCCCCGCTTATGATGCCAAATTCAAATCAGAAGGATACGACGGTATCGTGATCATGAAACAGGTTACCGAAAACACGAGCCAGCATTATGTACCGGGCATGATGCCTTCTTATTATACCACATGGGGCGGCTACTGGGGCGGTGGCTGGGGTCCCGGACCGGGATGGGGAGCTACTTATTATAATCCGGGTACACCCGGTTATATACAGACCGACCGCGTATGGATCGTGCAGGTGAATGTATATGCACTGCCCGATAACAAACTGATCTGGTCAGCCAACACAAGAACAAAAAACCCCGGCGGACGTGTGCCTTTGTTTGATGATGTATGCAAGGCCGTACATACACAGATGATTTCCCAGGGATTCCTGAAATAATTCAATGCTGAAACTATGACGCAGACAAATAAATACGCGGCAGCTGCAGGGCCCCTGGCCAAAAAAAAGAAAGGATCTGTCTATCTGATAATGAATCTTCTTTTTCTGATCATCCTGCCGGCCCTTTCGATAGTGGAAGAAATTATGGTTGAGCATGAATCCTTTGGCTGGGCCCTGATCGGGAAATGGTTTATTTTCTGGGCCGTCGGCATGCGGTTATTTACGGCAGGAATCAGTCAGGCTTCCAACCCTGCCTTTACGGCCGGTCTGTTCAGGATGAGAACACAGGAAGGGTTCACCGTGATCCGGGAATTGGGCTTCGCGAATATTTCCCTCGGGGTGATGGGTATTCTTTCGGTGATTAATTCCGACTGGCGCCTGCTCGCGGGCGTCACCGGCGGACTCTTCCTGGGGCTCGCAGGGATTCAGCATTTCTTTAAAAAACCGGATAGCCGGAACGAAGTAATTGCGATGATCTATGACCTGGCTGCGCTGATCGTGATTGCCCTTTATTTATTCTTCATTCTGATTATACATCGCGACTAAAAAAAACGAAATGAACACACAAACTATTTTCTGGATAGCTATGGCCGCTTATGCCCTGCACATGATGGAGGAATTCTTTTACGACTGGAAAAGCTGGGCGAACAACACACTTCATCTGCCGGTGGACTGGCCCGGGTTCTATGTAACCAATACAGTCGTATTATTTATCGGCATAGCCTGTGCCACAGTAGGCTGGGTCTGCCCTGTATTTGCATTGATCTTTCCGGCCCTGATGCTCATCAACGCTTTTTTCTTTCATGTGATGCCTGTGATTTTGACAAAGAAATTTTCTCCGGGACTTTTTACAGCCATCCTTTTGTTTTTCCCCATTGGATTCTACAGTTTCCATCTCGCTCTGGAAACGGGAGTCAGCACAAAAGAAATCACCGGATCTTTTCTGGCAGGCATTTTATTGATGGCTTATCCGATTGTTTTGCTGAAAACAAAAAACTTCGTGTTTTTCAAACAGTAATTTGGTTGGCGGTTGGCGGTTGGCGGTTGGCGGTTGGCGGTTGGCGGTTGGCGGTTGGCGGTTGACGGTTGACGGTTGAGCGTTTTAGGCTTTAGGCTTTAGGCTTTAAGCTTAAGGCTTAAAAAGGCTTTAAGCTTTAGGCTTAAAAAGGCTTTAAGCTTTAGGCTTTTTAAATATCGAACTCGCCGTATGTCCCCCGAAACCAAAAGTGTTATTGAGACTGTAATTCACGGTTCGGTGCAGCGACTTGCCAATGACGATATTGAGATTGGCGGGAATATTCACGTCAATATTTTCTGTATTGATCGTGCCCGGTATGATATCGTGCTTGCAGGATAAAATACTGATGATGCTTTCAATGGCGCCGGCGGCGCCGAGCAAATGACCCGTCATGGATTTGGTGGCGCTGATATGAACCATCTGATCTCCGAATAAAGATTCCACGCCTTTCATTTCGCTGATATCGCCGATGCCCGTGGAAGTGGCGTGCGCATTGATATAATCAATATCATGTGGCGCCAGTCGCGCATCGCGCAACGCCGCACTGATACAGAGTTTGGCGCCCAGGCCTTCGGGATGCGTGCCCGTCAGGTGATAGGCATCCGCGGCCATGCCGCCGCCAACCATTTCACCATGAATGGTTGCGCCACGTTTTACGGCATGTTCCCATTCTTCCAGAATCAGTGCACCGGCACCTTCGGCAATCACAAATCCGTCGCGGTCACGGTCAAAGGGACGGGAAGCTGTGAGCGGATGGTCATTGTTTTTCGACAGGGCCTGTGAGGCATTAAACCCGCCGACCGCAGAAGGTGTAATAGCCGCTTCGGAGCCACCGGCAATCATGATCTTTGCCTTGCCGAGACGTATAGTATCAAAGGCATTGATAATGGCCGTATTGGAAGAAGCACACGCCGACACCGTGCAATAGTTCGGACCATACAAACGGTGACGGATGGATATGGCACCTGCGGCAATATCCACGATCATTTTAGGAATGAAATAAGGATTGAAACGCGGCGTGCCGTCACCTGCATAAAATTCTTTGAGCTGTTCTTCAAAGGTTCCGATTCCTCCGTTGCCGGATGCCCAGATCACTCCGAAATCATACAGTTCTTCTTCTTTCATGGAAGACGGATCCAGTCCCGCATCTTTCAGGGCCTGATCGCTGGCCACCATGGCGTAGAGGGAGAAGAGATCGTATTTTTTGATTTCTTTTTTTTCAAAATAATCCTCTGCATGAAAGCCCCTGACCTCACAGCCAAACCTCGTTTTGAATTTGGAAGCATCGAATTTGGTTATGGGTCCGGCACCGGATTTTCCATCCACCACATTTTGCCAGAATTCATTAACCGAATTACCCAATGGGCTGAGTATGCCCAATCCGGTGACTGCGACTCGTTTCATAATATATTAATTAGCGGCGAAGATAATGCGGACTATTTTAACAGGCGCAACTGACCCATATGGTAGGCCACGTGACTGGTCCGGTTAAGCAATACACTGAGTTTATTTCTTGCGGGGTCTTTTTCGAAATCTTCATCGGTCATCGACTCGTGGCGGCTGAACCAGTTGTCGGCCGTCATTTTTTCAAACTCATTCTGCAGTCTTTCATGCACGGCATTCCATATCTGTCGCAGTTCAGCAGCAGATGGAATCTTCTCCACTGTCTTGTCCGGTGTTTGTAAAAAGATCGGCTGAAGATCCGGATATAATCTTTTTCCAAGTCCGAGTATCTCCGGCATGATATCGTGATAGGCTGCGAGATGCCCAACCAGATAAATACCCCTGTTCTTTCCGGGCGCGATTTCATTCATCAGCTGGCTGTCGGATAATTCACTGATAAACTTTGTTGCACGAACAATCTGTGTCTGCCAGGCGTGAAGGGCTGCTTTAACGGAAACGTCTTTTGGGTCCATGTATGAGGTTTTGGGGTGAAGGTCTTTTTTGGCGACCGGTACTATTAAAACATTCGGAGGATAGATAAGTTCACCAGACCGGGTTATTTGTTCTTTTTGATGAAGACAAACAAGCCATAAGTGAGTAATACAAACACTGCCCAGATGACGTTGTAAAGGATAAACTGACCCGCCAGAATCTTTCCCTTGTCGCTGAAAATATGGGTGTGAATAACAATATACCGGTCGTAAAACTGGTAGTATTTCACCGGGGTTCTTAACACACAGAGCAGAACAACTCCCAGCAGCCAGATGACTACAAATATTCTGTTCAACAGGAGTAAACAATTTAGGACTTCAAGGTAGTCAATCTTTTTCATCAAAATCTCACAGACAGCCCCATTTTAAACTGATTATCAGGGATCTATGCAAAAAAACGGCCCAAATATTTGCTTGTTCCCGATCTTATAATTATTTTCACACGCCTGCCCGAAACCTTATACCTGACAAAATGAGCCTGAAGACTTTTTATCGTTTTTGTGATGGTTTATTTGTCACTCTTTTTATCTTCTCCCCGGTATGTACACTTTCCCAAAAGACCACGGCTTCTGTTTCCGGAAAGATTATAACCAGCGATGGCGAACCGGCCGTATCCGTATCGGTTCAACTGAAAAAAACGGGAAAATTAGTGCTTACGGATGCGACGGGAAACTTTATCCTGCATCATCTGCCGGCCCTTTCAGATACCCTTATTGTTTCTTCGGCAGGAGCAAATTTTTACAAACAGGCAGTTACTGTAGAAAGCGGGGAAACAAAAAATATAGGTCTCATTCATCTGACTTTTAATATCGCGCAACTCCAACTGGTGGAAATTAAAGGCCGACTGCAAAGTTCCTACAAAAGTGATTATTCCTTTTTCGGTGCAAAAATGGAAACACCCGCCAAGGACATACCGCAATCCATTTCCACTATTACCAAAGAGCTCATTCATGATAAAATGGAATTCTCTTTAAAGGATGCCGTGGGCGATGTGGCCGGTGTGAATCAGTATTCAGGATATGATGAGTATACCATCCGCGGCTTCCGCGCGGAAAATGCCAGAGATATTAATGGACTTCGGGGATACAATACAACGTATACGAGCAGCATGCTGGTGAATATTGAAAGAGTGGAAGTGATCAAAGGTCCGACAGCCACTTTATATGGCAACTGTGATCCGGGAGGAACGATCAACCTGGTAACCAAGAAACCGCTGAATCATACAGAGGGTGAAATCAATCTTTTCCAGGGAAGCTGGGACCATCTGCGTGCGGAGGGAGATGTAACCGGACCGCTGAACAAAAGTAAAACCTTCCTGTATCGTTTGAATGCGGGCTACGACAATACCCATTCTTTCCGTGATCAGATGCATGCCGGATCTTACCAGGTGGCGCCTTCACTCACCTTTGCGCCGAACGACCGGTTGCAGGTGAATGTTGATTTTTCGGTGTCGCATATCAACACGGTATTGGATAGGGGACAGCCGGGCCTGGATGGCGATGCGAACCTGAAAGCCACGCCCATTAAACTGGCCATTTCACAGCCGGGTGATTATCTGCACGAAACGGATTATGCTTCCGTTGTCAGCTTTTCTTATAAAATAAATAAGCATCTGAGTTTTAACAGCGGCTACCTGAATTATTCCACGCAGCAGAATGTAGCGGAACACGGACTCAACAGTTATATCTCGCCTGATTCCATCAACCTCTATTATTCCACCTGGAACTATCATACGGTAACCAATACCCTGACCAATTATTTTACCTATCTCGCGAACACCGGTAAACTGAGTCACAAGATGCTGCTGGGATATGATTACATCAAAAGCAGAGTGTCGCTCAATCAGCATTATTTTGAACAGCCTGATCAGTTTGGAGTCGGCAGTGGTATTGTGGGAACATTCAGTCTTAGTAAACCATCTTATTTTCAAAGACCCGTTAATACCTATCAATCTTCTGATTTTGACAACGATGCCACAGACGTAGACCCGGATATATATCATACCCAGGGAATTTATTTCCAGGATGAACTCGGCTTCAACCGCTGGAAGGTTTTATTCAGTCTCAGAGAAGAATTTTATAAAGGAGATGCGCAGGATAGTGCAGGCAGTCTGAAACAGAATGTATTCCTGCCCAGACTGGGCATTGTATATGCGCTGACAGGCAATATGAATCTGTATGCCACATACAACAAGGGCTTTGATCCCTTTGAAGCATCGGGCCAGGCGCAGGTATTTAATTCTCCTTTCAAACCCCTGATCAGCGAATTGTATGAGGGCGGTGTGAAGGGTAACTTCTTCGACAACAAGCTGGCCGCATCCCTCGCCATTTACCAGCTGACGGTTCAGAATGTAGCCGTGAATGCCAATAATATTTCGAATCCCAATCTGTTTGTGCAGCAGGGACAAAACCGGTCAAGAGGTTTCGAGGCAGAAGCGGTCGGCAATGTTCTTCCAAACCTGAGTGTGCTGCTCTCGTATGCATACGACGAGGCGAAAGTGACGAAGGACAAGGATCCTTCGCAGATTGGCGTTACCGTAGCCAACGCACCGCGCAACAGCAGTGCCAGCTGGATCAAATACTCTTTTAGTAAAAACAGCATCAAAGGATTTGGCATTTCCCTGGGACATAGTTTCGTGGGTCAGCGGAATACGCTCGATCCTGCAATCAGCTTACCCTCTTATTTCCTCCTGAACGGTGGCGTCAGTTATGGATATAAAAAATGCACGCTGGCGCTCAACGTCAACAATATCACCAACACCGTTTACTGGTCCGGCGCCTACAACAACGTAAATAAATGGCCCGGCGCTCCGCGCAACTACATGATCAATCTGGGATTTAAATTTTAACGGGCTTTCATTTTAAGCCTGTCCACAATCAGAGCACCCAGCTGGGTTCCCATCGTATTACTTCTTGTGCAGCAATAGTGGTAGTGAATGCCCCCGTAAAAGCGGGAGTTCATCGTTTCCTGCGCCGCATCCCTGAATGAATTAAAGGATCTGGATTTAATTCCAAACTCGAGTTCCGTGGAATCGGTGTAGGCAAAATGATCCCCGTATATGCTGGTCAGCGCTTCAGAGGCGGCCGCCGAAATGGTACAGTGACCGCAGGTATATTCGGGAAAGGGAGGTGTCTGCAGGTGCGGCCTCCAGTTCGGATCGAAATATTTATCAATCACGGTTTCCGGGCGTGTAGTGTTGTACGTGTACTTAATATTCCAGCATTGAATGAAGGCATCGAACAAAGCAATAGATGTTTTTGCATAAGCATATACGGTTTCGGGGAAATCGGATCCGGCTTTTTTAGCCGCGATACCCACAACACCCATCCAGTGACCGGGAGGAGAAAACTTTTTTGTTCCGAACATGAGATGTCCGGATACATTTAATTTAAAAGGATTGTCATCCCAGAAATCGGCTATCCATGCCTGTTCGGCCGTGAGACTGTCAACCGTTGTCTGAATCAGTTTAACTTCTTTATAGTAGCCACTGTTTTTGTCCGTCACGTTAAAAGGATAGGGAGGTTCGGGCATAAACTGGTTCACACTGTCGATAACTATATTCCGTATTTCTCTCCAATGAGGTTCTGCGGCAATGGAATAAGCCGGAGGCGTAGGTACCCAGCGACCCGGTGAATCTTTCACTTCATATTCCGTGGCACCACGGGTTTGCAGGTAATGATCTTTTTTGCTCCAGGCCATAACAACAGAGGAAATAGTATCGCTGAAAGCAATGGAGTTCTCCAGGATATCGTCGGGCATTCCGTTGTCGGACGCGAGTTTTTTCAAACTATCGGTATAGTACTGCATGCTGCCTGCGGGAAAAGTGACTGCCTCGCCGAGTTTACAATAGGCGAGCAGAGAAGCCAGTTCAAAATTTATTTTTTTATCCGTTGGAGCTTTGGGCATCGCGCCGAGACCGTGCAATTGTCCGGCCAGCGAAAGATATTTATCCGGATATCCTGCAGCCACTACTTCGTATCCCGCAATAGCCGCATACAGATAGTTTCGGGAAGCCACCATCGGAGAGAAATTATTTCCCATGACAATGGTATTTAATTCGTGCACCGTATTGCAATAGAGATCCGGATTACCCAGTATTTTCTGATAGCCGGTTTTGGGGTGACAGGCAGCCAGCGTGCAAACGAGCATAAAGAAAGCAGGCAATTTTTTCATGAGCGCAAAGTTACAATTCTTACCCATTCCCAAAGCGTTAAAAGGTCTCATTTTCCGCAGCCGGCAGACGGATAATAAAAACCGTTCCCTCACCCGGAACACTTTTCACTTCGATGGTTCCCTTATGAATCAGGACGATTTTTTTGCAAATGGTAAGACCGATGCCGGACCCTTCGAATTCCGATTTCGAATTCAGTCGCGAAAACGCTTCAAAGATTTTAGAAATGTCCTGTTCTTCTATACCTATTCCATTGTCCGAAACGGAAATAGTGACCCAGGGGCCGGCGCGCTCAGCCGTAATTTCCACGATGGGTGGTTTTTTATTGAACTTGAGGGCATTACTGATCAGATTCAGAAACAGCTGGCTCAGGTATCCTGCATTACCCTGCACATCGGGAATCGGGCCCACGGATATTTTTGCGTTTTTCTCCTGTATTTTTATTTCCAGATCTTCCCGCACCCGGCCGATCACTTCTTCCAGGTGAACCGTCCGGAATTCGATTTCGTCCGAGATGGTAGAGAGACTTAACACATCCCTCACCAGGGTCTGCATCCGGTCGGTCGACGAAATAATTTTATTCGCCAGCTCCCTGCTCTCCGGGGTAAACTGTTGGGCGTTGGCATCGTAGAGCATGGAGGAAAAGACTTTTATCTTGCGCAGGGGTTCCTGCAGATCATGAGAAGCAATGGAAGCAAAAGCCTCGAGACTTTTATTGGCTTCGGACAGTCTCAGTTCGGCAAATTCGCGGCGGTTGATTTCTCCCTCGAGCTCCATGCTGGTTTTCTGTTTAAACGCTTCGGGAAGAATTTTAATCAGGTAGAATACCGTCATCAGACTCACCCCCGCCGTGAGGAAACGAACCAGCGCATTCAGGCGATACATGGGTACCCAGAACATGCAGGCGTCCAGGAAATGGGTGGATCCGCAAAGGAGGATGAAGGCGGCGAAAAGAAGGTAGATGCCGGAGAATTTGATTACCTGTTTGCGTTTCGAAACATAGTTGAAAATAATAACCGGTATCATGAAATAAGCAAACCAGATGAGCAGGTCGCTCGTGATATATAACCATCCGTGGAAGTCGGACCACTGGCCGCAATGCCATCTTGCCGGCCATAAACGGGTATCAAAAAGTCCGCTGAAAAAGTCTTTGACTGAATTCATGGCGCAGGATCTTTATTTTGATGATTTCGAAGCTCAAATTATGGACTATTTATTTTAAATTACGTAAGCTCCTCTCTGAAAACGCCTTTTCGATCCCTCCCGGCCGGCTGTTTACGTTTTTTAGGAATTTACGATTCATTATAATGTATCCCGGAAACTGCCCGGTCCGTACCCTGTAAAAGCGCCTCAGACGCTAAACCTTAAATCAACGAATATGAAAAAGTTCCTGTTATTTTTCATCTTTTTCCTTTCCCTGTTTGCCATGAACAGCTGCCATCCGGTAAAAACCGGTCTATTAACAAGCCCCATATATAAAAATCCCCTGGAGATCAAACACTGGATCAATTGGAATTTGTTATTTACGCCCACTGCCACAGGAACCACCGCCAGCGTGGTGCAGTCTTTTGAGAATTACCTGACGGCTTATGTAAATGCCATCAACCCCACCGTGACGCTCACTTTTCAGGTAAGTCATTGTCCCTGCGATCCGCAACTCACCAATATCGATGCAACCCTCGTTTCCGGTAGCGGATACACGGTGCCCGCTCCGCCTACCAAACCCAACCCCAAGCCTTCGGGTGACTACATTTTGTCCAACAACCTGACGATGGTCATTCCTGATTTTAATGATACGGCCAACCATATTGACCTGGCCAATCTGTATACGGATACTACTGTTTTCGCACCGTCACCCGGCTCAGCGTCCCAATTGCTTGCCTTTATTGATACGGGCCTGGATACGCTAACCTTCAAACTCGCTTTCCCGAAAACAATATGGGGCGGGAATCTGCTCTGGACCAGTCCCGTCATTCCCGGAGCAACGGTTACCCCGACAATTTTTGATGTGCTGCCAGGAGAATCCACTTCCGCGCTAATGGATGATAACAAAGTGAAACACGGAACGGCAGCCACGGGTATCGCACTTTCTCAGATCCATCAGCTCAACCCGTCCGGGGTTCCCAGAATCATGTCGATACGTGCATTTGACGGTTCCGAAAGCGGAAGCATTTATACGACCGGCTGCGCCATGAATTGTGCTATTGAAAACAAGGCGAATTATATCAATGCGAGCTGGGGATACTATGGTGAAGAGGACTCTGTTCTGAAATATTATGTTTCCAAAGCCAGCAATCATTCTATTCGCGTGATCGCAGCTGCCGGAAACACTCCGGGTTCGCATGATCCAAACCTGGTATGCGGAGGAATAGTAAACCCTCAAAATAATCTGGGCCGCCTCAAAGGGACCGACTCGCTTTTTTATCCTGCCTGCTTTGCCCCGGAAATGACAAACCTGGTGAGTGTAACCCAGTTGAATGCCAACCCGCTGATGGCATCTCAAATCCTTCCCTGTTATTATCAGAATTATTCGCCGGATTTTATCACCGTGGGCGCTTTGGAAAACCCGGCTTCCACAGTGCCCTGTTGCAGTTTCCGTGTTCCCTTTCTAAAAAGCAATATCGAGGGCTCTTCTTTTGCCACGCCGGTGATAACCGCCGTTTTAATGGCTGGCTCGGCTGACAGTCAGCTGCCGGTAAAAGACTTTATACGTGTAAAAGCAAAACATCTGCTGCCTCCGTTTTTTACAGACAGTGGATCCTATTTTGATTTTTCCATTACGCGCTAACCAAAATAATCCGTGTACCCGAAACGAATCATCTCTTTTTTTATCTCACTGGCCTGCTGGCAGTTCCTGGCGGGCCAGTGCCCTTTGAAGGACAGCATTCGAAAAGAAATCGAAGGGCTGTCTTTATCAGATCATCCTCCCGGTCAGGAACTGAGAAATCTGCGCGTCATGTATGCAAGGTTGAAAAATAGCCGGCTGCCCGCAGATTCAGTGGATGCCCTGCTTTTTCACCGGCTGGGACTTGTCCATTATTCCACGGGAAATTTTGATTCTGCCATTTTTTATACTTTAAAAGAAATCAATCTCAGGGGCAGTCACCAGGAGGAGATTCTTTCCAGTCCTGCTAAAAAAATAAAAAGCTATTACAATCTCAGTGTATTCTACGATTCGCTGGGGCGCGTTGCAGAAAAAAATAACGCGATCGACAGCTGTATTTCCGTTGGACTGAATGCAGGATTTACAAATGATCTTCTTTTATATGCCATCAGTGATAAAATTCAGTGGCTGACCAATATCGGTGATTATGCCCGCAGTCTGCAATATGCTGATCTGGGATTAAAGCTGGCTGCCGCCAACGGATTAGTATACACGGATTTCGCGATGCGCATTTTTTCATGGAAAATAAATGCACTGCTGCTGATGAAAGAGTACGCGCAGGCATCGGCGGGGCTGCACAATAAAATAAAAGACTATGAGCGCGCCGGGCAGTTCGACTATATCGGTAACCTGTATCAGTTATGGGCGGCCTATTACCAGGGAACCGGAAAAATGGATTCGGTTTTATACTACAACCGAATTTCTTTCTTATACAATCTGAAAAGAAAGCAATTTGCCAGTTGCGCGTCTTCTCTGAACGGCGCAGGATTTATCTATTTTAACTTTGTGAAAGACTATCCAAAAGCTGCCGGAAATTATTTTGCTGCCCTCCGGTATGCGGACCGGAAAGAAGCGATAAGTATTTTTGATAATCTGGGGAATCTATATTCCGCCCAACTAAAATTTGATTCCGCTTTATATTATTACCAGCAGGCTTTTGATCAGATCCATGCAGGAACGAATGAATCCGGCTTGCTCAAATCCCGGAATGATCGTTTTTTTAATGGATCGTCGGAATATATTGTCACACTGGTTTTAGACAAAGCAGACGCCCATCTGAACTGGTTCAAAACTTCCGGATCGCAAAATGTACTTGCAAAAACGGTTGAAACCTATCGGTTGGCGGATCTGCTGGTAGATCAGATAAGACAGAAGCAATACGATATCAGCTCCAAATTATTTTGGCGAAAAGCCATCAGGCGCCTGTATGAACACGCCATCGAAGCCTGCTTGTTAAAAAAAGATGCTGAACTCGGATTTTATTTTTTCGAAAAGAGCAGGGCGGTTTTACTGGATGACCAGCTAAAACAGGAGCGCCTCGAAAAAGGAATGCAGGCAAAGGAGACGATTGACGCGCCTGCTGCAGCAGAGCAAATTCCCGATATTCAGTTACTCCGTAAATCTGTGCTCACCGGCCATTCTGCAATTTTCGAAATATTCAATGGCGACAGCTCCGTGTTTACCTTAAGTATTACCGGTTCAGAGGCGGCCATTTCAAAGGTCAGTAAAACGGCATTCGACAGCCTGTCGCGAAACTATTTGTCTATGCTTTCCGATCATGATCGTCTGCTCCGGCAGTTTCCGCTGTTCTCGACGATTTCGCATAATTTATATATTCTGCTCTTCGGCAATAAACTCTTGCCGGCAGGGCGTTTGATTATTTCACCGGATGGTGCTTTCTTTCCCTTCGAGGCCTTACTGGTCAGCAGCAGGGATGCCGCAAGGCATTATATGCTGAACGACTACGGTATCAGCTATACCTATTCTGCCAGATTCCTGATGAACCGGTTTGCTAATGACAGCAAAAGTTCGGGAAAAGATTTTATGGGTCTGGCGCCGGTTCACTATGATTTTAATCCGGAACTCAGCTCACTTCCGGGAAGCGATATTTCTCTCGGTCTGATCAGTTCCTATTTCAAAAATGCCCAGGCGCTCTCGGAGAAGTCGGCTTCCAAAAATAGTTTTCTGACGTCATTCTCTGATTACCAGATCGTGCAATTGTATTCCCATGCAGCATACGATGGAGCCGGCACTGAACCCGTCATCTATTTTTCGGATTCAGCACTTCACCTGTCGGATCTGGCCAGCCGGCCCGGACCCGCTACACGGCTCATCGTCTTGTCAGCCTGCGAAACGGCTCTGGGCCAGGATTATAAGGGGGAGGGCGTATTTAGTTTCAGCCGGCAGTTTGCGACGCTGGGTATTCCGGCTTCGGTCAGCAACCTCTGGTCGGTCGACAATGAATCCACTTACCGGATCACGGAATTGTTTTATGAAGGTATTTCGAATGGATTGTCCACCGATATCTCCCTGCAGCAGGCCAAACTCCGGTTTATGGAAACAGCCACCGGAGAAAAGTCACTTCCTTATTATTGGGCGCCTGCAATACTGACCGGCAAACCGGAGATTATTCAAACCCGTTCGCCATTTCCTGTCTGGACCATTTATCTGCTGGCGGCCCTGGCACTGTCTGTTGCGGCTATTTCTTTTTTAATAAAACCTTCGTGGTTCCGAAGTCCGACGCCGCGTCAATAAATTCCACCATTTTGGGCCAGTTGACTGCGGGCTCGAAATTGTGGGAATATTCTTTCTGAATGTTAATCAGCAGCAGATTGTCTTTGACCGATGCGACAGCTATGAATTTTCCGGATTCATTATCAATTTTTTTATTCAGGGCATCCACGCCTTCCACCGAAAAGCCCTCGGGAATCGCCACAGTAATTTTATATTCGAAGGACCTTGCGAAGGGAGCGTAAACGTCAATCGTACGTGTGCGGTACTCGTCCTTGATTTGCAGCTGGTTTCCGATCACTTTTCCGATTTCAAATAAATAATTGCTGCCCGCTTTACGAACCCAGTCCGGTATCAGAAATTTTGTTGTGTAGCAGAAATCCTGTTCGTTCTGACGTACGCCGGTATGGTCAATTTTATAGGCGATCAGTTCTTTGGGTTCTTCATTGTAGTCCCCTTTGATATCCTGAATAAAAGCTTCCTTATACGTTTCGCGTGATTTGGCAAAGGAATTCTGCCATTCCTCGGCAAGAGATTTCGTACTTCTCTTGTCAGCAAATTCCTGTATAAAAGTCTGCTCCTCTCCCTGATCCTTCCACGCATCGGTATAGTAGTCTTCAAACAGCATCAGACTTTTCTGCAGATCTTCTTTCATGAGTCCCGTGGCGCTGATCTGTCTTTCTACTGTAGAAACCGGTGAAGTGCCCAGGGTCAGCGTTATCCGGAACGATTCGGTAATTTTATTTTTATCCGGGGCCGATACCGGAATCTTCGCCGTTCCCTGATCCATATGTTTGGCCTTATCGCGGTAAAGCGCTTTGGCATTGTCGTATTCGAGGGTTACGCCTTTTTCGCCTTCCGCGTATCCGGGCACCAGTCCGATCTGGCTGAAGATGCCATCGTCCGTGAGGTAGTATTCTTTGGAGGCTTTTACATGAACCATAAATACGGGCTGGTCATAACTCATCAGGTCTTCTATCTTTGGCATATAGCGGCTGCTGTAAAAAATCAGCTCATTGTCCACTTCAAATTCTTTCAGTGACAAGCTCAGCAGCACGCTGAATAAATTACTCGGGAGCGAACTCTGGTTGCGCGATTTCCCCGGATAAATTTTATAGTTCGAAGAAGCAGAATAATAACCGTGGTAACGAAGCGAGTTGTAGATACAGGCCACTACGGAATCAGCAGGCGGTTCCTTGCCCAGCCGTTTTTTCAGCAGTTTCATATTCTGCCGGATATAATTTCTTTCCATGCTGCCCAGCATATCGTGGGAATACTGAAAGGCAATGCCTCTCAGCTTTTCCTTCTGCGCGGTATAAATCTCGTCTTCGGTTACTCCCTTGCTGATCTCGCCCGCCTTGCAGTTACTATAATTGCCGCCACAAAGCGAAATCTTCAGTCGCACCACTTTGGCCTGGCGCAGGGGACTGATCCACTGGGTAACCGGAAACTTCGGCAGATCCGTCATCTGCAGCGCGAACTGCATATCGCCATCTTCATCTTTCGAGATTTTCAGATCGGGCGTGCCATTGATGCATTTATATTCGATCGCATATTTTTTGTCGACATTCCCTTTCAGGGAAAGTTTCATAATCGGATATTCCCCACCCATCACAAATTGCATGGGATCAATGCTCGACATTTCCCTTTTTTCCAGCGTCACAATATAGTAGTCGAGTATATCGCCCACTTCGAGGTCGGGGATGGCCAGCTTTTCGTCCTTTTTATTTTTTTCATCCTTCACCAGGACGGCTTCACTCAGCATCACTTCTTTTACGCTGCCGTCTTTCTTATATACTTTGGCGCCGATAAACGTACTCAGGTTATCCGTCTGTTTGCCCCAGAGCATGCCATAGGAACTGCTGCTTACTTTATTGTAACTGATTTCGCTGAAATCTTCGAGGGCGGATTTATCCTGTAATAAAACTTTCTGCCGAAGCAGGTAGCGGAAAATAATTTCCTTATTTCCGATGCCCATGCTGAGACGGAAATGTTTTTTAATTTTCGCATCGAGGTCATACCGCTTGGCGAGAATGATAGCCGACTCGTTTTTATACTGATCCGGTACAGCCGTGGTTTCAAAATTGGCGTCTTTGGTTCCCCAGATTTCAGTTTTAATATCTGCTGCCGCTTTATCGTAGTCGCTGTTCTGGGCCATGGCCGCGGGCAGTAGAAAAAGACTGCAGAGGATAAGGGAAAGAAGGTTTTTCATCATCAGGATTTAGTCAGGGTGAGCTGGTTATTATAAAATTCATTGAGGCCGTCGATTGCTTTGTTCCATTCGGTGAAATATCCCTTTTTCAGCAGCGCCTGTTTGATATTTACTTCTTTATGGAATATGATTTTTCCCGGTTGTTTCACATAGGTCATTTTGATTTCGAATACCGGGTTCTGTACAATATAATTGGGGGGCAGGGTTTCAGCCTGATACCCTGCGGGCAGGAGCAGGGTGGTTTCGGTGATATCGTTCATCTTGTAAGAAAACATATAGTCGAGTTTTCTTTTCGCCGTGTCAATTTTAAAGGAGGAAAATGATTTCCTGAAGTCGAGGTCCACATACATGTCGTTGCCAAACACATTCACCGCGTGTTCATGTACGAGGGTATAGGCGATCGACATTTTGCCTTCCTCCGGTTTGCTGTTGGTCATCACGAGATTCGAAATCTCATACTCTTTTTTACCCTCTGTGAGATAATTGCGGATGGCGTTGTCGATTTTATCTTTTTTGACTGCTTCGATATTGTTGATCAGCGACTCCTTGCTTTCCCCGGAGAAGGTCTGCGTGGCCGTGCCTTTAAAACTGCTGCCGTCTATTTGTAATACACGGGTTTCGGTTTCGGTGTTTTGCGTAAAAGCGGTTTTCGGTACGTGCTCCAGAATATACTTATCGCCGTTTTCTATCAGCACCTGCCGCCCCTGGATGCGCTCCGCGTATTCTTCAAAACCACTGTTGGTTTCTGTGGCATCGAGAAAATAAAGCTTGCCCTTGTACATCAGGGCACAGATCATATGATTATCCACCGCCAGCGAAGGAATGGAATAGTCGTATGCAATATGATTGGTGCCGATCCAGCAGAGGCGCGCGTCGAAGCCCTGGCTCGTCAGCAGGCATTTGGTGAGGTTGGCCATGCCCTTGCAGTCACCATATTTTTTGCGAAGCACTTCCTGTGCTTTTTCGGGACGAAAGCCTGCGATGCCATTCTCAAAAGCGAGATAACGGATATTCTGCTGAACCCAGAAATAGATGGCCTGGATCCTGTCCATATCGCTGGTTTTTCCCTGTACAATCCCGGCCGCTTTTGCTTTGATTGAAGCGTCGTCGTTGCCGATCTGTTTGACCAGGGAAGCATACCAGGCATATTGATCTGCGGTATTCTTAAAATAAGTAATGGTAACGCCGTTAACGACAGCCTGCTGTGTGATGAGCATGATATGGGGACTCGTATACGTGATACCCGGAGAGGAATTCTCATTGGGCATGGCCGGCAGGTTGCTGGCGGAATACACAATCGTTTGGGTGCCGTTTTTCTCGTCCCTGGTTTTTGAAATGCTGTATCCCGGGAAATTGAATTCTTTGATCTCCGTTTTTACCCAGTCCGGAATAACCAGAGTGATTTCATGTAAACTCACGGGGTAACGGCTATCGAAATAGAATTCATCGAGATAACGGGGATCCTTAACTGTTTTCTTCATACGCACTTCACTGGTATTGCCTTTTTTCTCCAGGGGAAGATTAAAATACAATACCTTCTGGTCGCTGTAGAATATACCTTCTGAGGAATAGGGCTCCTGGTGAACCGTAATGGATTTGGTTATTTTTCTGTCACTCACAAAAATATCCACATCGTCGATACTTTCCTGATCGTTGTAAAATTCAACGATATCGGTGCTGGTCCGGAAATCATTACAGAGATAGACGGTCTCGGAACTGTGTTTGATCAACACGGGATTATTCTTATCGCCTTTTTCGAATTCGATTTTTTCCTTAAAAGAAGAAATGCTGATGTTTTTTGACTCTGACTGGCCAAAAGCAGCACGTGTAAAGAGGAGCAGAAAAGGCACAAACAGCCGGTTCGGCAGGAAGGGTCTGGTAATCAAATTTTTAGCTTTAGAACGACGATCAAATAAGGGTTTCTGCTTAGGGTACAGCTCCTGCGGGAGCGGTTTCTGACGGGGAATACCCGTCCGGATACATAACAGCGACAGCGTGAAATTATTGCTTTTTCCGAACCGGATCCGGCTATTTTTATTGAGCTCTGCGGCAGGAGAGGCATGCATTTCCGGAGCCTGAAAACGATACATTTGCAAAGGCTATGGGACAGTTCAAAGGATAGCCATCTTTAAGCGGTATGAAGAAAACGATTTGGGTTGCAGGCCTCCTGCTGGCCGTATTGCTGGTTTCGCTGATGTTTTACAGGAGCGGGAAGAAAAAGGAGGCCGAAAAAGCGGCCCTCGACCTGAGGTATAAAGAGGGAATGAAAGAAATTTTTGACAAGGATAACTTTTTCTGCGCCGACGCCCAGTATATCTATTGGGATTCCCTGATGAAATCTTCCGCCCCCCTGGAAACGCGTCTCGTGGCCCAGCGTTTTGTTTCGGTGATATTGCTCAGGACGGGACAGGAAAAAAAGGCCATTGACCTGCTGCAGGATCTCGTCGAAAAAACAAAAAACGACAGCCTGGGCAGGGTAGCAGTGGATGCGCGGAGTTATCTCGCCCTGGCCTGGCTTCGGCTCGGAGAAAGAAACAATTGTATTTCCAATCATTCCATGGCTTCCTGTATTTTTCCGATACAGGGATCGGGCATTTATATGGATCCCTCAGCATCGAAAAATGCGATTGAAGCCTATCAGAAAATTCTGAAGCAGTTTCCCAACGATCTCGACGCACGCTGGCTGCTCAACCTGGCCTGTATGACCATTGGTGAATATCCTTCAAAGGTTCCCGCTCAATGGCTGATACCGGCACTGGACACCGACAGTTCTGCCTATGCCGTCAAACCCTTTACGGATATCGCCGGCAGTCTCAAACTGAATCATTTCAGGAATATGTCGGGCGGCGGCATCATCGACGATTTTAACAACGACGGCTACCTGGATTTTGTGAGCTCCGCTATGGGTCTCGACGAGGGCATGCACTTTTTCAGAAATAACAAAGACGGAAGTTTTACTGATATCTCGAAAGAATCGGGATTGTCCGATATCAAAGGGGGACTCAACGTAATCCACGCCGATTATAATAATGATGGTCTTCCTGACCTGCTCGTGCTGCGTGGCGCCTGGATGCAGCAGTATGGAAAGCAGCCGGTGAGCCTGATAAAAAATAACGGCAACGGAACCTTCACCGACGTTACCCTGGAGAGCGGCATCATTTCCTTCGATCCCACGCAAACCGCTACCTGGGCGGATTTCAACAACGACGGATGGCTCGATCTCTTCATCGGTTATGAAACCACTTCACCCGATCACCCGCATCCTGCGGCTTTGTTTATTAATAATCAGGACGGCAGTTTTACAGAGGTATCCAAAAAAGCAGGCTGCGACGTCGTGGGGTTTATCAAGGGCGCTGTGTCAGCAGATTATAATAATGACGGCTGGCCCGATATTTTTCTGTCGGGGCTCGACGGACATAAAATATTATTGAAGAATAAAGGCATTAAATCGAAAATACCGCAGTTTGAAAATGTAACGCATGCCGCGGGGCTCGATCTCGAAACCACCTATACTTTTCCCACCTGGTTCTGGGACTACGACAATGACGGCTGGCCGGATATTTTCGTTTGCGGATATTTATTTAACGGATCACTTGCGAAAACTGCGGCAGCCGAGGCCCTGCATAAACCCCTGGGCGATGTAAGCAAAATGTATCTCTATCATAATAATCAGGACGGAACATTTACGGACGTGTCGGCGCAGGTGGGTCTTGATCATCCCGTATTTGCCATGGGGTCCAATTTCGGTGATATTGACAATGACGGCTGGCTCGACATGTATCTGGGAACCGGCAACCCCGATCTGAAATCACTCGTTCCGAATAAAATGTATAAAAATATCGGTGGAAGAAAATTTGCCGATGTCACTTCTTCCTCGAGGCTGGGCAATCTGCAGAAGGGACACGGCGTTTCTTTTGCCGACGTGGACAATGACGGCGATCAGGATATTTTTATTGAAGTGGGCGGCCCCTTTAAGGGCGATGCCTACTATAATGCCTTCTATTTAAATCCGGGTCAGAACGATAACAACTGGATCAGCTTATTGCTGGTGGGCGAAAAGGCCGGCAGATCCGCCGTGGGCGCACGTATCGCGGTGAGTTTTACAGAAGACGGGGTGAAGAGAACGGTGTATCGCGATGTGACTACGGGTGGAAGTTTTGGCGGATCGCCATTGAGGCAGGAGATCGGTATCGGCCGCGCGAAACAGATAGACGAATTATCCATTTTGTGGCCCGCGCTGGGAGAGAAGCAGGTATTTAAAAACATCAGGCCACGACAGTTTTTAAGAATCACTCAGGGTAATGATAAACCGGAAGTCATGGATCTCAAAATGCTGAATTTCGACAAACAGCCAATGCCCTCGAAGATGGATATGACGGTAAATCATTTTTAAAATGGGAAAGAAGCTGATTTTATGCCTTCCCTTTTTCTTTCAGGTATTGTTTGCCCAAACGGTATTGAAAGGAAAGGTGGTCAGCGAAGAAACCCGGTCACCGGTTCCTTCCGTTTCTGTTTTTCTGAATAATACGTCCATCGGAACGGTCACGAATGAGCAGGGTCAGTTCATTCTTAAAAATATTCCGGCCGGGAAATTCAGGCTCATCGCTTCTTCTGTTGGCTACCAGACTTCCATGCAGGAGATCAATCCCAAAACGGTTTCCAAAGAAATTCTCATTGTATTAAAAGCAAAACCGGATGAGCTGCAGGGCTTTTCCGTTTCTCCAACGGAAACGAGCGGATGGGAAAAATGGGGAAAAACATTCCGGGATCTTTTCATCGGCACAACTCCCAAGGCAAACGATTGCCATCTGGAGAATCCGCAGGTGATGCGGTTCCGGATGAATGCGGACAATACCTTAACGGCCTTCGCCAGAGAGCCTTTGATTATTACGAATGATGCCCTGGGTTATGAGATCCATTACAAACTTGAAGAATTTGAATACGACTTCAATTCCAAACTCTGCAGTTTCAGTGGATATGCTTTGTTTAAAGATCTTTCCCTGACGCATCCGAAGCGTGCACAAAAATATGCGGAGGAACGACTCGAAACTTACCGTGGATCACTCCTGCATTTCATGCGCGCCTTCTATGCCAACCAGCTGTTGTCGCAGGGGTTTGAGATGCACAGTCTCGGTAATATATCGAATCCGGAAAAGGACCGCGCGAAGATAATTTTTGCGATGCATAAAGACTCGGTGATTCTGGATACCGTAGGAACACAGGTACACAATTCGGTTAATTCCTCGGGCAATCCCTACGTGGATGCGGCGACTGTACTCACGATTGATTCAACCGATTATTTCAAAAAAATGCTGAAGCAGCCGGACTCTGTAATCAGTCACCAGCCCATTGCAGGAGACAGCCTTGGGTTTGCGGTAGACAGTTCCATTGCCGGTTTGTATTTCGCGGATTCGCTGGAGGTTTCATATAAATTGAAAGACATTCCTCCGAAATATAAATCGCTTTCGAAAGAAAATAAAAAACAGACTTACCCCATTTCACAATTTGTATTCGTAAACAGAAATCCTGTTTATGTATTAAACAGCGGCTATTACTATAAACCCTATGATCTGAAAATAACGGGGTTCTGGGCCTGGTGGGAGAATATGTCCACCAAACTGCCTTATGATTATCTGCCTCCGCTGCATTAGTTAATCATTGCCGGTTGTAATCATGCCGAGATAAACACTGTCGGACTGGTTGTTTCTGTCGGCCGAAACAAAGGCCAGGTAAACGTGATGAGTTCTGCCTTTCTGGGATGGGATCACCAAAAGATCTTTCCCGATTTCCCTGAACTGACCGGTTAATGTAATGGTTGCTATGCTGTGTACATTATCATGAGCCACCATCATCACCTGATCCTTACCGTGGTTATTATCTGTCAAATCCGTGTCCCAGGAAAAATGCAGTTCGTTGCCATTCTTTTTTTCCACTTTAATATGATTGGATAAAGGCAGAGTGCCATGACTCAGTTTAACAAGCGCCGGGTTAATCGAAATTTCTTCACCTGTTACCTCAAAACTATTCCTGAGCATCCAGGATTTGGCTGCCAGAAAACCTTCTACCCTGAGTGTATAATTTTTAAAACCCTGACGAACGAAACCGGTTACCGGCTGCAGCCAGTTTTGCGCCATTGCGAATTTATTCCGGTTAGTCATTTCCTTAGGACCTGCGGCCTTTTTTCTTACTGGTCGCGCTTTCATATAGGGGATACCCTTCCATGAAGAACCGACTACGGTGCCCACTTTACCGGTAAAAGGCCCCAATATGCCCGATGTCATTCTGCCCATAAAATGAACTTTAGCTTTGGCTTACTTAATGCAGTATGTTCTTAAAAGTATAAAAAATATAGTAAAAAGACAAAAAAAACGTAAATAGTAAGTAATGAATAAGTAAAATACCCGTGTTTTGTCCCTGTTTGGTCTCTGTTTAGTCCCTGATTAGTCTCTTTGTTTTAGTAATCAGACAAGACTAAGATAATAATGCCACAAACAGCTTAATTTTTAATCAAAACGGTTGCAGGGGGCAGAGGCTCAGTAATTCCTCGCGATTACGATCTGGGGGAATTCATTTATTTCGCTGGCCCATTTATACAATAATTCACTGCCGAGAGGCTCGTAAATTTCTTTTTTTAATGGATCGGTGGGCAGTTCTTTTATGGGCACGAGCACCAGAATCGACGGATCGACGTAGTCAAAATGTTTGTCGATCGTAAAGCCCTTTACCTGTACATACTTATATCCCTTCGATTGCAGCTCGTCCAGCGTTTTCGCACAAAATGGAATTCCGCCAGACTCGGATTCTCTGATTGCTTTTTTCATTCGGCTTCTTTGCGGAGAATGAAACAACTTAGGTGCAATTATGTTGTATGAACTGTGGGAAATAATGACTGAGTTGCAAGGCAGAGATGGGCTCCTTTTAAATTACACATAAGTAAAAAAAAGGTTCATGCTATAGCCGGTATTTTTATAACGTACTCTCAAAAAATTAAAACAGGGTGAACCAGACTTTTTTATTGGCCGGTGCGTCGAATTCGATGGCCGTAGAGACAGCCAGAATTTTACAGTCAAGAGGAGATAAAGTCATTGGCATCAGCCGTCAGCCTGGTACATTTGAATTTGATTCTTTTTTCCAGGTGAAGGGATACGAACCCAGCGATTTTCCCGTGATTGAAGAGCCTTTGGACGGACTGGTTTATTTTCCAGGCTCCATTAATTTAAAACCTTTTGCCCGGCTGACCAGGGAAGAATTCAATACAGATTTTTCCATCAATGCACTCGGCGCCGTTTCTTTCCTGCAGTTTTATCTGAATAATCTCAAGAAATCGTCATCGGCTTCCATTGTATTGATCAGCACGGTGGCGGTGGCCGTGGGGCTACCTTTTCACAGCTCTGTTTCCATGGCCAAGGGTGCCATAGAAGGGTTGACGAAAGCCTTGGCGGCCGAACTCGCGCCTGCCATACGCGTGAACGCGGTAGCACCATCCCTGGTGGACACGCCACTGGGAGAAAAATTTATCAATAGTCCGGAGAAACTGGAACAGATGCAAAAACGAAATCCCCTGCGCAAAGTGGGAGAGGCGGCTGACGTGGCGCATACCATCGCTTTCCTGCTGGGAGAAGAAGCCAGGTGGATCACAGGACAAATTTTTGCTGTGGACGGCGGCATGAGTACCATTAAAAACGGATAATTCTATGGAATCATTTATCGGACCGGATTTACTAACGGAAATGGAACAGCGAAAAAGAGCGCAGCTGATCAACAGTCTCGGTGGCTTTAAAAGTGTTTGTATGATCGGGACGCAGAATGCCGCGGGACAAACCAACCTCGCCATTTTCAGCTCTGTTGTTCATATCGGGGCCAACCCGCCGCTTATTTGTTTTGTGATGAGACCCGATTCCGTGGAGCGGCATACCTTATCAAATATTCTGGAAACCGGATTCTATACCATCAACCATCTCAACGAAAATAATTATCGCCAGGCCCACCAGGCTTCTGCATCTTATCCGCGGGAGATTTCTGAATTTGATGCGACGCGGCTTGCGCCTGAATACAAGAATGAATTTTCCGCGCCTTTTGTAAAAGGATCTGCCGTACAATTAGGCATACAGTTTAAACAGCGGATAGATATTGAATTGAATGGAACCAGTCTCATCATCGGGGAAATTCAGCAGATTTATTTCCCGGAAAATTGTCTGGCGGCTGATGGCTATCTCGATATCGAGAAGGCGGGAACCCTTACCTGCAGCGGGCTGGACAGTTATCACCAGACCCATCGTCTCGACAGGTTAAGTTATGCGAAGACGGATAAGGAGTTGAGTTCGCTTAGATGATCTATCTGGGTAATAATGCAAATTTAACTGGCATTGTACAAACCGAATTGACATGTTTGCCATCGTTAACCGCTGCTGACCAGCGGCCAGAGCTGCTGACAACTCTTATAGCTTCGGTACGCAATTCCTCTGGTCCGCTGATTGCTTTTATATCACGCGTAATGCCCGTTGAATCTACAATAAATTGCACTATAACGGTGTTTTGACCATTCGTATTTATCTTAGCTGTTGGATATTTCAGATTTTTGGTTAAATACCTGTCCCAGGCTGTAGGACCCAATGGGAAACCCGCGTGAATCTCCGGATTAGAATAAATCGCAGAATCGGTGCTTATGACTTTCACGGTATCTGTCTGAGCTTTCAGAGTGGATGCAGAAAACAGCAGGCAAAGGATCAAAATAAATTTCATGCAGGATTGTTTGTGTAACAAGGTATCTGTTTTATTCATTCCGCGCTATGAACCAGCTGGAAAATGGTAAAAATATGATGGGCCTCGTGCAGGAGAAAACATTCGGTCCATTCGATCATATTCATTCTCCCGAATTTTTTATGCGTCCCCGTTCTCGCCAGCTCCTTGTCCGATAAGCCGGTGACCTTTTCATAAATCAGTCGCCTGTCTGCCTTAATCATGGTCAGCAGCTGCGGAATATCCAGAGGAAGAAGATCGCCGAAAACATCGTCTTCTTCCGCGACATACCTTCCAAAAAAAACTTCTTCATTATTTAATATCTGCTGTACCCTGTCGGCGAAGATGCTTTGGTACCTTGCCAGATGCGCGATATTATCGTGCACATTCCATTTGCCGGGCCGGGGCCGCATCAGCAGACGATCCGAACCCGCTGTCGAAACGATGATTTCAATCGGCACATACTGGTTTCTGAGCCTTTCGGTCAGTGAAGCATACAGGGGCATTTGGTGTTAATTTTGTAGTAAGCAAGGTATAAAGGATATCTATATTGTTATAAGAATTATAAATGAAACTTATTAAGTCATTCATGTTAAGTTTGCTTGATAAGTTATAAAAAATTACGATCATGGGAAAAGACACAATCAACGAAGATTCCATATTGGCCAAAGTGGACACGAGCGAAGCAAAATGTCCGTTCAGCGGAGGAGCGATAAAGAAAACCGCGGGCGGTGGAACCCGGAACACGGACTGGTGGCCGAACCTGCTGAAACTGCGCATTCTCCGTCAGCATTCGGAACTGTCCAATCCAATGGAAGAATCCTTTGACTATGCAGCAGAATTCAAAACGATTGACCTCGACAAACTGAAAAAAGAAATTTTCGAACTGATGACCACTTCGCAGGACTGGTGGCCGGCGGACTATGGACATTATGGTCCGTTTTTTATTCGCATGGCCTGGCATAGTGCAGGCACTTACCGCATAGCTGATGGTCGCGGTGGGGCGGGGGCGGGCACCCAGCGTTTTGCGCCGCTCAACAGCTGGCCCGACAATGCGAACCTCGACAAAGCGAGACTGCTGCTCTGGCCCATCAAACAAAAATATGGCCGCAAACTTTCCTGGGCGGATCTGATGATACTCACTGGCAATTGTGCCCTTGAATCCATGGGCCTGAAGCCTTTTGGATTTGGTGGCGGAAGAGCCGATGTATGGGAGCCACAGGAAGACGTGTACTGGGGTTCTGAAGGCCAATGGCTGGGAAGCGACAAAAGATATACGGGAGAAAGAGATCTTGAAAATCCGCTGGCTGCCGTGCAGATGGGACTGATCTATGTGAATCCCGAAGGGCCTAATGGTCACCCCGATCCGCTGGCTTCTGCCCGCGATATCCGTGAAACTTTCGGACGCATGGCGATGAATGATGAAGAAACCGTTGCGCTGATTGCCGGTGGACATACCTTCGGAAAAACACATGGCGCCGCCGATCCCGGTAAATATGTGGCTATGGAACCTGCCGGTGCGGGAATCGAGGAACAGAGTCTGGGATGGAGAAACAGCTTTGGAAAAGGACATGGGGGCGACACGATTACGAGTGGACTCGAAGGTGCGTGGACCACGACACCGGCGAAATGGAGCAATAATTATTTTGAAAACCTGTTTGGGTTTGAATGGGAACTTTCGAAAAGTCCCGCTGGCGCCCATCAGTGGAAACCGAAAAATAATGCAGGGGCCGGAACAGTACCCGATGCTCACGATCCATCAAAACGTCATGCGCCTTTCATGCTCACCACAGATATCGCGCTGAGAGTGGACCCTGCATATGAAAAAATTTCAAGACATTTCTTCGAGCATCCTGACCAGTTCGCCGATGCCTTCGCAAGGGCCTGGTTCAAACTCACCCATCGGGATATGGGGCCGCGTGTTCGTTATCTCGGCAAGGATGTGCCAAAGGAAGAACTGATCTGGCAGGATCCGATACCTGCCGCCACCTATGAAACGATCAATGAAACCGATATCGCTGCCCTCAAAGAAAAAATCCTGGCGTCGGGATTGACTGTATCTCAGCTGGTGACCACCGCATGGGCTTCTGCTTCCACATTTCGCGGTTCGGATAAAAGAGGCGGCGCCAATGGGGGCCGTATTCGTTTGACGCCACAGAAATACTGGGAAGTAAATAATCCCGCACAGTTATCCAAAGTGCTGGATGCGCTGGAGGGAATTCAGAAAGCATTCAACGAATCGCAGACGGATAAGAAAAAAGTTTCTCTTGCCGATCTGATCGTGCTGGGAGGATCGGTGGGTATTGAGAAGGCGGCAAAAAATGCGGGTCTGGATATCAAAGTACCATTCACTGCCGGACGTACGGATGCTTCACAGGAGCAGACCGATGTGGTTTCCTTCGCAGTGCTGGAACCTGCTGCGGATGGATTCCGGAATTACCTGAAGCCGCGTCATACGGCATCGGCTGAAGAACTGCTGATTGACAAAGCCCAGTTGCTAACGCTGACCGCACCCGAACTGACGGTTCTGATCGGAGGGTTACGCGTGCTCAATACCAATTATGATCAATCCACACACGGCATATTTACGAATCGTCCGGAAACGCTAACCAATGATTATTTCCTGAATCTGCTCGATCTGGGCACGACCTGGAAGGTAACGGCAGGCGGACAGCATCTGTTTGATGGCCGCGACCGCAAAACGGGCCAGGTGAAATGGACGGGAACCCGCGTGGATCTTATTTTCGGATCGAACTCGGAACTCCGTGCGATTGCTGAAGTGTATGGCAGTGCAGACGGAAAGGAAAAATTTGTAAAAGACTTTGTGGCCGCGTGGACAAAAGTGATGAATCTCGATCGCTTTGATATTGCCTGATCAGTCTGTAAAATGAATAAAGAAAGCCGGCCCTTTTGGAGCCGGCTTTTATAGGCTCAGGCCTCTGTAAGCGTTTTGATATCAAACTTCGACATTTTCATGAAGGCAGCTACTACCCCTGGCGCTTTTTCAGGATCTGCCATGAGTTTATTCAGAATGGCGGGTACTACCTGCCATGAATAACCGAACTGATCGCTCAGCCATCCGCACTGATCGTAATGACCTCCTGAGCCCAGCTTTTCCCAATAGTGATCAATCTCCTCCTGCGTTTCACATTCGATCACAAAGGAACTGGCCGGAGTCGGTTTGTATTTGGGGCCACCGTTGAGACACATGAATTTCTGTGACCCGATCTCAAAAGTCACAACGATGGGATTCTCCGCTGTGATTTTTGCGTTTGTAAAAACCGAGCAGTAAAAAGAAGCGGCTGCCTTTGCATTTCCATCGAACCAGAGGCAGGGATAAATAGGTTTTGTCATACTTGTTTCTTTGAATGATGAGTGGATCAAAAATGACCGGATTCTTTAACTCTTTTTCGTTTTGAGCTTCAGCAGTACGTCGTCGAGCTGATTGAAACGCGTTTCCCAGATTTTACGAAACTGGGCTATCCATTTATCTATTTCCTTCATTTTATTCAGTTCGAGCTGGTAATAAATTTCCCTGCCTTCCTGTTTGGGTTTCACCAGGTTGCATTCGGCCAGAATCTGCAGGTGTTTGGAAACGGCCTGCCGCGATACATCAAAATGTTCCGCCAGCGCATTCGGCGTCATGGCCTGTGAAGCAATGAGTACAATAATTGCCCGTCTCGTTGGATCGGCTATCGCCTGGAATACGTCCCGCCTCATGTGAATTGTTTTATTCTGGTTTATTTTCCGTTTTTTCCCCTTTTCATTTTCCGCTTTCCCGTGTAATTTAAGGCAACCATTTGATTGCGCGAAATATATTTTGATTTTGAGGCTTCGAAATGAAAAGCCGGAAAATGTTCAACTAATAAGTTATTATATGAGCAATAAATCTTTTTACGACCTGAATGATATCATTGAAATCAACGAACAGCGTCTGGAACAATATACAACTGCTTACCGTATAGTTTTAGAGCGCCTGACTCACATCATTTTGATCTATTCTGCTCTTACGATATTTCTAATTCCAATAATTCGGGACGCTGCATTTTTTAAAGTTAAAAGCATCTTTTTTATTATTTTTTTTAGTTTGTTTATTATTCTACTTAGTATATCCATTTTTTATACCGTAAAGTTGATCATTCCTGTAAATGTCGCGTATCTGGATTTTCCCAGTAAATATTATCAGAATATTAGGGCTGAGTATAAAAATACCACTGAAGATGCGGGCAAAATAATTGAATTATTAAAGGGATCTTATATTGAAGAGCTGCAGGAAGCTTTATTGACTAATGAGAGTGTATTCCGGGCTAAAAGTTCTTTTCACTATAACGCATTGATATTTGCTCTTTCAGCTACCATTCCGTACTTGGTTTGTGTCGCTTTTCACATTTCTCAGGTGGATTAGAATTCAAAAAGGTGAACATTGATATGATAAAATTATTTGTACATTTATAAGAAAAGAAGATGAGTAATAAAAATAAAAAAACCGTAAATTCAACGGTGAGAAAACCCATTTCGAATTTACCGGGACTTCAAGATGGTCAAGTCATTGCATCCTCTCCAAATATTATTAAGGAAAATTCTTCAGTGAGACAGGATACAAAAAAGAAATAATGCAGGTGCTATTGTGATGTTCATTGAATCGTAATACCGGCCGTTATTCCTACTGTGTATTGCCCGTAGGATTTGTGCATTTCGTAGGGGTTGTCAGTTTTCAGGGTAATCACCCGGCACCCCGCCTGCAGGAAGGCGTATTTATACATAACTCCTATTCCCTGATAGGAATAAAATCCTCCTCTGTAATATCCGGACCCCAGATCATTGCCGTTATAATCGATATAATAAACCGTTTTAGATTTGTAAATGCAATAGCCCGGCTGAAAAAATACATAGGGTTTTATTCTGCCATTTCCCATCAGTTTAATATCGGCATAGACCGGTACAAATGCAGGATTCACATTGTCGTTTTGTTCAAGGTATGAGGCTCCGAGTCCCAATCGGAAATGGGAATTCAATTGTAGCCCGGTACTCAATTCAATAGCATAGCCTTCATTTGCGGAAGAAGAAGCAAACTGGTATCCGGCTCCTGTCTGCAGATAGAATTTCTGCGCTGAGCAAAAAAAAGGAAGGAGGATAATGCTGGTGAGAACAATTTTCCTTAACATCAACGGATGATTTGTATTATATAGGATAAGTAAACCTTTTTTTGGTGAGCGCCTTCGCGCCGTTCTCCTGTTTGAATTCGGCACTGAAAGCTGCTTTTTCGCAGGCATCATGTTCACCCATCAGTATCAATAAGCTCTGGCAAATCTTTTTCCGCAAGGGTCTTAGCATGTATTCCATGGATCAAAAAAATAAGGCCCGTAGTCTCAGGCTGTAATGGCTGCAAACCCTACAATCTGCTGTCCTCAGGCCCTCGGTTAAACTCAGGAACATAGAATCGAGCGGTAAAGATAACCATCGGTTCAGAACCTGCCTATAGGGGAAAACCCTTAGGCTCTTAACGTTGAATTTCGATCAGCAAAACCCATGCGTCGAGAATGGCTTTAACGAATGACATAGAAATGCCTGCCACGAGCCAGGAAAATCCGGAGGGGTGATCGTTTAACAAAAGAACACTTCCGGATATGAAAGTGAGGATAGCGATTTGATTAAAAACGAGATTCTGAATAATCTGTGGCCGGTATTTATTTTCCTTATCCCGCATCCCCAGTATATCCATGCGGGATCAGCGTGCCGAGGGCACGGCTGGGTAATTGACGGAACATCAGGATCTTGGTCAGGTTGATGGATACGCCCACGAAAATAAGTCCCGTGAGGGTGGCCGATGCACCGGCCGTAACCGAAAAATACGTGTGCCATTGATCCATAACCGAATGTAATGAGAATTTTTAAGCAAAATAGATTTTGCAGAATAGACCGGACGGTCTATTATACTCTGGTTTTGCTGAATTTATTGACAAAATAAAAGATAACAACATGGAAAATTTACCGGTATACGTTTATATTTTATTCGGACTGACCTTTTTTCTTTCGATAGGACTATTCGCAGGAGCGACTCATTATTCCACAGCTTTTTTATTCGTTATTGGCATATGGACTGCTTTACAGTCACTCCTTGGGATTCGTGGATTCTACAGCGACCCGGCCACCATGACCCTGCGCTTTCCCCTTTTGTTCGGTCCGCTTCTGGTAGCGATCATTTTTCTGTTTCTAACGAAAAAGGGAAGAAGATTTATCGACGGACTTAACCTGAAGATGCTGACGATATTTCATGTGATACGTATTCCGGTTGAAATGGTATTGCTGGTTTTGTTCACTCATCATCTCATACCCCGGGCCATGAGTTTCGAGGGCCGCAACTTCGATATTCTTTCCGGCCTGTCTGCTCCGGTTATTTATTATTTCTATTTTGTCAAAAAGAAAATAGGTAACAACGGTTTAATAATCTGGAATATATTCTGCATTCTTCTATTGCTGAATGTAGTGTCCAGCGCCGCATTGTCTTTACCGGCAAGATTCGCCAAATTTGGGTTTAAGCAACCGAATATTGGGCTGAGTTATTTTCCCTTTTTATTATTACCTGCCGTCCTGGTGCCGATGGCTTTATTTGCCAACCTGGCTGCGATTCGTCAGCTGATTATTGTAAAAAGACAAACTGTTTAATTCTTGTTTTCAGTGACAAATTAAGTCCCGGTGTGGAAACACCGGGACTACCAAAATGAACTGCTTATGAGAAAACACATTTTATTATTACTTGCTGAATAAATCATATTGTGGCCAAACCGGTATGTTGGGCAGAGCGTACCAGAAAATATTATCGAGATCAGTTCCATAGTTGCTGGCCAGGTTGCGGGTATTGATCACGATGCCAAAACTGTAATTTCCGCTATTCGAAGGATTCATGAGCAGTGTCTGAAATGCCTGGTCGGATGAGGTTCCCGGCAAACCGCCTTCATGTTCAAACCCTTCCTGATCCGGGTAGACTGCCCAGCCACAGGCATATCCGTTGCTGGCCGGCGTGGTGCTGGTCATCACCTGATAGGCATTCGCAGAAAGTAAATCGGTAGACGGGTTCAACTGATTGATATGTGTATTGAATTTAACGAGATCAATGGAAGACGCGATCCAACCGGCGCAACCGTCCGCGCGGTTGATATTGAGATCGGTGTATGGATTCTGTGATTCCTGTTTATAATAAACCACTTCATTCGGAGCGCGCTCGCCTCTCGTGTTGCCCGCGATTTTCATATCGGTAATTCCGCAGGGCGTGAGCACGAGATCCTGCACGGCCTGCGCATACGGCTCACCGGTAATTTTTTCTATCACCCGGGCGAGGAGAAAGAATCCGAAATTGGAATATTCAAATTTTGTGTTGGGCAGCGTGTCGAGCGGCATATTGTCGAGCGTCCAGCTGATGAGTTGCGGGTTAGTCATGGACAGGTTGCTGAACATCGGATCATTATAATTATTGGAAGGGCTGCCATCGGCCGACCAACCCCCGCTGGTATGATGCAGCAGGTCACTGACCGTAATATCGGTTACGCCCTGACCGTAAGGTTGTGTTCCATAGGTTGTTCCGAGAAGGGCTCCGCTGCCGAATATTTTGTCGGTCATGCTGATCTTTTTCATGTCCAGCAGGCGCATGATGGTGACGGCCGTGAACTGTTTCGAATCACTCGCCAGCCGGAAGAGACTGGAATCGTTGACGGGTTGTCCGGCCGTCGTATCGGCCATTCCATAGGACTTCGGTATACACGAGGCGGTTGTCTTTTGTTATCGACATCGCCATGCCGGATATTTTATATTTCGCCATGAAGGCGGTTACCAGCTCATCGATCGGTTGCAGGTCGGTAATCAGCTCCACGGTATAATTCTGGCTCTGTCCGTCGCTGCTAATGGTATAGGTAACGGGTTTGGTAAAATCGTTGGGGGTTAAACCGCTCTGCTGGCTGAGGCCGGAAACGGTGGCCGTGGCATTGCCTGACAATTGGAAGCTGGCTTTCAATGAGTTAGACACGGTTCCCGGGGGAAGAAAAATCGTCACCCGGGTACCGTTAATTACCCCTGTAGAATTGACCGGGATAGTATTAGAGGACTGGGTAAAGGAAAAACCGGTCAGTGCCGGTGCATTGCCTGGCTGGGTATCTGTTTTTGAACAGGACAGAAAACAGACCATCATAAAGGCCATTGAAAGCTGTTTCAGGGTAAAAAAAGCAGAAGATTGGGAATACATAGTTTGCTGTTTAGATGGAAGCGCAAAACTACACCGGGCCCTTCCGGAGGGCTATATCGGGTGTTTCTGATCCTGTAAAAAGGGTGTCAGGGAAACAGTTTAACCCCCTAAAATGTCCAAAAATCGAAGCTTTTGAGCCCCTAAACGAATAGGTTATGAGAAGGGGGGAAAGCGCTGCATCTTTGTATTGTTGAAGCGCACGAACGAATCCGAATCCTGAAAAAACCGAGAAGATCCAAACCGAAGAAAACCGAAAACATTTGAATCCCTAAATCCTGACCTTAGAAAAACCAAAGAAATCCAAACCGAAGAGAACCGAAAACATTTGATCCCTTAAATCCTGATCCGAGAAAAACCAAAGAAATCCAAACCGAAGAGAACCGAAAAAATTGAACCCCTAAATCCTGACCTTAGAAAAACTGAAACCAATCCAATCCGAACGAAAGACCAAAGAGAGAATTAAGTTTGATCTACGCTAAAAGAATTATTGGACGGCTGCCTTCGGGCAGCTGTTCTTGTTTTAGGGATTCGACGGCCGCTTGTCAACCCAGTCAAAAATAAGCTGTCTTTTGGCGAAGAACCATTGACCGCCAACGCGAACAAATACATCGTAATACCTGATTCCCATCACCATGAGCATACGCTGTCCATTTTCCACCCAAAGATGATGGGCCAGACAATACGTTTCACCGCTGGCTGAATCTCCGTTCAGATGAATGGTCGTCTGACCATTGAAATGCATGGTCACGTCGTATTTCTTTAAGGTTTGAAATCCTGCTATCAGATCCCTGCGCCCTTTAATCAAAGCCGTGGCTTTTTTTTTTCCGGGTTCTCCCTGGAAGACTTCAATCTCGCCGTCGGGTGTAAAAAGACCTGCCTGTTTCTCTGCTTCCCGGCGGTCCGCGTTATGTGAGTAGCCATCTACCAGGTCTTTAATCGCAATGCGGTCGGCTGCTTCACTTGCGAGCAGGGAATTACCTGGCGATGACTGGGCATTTGCGAAAACGGCCGACAGCAAGCCAAACGCGATCAGGAAAAGCCATTTCGATGGTCGCGGAAATACCCTGCGATAAATATCATTATTCATATTTCATTATTTTGAAAAAGGAGATATCGGCCCGTTTATGTTATTTAGTAAAAAAACGAAAACTAGGTTCAGGCGAACCGGAATGTTTGAGATCATCGGTAAGACTTTCAAGGAAAGCCACGATGTCGCTGACTTCACGGTGTGATAAATGGAGCGGCTCTTTAGACAGGGTTTGTTCAGCACCGGATAATCCTATTCCCGCACCACCTCCCTTATTGTAGAATTCAACGACCTCCTGCAGGGTCTTAAATCTGCCGTTGTGCATATAGGGACCAGTCATCGTCACATTTCTCACTGTAGGTGTTTTAAATGCACGGAGATAATCAGCAATCGCAAAACGTTCATACCTGCCCAGGTCCGTATCGTTTTTATCTGACCGGGAAGCAGTATTCATTGGAACACCGATCACTTCGTACTCACTGCGATCGTAATAAGGTGGAATGGACCCATTAAAGACAGGAGCGAAATGACAGGTGCCACAGTTTGCTTTTCCCATAAATAAATTAAATCCGCGTTTTTGGGATACGGACATCGCCATGTCATTACCCCTTAAAAAACGGTCGAAATTTGAATTCATCGGTTGCAGGGTATGTAAATAAGATTTCAGTGCCGCAACGATATGGACCAGATCTACGGAATCGCGAAAATATTTTCGATATTGACTATTTAATGATAGCCTTTTTTTTATTTCGGATATGGATGTGTTCATTTCATCCGGACTGGACAACACCGTGGTAATCTGTTCCTCCAGTGAACCCGCTCTTCCGTCCCAGAACTGGGAAGTCTGACAGGCTGAATACAATAACGTCGGGGTATTACGCCGCAGTAAGGAATCGCTGTTTAATTTTCGGTTAGCGACCAGCCCATCTGTGAAATATTTGTCGGGCTGATGGCAGGTAGCACAGGACCTCGAATTATTTCCTGATAATGATTTATCGAAAAATAAAGCACGGCCTATATTTTCATCTGCATCGGAAATGGACTGAGTCTTTTTACCTTCAACCTCAAACCAGTTTCCTGACTTATCATTCAGGGCAGACCCGCCGGTATTTTGCCTTAGCCTGAGTTGCTCTTCCATGGGCAGAGCATAAAATTTCAGAAATGTCAACCGGTCAAAATGATCAAAATCGGCTGAGCGGGTAAATTGAATAGCCCTGTTCAGGCTCGAATCTAATTTTGCGGTTTTGGATTTTGAAGAATAATAGACTATATCCGACATTCTCTTTATGGATTCCAATGCCTCGTGGCTCTCTGCGATTCCTGATTTCAAATAAGGCGCATCATATCCGGTAATATATAAAGTCATTATACGAATCAATTCCAGATGGAGACTTTCTGCTATTTGTGCGTTGGACCCGTCGAAGCCGGCATAAAGAGAGGGGAGACCTTCAGCAGATTCATCCAACACCAGAATCAGGTCCTGAAGCTTCTTTTTTTTTGAATGTGTTTCCCGCGAAAAAAGAACGAATTCGATTTGCTGCAGACTCTGCGGCGGCTCCACTTCAAGAGAGGGCTCTTCGATTTCTGTTTTGGCCGGCGCGTTAAACAGCCTGCCCTGCTGCGGATAAAAATAGTCGAGGAAAAACGAGATTTTTTTGTATTGTATCCGGCAGGAAGTCAAAGCGGTTCTTACTTGCATGACGGAAACGGGATCAGATGCTTTAAGATGATCAATGGCTTGTCTTAAATGATGCACGGTAAGGGCAAAATCCTGCGTCTGCAACCTGACATAATCCAAACTTTCACTCACCGGTTTTTGATCTGTTGCCGGTCCGATGGCCGCAGCACAGCCTATTATAGCTCCTCCAATGATTAGACAATGTAAATAAGACAACACGCTGCATTCAATTGATCAGAGATGTTTTTTCTCCATTGTGAACTGGTCACGGATCAGGCCATCACTGCAGATCCATTTAAAAACAAGTACCTTATCATGGACCTCCATATAAGAGACGCCTCCGTGTGTGGCATCAGAATAATACATCGCCCGGTGCGGAAAAGTCTTTTGCATGCCCCCCAGTTTTCCGGAAGAACCTGTGACCACATACACGGTGCCCGGATCATGCGGGTTTTTCTTTATGTACGGACCATTTGGTGCGGATCCTTCTGTTTTGCCCGAGCTTTGACTCAGATTAAAACGCGATGCCTCGAAGCCGCTGTCGTTGCCATAATAGCCATGCATCAGCCGGGAGCGTTCATAATCGTGGCTATGTCCCCCGAGAACGATATCCACGCCGTAGCGTTCCAGTACGGGCAGAAATTGTTCGCGGATATCCACCAGCTCCGTTTCCGTGTCGGAATTATGTGACCCCATCGTGTAAGGAGGATGGTGCCAGTAAGCGATAATCCATTCTGATGAACAGGCAGCTTCCAGATCTTTTTTTATCCATTCCATCTGGGGGCCGGTTGTATCTGACATCCTTTTTCCATCCGCTTTACCATAGGAATCCAGAGATAAAAAATGAATATTACCGATGTTGAATGAATAATACTCTGCGGTATGTGAAGGAATGCCTCCGGCTTCTCCGGATTCAGGCATGGAAAACACCTGATAGTATGCCACTTCATGAGATTTTTGTGCTGCCGCCGCCGAGAATTCTATATCGTGGTAGTCATGATTTCCGGGACTTGGAAATAGCGGGTAGTGTTTAAGCAAAGTCTCTTTATAGATATTAAAAAAATTGGCCTGAAATTCGGCATCCGTTCCGTCGGGATAAGTGTTATCTCCGATCAGCAACCAGGCATTCAGGTAATTGCCGCCGAGATAGCGCAGCAGCTGATCCCTGACTTCACGCTGATTGATCGAATTATTTCCGCAGTCGCCGAAAGCGGCTATCCGGTAAACGGCTGAGTCTCCTGCGGGCGGGAGCGTATAGAAATAATTTTCTCCGTCTCCCTGTAACTTATTTTTTACATCGCCGATGGAATAAAAATATTTTGTGTGCGGCTGTAAATCGGTCAGCAATATCTTATGCTCCGTGACCAGTGTTGAATCGGTTACCGATCCGGTCAGCGACCTGCCCGTATCGCTTCCGAAATACACACGGCTTCTGCTCAGCGCGTCGGTGCGCCAACGGATCAGCATACTGTTCGCTGTGGCACGCTGCAGATAAGGACCTCTTACCAGTGCCGGTAACACGGTTATGGGGTCGTCTTTATCTTTTGCTTCTTTGGATGAAGCAGCCTTTTCTTTTTGTTGCGCCTGCGTATTCTGGGAAATAATAATTAATGCACATAAAATAATTACCGAAACACGTTTCATGACTTTATTTTGTAAACCAGCACTTTAAAGCTATCAGGAATCCGGTTTTTATTGTTGGAATCCATATCGAAAGAGCAGAAATATAGTTTACCGGTTTGAGGATCAAATGCATGCGTTTTTGCTTTCCATTCTGTAACGAGGGTCTGTATCACCGAATAATGGTCGGCGTCGTCCTGGTGAATAATGGTTGCCGTACCGTCTCCGTTCGAACAAATAACAAGGCCCAAGTTTCCGTCATACGTTACTGCATCCACACCGGCTCCAATGGGAACGGTGGTAATCACTTTCTCCGAAGCCAAGTCAATAACACTCATCCCCTTATTTTTCCGGCAAACGGTAAACAGTCGTTGATGGGTTAGATCAACTGCCAGGCCCGTGGGACCGCCACAGGGATCCAAAGGAAAACTGGTTAGTACAACGCCCTTTTTTGAATCGATGATATTTACCCTGTTTTTGTCTTCGAGATTATTGTAAATTTTTCCGGCTCCATCCGATACGGCAAATTCCGGTGTACCACCCAGCTCAATACTGCCCGCTTCAGTCATTGTTTCGGCATCGATGATAGTTGCATTTTTACTGTCCCCGTTAAAAGTGAACACCCGTTTGGAAAACGGATCGTACATGATCCCATCCGGATCTTTTCCACTAATGGCAATCGTTTTCATTTTTTTGAATGTGGTCAAATCGAATACCACAACCGCATTGCCCTTTCCATCGCTGATAAAGCCCCTGTTGAATTCGGGCGATACGGCGATACCGTGCACACCGGTCATGTTGTCTATTGTCGCAACAATCTGTTCGGTTTTCAAATCGATGACAGCCACTACTGTACCGTGTGAAACAAAAAGTTTTCCGGTACTGGTATCGATTTTCAGATAGTCATACCCTCCATTTCCGGTTATCGGAATTTTTTTATCCAGAACGAATTGGACGGACGACTGGGCAAAAACACTGTTCAGACTAATGACTATAAATGCAAGAATAAATACGATCCTGTTCATAAGAAATCAATTAAAAAAGGGATGCTGCTGATGCAGCATCCCTGGCGGGTATAATTAATGCTGGTTGCCTTTTCCGTCGGAAGTATAAGCGCCAATATCACTGTTATATTGAGAGTTGCCTTTGCCGATAGCAGGTGAACCTGAGGATAAATGAAAGTCGTTGGAAGTGGAAGCTCCATTGGGCGTAGCCACCTTGCCGTCGAAACTTTTGAACAGGGGATCGAGATTACCAACGGCAGTGGAAATCAGATCGGAGGACTGGGGTTTGCCTACGCCGTCAGAAGGGTAGAAATTACCGCGAATCGAAATGGCCAGGTTTCCACCTCCCGTGGTATCGGAATACGTATCCTGTGAAGCATAAAACAAATTGTTGCCATATTTTGTGTTCAGTGTGTCAGCGTCAACAAATATTTCGAGGCCCTGGTAGTTATCGACCATGATATTGTTATATACATTTCCTTTAGCATTTACACCCAGAGACACTCCACGACCGGGTTCAGCCTGACCTCTCCTCCAGCCATTGCTTACCAGCGTGTTATTATATACGTCCACAATAGTTTGCGGAATCGGAACGGTAGCACTGGTTTCCAGTTTAACACCTGTACCTGCCTGGCTATAAATGACATTATAAGCCACAGTACCGGTCACTCCGGTTTTCAGGTTGATGGCTTCTCCATCCGTAGAACCGGAACAAAGAATGGTATTCCGTAAAATGCTGACTCTTGCACCCTTTTGCATGCGGAGCAAATCATCCTGTCCATTGGTAAACCAGGAATCTTCTATATCCACATTGATCGGAGCGGCCACAAATACCGATTTTCTTGGACTGCCGGATGGGTCGGGACCACCTGTATTATCAATATGTGCCCATTTAATGGTTACGGCCTGTGCACTGTCACACTGAAAGCCTCCCCAGGATCCGGGTGTTTTACTGCTGGAATTAAAACTAACAGGCTGGGTTGAGGTACCTACCAGCAATAAAACCCCCTGCACATTGATTTGTGCATTATTAGATACAATTACGGTTACGCCCTGTTGTGAAGCCAGGGTGTCACCCAGTTTGATGGTCAGGTCACCCGTAATCGTGTAGGTATTACCGGTAGTCAGTGTACCTTTTACAAAACCGGAAATATTGCCCGGAGTTATCGGATTGGATGCCGGAACTGTCGGTGTGATAACGTTCGTTTGCTCATTGTTACTTTTAGAGCAGGAAGCAAAGATCGTGGCGATTGCAGCCACGACCAGGTAAACATTTCTCGTTTTCATTTGTGTTTTTATTTTATATTTTAATTCTCGTATCGGATGCCAAAGCTGAAATTGAACTGGGTTGTTTCGCTGGATACCAGGATATTATTGATCTGGTATTTGTATTGTGTATTGAGCAGGTTATTCCATTTCGTAAACAGGGTAAAATGTCTGTTGTGTAATCCTTTTTCTGCTGAAAAAGCCAGGTTTGCCTGGGGCTGCTGATAATAGTCGTAACCATAAATCGGGTATACCAGGCCGATAGAACGGCCGATATATTGAAAAGCGAGTTCGGCGAAAAGATTCTTTTTCCTGTTCCGGTACAGAAGGGAAACATTTAAGGTATGATCCGTTTGTCCCTGCAGCGTTCTTTTCTCCAGTGTGTCCGGATTGATATAATTGTGCGGAATATCATAATATGATTTAATGGAAGAAGTGCTGGAATTCAGGTAGGTGTAGTTGCCGGTGACCCCGAAATGTTTTCCAAAGTATTTGGTGAACGCCAGTTCCAAACCATAGTCCGTCGCGCCAGGCGTATTCACCGGCATATAGTCGGTTCCTGAGATGTAAGAAAATTCTATCGGGTTAGTGAGTTTTTTATAAAAGACGCCGGCAAATAATTGCTCGTCTTCCTTGGGGTAAAACTCATAACGGATATCATAATTGTTGGAAGTCGTGTGCAACAGATAGGGGTTTCCTTCTGTTGTTGTGGCAGACGAGGTACTCAGACGGGCTGCGGGTACCAGGTCATAATAATTCGGACGGGAAATGGCGGCATAATAAGTTGCCCGAAGGTTGGTCCTGGGATTGAGTTTAAATTTCAAATCGATGCTGGGAAGGATATCCGTGTATTTTTTTGTGATGCCGTTGATACCGGTTGCGTAAAATGTGTTCAGGGTATATCCCTGTTGGGTGTTTTCAACCCTTACACCACCCACCGCATCCAGAAAGGGCATCGACAGTTTTGCTTCCCCGTAGCCGGCTGCCACGTTCTCATATACCTGATATTTATTTTTATCATAGTCGTAAGTGCCGCTGCTGTTGTAAACGACCCACTGTGCCGTATATATGTCGGTGAACTGTTGTTTTATGCCGGCATTTGTAGTCGTTGGTTTCAGATCGTATTCATCCTGAATATTGTACCTTATTTTATGCCGGTACAATCCTCCCACTTTGATTTCCAATGTTTTTTGTGCGGAAAGCGCGGTGCGGTAGCTGAAATTCGCCATACCAGTCAGATCGATATCCTGGTTATGTTGCCAAACGCGCGTAATGGCATCAAAATAATTCGGGGTGGTAACAAAACTATAAGGCCCATGGATATCGCCTGTTGAATGAACGGTATCAATCTTTTTGTTCAATGAAAGATCCGCGAAATCGGGCACACGTTTAGCGGCATAAGAATAGGCTCCGACCCAGTCAATAAGAAAGTGTGGGGATAAAATATGTTTTCCGTCGAGTTTGATATTTTCCAGCAACTGGTGGCTGGTCAGCGAAGTGTAATCTGTGGATACCGGTCCCGTTCCCGGAACCGTGCGGCCACCATTTCCACCCAGAATGGATGTATCGATAATCAGACGGGCCTGGGCTATACCGGTGTAAAGCAGAATATTAGTAAGGGTGATCTTGTTACGGTCATTAAAAACATAATCCAGATGAACGGTCAGTCCGCTGTTAAGTTGCTGCGTCGAAAAACTCCGGTTCGCATAATCCGATATCGTTGGTTCGCCGTTAGCGTGTATGTTGGGTGCTACCTGATTAAAAATGGAGTTGCTTCCATAATATTGATTCTGAAAACTGCCTGCCGCTATCAATCCCAGTTTCTGGTGAGCGAACCGGTTGCCATATACCAGCGTCGCCACAGAATTCGGCAAAGGCTGAACTTCTTTGAAGTCGAGATTACTGCGGCTAAAATCATTGGGTTGAGCCACATAACTGTTTCCGTATTTTTCAATTACGCTTTTTTGCTGAATATCGCTTTTTGAAAAGCTGGTAAATTTCCGGTCGAAGAAAATAGCGCTGTAACCCAGTGAGCCCAGTGCTTTAAAAACCGGCTTGTTTGGCGCATCCTTCATCACTAAATTGACCGAGCCGCCGATGGCATCCGCTTCCATTTCCGGTGTAAGTGTTTTACTTACTTCAATACTTCCCAATAGATCCGAGGGCACAATATTTAGCGGCACATAACGGGACTTGTCATCGGGGCTGGTAATTTTAATACCATTGATCAGCGTATTATTATACCTTGGGTCAAGACCGCGAATGATGGGATACGCTTCGTCTGCTCCACCGTTGCGTTGTATTGTCAGGCCACTCATCCGTTGCAATACATTGGCTGCATTGATATCGGGCGATCTTTCCATGGCCTGCGCTGAAATGATATTGACAATATTTGAACTGTGTTTTTCCTTTTGAATGGCACCCGTCTGGTCTTCCTGACTGATCTTTCCATATACCTGTACCGTGCCGAGATCCTTTCCCCTGCCTTCCATGAGTACTTTTATCTCCAGTTTTTTATTGGAGATCAGCTCAACATGCGTTTCATAGGTTTCAAGGCTCACGTATTCTATTCTGATATTATAAACACCTGCGGGAATATTGCGGAACTTGAATTCGCCGTCAGCATCTGTTATCGTATTATAGGTATGTTCTCCGCCGGTACAGGTGATGAATGCCCCCGAAAGTTTTTCTTTACCCAGACGGCTTTCCACTTTGCCCTTTATTTCAGTATTCTGACTAAAACCCCCGATACAGAGAAGTAAAAAAAACGGTAAGACGAAAATTTTGATCATTTCAGCAGCTGCTTTCAAGACGCAAAAATGACTGATTAGCAGGTCATAAACCGGGGCTGCGGCAGGTTTAATGATAGCGTAAAGAATTGGTAATAATCAATTCACGCCAAGTACAGAATGTCGACAGAATCTTCAGAATTGAAACGGGGAGAAGAATTATGTAACGCCCATAACCAGACCGGGAAGATTAAATTTATATTAATGACGTTTTGGGTTAATGATTTCGTAACTATTCCTTAATCTGCCGGGTAAAGCCGTTTAAAGCTTCATTACAATTGAAAGAAAAACCGGAATATTACCAAGGAATCCAAATACATATTGTAGTTCATCTTTGACAACAATTAAAATGAAAGTTGACCCGGATAATCAAATAGTAAAACTTTGCGCTGAAGAAATGCAACTGGAAGCATTTACATTGAAAGGTCAAATTTACCGTCTGTTATAGGCATGATCTGATGGCCGATCATTTTTTTGAATTTTCCGGAGAAAGTGCCTGACAGGTGATTGCTGCCGGAAGAGGTAACGGTTACCACTACATCCTCGCCTATATAGGGCGCTCCGTTGCTGTCGTAGTAGGTGAATATGCATAGGATGTTATCGGCGCCGTACCGTATAATGGTCGTTCCATGATCTTTAATCTCGAACTAAAAACCTTCTTTCTTTGAACTCCCATCCATCAGTTCGATACAAGCCTTACCAATCCTATAATGGTAATTATTCTATTAATTAATACAGCATATTTGAGCGTTCCTCTTTATAATTTGGGTTATATACCGCATTGTTTGGGTTTACTATTCTTAGCGCTTTTTGTAACTGCGCATATATTGTTGAATAGATATGAAACCGCTAAACAAGAACGTGTTTATGGACAAAAAAAGTTAAATAGTACTGGTGGCCAAGTAGTAGACAAATAACTATTATTTAAGTTATAAAGTTCTACCCCCAATTGATCCGACAAATTTAAGCAAACGAAGTAAAACGGGAGAAATCACAGTAAAATTGAACCTTCGTTCACACTTCGGGTAGGTGAATCAGTTTACTATACAAATTCTTTACTAATATTTTGAAAAACCGCATCAGCAGCGGATTCCCACTTTCTGTATTGGAAATTTGGGATAGTGGCTAAATCGGTTACTGGGAAAATTCCTGTGTCATAAGGATTTGAAAATCTTATCATTGGTTTTAAGGTTCGAATCGACTCTCCTCCGACAAAGCATTGATCCTATAAATTTATTTTAATGATACAAGTGTCGGAGTTTCTCACTTTTGTTTATTGATTTGCCAATTTAGATTGAAAATGCCAATGGCCGGGCGTTTATCTTTACATCCGGTTTGTCAAAGACAATTAACATCTGAAAAATTGGATGTTTAATTTATTACTAAGTATTTACCCTTATGCCAATATTAAATTAGTATTATTTCAATTTTTGACGAATTAGTTTTCGAATAATTCAGCCACCTTACCTTTTTAGTTGAGATGATATTTTTGATTTCGCTTTACCCCTTACATTACCCCGTATATGAGATATACCTTTTATGGTATGATGTGCCTTGTCGTGCTTTTACCTACTCTTACCGACGGGCAGGTTATGGATACGGCTGTTGTTAACGTAAAAATCAGTACCAGAATTTCTGATCATTATATCCAGTCTGTTGAAAGCAAGTCCGCGGGCGCTTTAAATGAAACTGAAGAAGCAACTGAGAAATGTCTTTCTAAATTAAAACAACAGGAACAAGTACTTCAGACTCAATTGAACAAAGTAGATCCTGCTGCAGCCAACCGGATCTTCTCGGGATCAGGACAGATTTATGATAAACTTCAAAGTGACGTTAAAGGAAATGCTGATTATGTCCTGAAAAGTTATGGAAAATATGTACCAGGAATTGATTCAGCAATTACCTCACTAAAGTTCCTTCAGCAAAAGGCCAACCTATCTAATCAGGTTTCAGGAAACTTGGCGCAGGTTAATGATGCTATGTTGAAAGTTAAGGCGCTCGAGGACCAATTCAGAAAGACCGACAATGTAGAAGACTTTATTAAGCAACGTGAAGCTTACCTGCAACAGTCTCTTTCAAGCTATAATCTTCCCGGACTATCAAAATATCAACAGCAGGCTGCCAATTATTCTGAGGAAATATCGGAGCTAAAGCAGGACTGGCGGGATCCGAGTCATGCGGAACAGAAGGCGGTTACTCTTTTGAATAAAATGCCGGCATACCAGGATTTCTTCCGAAAGAATTCGGCCATTGCCTCACTTTTCAATATTCCCGACGATTATTCAAATGCCGGTATTGCGGGTTTACAAACAAAAAGTGATGTACAAAAAGCTATGAAGCAGCAAATGGTGCTTCTGGGACCTAATGGATCGCAAACTGCCCAGAAAAATATAGGTGAAGCCCAGACAACGATGAGCAATCTTAGGGACAAACTGAACAAAGGCAGTTCAGATCTGGCAATGCCTCATGGCGCACCTAATTCCCAGCATTCGCGATCGATATTCAGGCGCTTAGAATATGGAATAAACATTCAAAATACGCACTCAACCAATTTTTTCCCAACAACCATTTATTTCGCTGGCACAGTGGGCTATCGTATTAACAACAAAAGCAGTGCAGGCGTTGGAATGAGTTATAATATGGGCGTCGGAAGTGATATTCAGCATGTCCATCTGTCTGCGCAAGGAATGGGAATTCGCAGCTACCTGGATGTTCAGATAAAAGGTAGTTTTTTCGCCACAGGGGGCTATGAGAAAAACTATAATAAGGTTTCAAGTTCGGTAAATCAGCTTAGCTCAGGCTATATATGGCAGACTTCTGGTTTACTGGGGATTTCGAAGATCATTTCCCTTAGCGGTCAGTTTGTCAAGAAAACGAAGGTGCAATTGCTTTGGGATATGTTGAGCGACTTGCAACCTCCGAAAACACAGCCTTTTTTATTCAGGTTGGGCTACAGCTTCTGACATAAGTATTGAAAATGAATGTATTGATAGGCTCATAAAACTGTTATGCGAAAAATGAAACGGTCAGTTTTTTTTCTCTTTTTGTTTGTTCTGAATCAAAAAACGCTTTTAAAAGCTCAAACCTCACCTCCTGTCAGTGTTCCCCAAATTATTCAGCCATCTCCCGAAGCGGCTTCACTGGCTAAGTATGGTGATTTGCCAGTTGGCATGTTTACAGGACATCCGGATATCACGATCCCGCTTTATCAGGTCAAGACAAAACATCTATCGGTTCCTATAAGCCTTAATTATAATGTAAATGGTATAAAAGTAAATGAATTGTCTTCGAACGTGGGCATGAGTTGGGCTTTGAATTGTGGAGGAGTTATATCAAGAACCGTATATGGATTTCCGGACTTTGGAGCGAAACAATTTGCTGTGGCGCCAAGTACATTATCATTTAGCGTTTCAAATCCCGATGGAGGCACGCTCAATTGGTTGAACACGGTCGCCACCGATCCCGAAGACACCCAACCGGACGCTTTCAATTTTAATTTCAATGGGTATTCAGGCAAGTTTTTTATCATTCCACAAGGCCCTATTGGATCAATAACCTACAAAGTGGTTATGGCGCCATATAGTAATATCAACATTCAATTCGATCTGACAAGAAACGATTGGAATTTTATCGCCACCACGCCAGATGGCGTAAAATATTATTTTGGTGGCGTCTCTGCTACTGAAAGCGTTCAAACAATAGATCATTGCGGTTCTGGTTCGCCCGGATCGGTGCCTACAGCCTGGTATCTGACAAAGATTCAGCATCCTTTTGATATGTCCGATTCGATTAATTTCTCCTATATCTCAACGAACTATCAGTACATGACCTCTATGAGCCAGGTAGAGACTTATTTTGATGCGACTACTTATCATCCTTATTTCCTTTGCGGAGTAGACCCAAATATTTACGCGATGGCGACTGCTACAATACCCTATGAGCAGTTTTGTACAAGTAGTTCCCAGGTATTTGCCGTTTATTTACAGAAAATTACTGACAGCAAATACAATCAGATATTATTTGACTATGTCTCAAAATCGGATGCAAATGGTGGCTATTTACTCAGCCATATTACTGTTAATAACAATCAAACAAATCGGAAAATTCATTCCTTTACCCTCAACTATCAAACGGCATCGCCAGTTTCAACTTCAAATACTTCAAAGGCTAACAATAGTGACGCTTCTACATCGTTACCGCGACCATTTTTAATGGGCATTGATGAACTGGATAGCGCGGGCATTGTCGTTAAACCATATAAGTTTGGTTATATAGATTTCTCCCACATTCCTAACAGAATGTCTTTTCAGCAAGATTATTGGGGATATTATAACGGAGTCTCCAATTATGCTTCGATGATCCCTCTGACGGGCGTAAATGACCAGTTGTTGGTTACTTCTTCTTTGATTGCTAATAGAAATCCTGATTATTCATATGCATCGGTGGGATTATTAAATAAAATTACTTATCCAACAGGTGGATATACGACAATTGAATATGAGGGTAACACCAAGAATACATCCTATACAGGTGCGAATTCTCCATCCAATTTTACTACATCTTATACATATGCTCAGACTGTAACAGTCAGTTCAACTACGACGTCCTATCAAACATTTACTGTTTCCACCCCAATGACGGCAACATTAATCGCCGAAATTGATTGTAACTGTCCTTCAGGCACAGGATGTCCGACACAAAGTGATACACAAGTCTTTGGATCACTTACGGGAACTAACTCAACGAATGTTACTTTTAATTTTGCTGCTTTCAATGCACGCGGCGATTGCAGCAAAGCCAGTTCGGCATCCCTTACTTTGCAGCCAGGTGTCCAATATGCCTTGAGTATTTTATCTATAGCCCCATACCAATTTAGCATTAATCTACAGGTGCCTTCAGGCAGCCTTGTTAGCGTAGCTGGTAGGACAGTGGCTACTTCCCAGGCATTGCAGTATACCGGCGGAGGAATGAGAGTAAAAAGGGTTGTATCCTTTGATCCGGTTGCGGCCAACACTTCGATCAAGAGATATCTGTATGACTCAACTATGGCCAAGTTTCCTGTTCAGCCAACATATTATCATCATTATACCCACTATGAACAAGGTTCAGACGGCTATCCTTGTGTTTTACAGAATGCTGTCGTAGGGGCTTCCTTTCATCAATTCTCATCAAATAGTTTTATTGATGTATTCGGACAAAGCAGTTCTCCGGTTTATTACCAGAAGGTGACAGAATCATTTGGCGACAATTTTGAAAATGGTGGGATTGAACACAACTATTCTTTTAGCTCAATCCTTCCTATTTCTACTGTATTAAATTCACCGGTTTTTTCTGCAAACCCACCGCAGCTCGATTGGCGAAACGGTCTGGAGCTCTCATCCAAATATTTCAAAATCACCAATGGCGCACAAACATATGTTCAGACAAAAACTATGAATTATCAGGTAGATCCAAGAAATAGTTTTACTGCGCCAGTTTATGTCACTGAGAAAGTAGGTAATGTACAACCAGGAGCGTTGTACAGTTTGCAAGTCCAATGTTTTAATGCCGTACAGATAAATTACTTGTCTGAATGGCAATATCTGTCTTCTGACTCAGTACAAGATTACGATGTCAATGGTAATCCGACATTTTATATAAAAACAAATTATTACTATGACAATGCTACTCATGCCTTACTCTCAAGGGTGGAGACGACCGATAGTCGGGGAATTCTAAATAGAGAAATAAAAAGATACCCTCAGGATAACGCCGCAATATCTTCGTTAACTCCAACAGAAACCACCGCTTTGTCAAATCTGGTATCTCAGGGAAGGATAGGCGAAATTGTTGAAGACGAAAAAGATAAGAATTCGTCCTTAGTCCAACGCGTACATAAAACATTTAATTCATATACTTCCTCACTTGTTTTACCTCAGAATATTCAATTGCAAAATGGCCAGGGGGGTGCATCTTATATTGCTCACAATTTTGACAACTATAGCCCGACGGGTGATGTATTGCAAATGACACCTCAAAATGGCATACCTGAATCTTATATCTGGGACTATAAAAATAACTTCCCTATAGGAAAAGTGACTAATTCTGTGCCTGCGGATATAGCATTTACCTCTTTTGAAGCAGATGGTTCTGGAAATTGGAATATTCCTTCAGGTACCAGAGATCAGGCATCTCCTCTTACAGGTAACTATTCTTATTCGCTGGTCAATGGAGCTATTACAAAAACTGGGCTGACAATCGGTAAAATTTATATAGTCAGCTATTGGGCCAAAGGCTCAAGCTGTACAATTTCCGGGGGAACAGGGTCAGTAAAAACGGGCAGATCGGTAAGTCCGTGGACCTATTATGAACACACGATTACCGCGACCGCTACTACGTTTTCCATTTCGGGAGTTGGAAATATTGATGAACTCAGACTTTATCCCCTCGGCTCACAGATGACTAGCTATACTTATGCTCCCTTGATAGGCATGACGACCATGAATGATCCAAACAGCGAGATCGTCTACTACGAATACGACAATTTTCAGCGATTGTTGAATATTAAGGATTACCAGGGCAGTATTATTAAAAATTATCAATACAATTACGCGCAACCTTGTACTACCTGTGCTCTGCCAATGAAAACATTTGCTTCCACTCCAACAATCAGTTATCCGGTTGGCGTTTTTTCAGTCACCGATAAACTGCTTGGAAATGTAACTAACCAAACGCAATATATTAATGTTTGGAATGCTAACACAGACAATAGCGTAGTGGGTACCCTTTCGGCCGGGACGGATTCTATGCATTTCATACTTACATTGAAACCCGGTCAAACGTCCCCAGGATTTGTAACAGGTTGCAGATTTTGGCAATTTGATTTGCCATACACGCAAATAGATGCGATCAGGAATAACAATGGCGTTTATGTTGATTATGGAGATGGAACAGGGATGTTTTTAGGGAAAAACTGGGCAGATTCAAATGTTGTCAGGGCACCCAATACTGTTCTATTCGCTGCATACAGTGCATGGAGAAACGCCTACTTTATGTATTGGATTCACAGTTATCCAAGCAGTGCAACGAAAACATTAACATTTTACCACAATGACGCTGGTGAATCAATGAATGTTGACAATGTCGTTGCACCTGCTTCATCCCTGATGCTTATTCAAAACCTACGTGGAAATCTCCCTTTATATACTCCGAGCATTGGAGGAAATGTTTTTCAGCAGGCAAGTGCAAATACGGTGGCAGGCATCACGAATTGGAATTCCATCAATTCAATAACAGACTGGAGCATGACTACCGGCGACTACTTAAATCCATGCCTGCATGTAAGCTATGCACAGGATTTTATGGTTAATAACAGAAATTTACAATCTGTTACAACTACTCGCGGTTACTATCTAGAGGGTTATGAGGATTTAACTTTTAAAATCACCCGGCTCAAAAGTGATTGGAATACTTATTTTACTGGTCTGAAATCACTCGTGATCTGTGATGACCACTGGAATCGGGAAAGCCTGAGTTCTCTTATTAACCTGAATACGTTCGTGCTGGTTGCAGGCAATCAAAATCATTCTTTTAGCCAATCAGGTAACCCCCTCGTGCCCATTCCCACTAGTGTTATAGACAATGTTTTTATTCAAATTTCAAAAGGTGCAGGACGAAGCATCTCAAATGGTCAAATAAACATATACAGCGGAGGTACTTCCAGGACTACTGCCAGTGACGCAGCTGTTGCGCAACTCAAATCTATTGGATGGAGTATTATCGTAAATAATGTATTGCAATGATTTTAATTAATAATAGGAAAACGCAGAAAAAGAAACGTTTGTGGATGGCATTGCTTTCAATATATTTTTTATCCGGTTCAATTAATGTATTTGCACAACCATCGCAAGGTTTAAATTATGTGATCACAAACACGGTTAAACAAACAGGAGTAACCACACAAACAGCAGTGAATGGGCTCGGTATCTTGACTCAGGGCAAGTCGCAGGAGATTACCTATTTGGATGGTCTCGGACGTCCAATACAGACTGTGATTGCAAAAGGGAGCGCCAGCCAAAAAGACCTCGTTACAGGGATGGAATATGATGCCTTCGGTAGAGAAGTAAAAAAATACCTTCCATACGCGGACCAGGCTTCAACGACGTACGGCAGTTTCAAAGACAATTGGAATACAGTGCAGGCATCCTTTTATAGCGGTGTGTTACCCAATGTCGATGCCGACTATGCTCCTTATAGTATTTCTGTACCCGAAGCATCGCCATTGAACAGAATGCTGGAGCAGGGTGCACCAGGAGCATTTTGGCAGCCAACTGCAAGTAGTCCGGACCCTTATTCACATGCCAGCCAGTTTAATTATTATGCAAATAAAACGGAAGATAATGTCCGGGTTTTTAATGTTGATATTACTGGAAACATCAGCTCAACGGGATTTTATGCAGCCGGGCTGATCAGCATAAAAACCACTACCGACGAGCAGCAACAGACCGTAAAGGAATTTACCGACAAATCGGGTTTGGTCGTATTAAAAAGGGTAATGATAGCAGGGGATTCACTTCAAACCTATTACCTGTATGATACCCTAAATTTGCTTCGGGCTGTCATTCAACCCGAAGGAACAGCTGCGTTGCAGGCAGCGTCTTGGGTTTTCCCTTTAAATTTTAGCATAAAGTGGATGTTTATTTACCGTTACGACGGTCGTAACCGGATGGTAATGAAAAGAATTCCGGGGGCAGATAGCGTTAATATGGTTTATGATCAATGGGACCGGGTGGTGCTGACTCAGGATGGTAACCTGAGATCCAACCATTTCTGGCTCTTCACTAAATATGATCAGCTTGGGCGGGCGGTTGTTACCGGGCAGATTACTGATACCAGGGCATTGTCAGCCCTGCAAACTGATGTTACAAATTCAACGGGAAGATTCGAATCTGTAAGTACTTCTGCGACAGAAGGATATTCGTTGAACAATAGCTTTCCATCTTCGGCTTCTTACACCTTAACCGTTTATACGACTACACATTATGACGGTTATGCAAATCTGCCCTCCTGGAGCTCAGGTTATAGTTTTGTCAATGAATACAGCGTAGCTCCTCAAAATAATTTCTTGAACGGCCAGGTTGTTGCCACTCAGGTGCGCGTTTTGGGTACAAGTAATTTTAACCGGTCGGTAAACTACTATGATGACAAATATCGAGTAACACAAAATACAGCTGACAATGCCGACGGCGGAAAAGACAGAATAACAAAAATTTTGTCATTCGATGGCAAGCCAACAAACGATTATCATTCTCATACCAGTCGATTCTTTACTACGGCGTTGTTGACTCAGCAGGTCTATTCCTATGATCACATGGACAGGTTTCTTTCCGTAACCCATAAAACAGCGGCTCAGGAAATAGTCACGATCAACCAATCTACTTACAATGAGGTGGGACAACTGTTAAATAAAAAAATTCACCAATCGCCGTCTCACCCGAATGCCTTGCAGAAATTGGATTATTACTATAATATCAGGGGCTGGCTTAACAGCATTAACCGGCCGGTTACTTCACAAACCGGTTACGAGGAAAGCGATCTTTTTAATGAAGAACTACACTACAATACAAATCTTGCCTTAACGACAACGATTCCAAATTATAACGGTAACATTTCAGAAGAAGTGTGGAAAGGCGGATACGATGAATATTACCGGGCTTACCGGTTGACCTATGACGGAGCCAACAGGCTGACTGATGCTACCTACGGTTATAAATATGTGGATCAATACGGGCAGGAATGGAGCCTGACAAAAAGGTATAATGAAAGCGGCATTACTTATGATCATAACGGTAACCTGCTTCTTTTAAGTCGCTACCATGGAGATTACAACATGATAGATGCTTTAAATTATAAAAACTACAATGGCAATCAGATTGGGTATGTTGACGATTATTCCAGCGTGTCATCACCGGTTGGATTTCAAAACAAGAGTAACGGCGGCAATGACTATACATACGATCCCAATGGCAATCTGACCAGCGATTTTAACAAGAGTATTTCAACCATTGCATATAATTATCTGAACCTGCCTTCACTGGTTACCTTTAATCCGCAACGGACTATTTCTTTTACATATGATGCCGCGGGTATGAAGCTGCAAAAGACGATTTCAGATTCGGGGAGAATCACCAATTACTATTATGCAGGAGATTACGTTTACCGCAACGACACTTTGGAATTCATTTCCCATCCGGAAGGAAGGCTTAGACCGGTAAGAATAGATACCACCCAGGCTATCTCCATCGCCAACCTGAAATACATCTATGACTACTACCTGAAGGATCACCTCGGAAGCGTGAGAGATGTTCTGACAACAGAGCAACAGACCGATTTTTATGCGGCTACGATGGAAACGGCCGCGGCCACCAAAGAGAATCTGCTTTTCAACAATATCAGTTCAACCGATACGGCTAAACCTGCCGGGTTCACAAACGACGTAAACAATAAATTGGTCTCCAAATTAAATGGGGACGGAACAACCGGAAATAAAAGGGTAGGGCCCAGTATTGTGTTGAAAGTGATGACCGGGGATACGATCAGCATCCAGACCTGGGGCTGGTACAAGGGTGCGGTACAACCGCCCCCCGCTAATGCCACTACTCTTGCGACAGAGCTTTTACCACTTCTTGAGTCAGGAGTAGCTGCGGCCGGAGGTGGAAAGGGCGGAGCTATTCCCAATACGACCTCAGACCCATTACTCAGCGCAGATATAACTTCTTTTCTGGCCAGCAACCGTCCATATGACAATAGCAGACCCAAAGCTTTTTTGAACTGGATGGTCGTGGACGAAGAATTTGCGGGCGTGACCAGCGCGAACCATATGAACGCCCTACAGATTCCGGCTGTAAATGCCGGCGATACGGCCAAACAAATGGTCGGCCTTGCCAATATGGTTATCCGCCGAAACGGGTGGATTTATATTTACCTTAGCAATGAGAGTGCACAAAGTGTTTATTTTGACAATCTGGTCGTCAATCTGAAGCACGGTCCATTAGTAGAGCAAAAGGACTATTATGCTTTTGGAATGGAAATACCGGGTCTTTCTACTCAGGCAATCAAGTATCAATATAATGCCAATAGGAACAGATACAACGGCAAAGAGATACAGGCTCAGGAATTTAAAGATAGCACCGGTCTAACGTGGGATGACTACGGAGCGAGGATGTATGATCCGCAGATAGGCCGCTGGATGAGATTAGATCCACTAACAGAGGGATTTTACGCTTTGACACCATATCAATATGCCAGTAATAATCCGTTAACAAATATCGATTTGGATGGCCTTGAGGGTACAAGCGCGGTAAGTGGCAATTCCTCAATTCAACAGAAACAGAGTAACAGTAGTACACCAGAAATTTGGACTGCTGTTAAACAGAGTTGGGCAAATTTTAATAATGGTAATGGTTCTCTATATAGAGGACTTGACTGGTTTAATCGAAGTTTCAATCCTATAGGATTAATCGCTCATGGAGCGTCCAAATTGTTTACTGGAAAAGATTTGATAACAAGGGAAGATGCGTCAAGAACGGAGGGTCTTGCCGATATAGGCACTGGTGCATTGACTTTTTTTGGAGTGGGTTATCTTAAGTTTGCAGGTATTGGTGTCTCAACGGCTGAAACATCTGTTTGGGGCTTTAATCAATCTTTGAGGGGGAGAATTATAGAAAACATGTTAGGCGGAAATCTTCCAAAGAATTTTCCTGTAATCGATAAACTTGAAGATGGAGTTGCAACAAGTATAAAAAGTCTTGATCTAACAGGGAAAACCTATTCTGAAGGAAATGGACTTTTTAATACTCTTAAAGGATATATTGATAAGCTAAATAATTTTACTAGAGGTAGATTAAGTGGAGTAATAGTTCAAGAAGGCGAAAATTTTACAAAAAAATCAATACAAGTGGCAATACAACCTGGGAAGGCTACAATAGCTCAGATGGAGCAAATTCAGCAGGCTTTCGAGTATTCTAAAGAATTGAATATCGAATTTGATCTTAATTTAGTTAAATAGTTATTATAATATGAGAACTGCGGATATTTACTTCTTCGAGAAAAAAAATAAGTATTTGATTCATGGGCTTTCAAAAATAAAAATGGGCGCAAGCATTGCGTCCGAACCTTTTATTTGGATTGACGCAAATACCGGAATTGAAAAAGTAATTCAGCAGATATTAGCCGTTTTAGAAACCAATCAAATTTTATTACCAAATCCTGTAAATTGGGAGTCACATTCAAAAGACTTTTTAAAGAAAATTGGGCTTAGATCGATTAAAGACTTACATAATAATGTTAAAAATATTGGCATTTTAGAAAAAGATGGAAAAATATTTTTTACTCCCATGAAAAATTTGGGATCAAAACTCGGATACGTAAATGTTGATGAAAAAGTCTTCGATGTAGAGAAAAATGCAAGTATATCCGAAATTGCTTCCGTTTTGTTGAATTCCTTGGCTAAATGCGAATAACGTTCGTTCTCACTCGAATCGAAGCTTTAGAGAAATGGTAGGGCTTTTATTATCCATCCTTAGGAGGCAGAGGCCATTGAAGAAATTGGCAACTGGCGACTGGGTAACAACATTTCAAACGTAACTGCTGGGCTAGCGATTTTATCTGGGGTTGAGGAAAATCAGCGTCATGAAGGATCAGAACGAAATGCACTTCGACACGTCCTGTGGCAATCTACAATTACTCAGAAATTTGGTGACAAAATTGCAAAAGAAGCAGGAGATGCACATGAAGATAATCCAAAGGCAATACTGAATAAGGCAACAGCCTTTTTTGGCGATAATTCAGAAAGCAAAGCTGATGAAAAAATTGACTTATTGAACAATATAATTGGAAGAAGTATTGGAGAACGCCTAAATAAGGACGCAACACCAAAAGACATTGCGTTTGCTGTATTAGAAGAATTCCACACAAGTGGGTTTTATACTGAAAAAGTAGAAAAAGATGAGGATGGTAGCACCACAAAAACGACAATAGTAAATACTAAACTTACCAATCGTGAATTTAATAATGCAGTAAAATCGCTGAAAAAATTAACAAGTGATGGATACAGTCAAAAGGAAATTCAGGATTTAAATAATTTAATTAACGACGTTCAAAACCCTCAAAGCAACATTTACATTCCGAACGTATTTAAATAAATGAAAGTGAAATATTTAGGATGTTTATTATTGTTCTTATTGATTTTAGTATCCTGTGAGAGAAGCATGCATTCCAGGGTAATTAAAGCAGTCCAAATAAATTGCAGCGATTCCAAAAAATGTCAAATTTCTATTGATAAATTAACGAATTTTGAATGGCAAAAAATGTACATTTTCGGTCAAATTACTACTCAAGACGAAATTTCTGACGCAATAGGATTTGAATATAATGGAACCCTCGTTCCGGAAGATGAAAATAGAATAATTTTTTGTTCAAACAATAAAGTAACTCAGGAAGATACGTGGTCGTACAAAACAAGTGGAGGTTCCATTTTAAATTTTATACCCTTAAAAGATTCAACAAGACAAAAATATATATGCTACAGTAAAATTGATGCTGTATTTAATATTAGGATATTAAAAATCGAATCTTGCAACGCGTGCTTTTATTATATGTAGAAGTTAAGAGTTGATCTGACAATTGGGATTAAATTTAAGTAACCACACTTATTTAAAAACCCAAAATGTCAGATCATGAACTCAGAAACTAAGTTAATCAAATCCCGCGTTGGCCTCCTCAATTTAGCTGAACAATTAAACAATGTGACCCGTGCCTGCAAACTCATGGGCACCAGCCGGGATAGCTTTTACCGCATTAAAGAGCTCTATAACACCGGTGGAGAGGATGCGCTGAGGGAAATCAGCCGTCGTAAACCCATTCCCAAAAACAGGGTTGAATCCGATGTCGAAGAGGCAGTCGTAAAGATGGCCTTTGAGTTTCCGGCCTACGGACAATCCCGCGCCTGTAACGAGCTTCGTAAGAAAGGTATTTTCATTTCAGCAGCTGGTGTTCGTTGTGTTTGGCAGCGCCACAATTTGGAAGTCTTTGAGAAGCGTTTAAAGGCTTTGGAAGAGCGTGTTGCCCAAGACGGCCTGATCCTCACCGAAGCCCAGATTATTGCGATGGAACGCAAGAGAGAAAAGCAGGAAGCCTTTGGGGAAATTGAAACGGAACATCCCGGCTACCTGGTAGCCCAGGATACATATTATGTCGGAACGATCAAAGGCGTGGGACGCATTTATCAGCAAACAGTTATCGATACGTATAGCCGCGTAGCCTTTGCAAAACTCTACACCAGCAAGCATGCTATTACTTCCGCAGATGTCCTCAACGACCGCGTAATACCTTTCTTTGATCAGTATGAAATACCTGTTTTAAGAATGCTTACCGACCGGGGAACAGAGTTCAATGGCAGACCAGAAAACCATGAATATGAACTGTATCTGCAACTCGAAGAAATCGACCACAGCAGGACGAAGGTGCGTCATCCCCAAAGCAACGGGATCTGCGAGCGATTGCACCGGACGATGCAAGATGAGTTTTACGCTGTTACGTTCCGCAGAAAGCTTTATCAAGACTTGGAATCTCTGCAATTAGATCTTGATGAATGGATGGTGCATTACAATCAGGAGCGCACTCACAGTGGGCGATATTGTTTTGGCAAAACCCCTTTCGAGACTTTTCTCGAATCTCTTACCTTAGCCAAAGACAAGCAGCTGAACCAAACCTCAACCGCCGCTTAACTATTTAATCCAAACCCTTTTGAAAATTGAAATAAAAAATCCTCAACTGTCGGATCAACTACTAACTATTACATATTATACTCTTATTCCAGTTAAAAATCTAGTCAATCGAAGCGAAAAAAATCACAAGTCAGAATAGGAAAGCCTTTACCGCGGCTAAAATGGAAAACACATCTATGTATCCAGTTATGTACGGGGTGATACAGAAAGATCCTTTTGGGTCACTCATTTTGTGCTAGATGAAGTTAGTCGAGTCAAGTGGATGCTGCACTATAACCAGGAGCGAACGCATAGTGGTCGATACTGTTTTGGCAAAACTCCGTTTGAAACTTTTCTGAAATCCCTTACCTTGGCCAAAGACAAGCAGCTGAATCAAACCTCATCTGCCGCCTAACTATTTAATCCAACCCTTTTGAAAACAATTGCAGGGGGATTTATTTGGTTATTGATTGTGCTTTCTTTTCTTATTCAAGCGGTTAGAAGGAAAATGAAAAGTAAGTAAGCAGTTCGGAAGGTATCGGCTGCCCAGGGGTGTAACGTTGGGGTTTGTGACGGAGGTGATAATTTGAAATTAAGCTAAGGAAATCGAACCCTACTTTAATTAATTTAAGGGAGTCTAAAATCCTTTGTGTAAATGAAGTTATGTAATTGTATGTAGAGTTAAGCCCAGGCAGGCGAAAAGAAGCTCGGTTATCGAAGCTGATCTGAGCCTGCCTTGGGCGGATGGCACAAATGCCATTTAATTATTAACTTGAAATACAATTTTATGGAAGAGAAAAAACTACCGATCCCAAAGGATTTCTTCAAACAGTTTAAGAACAAGGAGGAGTTCCATACTTTTTTCAATAGCCTGTTTAAGGAAGGTGTTGAAGAGATGCTCAAGGGCGAACTCGACGAACACCTTGGCTATGAGAAACATAGCAAAGAAGGTAACAATTCCGGTAACAGCCGCAATGGGTTCTCCAGTAAGAAAGTTAAAACCGAGTCGCTGGGCGACATGGTTTTAAACATTCCCCGCGACCGAAACAGCGAGTTCGATCCGCAGCTGATACCAAAGGGTTCGCGCATGAGCGATAAACTCGAGGAAGCCATTATCGGCATGTATAGCCGGGGCATGACGACCAGCGATATCTCCGATCAGGTAAAACAGATCTATGGTGTGGACGTGAGTGAAGGAACCGTTTCCAATGTAACCAACCGGATCGTAGAGCACATCAAAGAATGGCAGAGCCGGCCTTTGGAAGCTGTTTATTTTACGGTCTGGATGGATGGAATCGTATTGAAAGTCAAGCACAATGGCAAATACATCAATAAATGTATTTACCTGGTCATTGGTCTGAAAAAGGACGGTCTTAAAGAAGTGCTGGGCATGTGGATGGCTGAAACAGAATCGGCCTCATTCTGGATGAGTGTGCTGACAGATTTAAAAGCGAGAGGGGTCGAAGATATCCTGATTGCCTGCACCGATAATCTCAAAGGTTTTACGGATGCCATCAGAGGCGTCTTTCCAAAAACTGTTACACAACTTTGCATTGTTCATCAGATCCGCAACAGCTGCAAATACGTGGTATGGAAAGACCGTAAAGCATTCTGTGTCGATTTAAAAGAAGTATATGGTGCGCCAAGCCGCGAGGCAGCAGAACACGCCCTGGAACGCTTCGACAAAACCTGGGGACCAAAATACAAACATGCCGTTCAATCCTGGCGTACGAACTGGGATCAACTGACCAGCTATTTTGACTTCCCCCTTGAGATCCGCAAAATGATTTATACGACAAATGCAATCGAAAACGTGAACCGTGGTATCAGAAAATACACCAAGACCAAAGTGCAGTTCCCCGATGATATGTCAGCCCAAAAGGCAGTATACCTGGCTATTATGAATATCGAAAAAAAATGGACAATGGCCATGCATAACTGGGGACTGGTCATGCACCAATTTGTAACGATCTTTGAAAACAGATGCCGACTCTAATGCAATTACAAAAACCGTTTACACAAAATTATTTAGGGTCTCTAATTTAAGCATGATTTTAATCGACTCTCGACCTCAGCTTTTATCCGATTCTTAAACATATTGGCAAAAAAAGGAATTTTTATATCCAATAGAAGCTCTGAATCTTTTAATTGTACGAGGCCGTAGATATCAAAATTATTAACAGTTAAATTTAATTCTCCAGAATCTTCTGTCCAGTTTTCCCGAGAATTTTTAATGTGACTTGAATATTGATTTTGCAAGTCCAAGATTAATTTTTTTACTCTTTTTTTAGACTCATCCTTACTCAAGTTGTGTTGGATTTTTATTATCATTCAAATATCATTTTTCGGATAATGAGACATCTACTTCTACTCCAGCGGCTTTCTTTTTTGCAGACAATTTTTTCGGGAAATTTTCTGCAAGCTCATGAATAGGCGTTCCGTGGTTAGTGGAAGAATCATAATTACTTATAGGATTTGCCGAAATATTAGTTATTGTCATGTCCAACAATTTTGATTGTAATACTGGATCAATATCTTTTGTGGCGTTTTTATATCCTTCAAAAGCCATCGAAACAGCATATTTATAAGCATAGTCTTCCATGATTCGAGAGGTGAACCCGTACTGTTTAGCGCAAAACCATCCAAGCCATACACATGAGGCAAAAATTGGAAGTCGGCTCAAAATCTTTCCGATTTCCAAATCTTGAGGTGTAATATTCATTAATAGTTTAGTCGAAATGAAAATTAATATTAGTATCGACGCTATCGTGGCAATTCCCCACATAACTAAAGCATTTCTGAGTTCATCTTTTCTTTTTTTAAATGAGCCCGCCATGCCGTGCCTATTCGCATCCTCAATTGTTTTTTGTATCTCAAGTTGAAATTCTCTATTTTTTTCTACCTGAGATTTATAGAGGTTTCCAAAAGCAATATTTGTATCATAATTCTTTTCTGTATCAGTTTTTAATGCTTCAATTTTAGTTTTCAGTTCCTCATATATAACTGATTTGGCAGCAATGTCCTCTTTTAGTAACTTAATATTTTGTTCCCAAGTAGCTATTTGAGTTGATGATGTTTCGGCATCTTCCTTCAAAGTTTCTATCTCTTCAATTTCTTCTTTAATTTTGCCTGCATTGTCCAAAGCTTCGGTGTGTTTAGTTTCAAGCTCTGAAATAAATTTTTCTGTTTTTGTTTTAATATTTTCTATTTCTTCATAAAAAGGTCGAATCTCGGATATTTTCTCTTCTAATGTTAATAATTCATCTTTTGCTTTCTGTATTTGACTTTCTACTCTAATCGGTTCTTTAGCAACAGAAATAAAAGTCTCTTTTACTCTGAAATGAAATTTAGAAATAATGTTAAGAAATTCGTTAAACTCATCTTTTTTCTCTACAAAGTTTTCCTTAAGGAGTTTGGTAGCTCGGTCATAATATTCTGATGATTTTCTTTCTAATAAAATAACTTCAAACTTAGATTGAAATGGATCTAAGGCGGTTACGATGTCATAGATTTCAGCTAATGTTTCTAATACCATGCTTTTAGATATGCCATCAAAGCCATAGAGATCAGCCCCATCGGGAATGACTTCTGTTATCTTGGTTTTGAGCATACTAATGCGTTGTTTTGTTGCTCTCACTTATTAATAATTGGAGGGTTAAAAATATATTATTACTAAATATAATATTTTAAGTAGTAATTCGGATCGACTATTACAAATTCTTCGTATCCATTCTGCTATTCCCGCACGGTCGCCGGAGTAATTGAACGTCGATCCATTTTATCGCTAATCTTCCAATTGTCTTCTTTACCTTTTCGAATACAACTGCTTTTACATATTCTTCATCATAGGAAGAATGCCAGCGGACACCTTCCCTCGTCTGGCCAGTTTTCAGGTGGATGGTTATTTGGTAGTCAGGCACGACAGCAGGTTATAAAACAAAGGTATTGCTAAATTAATTAGTAAAATTAGTTAATTTGAATGGCATAAATTTGATACATGCATTTATTTGTCATTTTCCTAGCAACCTACTTTGATAGAGTCGTAGAAAATGCTTTCGGTTGTGCACTTGGCAGTGCTATAGCCATTATTATTTCAATTTTAATTTACCAAAGAGGCAATAGAACGCTTCAACAAGCAGCAGATAATCAGAGATTAGCAGATGAAGCCTTGCAAACTGCGGACGAGTTGAACCAAATGAGGGCTTTCAAAGTATTACTGGAAAGATCTATTCGAACTTCAGAGTTGTGGTCTGAAGGAATTAAAAAATTCATACCGGAATTAAAAGCACATCCAGTTATCTTTCCTTTATTGACTACTACTTCAATTGCAAATCTTGAAAGAATAATTAACACTATCACAATAGAAAAAACAGGGCGAACTTATATGAAGTATTTCCTTGGACAAAACTCAGCTGGCGAATTCATATCCATTCTGGAGTCCGTGGATTATTTATATGCTGAATTTAACCAGTTATATGAAATGATAAAAATGGCATCTTTAAATCATCAAGATAGGTTGAATAAAGTATCTGATAAATTTGACATTGCTGACGAGTTAATATTGGAAAATCTTGAATATTTGGAAGAAATAAATTTGAATAATGATATTCAAAAAATTAAAACCAATTTCGCCAAAAAAAGAGGAGACTTGTCAGACATACACGCTGTAAATAGTTTATACTTTGTTCCTATGCAACAATTTATGAGGAAGGTTCTAGAATCTGGCCATATGGATAAATTTGTCAAAAATTATACCTATGCAATTTCTAAGGGCGTAGAATTTTATTCATATTTAGGAAATGGATATGAAAGATTTTATGACGAGATGGTAGAAATTGAAAATAAGATTAATACAAATATTGCAGAACTAAAAGTGAGGGCTGATAATATTCTTAGAAGTGATCTTGCCCAGTTCTAACTACATGAAATTTCTGCTTTTGCCAATATTATTGACATGCTATAGGTTATGTGAAGGGGTTGGATGGGTTATAAAAGTCGTTACCTCCGTTTTATAAAAAGATTGTTTGAGTAATGGACTTGCGAGATAAGGGTTTACACTTAATTTTTTTCAATCTAAATGTTGAGTCTGTTAATTACATATAAATGAAATAACTTAGGTACCAAAAATTTAGATGGAAGATAAACAACCGAAGAGTCATTGGTATACTATGAATAAAGAAACGCAAGAGAATATTAAAGTATATGGCACAATTGCTCTTGTAATTTTAGCCATTCTTACTTTACATAAAGAAATTAGCGAATTTTTTTCATCCATATTTTCTTTAACTGGAAACCAGGCCTTGGTTCTTTTGCTTATCGTTCTTCTTCTTGGTGTGATTTTTACCATCGGTCGGCTAATATTGCTATTAAGAAAATATAAACGATTATCTTATCAAGACGTTGGAAAAATTAATGTCCATGTTGATCCGTCCGCCTCCCAAGCTTCACAGCCAGAAAAGTACAAATGGCCGCTAAAATTGTATTTTGAATTTCGAAATAATTCGAAATTTCCAGTCGTATTAGATAATCTTTTATTTAAGTTCGGAACTGGTATAGCAGAGCATCCTGCCCCAGACAGGAAAATTAGTCCGGGTACTTACAAACCCGTTTTTTTATTGAGAACTGTGGGACAGGAAGAGGTTTGGGTTAAGGGAATAGTACTAAGTCCGGATCAGATAACTAAAACTTTTATAACTATTAAAAACGATTTTGGGAAGGATGCAGTGGAAACTGCAATCAAAAATAAAACGATAGGAGATCTATCTTTTCGGGCAATTTTGTTAGACGAGCCAACAGTAACACACCAAATATTAGAGCATTTTTAGAAACTAGATAAGTTAATAATATTGCACCCCTTTCTGCACCCAACCATAAATTAAGAAGCCGCAACTTGTTGTTTATCAACGCATTACGGCTATACCTTGTGATCCCGCTGGGACTCGAACCCAGGACCCCTACATTAAAAGTGTAATGCTCTACCAACTGAGCTACGGAATCTAACGGAGTTCTTTCGAAATCTGTTATTGGTTCAGAACAAGATGTTTAGACCTTGTTTTGAGGGTGCAAAAATAACGCAAAATGGGGTTCAGACAAATTAATTATGGGTTTATGTTGATATGTGGAGAAATAGGTCTTTTTCAGCCTATTTTGTTCTGTTCCAGATCAATACGGGCTTCTTCGCGGCGGATCACGTCTTCGTCGTACTGATCCTTCAGCCGCAACAGGGTGAGCTGCCTGGTCAGGAATTCTCCGATGTCCAGCAAAACGCTATTGTATTCAGCCACCTGGTTTTTCTGATTCTCGTTTTTCTTCAGCGATTCAATATTAAGTTTGGTGAACTCCACTTCGTCTTTTATCCGCTGCTGCAGATTTTTAACCAGGGTATTCGATTTCAGCAGGGCGCCGTGCTGTTCTTCCAATCGCTCCACAGACAGCCGCATCAGGATCTGGTGAATCTGCTGTGACTGGATATCGGCGGGTATCTCCAGTTTATCTTCCGTGATTTTCAGTTTTTTGATCACCCAGGGCAGCGTGAGCCCCTGAAAAACGAGGGTCAGGAGAATGGCCACAAAGCTGATAAAAAGCACGAGATCCCTTTCCGGAAATTCTTTCCCATCGGCCAGGTAAACCGGTATGGAAAGAGCAGAAGCCAGCGAGACCACGCCGCGCATTCCGGCCCAGCCTACGAGGAAAATATCTTTCACCCTGGGCAGGGGATACATGTTCTGCAGTTTTTTAAAGAGCAGGAGCGGAATATAGGTGGCGGCATACACCCATACTAGCCGGATAACAATAATGAGCACCGATATGATCAGTCCGTAACGGATGGCTTCGGAAAAGGTATAATATTTCAGTCCCGACACAATCAGGGGCAGCTGTAGTCCAATCAGGATAAAGATGAGTCCGTTTAATATAAAAGCCAGTGTGGCCCAGACTCCGGCAGACTGGAGCCGTGCTTTGTAATTCAGAATATCTTTTGAACGGGCAGAAAGAAAGAGTCCCCCGCTGACTACCGCAAGCACACCCGAATAATGAAAATGCTCCGCAGTGAGATACATAATATAAGGCGTGATCAGGGTAAGCGCGGTGGCGATACTGGTGGTGGTACGGAATAGTTTGTGTATATAATAAATAATCTGTCCGATCACGAGTCCGATGAGGATACCCATCACCGTTACCATTACAAAAGCCGAGGCCGCTTTCTGAAACACAAAGGTTCCGGAGATCACGGCGGCGAGGGCGAATCGAAAAACCGTCAGACTGGCCGCATCATTGACCAGACTTTCACCCTCCAGTACCGTTTTTACTTTCTTGGGAATCTTGAAGAACTTTAAAACCGAACTCGCCGCCACCGCATCGGGCGGCGAAATGATACCGCCCAGCAGGAGTCCGATGGATAAAGTAAAACGCGGAATTAACCTTTCGGAAACAAAAGCCACGATCACGGAAGTCACGATCACCAGTCCGAAGCCATGCAGGGCAATGGGCCAGCGCATTTTCCAGAAATTGGGCCAGGAAGTGTACCAGGCCGCTTCGTAGAGCAGGGGCGGAAGAAAGATCAGGAAAATCAGGTCGGGACTCACGGCGGACCTTGGCGCGCCGGGTATCAGGCTGATGAGCAGCCCGCCGATGACCAGGAAAACGGGGTAGGCGATGCGCAGTTTCTGACCCAGTATCACGAGCAGCATCACGGCAAACAAGAGGGCGATCACATATAAAAGGGTTTCCTGAACCATGTTTCAATATAGGAGAAAATCATGGATTAACTTGTTAACTTCATCCCGCAAATCACTACCTAATTTCACGTCATATGAAACGGATTTTTTTTCCTTCCCTGGTTATTCTGATTTTCATAAGCTCCGGCCTGCAGGCGCAAAAAAACTGGCTGAATTTATTCGATGGAACGAGTTTGAAAGGATGGAAGAAAGTGGCAGGTAAGGCGGAGTTTTCTGTTTTTCGCGGAACCATTGTCGGTCTCTCCGTTCCCAGCACCACGAACAGCTTTCTCGCTACCGAAACCGAATACGGCGATTTTGTTCTCGAAATGGAAGTGCTGATGGATGATACCACGGGCAATTCGGGTGTGCAGTTCAGGAGCCATGTGGATCCCACGGGAAACGGCGGACTGGGAAAGGTTTTTGGTTACCAGTATGAAATTGATCCCTCCAGCCGGCGCTGGACGGGTGGTATTTATGATGAGGCGCGCCGCGACTGGCTCTATCCGATGTCGCTGAATCCAAAGGCGCAGCCCCTTTTCAAACTAAAAGATTTCAATAAGATCCGCATCGAATGCGTGGGCAATGAAACGCGTACCTGGATCAACGGCGTGCCTGCCGCTTATCTCGTGGATATGATGGATTATCATGGTTTCATCGCGCTGCAGGTGCACGCACCGTCGAAGCCGGAGATGGCGGGACAAAGAGTCTATTTCCGCAATATCCGCATTAAGGCCATTTCTGAATTCACCCAGGATTTTCCAAAGGGTATTTATGTGGTGAACACGGTTCCGAATTTCCTGACCAATTATGAAGTAAAGAATGGATGGAAGCTGTTGTTCGACGGTGAAAGTTCGAAAGGATGGCGCGGGGCATATAAAGATAGTTTTCCTGCGAAGGGATGGCAGATTGAAGATGGAAATATTACCGTGCTGAGCTCGGAGGGAAAAGAAGGAGCCAATGGCGGAGATATCGTTACCCTGGATCAGTACAAGGCTTTTGATTTATCGTTCGACTTCAAACTCACTCCCGGGGCCAATAGCGGGGTGAAATATTTTGTTACACTGAAAGAAAAAAATGAAGGATCGGCAATCGGTCTCGAATACCAGGTGCTGGACGACAGTCTGCATCCCGATGCCAAACTGGGCAGGGATGGGGACCGCACTCTGGCATCCTTGTACGATTTAATTAAGGCGGACAAGCAAAAGCGGTTCATTCATCCGATCGGTCAGTGGAACACGGGGCGCATTATCGTTTATCCCAACAACCACGTGGAGCATTATCTCAATGGGATCAAAGTGCTGGAATATGAAAGAGGGTCAGAAGCTTTTCGCGCGCTGGTGGCTGCCAGTAAGTATAAAGTATGGCCCAATTTCGGTGAAGCCAATGAAGGGCACATACTCCTGCAGGATCATGGCAACGAAGTGAGTTTTCGGAGTATCAAAATATTGCAGAAGTGATTATTAATTATTGAATATTGATTATTAACGTCAATAATCAATATTCAATAATTAATAATTTATGAACCGCGCTGTGACCCTCCTGTCAGTTTGGTATTACGCGAAAGCCCTTTTGTATTTGTCTTGATTTTCTGGTTCTGTTGATTGGGTTTGTTGGGTCCAATGCCTCCGCCACCCGGACGGTTATCTTTTTTGTTTTTCTTATTTGGGATCAGCGACATAAATCTTGATTTGGCATAAAGTTAATTCATTCATGTATAAAATCCTCGTTTTTAGCCTTGCCCTGACCTGCTTTAACGTTGTCCATGCCCAGTTGATGCCGGCTGCGCCTAAAAGGGATTCGGTCTGGATCTATCCCAAATGCTACCAGAAATTTGACGCCCAAAAATTTATTGTACCGGGATTCATGATTGCCTATGGTTTTGCAGCCATTCACCTGGATGCGCTAACCGATATCAGTGAAGGAGTGCAGGAAGAAGTATGGCAGGATCATCCGCATCATCTCACTACTCTGGACAACTATTTGCAGTGGGCGCCTGCGGTGGCTGTATATGCTTTAAATGTGGCGGGCATTAAGGGCGAGCATAATTTTGTGGACCGCTCCATGATCTACCTGATGTCGAACGTGATCATGGAAGGTTTTGTTTCCGGTTTAAAAAACTGGACACATGAACTGCGCCCTAACGGTGACGGATACCAGTCTTTTCCTTCCGGTCACACGGCCGAGGCTTTTTTATCTGCTACTTTTCTTTACGAGGAATATAAAAATGTGTCGCCCTGGTATGGTATCGGCGGATACGTAGTGGCCGGCACGGTGGGCGCACTGAGAATTTATAATGACAAACATTATCTGCATGATGTGATTGCCGGTGCGGGTTTTGGTATTGCTTCCACCGAGATCAGTTACTGGTTATATCCCGTTTTAAAAAAGACCTTCTTTAAAAAATCCTGCGGCACCAAAATGCTTGTGCCCGTAATGGAAGATCATGGTGCCGGTATCGCGTTTATACAAAGTTTCTGAGCATTTTTTCCTTTAACATTTCCTTCTGTTTGATTCCATAGCGGAAACTGTACGGTTCCGTACAGTGATTATTTGCCCGAATCCATTACGATCATTGATTTTCAGCGTCTTAATGTTTTGGCATGCCATTGCATTGTACTGTGCAGAAGAGACGCAGATTATTTGAAAATGTTTTTTTACAGCGCTGCAACATGATCGAAGAATACGCGTCTTATAAACAGAACAAAATCACAAACACATAAAATTTTCACAATGAAAAAGATCATCCTATCCATCGCCATTGTACTGGCTCTGTTCAGTACATCATTTGCAAAAAGTTCCAATGCCCACACAGAACTTGCGGCCTTATCCTTTTCAAAAGATTTCCGCCATGCCACACAGGTAAGTTTTGCGGAAACAAACCACTTTGTGCTGGCTACTTTTCAGCAGGACAAAGAAACGCTTTTCGCTTACTACGATTTCCAGGGAACACTGGTGGGTGTGGTACATCATATACTCACCAGCAGTCTGCCTGAAGATCTGCAGAAGGACATTAAGAAAAATTACGGCAACTACTGGGTATCTGAACTTTTCCAGGTAACCAGTGATGAAGGCTCATACTACTATATACAGCTGAAAAATGCCGATGAAACCATTGTATTGAGTACCGAAGGAACCAATGGCTGGCACAAATACGTGTTGCCTAAGGAAATCACCAGTCTCTGAAATATTTAGCACTAGTCTTTTGGTTTAGATTAGGAATCCCTCCGTTCCCGGAGGGATTCTCTATTGAGGCAATGCTGCACCGGTGTTCCGTATTCTTCGTTGAACGAAAAAATCCGCAACTTCGCAGCGGATAAATCATCTGAATGCAAAAAACACTGGTAGTGGCCGGGGGCGGAGCGGCGGGATTTTTTTGTGCAGTTACCGCGGCGCGACTGAATCCGGAATTAAAAGTGATACTGGTTGAGAAGTCGGGCAAACTGCTTTCCAAAGTAAAGGTCAGCGGAGGAGGGCGCTGTAATGTAACGCATGCCTGCTTCACGATTCCGGAGATGATAAAAAAATATCCGCGCGGGGCCAATTTTGTAAAGAAAACCTTTCACCAGTTTTTTACAACCGATACCATTCAGTGGTTTGAAGAAAGGGGCGTGTCGCTGAAAACGGAGACGGACGGACGCATGTTTCCCGTGACCAATAACTCCCAGACTATTATTGACTGCCTGCTGAAAGAAGCGGCCCAGTATGGCGTTGAGATCCGCCTGCATCATGAAATCAAAACGATTGAGTATAAAAAAGATCCTGTTGCTTTCGATATTCTTTTTCATAACGGACTTCAGCTGAATGCTGATTTTATTTGTCTCGCTTCGGGTGGTTATCCCAAGACCTCGATGTTCGACTGGATTCTGCCCAGCGGACATTCCGTTGAAGAGCCCGTCCCTTCACTTTTTACTTTTAATATGCCGGGCAACGCAGTTACTTCGCTGATGGGCATTTCCGTTCCCGATGCGGAAGTAAAAATTACGGGTGAAAACCTGAAGGAGCGTGGCCCCTTGCTGATTACGCATTGGGGCATGAGCGGTCCCGCGATATTGAAACTGTCTGCCTGGGGCGCAAGAATTCTGAAAGAAAAGGAATATCGTTTTGAGATCCGGGTGAACTGGCTGGGCAATTATAATGAGCAGTCGCTTCGCGAAGAGATGCGGATGATGCGTGAAACTTCCGGAGGAAAAAAGATCAGACAGAAAAATCCCTGGGATCTGCCCCAGCGGCTCTGGGAATGGCTGCTGGAACAAAGCGGTATTACCGATCTGCACTGGGCCGATCTTCCCGCGGCTTTACAAAATAAACTCGTCGGGATACTCAGCAGCCAGTCCTTTTCTGTTGAAGGAAAGACCACATTTAAAGAAGAATTCGTCACTGCCGGTGGTATCAGGCTTTCCGAAATTCATGCCCATACCATGGAAAGCCGCATCCGGCCCGGTTTATACTTTGCCGGGGAGCTGCTGGATGTGGATGGGGTGACCGGCGGATTTAATTTTCAGAATGCCTGGACGAGCGGATTTATTGCGGGTAAGGCGATATCCCTTGAAAGCTTAAAGCCTAAAGCTTAAAGCCTAAAGCTTAAAGCCTAAAGCTTAAAGCTTAAAGCCTAAAGCTCAAAGCTTAAAACCTAGGGTCGTATATTGTTTATCGTGTATCGTGTATCGAAAATAGTTTTAGGCTTTAGGCTTTGAGCTTTAGGCTTAAAAAAAGGTAAATTGCAATTCAACCTGTCAATAAAATGAAACCCTTTCTTAGCTTTATCCTCTGCTGCACCCTGTGCAATTCATTAAAATCTCAAACGGTTCAGCCATTGACTCTGAAACAGGTGCTGTTAAATCAGCTAAAAACTACGCACAATAAAGAGGACTGGTTTGCGCCGCTGAACGTGGCGATCAGCGGGATCACTGCAGAGCAGGCTAACTGGAAGGAAAAGGGTGCCGATCATTCCATTGCGGAACTGACCACCCATATCATATTCTGGAATCAGGAAGAGCTTTCGAAGTTTCTGAATGAACCACCCACAAAGTTTTCGGGAAATAATAATGAAACTTTTTCTTCGGTAGATAAGGATAGCTGGCCCCTGATTGTGAAAAAAGCAGACAGTGTGATGATCAACTGGGAGAACGCCATCGCGGCGGCCGACGATAAGAAGCTGGAAGCCTGGTATGAAATTATCGGGCATATCAGCACGCACAATGCATATCATACCGGTCAGATTGTTTATATTCGGAAAGTACAGGGATCCTGGAATCCGGATAAAGGAGTTAAATAAGCCTAAAGCCTTTTTAAGCCTAAAGCTCAAAGCTTAAAGCCTAAAACTGAGATACCGCCAACCGTCAACCGCCAACCGTCAACCGTCAACCGTCAACCGCCAACCGCGAACCGTCAACCGTCAACCGCCAACCGCCAACCAACACTCGCCATATGCAAAACAGAAGACATTTTATCCGCAACAGCACCGGCCTGCTCGCCGGAAGTCTCGCTTTTTCAGCTTTACCTTTTAATTTCTTCGGTCCTTCTTATCCTTCGCCCGGGCTGCAGTTGTTTACATTTTTTAATGTGATGGATAAGGACGTGGACGGGACACTGAAGCGGATCTCGGAAATCGGGTATGTGAATATAGAATCTGCTTTCAGCAAAAAGGGTGGCTATTACGGTTACAAACCCAAAGAATTTGCTGCACTCCTGAAGAGCCTGGGTCTGAAATGGAAATCTCATCATGTGCTGGGCGCACCCTTTAAAATGCCTCCGGGAATGAAAATGCCACTCGATACCGACGGTAAACCGATGGTGATTCCGCCGATGATGAATCTGCGTGATAATATGCAGGAGCTGATCGATTCTGCTGCTGAAGGCGGAGTGGAGTACCTGGTCTGTGCCAACACGCCGATCAATTCCATGGACGATATCAATTCTTCCATTGCCGTGCTGAACAAAACAGATGAAGCCTGCAAGAAAGCGGGATTGAAATTTGTATTTCATAATCATGATGCCGAGTTTCATCCGGTAGAAGGAAAAATTCCTTACCAGCTCTTCCTTGATCAGACGACCATTCAGATGGAGCTGGACCTGGCCTGGGCCGTGAAAGGCGGTCAGGATCCCGTTGAATTGTTTAAGAAACACCCCGGCAGATTCCCGCTCTGGCATGTGAAGGATCTGGACAGCACACGCGAAATCATATTGCCCGTAGGCAGTGGCACCATCGATTTCAAGAGAATATTCGCGGCTTCTGAAATGGCAGGACTTCAGTATTATTTCATTGAACATGATATGCCGAAAGATCCTTGGGACAGTATCCAGAAAAGCATCGTTTATCTGCGCGAACTCGCGCCCGTAAAGGCTTAAGCGGTATTTGTTTTCCGGTTATGCGGTCTATTCATCACTCATGTAAAAAATCGGGGATTTGAACGATTAATACTTAAGTTTGGTGCTTATCAAGCCATGCCGGTAATGAAGACTTTTTGCTATCTGATTTTCGTCATTTCTCTTTTATTTTTCTCTTCCTGCAGACAAAAACGTTCCGGTACTCCAAGGGTGCTGGTATATGCTAAAACGATCGAGGGGCCGGAAGCGGCCGCGATTCTTCAGGCTGTTCGCCACCTGGGTGAAATCAATGGATTTGAAGTAAATGCCACGGATACCAGCGCATTATTTACAGACGATTCGCTGTCGAATTATGCGGCGGTTGTGTTTCTCAATCGTTCCGGTGTAAAGCTGGGTGCGCGCGAACGAATCGCCCTGCAGCGTTTTATACAGGCAGGCGGGGGATTTGCAGGAATTCATCCGACAGCAAAAACATTCAACTGGCGATGGTACGGCAGAATGATCGGATCCGATGGCGATTCCGGTGTTTCATTCATGCACCAGAAATACGATGGCGGCCGCGCGACATATATCAATGATAGCCTTACTGCAGCCAGGGCCTCAGACGAAACCGTTTTAAAAACCGTGCTCAATGGAATAGAATATGGCATTGGTCATTTTGAACCGCTGGATTATTCAAAGGCGACCATTCCCTATCCGCCTTCCGAAAATCATTTCGCCAAACATGTGATGGTTCAGGGTACTTTTTTCGAACCTACGGAAATGACCGTTCTTCCCAATCTAGACATCCTGGTGATTCAGCGGAGGGGAGAAATTATGTTGTACAAACAGGCTACCGGTGCTGTTAAACAGGTGGGATTTTTTGATGTGTATTATAAAACCGATGTAAAAGGCGTGAATGCAGAGGAAGGCATGCTCGGTCTTTCTAAAGATCCCGATTTTAAAAATAATCATTTCGTCTACATTTATTATAGTCCGGCAGACAGTTCCGTAAACCGTTTATCCAGGTTTAGTTTTGAAAAAGACAGCATTTTAAAATCCTCAGAGAAAGTCATTCTCGAAGTGAAATCGCAACGTGATATCTGCTGCCATACCGGTGGTTCGATTGCTTTCGGTCCTGACAGTCTCCTGTATTTCTCTGCGGGCGACAATTCAACGCCTTTTGATGAACCGGGTCAGGTATTTGCCAATCATGGCTTTGCGCCACTGAACAGCGCGCCGGGCCATCTGCAATATGATGCCGAAAGATCTTCGGGCAACAGCAATGATCTGCGCGGGAAGATCATGCGTATTCGTGTACACGCGGACGGTAGTTATGAAATTCCGGCCGGCAATTTATTTGCTCCGGGAACGGCAAAAACCAGGCCCGAGATTTATGTGATGGGCAACCGGAATCCTTATCGGATTTCCGTGGATCAGAAAAACAGCACACTTTACTGGGGAGAAGTAGGCCCGGATGCGGCAGATGACAGTTTCGCTACACGCGGTCCCCGCGGTTATGATGAAGTGAATCAGGCAAAAAAAGCCGGCTATTATGGCTGGCCCTTTTTTGTAGGTAATAATTATGCATATCGCGCATACAACTATCTGACGGGCGTTTCCGGTGCTGCATTCGATCCGTCGAAGCCGGAAAACCATTCGCCGAACAATACGGGGCTTACTGAACTGCCTCCTGCGCAACCGGCTTTCATCTGGTATCCCTATGCGGTTTCTCCTGAATTTCCGGAGCTTGGTACCGGCGGACGCAATGCCATGGCCGGGCCGGTTTATTATACGGATATGTATCCGGCTGCTACCCGTTATCCGGATTACTATAATGGCAAGCTGATCATTTACGACTGGATGCGGGGATGGATGAAAGCGGTTACCATGGCGGCTGATGGCAGCTTTGAACAGATGGAACCCTTTGCACCCAATGTGGTTTTGCATAATAATATTGATATGGAAGCCGGTCCGGACGGAAGGATCTATTTACTTGAATACGGTACGGGATGGTTTACCAAAAATGCGGATGCGGGATTGTCACGCATTGATTATAGTGAAGTGGCCACTGCGCCGCCGGTTGTGACACTGGTGGATTCTACGGCCTCTGCAAGCCGGACCTTATGCGGCCGGATATCATCTCACGCAGGTGCTGGATTGTAAAAGTTGTCACAAGGAAGACGGCGCATCCATTGGCCCCTCTTTTGTGCGCGTCGCTGCAAAATATGCCGCTGATAAAAAAGCAGCAGCTTATCTCAGCCAGAAAATTGTGAAAGGCGGAAGCGGTGTCTGGGGCGATGTGGCCATGTCGGCCCATCCTGATCTTGCCCAGAAAGACCTTTCACAAATCATCAGTTATATTTTGTCTCTTAAGCCTGTTAAGCCTAAAGCTCAAAGCTTAAAGCCTAAAGCTTAAGGCCTAAAGCTTAAGGCCTAAAGCCTAAAGCCTTACGGTCATTGGTCATCGGTCAACGAAAAGTACAATGAAGAATTTACAACTGATTTTGGTCTTATTTTTCTATACATCGCTGGCGCTGGCGCAAAACAGTTATTCGGGAAAGCTCACGGATAAAAAAGGAAATGCCATTGCGGGCGCTACAGTACAGATTTTAAATTCAGATATTTCGGTCATCTCCGGTGCTGAGGGTGTTTTTGCATTGCCTGTTTTACCCGGGGGAATATATTCTCTCGAGATTTCTTCGATAGGATTTGCGCGCATTGAAAAACAGATTCATCTGCCGCTCGCCAATCCGCTGGTCATTGTCCTCTATCCTTCAAACACGGAGCTCGATGCCGTGGTGGTAACGGCTGAGAAGAAGGAAATGAATATTCAGAATGTGCCCATCAGTATCACTGCCCTTTCTTCCCGTGATGTGGATGCCTATCGTTTGTGGGCGAGCCGTGACCTGAAGGGTATCGTCTCCAATTTATATTCAGCCGATCCGGGGGATGGGCGCAATGTGACATCCATCCGTGGAATCACGTCCACTTCTTATGATCCTGCAGTGGTTACCTATATCGATGGCGTGCCACAGTTTACACTCGATACCTATATTCCGCAGCTCTTCGATGTGGATCATATTGATGTACTCAAGGGACCGCAGGGTACTTTGTACGGAAGAAATGCCATGGGTGGTGTAATCAATATCGTTACTAAAAAACCGGATGACCAGCTGCATGTTTCGGTCGGGTTGAGCGCCGGTAACTATGGGTTGCAGCGTTATGATTTTCAATTCAGTGCGCCGCTGATCAAGGGTAAATTATTTCTCGGGGTTGCCGGATTATATGAAGGATCCAATGGGTTTTATACAAACGATTATAATAATTCACATTTTGATAAGCAACATCGCTTCGCCGACAATATTTATCTGAAATATCTGCCGGGTTCTTCCTGGTCCTTCACCCTGAATATGAAGAATATGTGGAACCGAAACAACGGGGCTTTCACGCTGAATCCGGATATCCAGTCGGCATTCTCCAATCCCTATCACCTGGATCAGAATGCGATCGGCGAAATGATCGACAATACCCTGAATGGCTCTCTGGTGATTCGTCACACGGGAGCAAAGTTTGATTTCAGTTCGCTCACTGCTTATCAGTCCAACTACCGGTATTATCAGACACCGGTGGATGGTGATTTTTCTCCGCTCGACATCATCAGTATTGTAAATAACTATGGAAAGAGTTGGAATAAAGTGAGTGCCTGGACGGAGGAGCTGCGTTTTTCTTCCGCCGCTTCCTCTGTTTCCCCATTGAAATGGGCCGTGGGTTCCTATTTATTTTTACAGAAAGCGCCAAACCAGCAGGGTACCCATTTCGGAGCCGATGCCGCGCTGGTGGGATCGCCCGACAGCAACTACACGATCGTTAACACAACAAAAATTGAGAATAAGGGCCTCGCTTTTTACGGACAGCTTGAATACGCCATCACGCCGAAACTGAATGTAGCGGCGGGTTTAAGATACGACTACCAGCACTCGCAGTCGGAAGTGGCGGGAATGTATCTGCCGGACGGTTCACCCGTTGGATTTCCCACGCAGCCCGATACCTCGGGCAGCAGTAATTTTCATGCGCTGAGTCCGATGGCCTCCCTCAGTTACCTGGCCGGTGAAAAATGCGCATGTGTATGCCAGTTATAAAAGAGGCTATCGCACGGGCGGCCTCACGCAGCTTTCCTCGGATCCTTCGCAGCCTCCCTTATATCCCTATCAGCCGGAGTATAGTAATAATTACGAGCTGGGCTTTAAGAGTAATTATCTGAACAACCGTTTGCATGCGAACCTGGCCGTGTTTTATGCCACGGTGCAGGATGTGCAGGTGCCTACACTGATTCTTCCTGACGCGATTACGGTAATTAAAAATGCCGGAGGATTGCACAGCAGGGGTTTTGAAGCCGAGCTGCAGTCCATTGTTTTGCCGGGACTTGAAACTGACTTACCATCTCGGATATACGCATGCGGAATATACCAGTGGCAAGCTTTCTTCAAACGGAAACAGTGTTGATCTGGACGGGAAACATCAGGTGTTCACGCCGGATGTGACCTCTATGTTCGCAGCGCAATATACTCATGCCATCTGGCGAACCATTAGCGGATTTGTGAGGGGTGAATGGTATTATTTTGGAAAACAATATTTCGATCTGGCCAATAGTCAGGCCCAGACTTCCTATCAGTTGCTCAATGCCAGTGTGGGCGTAACGGAAGGGATATTCAGTCTCTCGTTCTGGACCCGCAATCTGACCAATACAAAATATATTGCCTACGCGTATGATTTTGGCGCGGCGCGTTTAGGAGATCCCAATACTTCGGGGGTTACGGCGCGGGTGAGGTTTCGATAAGGTTGACGGTTGACGGTTGGCGGTTGGCGGTTGGCGGTTTGCGGTTGACCGTTGGAGGTTTTAGGCTTTAAGCTTTAGGCTTTAGGCTTAAAAAGGCTTTGAGCCTTAGGCTTAAAAAGGCTTTGGGCTTTAGGCCAGAGTAAACAGGTTCTAAATCAGCTGAGGCTGATTTAGAACCTGTTTACTCTGAACATCCATTGTCCGCTGGTAAAATCAGGCATTTCAACGGTTTGATTACCGAGTTCAATGCTTTGCTCGCTTAATGGTGTGATGGAACTCCAGGAGGCAGCGTCGTACACATCCATCGGGGTAGTGGTTTGTTGTTTGACCGATTCAATGAAAGCCTGAAGGACAAAGAAATCCATTCCGCCATGGCCCGCGTTTTCGGCTTCCTTTCCCCATCGCTGCCAGTCCGGGTGATCGTATTTATCGAGATAAGGCTGCGCCAGTTCCCAATCGTCTGATTTCGTACTAAGGCCCTCGATATACAAAGATTTATTGACATCCATCCAGATCCCCCTGGTTCCCTGCACGCGAAAGCCCAGGGAATAAGGTCGTGGCAGACTGGTATCATGTTGCAATAAGATGGTTTCACCATTCGCGCAGCGGATCTGCGTGGTAACGATATCCCCCAGTTTAAATTCTATTTTGGCATTCGGATGCTGGGGGCCGCCTTTTTTCACCACATACTCGTGGAGGCCGCGTGATTTGGTAGCAAAAGAACAAAGGGATACGAAACGATTTCCGTAATTGATATTGAGCATTTCGGCAATAGGTCCGATGCCATGCGTCGGGTACAGGTCACCGTTACGATGCACGCTGTGATTGGTTCTCCAGCGGGCCTCTGAAAAACCTTTCTCTCCGAATTCCGCGCCGCTGTCGTAGGGCGTTTTTCCATCATTGAACTTTACGCCGCGCAGGTCGTGCTGATATCCGCCCTGCATATGCATCAGCTCACCGAAGAGTCCCTGCCTGACCATCTGCAAAATGGCCATCACATCGCGGCGATAACAGACATTTTCCATCATCATGACGTTGGCGTTATGCTGGGCCGCCGCGTTCACTACATTCCAGTGATCCTGCAAAGTGATACCCAGTATCACTTCTGTTCCGATATATTTTATTCCTGCAGAAATTCCATCGAGTATCATCGGCGCGTGCCATTCCCAGGGCGTTGCGATCAGTATGGCCTGCAGGTCTTTTTCCTCAAGCAGTTGCCGGTAAGCGTGCGGATCTCCGGTAAATATTTTCGGCATGGATTTGCCGGATTTGTTCACCAGTTCGCGGGCTGATTTCAGCATCACTTCATCCACATCACAGATGGCGACCACGTCCACATCGGATCTTTGCAGGGCATTCCACAAATGATTTTGTCCCCTCAACCCGGTTCCGATAATGCCCAGTCTCACTTTATTCGTGGCTTTCATGGAAAAAAGGGGAGAAGGGCCAATGAGTCCGATGCCTGCACTGGCGAGAGAAATGTTTTTGATGAAGGAACTGCGGTTCATATTGATGGTTTATCGTTAATCGTTAATCGTGGAAATTGACAAGAGAAAATTAGTTCTTTTTTCAACAAAAAGACCGCAGCTGTTTTAAGGACTTTTTAACCCCATTAGATAAACGATAAACGATCCACGAACCTACAACTGCACCAGCTCATTCCGGATCGCATACAATACCAGTCCGACCCGGTTGGTGACACTGAATTTTTTGAAGAGGGATTCGCGATAGCCGTCTACGGTGCGTTCGCTGACGAACATTTCGCCGGCAATCTGCTGATAGTTTTTTTCGCTGCAGGCATGTTTGAGGAATTCCATTTCCCGGTCGGTGAGTTTGGGAAAGGCTGAGGCTGAATCCGAGCCGCCCTGGTGGATGGACTGGATCACTTTGCGCGTGAGAATTTCATTATAATAATATCCTTTGGCAAGAATTTCTTCGAATGCCACCTGTAGTTCCTTGGGATCGGCGTCTTTGAGAATATATCCGCGGGCGCCCTGGTGGATCATTTTAATAATGGTGCTGTCCGAATCCATTGTGCTCAGGGCAAGCACATGTATTTTGGGATGATTGGCCCGGAGCCAGGCGGCCGTGGCATAACCGTCCATAACGGGCATATGAATATCGAGCAGTACAATATCCGGCAGCAGATCCGGATTGAGCTGGTCAATGAATTCACGGCCGTTAGCCACATCCATGAGCACCTTATATTTTGGAAACAGGTCAATAAGTACCGCCAGTCCCTTACGGAACATGGTATGATCGTCAACCAGTGCAACATAGTTCAGGTCAGACATAATTCATTTGTATTTGCAGCGTGGTTCCCTCGCCGGGTTTGCTTAGGATTTCCGCCCTGCCACCCACCAGGGTAGCGCGACGAAGAATATTCTGCAGACCCAGTCCCTCGTGTTTATTCAGTGCGGTTTCCGGATCGAAGCCCGCGCCATTGTCAAAAATCGTAATAAATACCTGATCTTCCATATAACGGATAGATACTTTCACTTCGGTGGCGCCTGCATGTTTGATGATATTCTGAAAGCCCTCCTGCACAATGCGGAATGCGATCAGCTTGTGCTGGTCAGGAATCTTTTTTTCCGTTCCGTGGATATCCGAACTGATCCGGATAAAGCCGCTGCGGCTGATCCGGCGTATCTCCTGTGTAATACTATCCTGCAGACTCAGCTGTTGGAGACGTTCGCTGCTGAGACTTTTTGCAATATCGCGCAGTTCGGTCATGGCGAGACTGATACTTTCTTTCACATTACCCATCAGGGAATCGTCGACGGAATTTTTTTGTTCTATAATACCCAGCTGTACTTTGGCGAGACTGAGGATCTGACCCACATTATCGTGAATCTCCTGGCTGATCATATCGAAGGTCTGCTCCTGCATTTCCAGTTTGGATTCAAGCAGCTGTTTTTCAAAACTGGCGCGCATGAGTTGTTTTTCTTTACTCATTTCTCCTTTTTTGTTATTGTAATAGAACAGCATGACCAGGAAAAGAACGCCCAGGAAAAGCAGTATGATGATCACTGCGATAATGGTGAAAACTACCTGGTCCCTGGCGTCCTGCATAATATGAAAGCATAGCTATACCCGGCATAAACAATGGCATTCACTGCGGGTAAGATGGCGTAGTATAATGATTTATGTGCAATTTCAATATGATTGATAAAAATATAAGACTGAAGCCCCAGCAGGACCAGTGTAATCAGGCCCATAAGGAGGTTGAGTGCATTAATCCAGAAATAGGGTTCTCTAAGAAAATTCAGTTCATTCTGGTCCAGCACGGTGAGCCGCACCAGGCAGAGACCTGAAAAAACAATGATCATGATTTCTATCAGTCCGAGTGAATAGGTGTTAAACTGATTCGGCCCCTGAATAAAAAAGAAATTGATAATGACCAGAACCATGCAAAGCAGGCAGACAAAATAAAAGACCACGGCCTCCTTCTTCGTTAAAAATAACATTTTACCGGCTAAATAGAAAAAGAAGGGTGTGGAGGCCAGGAGGTACAAATTATAGATGAAATAATTTGACGGCATCCCGAAGCTCTTGTAGTTATTGCCTGCCAGTTCCGTGCAGTTGACAATGATCAGAAGGGGAATAAAAGCCAGCAGTTTGCAGGCTTTTAATTCCTTTCGGAAATATATGGCTACGCAGAGGCTGAGGATCTGAAAATATTCAAACCAGGCGATATGCATAGATTATGGTTGAACTCCTCCCAGGTCATATCCGGTTCCGCCGCCACTGCCCCCCGTGCCGCCCATGGGTTGAACGCCTGCAGCCATTTTTACGGGTTGACCGCTGATCGCATCGTAAGGAATAATGAAGATCGCGATCCGGTTATTGCTGGCAGTCCGCAGCGCAGCATTGGGCTGATAGGTATTCAAATAGCTCATGTCATAGACACCGAGGGCCACTTTAATCATCAATGTTTTGCCAGAGGCTGCGTAGTCCGCTGCTGTTTTATTCAGCCAGTCCTGCAGATCCTTTCCGCTGAATGATTCGCTGGTCGTGATCTGGGAAGTGGTGCGCAGGCGGATATTGATGGGCTGTCCGGCCTGGGCCGCAAAACCGTGGGCTGCCATAAAAGCCGGGTAGCGGTCGATGCAGGCCTGTGCGGAATCCAGACTGACGGCGCGACCACCGGTATCCAGTTTCATTTGTATGGAAGGGGCAAAGCTGATTTCAGCGGCGAGGGCCCGGTTTCCCAATGAAAGGAGGATTAGCCCGGCAAAAAGAAGTTTCGGTAGCAAGGGTTTAATAGACATATGATAAGTTTTTGATTGGGACTTTAAAGTACGGAGAATACAAATCCAACGTGCGGATAAGATAAGAAACGGGTTTTATCCCTCGTGTACCGGGAGAAATACCCGGCAGAGATTCCTGCTTTATCCCCTTGTCTGACCTTAGTGAACCGGCGTAAGTTTGCTCAAGAGGCCAGGCACTCAAAACTATTATAACCATTACCTTATCCTGATCTGTTACTGATGAGGACATTTAGATTTTATCTCATGGACTAGCAATCGTAGGCCTTCCTGTTCCCAGGGAGGCCTTTTCCTTTAATTTTGCCTAAACCTATCCAACGAACATGAACTTGTCTGAATCCCTCGGCAGCCTGGGCGTAAGCATCCTGCTGATTGCCTTCCTTCTGAATCTGCTTAAAGTATTAAAAACCGAAAGCCTGCTGTACACCCTGCTCAACCTGACGGGCGCCGGAATTGCCTGTTATGCAAGCTACCTGATTCCTTATTTTCCTTTCGTTATTCTGGAAGGCGTATGGACCGTATTGTCCTTTGTGGCCCTGGTGAGACTGATTTTGCGATCCGTCGAAAGAAATACGGGTATGGAGTCCGGAACAGAAGAGTTAAAATAAACTCAGCTGTTTCTGCCCTGCAGGATTCAATTTGGGAAGAAGTGCCCTTAGAAAATTTTCTTTCACCGGTGCTGGTGAAACCTGGTACAGGGCCGATTCCTGATAACGGCTGGCTACGATAATCCTGGTATCCGTAGGCGTGGCATTAAACAATGACTCGACCAGCTCAGGGGAATTATTTTCTTTAGACAGATGGGATAGCAGAAGGTGGGTCATGAATGCGGGCCTGTGCCGGATATAGAGATCCAGGGCCTGACGGTTGGACAAATGCCCGTTTCCTCCGCGTATTCTGTTTTTCAGGAAATAAGGGTACTTACCCTTATCGAGCATCTCTTCATCATAATTGGATTCAAGGAAAGCGGCATGACATTGTTTGAAATAATGAACCAGCTGATCGCAGGGAATGCCGATATCTGTGAAAACGCCTATATTGGTTTTTGCTCCGCTCACCACAAAACTGTAAGGATCGCAGGCGTCGTGCTTTTTAGGAAAGGCGGTGATACGCAAATTGCCGATGGCCACGGTTTGATGGGCAATAAAATGATTGGTGAAACTCCGGATCTTCCAGAAGCCGGCCTCTTTCAAAGTAGGCTGACTTACATAAACGGGCATTTTGTATTTGGCCACCAGCTGGCTCACCCCGTGAATATGGTCACTATGTTCGTGGGAGATAAAGATGGCTTTTATCCGGCTCATCGGTAATCCCAGCCGGTGCATGCGCAGCTCCGTTTCTTTGCAGGTCAGCCCTGCGTCAACGAAGACGGCTTCTTCACTGTTACCGATATAATAACAGTTCCCGTTGCTTCCGGAATTGAGTGAGGCGATGGATAGGGACATGCTGGAAGCGAAATTAACAGTCTGACACTGAAAATCCGGGACTGTGGGGAAATAAAGGAAATCTTTTCAAACAAAAAAGCCGCTCCAGGATAGAGCGGCTTTTAAGTTATTGGCGATTGAACGATTTATTGTTCTGAAACCGGCAGCGGGAATAAACCCCACACATCATCACCTGCGCGATCGAGGGGAAGGGTATTCAGCAGATTGTACCGGCGCATATCGATCCAGCGGTGACCTTCCATAAACAGAGAGTATCTTCTTTCGTAGAGCATTTCTGTTATGAGTGAAGGCTGGTCCACAGTTCCTGAATAATCTGCGAGGTTATGCTTTTCGCGGATGGCGTTAATCGCTTTCAAAGCTTCAGGGAAATTATTGGTCTGAATATTGGCTTCTGCATAAATCAGGATCAATTCTTCATTCCGAATAATCGGCATAGGCGCCGTGCTGGATGTATACACCCAGACATCGCGGTTGCTGCTGAGTCCGTCGAGTGAAGCTACAGGCCGCGGTGTGGCTTTTGAAATACGATCATCACCAGGCAGAATATCCGTTGCAAAAGAAGGATGTGCCACGCGTACTTCACCTGTACTCAGTTGTGGAATAAATGCAGGATTGATCTGATCGCCTGAACCTGTACTGAATACGTGATAGACGCCGGTATTGAAATCACCGGTGAGAGAATAAAAGGATTCGCCAAGTGCAGTGAGGGCGTCTGTCCAGTTGGACTGATAAACTTCCACGCGGGCAGCAAGCGCCCGGTTGAATTGGGTGAGTCCGGCGGCATCGTTAAATCCGGTAAATCCACCGGATAGCGGGAAGATAACGGAAGCGGAGGACAGGGCCGTTTTGCCGGAGTCGAGCAGCGCTTCAATCGCGGCGAGTGACTGTTGCAGGGAAAGGACCGGACCCAGCGCATTCGGGTTACTCACGTCTATGCGTATCCCATTACTGTCGGTCAGGTTGAGATTCATCAGCAGCTGGTAAGCTTTGATGGTTTCTGCAAAGCCGATATAACCTGCTTTTTCGGCGGCGCTGATCAGTTTGGAATTATTTGCTGCCTGTATGAGCGTGTTGCAATTTTTGATTACACGATACCGGGAAGCCCAGGTATTGGTAATGTAGAAATTACTATTGCTTAATACGGCATTGTCCGCACCGAGCAGATCCGTTACATAACGTGGCTCAGAGGCAGAGAAGCGATAGCTTTCCCTTCCAATAGAGGCCACATCGTCGAGATAGAGCGCGGTGTTGGTTCGCATACCCGACTCGGAGCCGGTCACGAGATTGTTGAGGTCACTCGCGGAAGCGTTGGATAAAAAACTTTCTACCGTGGGACTGTTCAAATTTCCATAATCCTTCTGGCAGGACGTAAATACGGTGCCGGCAGATATAATGAGCAAACTGTTTATAATAATCTTTTTCATAATAGTTGATCTAGTAGGTTTAAAAATCCAGTGAAATGTGAAAATCAGCACGTTTGGTTGCAGGATAAGGATCCACATCCACACCACTGGAGAAACCGGTTCCGAAATTGGAAACCTCCGGATCGTATGATGTATATTTTGTAACCACCCAGAGGTTCTGGGCAGAAACGCCTACACGCAGGCCTTTTAAGAAACTGTTCCTGGAAGTTATAAAGGAATAATACAAACCCATTTCACGCAGTTTCAGGTAAGCCGAGTTTTGCACAAACATTTGTGCATTGGTTCCGATCTGACTGATGCGGTATGCACCATTGGGTACGCCTTTCTGCAGGGTCTGTGCGTCCCAGTCCGCACTCGTGCCTCCGAAATCATTTTCCAGATTGGTGAGATTTATATTCTGGCCGCCGTTTTTCCAATGCAGGAGGAAACGAAGGCTCAGCCTGTTCTGAAATGTAATTTCATTATAGGTGTTCATCTGGAAAGTAGGTTCTGAATTTCCCAGTACGGCAATACCTGTCTGGGAAGTGGGAGACAATCCGAGAATCTGTGTGGCCGATTTTCCCTGCTGAATCTGATAAGTACCCAGCACATATCCAAATGAGCCCTGTGGCACTGATGGGGTTATTAAACGGGTTACTTCAGAACGGTTGAACCACCAGTTGAACGTGGTGTTCCAGGTAATGTTTTTGGTAGACACCGGGCGGGCGTTCAAACTGATTTCAACGCCATGATTTTGCAGGTCGCCTGCATTCTGCCAGGCTGAGGAGAAGCCGGAAGAGGATGGCGGATTATAGAGCATCAGGAAATTGTAAATATTCTTTTTGTAATAGGTGACTTCAAAACTCAACGCGCCTTTTAATACACTGAAGTCGATGCCGGTTTCAAATTCACTTTGTCTTTCCGGTTCAATACCTGCATTTCCGGCCTGCAGTCCGATCAGTGATCCGGGCAGTCCGCCGATGTTCGATACGTTCATCGCTGTGAATTTAGAACCGTAAGCCGGTGTATTGTTGGCTTCGCCATAGGCAGCTCTCAGTTTCAGGTTGCTGAAGAATCCTTCCGGGTCCAGCAGACCGCTGTGGGTAATGTTCCAGGAGAGTCCTGCTTTCGGGTAGGCATAAAATTTAGTTGCATCCCCGTTATTGGATGAACGGTCAAAACGTACGCCAGCCGTAGCCGTAATCGCATCGATGATGCTGGCTTCTTCCTGAATATAAATTCCCTGATTCTGGAATTGTGTACGAAGCTGGGTGGCGGTAAGGGAACCCGCCTGATCCACATTCGACTGCCCGGAGATGACCTGTGTGGCAGCGTTCAGCAGATTGTTATAATTACCATCTTCCTGCGTAAACCCACCGGATGTTGTCAGGGTGAGATTTTTAGAAACGGTATAGGTGTTTACGAGAGAAAGAATGAAGTTGATGTTCAGGTTGTTTGTGAATCCCTGGATGGAGGTTCCTTTGTTCACTGCCTGGAACTGCAACGCACCCGGAAAGAGTACGTTGGTCTGCAGACTGTAAAAATCGAAACCGCCGCCACCTAAAAATTTAGTCGTGCTTTTTTCTGATTTCTGCAGTGTGGCATCAAATCCGAGCCCCGTGATGAAACGATTGACGGATTCATTGTTTTTCATCATCGCGATGGTCTGCAGCGGATTGGAAGCAGCAAAGGGATTGTTCGGATAATTTCCAAACTGGTCCGCATGCAGCTCTGCAAACTGCGGTGTGGATGAAAGCGCGATGCCTAATGTAACACCCGCATTGTCATTTCCGGATAATCCGCGGTTGGCCGAAGTATTCAGGTAATTGGTGCTGATGCCGATTTTAATTCTGTCGGAAATATGATGATCGAGATTAATACGCAGGCTGGTATTCCGATAGCCCGTATTTTTTACAATACCCGCTTCATCCTTTGTACCCGCGGAAAAATAAAAAGTAGTCTGGTCATTCCCGCCGCTCACACTCACGAGTGTATTTCTTGCGAAACCGGTATTGCCATAAACTTCTTTTTCATAGTCATATAATTTGCCGGCGCTTTTTGCAGCAGTAAAATCTGCCGCGTATTGAACACCTGTTAAACTGTCGCGGGATAAGCCGGCAGCCGTTTCTGCAGTAAACTGGCGAACACCAAGAAGTTTTCGGGCCTGGATAAATCCAAGATCCTGGGAAAAACTAATGCGCGTTTTACCTACATGCCCCTTCTTGGTCGTGACGATAATCACACCGCCCGACGCACGCGAACCATAGATCGCAGCAGCCGAAGCACCTTTCAGAATTTCAATATTTTCAATATCCTCTGCATTGATATCCGATATTCTTCCCGAAGGGTTATCCTGATTGGAGGTGAGCGCACCGCCGCTGGCCGCCCCTGTAACAAAATTTAAACCTGCCGAAGTGGAGGTATTGTCTACGAACACCCCGTCAATCACATATAGCGGTTGGGTGTTACCGTAAACTGAAGTGACACCGCGCAGTTTAACGGATTGACCGCCGCCAGGTGCGCCGGTATTTGAATTGATCGTTGCACCAGGAATTTTTCCGTTCAATGCCTGATCAAAGGTTTGTGAAGGAGCCACGCCATTGAGCTGGGTGGAGCTAATGGTGGCCACCGAGTTGGCGAGGTTTCTTCTTTTGACAGTGGTACTGAGACCCGTTACAACGATTTCGTCCAGACGTGCGATGTCCTCCACCATTTCAATTTTCAGATCTGTGGAGGCGTCTACTTTAACCACCTGACTTCTGAATCCGGCCGAACTCACTACGAGAGTGGCATTTTCAGGTACTGATAGTTTGAATTTTCCTGCGTCGTCCGAAACGGTTCCGGTCGTTTTTCCTACTACCAGAATACTGGCGCCGGTTACGGGACGACCCTTACTGTCCAGCACGGTGCCCGTAATGGGTTTCACCTGGGCCTTACTCATGACCGGAATCAATGCGATCATGATTAAAAAAGTGGTGATGATTTTGAATTTTCTCATAAAGCTGATTTGTTGGGAGGTTGGTTTGGTTTTAAAATTTATCCGTTGGCTTTGCGCTTTAAGCTTTAGGCTTTAAGCTTTAGGCTTTAGGCTTTAAGCCGGCTGGGGCTTCTGAAATATATGAGCCCCATATCCGTTTTCAACGATCTGTTTTGCGCGCGGGGGATAGGTTGACAGATCCTGCGGAGTCCATGCTGCGAGCCCGTCCACATAGCGGTTGAACAGACAGAACGCCGCGGATATCAGCACCGTGTCGTGAATGTCGCGATCCGTGGCGCCCTGTTTTTTTGCTTCTTCAATGTCTTCCGGGGTCACTGACTTACCGCTTTTCTGCACTTTACCCGCAATATTTAAAAGTGATTTCAGCTTGTCGGAAATGGGCGCCGTTTTATAATTGCTTCTTACCGCATCCACCAGTGCGCGGTCGCCGTTGAGATAACAGACCGCGATTTCTCCATGAGAGTGATGGCAATAGAAACAATCATTGAGGTAAGAGACATAAGTGCCGATCAGTTCGCGTTCGGCCGGACTGAGTCCCTCCGTATCTCTCAGCAGAATTTCCGCCAAAGCGCTGAGGGGCGCGGCGGTTTCGGGACGAAAAGCCATGAGCGAGCGGATGCCCGGAAGGTTTTTATCTACATGAATATGTGGCATAATAAATAAATTGTTGAGTTAATTATTTTACAAGTCCTGCCTGTGAGTATCTGTCCCTCGCGCGTATGGATGCGCGGTCAACATATACCTGCCGGTCCTGCGGCGCCCAGGTGTTGAGCCCGTCCACATAGCGGTTGAACATGCAGAAGGCCGCGGCAATCAATACCGTGTCGTGAATTTCCCGGTCCGTGGCGCCGAGTATTCTGGCTGTCTCAATCTGATCGGGGGTTACCTGCTTTCCACCTTTTTGCACGCTGCCCGCAATGCTGAGCAGTGATTTTAGCTTGGGACTGATATCTGCATTCAGATAGTCTTTTTTGATCGAATCGATAAAGGGCATATCTGTTTCGTAATAATGCTGGGCCATAGCGCCATGCACATTCTGACAGAAAAAGCAATCGTTTTCCGACGAGACAAAGGCGCCGATCATTTCGCGGTCGCCGCGGCTCAGCGTATTGTTTTCGTCGTGTAATAAAATTTCTGCCAGTTCATTGAGTGCCGCGCCCGTTTCGGGCCGGTATACCATTGGACCACGAATACCCGGCAGGTCATTGTTAAAATCGATGTAGGCCATTGCTTTTGTTTTAATTTTTCTAAATATGATATCCTGTTGTACTCATTCTTTTGCCCATTTCTTCATAGGCCGCTTCGCCCGAAGGGGTAAAACTGGCGAGCCCATCCACATATCTGTTGAACATGGAAAAACTGGCGGCTATCAGTACTGCGTCGTGTATATCCGTGTCGCCGGCACCTGCTTTTTTTGCCGCTTCGATATCCTCCGGTGTTACGGATTTTCCTGAGACCTGTACCTTGCCGGCTATCAGCAGCAGGGCTCTCATTTTGTCAGAAAGTTCTCCCGCATTTTTATGATGCAGCAAATCACTAACGATGTCTTTTTTATCAGCATATAAACAACGGGCGGCTGCAGCGTGACTATTCATACAAAACATACATCCGTTGCGGTGCGACACATAGGCGGCGATCAGTTCTCTTTCTGCCGAACTCAGCGGAGAGGGGCCGCGTAATAAAACTTCGGCGAGTTCACAGAGAGGTCCTCCGGTTTCGGGACTAAAATTAAACAGGCTCCTGATGCCCGGCACGCCTTCTTCTACAGCTATATAGGCCATGTTTCTTCTGTTACGGGTGAATATTTGGTTTGCTTATTGAACAGGGTAATGATGAATCCGATGAGAAAAACAAAATCAAAATAAAAAATGGCGTTTCCGTATCCGCCGAGCATTTCAACCAGGGAGCCGATAAAAAATACCGCTACTCCGGTGATTATTCTTCCCAGATTAAAACAAACACCGGTGGCTGTCGCACTCAGGGAGACGGGGAACAATTCAGGTATATACATTGACAATGCGCCCTGGCTCATGCCAAAGAATATAGTGATGAACGCAATCTGCAGGTAGGTGCCGACGGAAAGGGTATGCGTCAGTTTAAATAAAATGAAAGCAAGAATAAAGCAGGCAGCAAAGCAGATGAGCAGTGTTCTTTTCAGCCCGATGGCGTTCACTACCCAGCCGGATATAAAACCGCCCAGCAGTCCGCCTCCACCCATCAGCATCATGGCCATTCCGGTTTCTTTTTGCCCGCTGCCTGTAACCATACTCTGAATCCAGAAGGGCAGCCAGGAAAAAGTGGCCCACAAACCAATCAGTGCAGCACCAAACACAACGGATCCCATGACCAGGTTTTTACTGTTTTGCTTGCTGAATAGTTGTTCCAGATTTCTGCGAGTGGCATTTTCATTTTGTACAGCCCTGGTCCATTTCTCGGATTCACTGAAAAAAATGGCAGCCATACCGGATAGTATCACCGGTATAGCGCCAACGATAAATGCGGGTCTCCAGTCCGGAACATAATATCTTAACAGGCCGGCAGAGAAAATGCCGACCGGAATCGAAATGGAAAGAATACCCAGCAGCACGGCTCTTTTTTTATCCTCGTAGCCTTCTGAAATCAGCAGGGTGGTGATTACCAGCACGCCGCCGATACCAAATCCGGAAAAGAACCGGCAGCTAACTACGAGAAACCAGCTGGGCGCCAGGCCGGTCAGGATGGTAAATATTCCATAACAGAGTGTCGCATAAATAAAAGACTTCCTGCGGCCAAGCGTGTCGCAGAAAATACCCCAGATGATTCCTCCGGCCGTCCATCCGAAAATAAAAATTGAATTGATGGTCGCGCTGATGGTATCGGCGTGCTGCGCATCTCCTGCCGGTAACAGATCCTTCATGGCGGCAGGTAAATAGACCGACATCAGTGTGGATACGGTTCCGCCAAAAAGACTGCTAAAAAAACAAATCAGAAATAAAGCCTGCCTGCTTTTTGGTCCATTCATTATGATACTATTTGAAATTTTCTTCTCCTTTTCTGGCCAGTCCATCTTTCGGCCTGTCGTACCCGATAGTCACCAGGCGCGAGGCGAGCTTCCGATAGTAGGCGGGATCCGCGGGGCAATAAGTGCCCATGCCATCCACATACCGGTTGTACAGACAGAATAAGGCAGCGATCAAAACCGTATCGTGAATTTCGCGATCGGCCGCCCCTGCTTTTTTGGCGCGTTCAATATGTTCCGGCTTCACGGCTTTCCCGCTCTCCTGCACATTGGATGCGATTTGAAGAAGCCCTTTTATTTTTTCCGGGAGGGGAGCGTTTTCCGGATCATGATATACTTTGTCCAACAATTCCTGTGATCCGCCCAGCGCAATCACGGTGGCCGCATGGGCCTGGGTGCAATAGCGGCACTGGTTTTTAAATGAGACAATGGTAGCGACCAGTTCTCTTTCCATTTCCGTTAATGTGTTTTTACCTCTCAGCAGAATCTGTGTGAGTTCACGTATAGGCGCCGCCGTATCGGGTCGGTTCTCGAGCAAGCCGGTGATACCCGGAAGTTGATTATTCAGTTCGATATAAGCCATAATTAATGATTGTATAAAGTGGTGTTGGGATGAAACTGTTTCCAGGAATGCCAGAACTCCTGGTAGGCGGGTAATACTTCCAGTTGGGCGTCTTTAAATGAGCCACTCAGGCAATGGCCGCTGAAACTCCATACGGAATGCGTATTGGTATCGGTGAATTGTTCCAGAGATTTGTTTACCTGGAAAAAAAGAGATTGTCCCCGCAGGGAACGGCTGAAAGCATGGAAGCTGCTGGTATCTTTCTCGAGCAGAATCATTATGGGGAAACGACCCATGGTATCCTGTATGAAATTATTTTTTAAAAGCTCGTTCCAATCGTATGCTTTTTCCAGTGATCCGGATTTAACACCTACTACCCAGGATTTCATTTTCCATGAAGCGGAATCTCTTTTTTCCAGATGCCCTTTTATTGTTCCCTTGTCAAAATCTGCCAGATCGGTGTAATCTTCCTTATAGGTGCTGTCTCCCTGGAAGACCGTTGCATCCGGATGCATCCGGAACCAGCTGGCCAGGGAATATTGATGGGATGGAATTTCGCTCAGATGGAATCCTTTAAGTGGTCCCGCAATCGCCACGCCAGTTGCCTGCTGCCACCAGCTTTTTGTTGTGGCGTCCTCAAACATCGCGTTGAAATGATCCATGCCTACGAGGCGAAAGGTTTCGGGAATGCCGTTTACGAGTGGACTGTACACTCTTCCCGTGCGGCAGACGGTACAATAAGTGACCATCACGGGCTTTCCACCAACGGTATCCCGTACCTGGTGGTGATAGCCGATCAGTTGAATGGGGTAGGCACGCGACTGGCCATTGATATCGATACCGATGATGAGGTTGTTGCTGTCAATTTGATTAGCGCTGAATCCTGCAAATGTTTTATAGCCGGGCTGGTAAAACATTTTATCCGCTTCGAACCTGAAGTTGAAAAAGAAAAAAATTACTCCATAGAAAACGATAAACAGGGTCAGGAAAATCCTGGGCCAGAGTTTTTTACCGGTAAAGACACGGACAGCGGGCATAAAAACCAGGGCGAGACCAGCCAGCCTGAGCAGCCATTTATATTTCTCTATGGAGTAAGCCCAGTGAATGGTATCTGCATGCTGACTGCCCGGAAAAGGCATAATAAAATAAACGCGCAATATTTCTGTAGCGATTAACAGAAGGATGCCGATTATTAAAAATAATCGTGACATATTCAATATTTAACTCAGTAGATGGAAAAAATAGGGAACCTGTATGTAAATCAGGCCCTGTTCCGGGGTGGTTTGCCGGGGCTGGCAATGTCCGTGTCTGTCAGTGCGCAGGCGTAAGAAGAATGGCGCAGTTTGCTGAGCCTTCCTGAAATCAAAAAGCTGTTCTGATTTAACGAATGCTCGGTATAATCGCCGCCGTTATAATTTTTTGAAAAGCTGGTGCGTGAACCGGATTTGCTGCTGGAAGCCGGATCCGCGGAGGAATTGCCCATCTCGGATTTTGCTTTATTCAGTACCATCTTATGGGTGTCGGAGAGACAAAGAAGGATGAGATTGCCATCCGTTACTTTTCTCTTAACCAGCTGATAAATTTTACCTTCGAAGCTGATTTCCCCTGTTGTACGTTCGAATGATTTCTGTTCCTGCTGATAGGGATTGTCGAGGGGAATCGTCAGGGTAACCAGATCCTTTTCATCGTATTGGTTATTATCCAGCCGGGCCTCCATGGAAGCGTCCGATTTCTTTTCTGCATAATAAAACCAGGCACGGTAGCCGATCATATTAAAGAGGAGGACCAGTAAGAGAATGATACTCGCGGACTTTCTCAAAAGCAATAGTTATTGGGGTAAATATAGGAATTATCCCAATAATTAAAATCAGAATCTAAATTTGCTAACTTTAGTTCATATGAAAATAAACCCTGCTGCCGGCAAGCCCGCCGACCCGTCGATTCTCGTTAATATTCCGCGTTTAATTACCGCTTACTATGCGCAGCAGCCCGATGTTTCGGTGCCGGCGCAGAAAGTGGCCTTCGGTACTTCTGGTCACCGGGGTTCATCCTTTTCAAATTCTTTTAATGAATGGCATATCCTGGCCATTACCCAGGCCATCTGCTTCTACCGGCTTCAACAGAAAATCGATGGGCCCCTTTTTCTGGGCATTGACACGCATGCCTTATCGGAACCGGCAGCCGTTACCACGCTGGAGGTTTTGGCTGCAAACGGAGTGGAAGTGATGATTGCAGCCAACAATGAATATACACCCACGCCCGCTGTTTCACAGGCGATACTGACCTATAATAAAGGACGAAAAGACGGGCTGGCAGACGGCATTGTCATTACGCCTTCTCATAATCCGCCCGACGACGGTGGGTTTAAATACAATGCCACGCATGGTGGCCCTGCGGGCACCGACATCACTTCCTGGGTGGAGAAAAAAGCCAACGGGATTCTGGAAAATAAAATGAAGGACGTAAAACGCATTCCTTACGAAAGGGCGCTGAAAGCGTCCACCACCCATACTTTCGATTACATTGATCATTATGTAAGTGACCTGAAGAACGTTTTGAATATGGATATCATCAGGGATTCTAAAATCCTGATTGGCGCTGATCCTCTGGGAGGCGCAGGTGTACACTACTGGGCGCCGATAGCCGACCGCTACAAACTCAATCTTAAAGTAGTCAGTGATATTGTGGATCCAACATTTCGTTTTATGACGGTTGACTGGGACGGAAAAATCCGCATGGACCCATCTTCGCCCTATGCCATGCAAAGACTGATTGGTATGAAAGATCAGTTTGACATTTCTGTGGCCTGCGATACCGATCATGACCGCCATAGTGTGGTCACGAAAAGTGTCGGACTGGTGCCACCCAATCATTACCTCGCGACCTGCATATTTTACCTGCTGCAACATCGTCCGGAATGGAAAAAAGATATTGCCATTGGAAAAACACTGGTCAGCAGCCGGATGATTGACCGGGTAACAAAAAAATTGAATCATCCGCTCTACGAGGTTCCGGTCGGATTCAAATGGTTTGTGGACGGACTCATTGACGGATCTCTGGGATTTGTAGGAGAGGAGAGTGCCGGCGCCAGTTTTATCCGGAAGAATGGTGAAGTATGGACGACGGATAAGGACGGATTCATTCCGGCCCTGCTGGCCGCTGAAATGACGGCTACCCTGGGAAAGGATCCGGGCGAAATATATCAGGGGCTGGCAGATGAGCTGGGTCATTCAACCTACGATCGGGTAGAAGCCAAAGCCAATGCGGAGCAAAAAGCAAAACTGTCTAAACTAAGTCCCGATCAGATCACACAGAAAACGATGGCGGGCGAGCCGATTACGAATGTGCTGACCAAAGCACCGGGAAACGGTGCTTCGATTGGCGGACTTAAACTTGAAACAGAAAACGGATGGATCGCAGCCCGTCCCTCAGGTACAGAAGATATCTATAAAATTTATGCTGAAAGTTTCAGGGGACGGGAACATCTGAACCTGATGTTGCAGGAAGCGCAAACGATAGTGGATGCGGCGCTGAAATAATTATTGATTAGTGATGATTGAATATGAATTGGTTTTAGGCTTTAAGCTTTGAGCTTTAGGCTTTCTCTCATGATGAAATATCTCAAAGTCCTTTACATACAGGTTCTGATCGGCATTACGCTGGGTGTTATATGCGGATGGTTATTTCCGTCTTTTGCACCCACAGCGAAACTGATCAGCGATACGTTCATTAATATGATCCGCATGATCATCGCGCCGGTGATCTTCTGCAGTATCGTGACGGGAATCGCAGGTGCGGGAAGCATGAAAAAAGTGGGCAGGCTGGGCGTGAAGGCGCTGGTTTATTTTGAAATTGTTTCCTCTCTCGCTCTTGTGATCGGTCTGGTTGTTGCCAATCTGATCAAACCGGGTGCCGGAGTGGCTCATAGTACCACCGTTACCACCCAGGTTTCAGAAATAGCCAGGCAGGCAGAAAATTTTAGCTGGGGCGATTTCATTGCGCATATTGTGCCTTCCAATATTGTTGAGTCTTTCGCCAAAGGAGATATTCTGCAGATTTTATTTTTCAGTATTCTGTTTGCCGTTGGATTAAAACAACTCGGACCGTCGGGTAAAAATATTATTGAGGGACTGAATAAAATCAACCGGATCATTTTCAATATTCTGCAGATGATCATGAAACTCAGCCCTATTGGGGCATTTGGGGGAATGGCCTACACGATCGGAAAGTTTGGCTTCAGCACTCTTTTCGTTTTGGGCAAACTGATGCTCTGTTTTTATCTTACGGGGCTGCTCTTTATTTTTCTTGTGCTCAATGGGATCTGCCGATGGTATGGATTCAGTTTGTGGAAACTGCTGCTCTATATCCGGGATGAAATACTGATCGTTTTTGGCGCCAGCAGCAGTGAAGCAGGATTGCCTTCGCTGATGCAGAAACTGGAAGCGGCGGGTTGTGAAAAAGAAGTGGTTGGTTTAATTGTGCCGACTGGTTACAGTTTTAATCTGGATGGCACGACCATTTACCTCAGCATGTGTGTGATATTTCTGGCGGAGGTTTTTAGTATCGATCTGAGCCTGGGCCAGCAGCTTGTGATTATCGGAATATTACTGATCACCAGTAAAGGAGCTGCGGGTGTTACCGGAAGCGGATTTATTGTGCTGGCTTCCACATTAACCGCAATGAAAGTGATTCCGCTGGAAGGCCTCGCGCTATTGATCGGTGTGGATCGTTTTATGAGTGAGGGCAGGGCGCTGATCAACTTTATCGGCAATGCAGTCGCCACTGTGGTCATTTCGAAATCCGAAAAATCAATTGATGAAGAAAGATACCATCGGATGGTGGAGAAAAAGCCGCTCGTTTTTAATCCCTGAGGTCTGCTGCATAATGTATACCCGCTGCGGCACGTATACGATCGAGTGTTTCCATGAGTAACAGAGAATCGTCCAGTGACATCACGGGACTTTCAGTCAGTTTCTTCCGCAGGCAGTCGCCCACATGACGGGCTTCGTACTGATATCCATGCCCGGATTCTTTGGGTACCGGAATAATCTGTTTGCTTTCTTCTCTGCCGGGAAACAGTTCGATGGTCGCACTGGGCGCATAAAAACGACTTGTCAGGTGAACGCGGCTCTTTGTTCCGGAAATATCTGCTTCAGTGGACAGGTTCGTGGAAAGGGAGGAAAATAATTGGGCCATCGCACCATTCTTATATTTAAACAGCATGGCGCATTGCAGGTCAACCCGTTCTTTAGTGGGTTCCATACTGGCTTCTATGACATCGGGGCGTCCCATACAGGACAGGGTCATGAACACATTGTATATGCCAATATCCAGCAGGCTGCCGCCGCCAAGCGCGGGATCAAACAAACGAGGCGGCACTGGATCCTGTGGTATGAAACCGAAACTGCTTTGCATATTGCGGATCTCGCCAAGTTCCCCGGCGCCAATCATCTCCTGCAGCTTCTGGTAATGGGGAAGGAATTTAGTCCAGATCGCTTCCATCAGAAATATCTTTCGTGAACGGGCGAGATCAACCATCTCCTGTACCTGCCGCAGATTCAAAGCAAAAGCTTTTTCACAGAGCACAGCCTTATCGTGACGAAGACAAAGTAAGGTATGTTCATGATGAAGGGCATGCGGGGAAGCGATATAAATAACGTCCACATCCGGGTCGTTCACCAGTGCTTCATAACTGCCATGTATATGTGAAGCGGGAAATTCTTTGGCAAATGCTTCGGCCGTTTCCAGCTGACGCGCACCCACTGCCACTAATTCAGCATCGGAAACAAGCATCAGATCGGCGGCAAATTTACGTGCAATACGACCACAACCCAGGATGCCCCAGCGGACCAATTTCATATTTTCTATTTAGTGACAAGTTCGGTTTTTAATTATTAAATATTAATTATTGATTATTAATTGTCATTTTGCAGGCATTTCAATAGGGAAATATGAGTCACTGGAAAGAAACGGAGGTTTATAAAACCATTTCGCTTGCAATACCCATTATTATGGGGGAACTCGCGCAGATGTCACTGCACCTGATTGACACCGCTATGGTGGGCGGCATCAGTTATAAACACCTGGCCGCTGCTTCGCTGGTAATGACCGCAGCCAATATTCCTTTCGTGATCGGTATCGGCCTGACTATTTCCGTTTCCCAGCTGGTGTCCATGGCCAATGGCCGGAAGGATCACCAGCTGATTTCACACTATTTATTTAATGGATTTTTATTGTGTACCAGCTTTGCCCTGATTATTTCTGCAGGACTGGTATTTGGAAAAAATATCCTGAAGCATCTGAATCAGGACCCGCAGGTGGTGGAGCTTGCTCTTCCCTTCATGACACTGGTTGGAATTTCCGTTATTCCGATGTTGCTTTTTATGACCCTGAAACAGTTTGCTGATGGACTCGAGTTCACCAAGACAGCGATGATCCTTTCGATCGGGGCCATCCCGGTTAACATTTTCCTGAACTGGCTGCTGATTTACGGACACTGGGGTTTACCCAGGCTTGAACTGCTGGGCGCAGGATATGCCACGCTGATTACCCGCAGCCTCATATTTGTGGTGCTGGGCCTCGTGATTTTAAAGCACAAAACTTTTAACCGCTTTATTGCCGTACGAAAAAATCAATGGAAATATAATCCGAAATCCATGCGCGAACTCCTGCGCATTGGTGTGCCCAGCAGTATGCAGCTGGGTGTGGAAGTTGCCGCATTTGCCGTTTCAGGTATTATTATTGGAACCCTGGGCGCAGTATCGCAGGCTGCCCATCAGATCGCCCTGAGTTGTGCAGCCTTCACGTTTATGGTCTCTATGGGACTTTCACAGGCAGGATCTATCCGTGTGAGCAATGCGTTTGGCAGGGGAAACTGGAATCAGATCCGGGTTATCGGCGAGACCACGCTGGTGACGGCCTTTTTATATGGATGCTTTTGTGCCATATGTTTTGCCGTGTTTCGCTGGCAGCTGCCCGAAGTATTCAATGAAAATCCGGAAGTGATTAAACTAACCGCATTGCTTCTTTTGTTTGCGGCCGTATTCCAGATATCGGATGCTACCCAGGCAACGGGTGCAGGCCTTCTTCGGGGAATCAAAGATGTTAAAATACCAACCGTTTTGGTAACGGTTGCTTATTGGGTAATTGGCATTCCGGTAGGATGGTTATTTGCCTTTCATTTTAAAATGGGTGCGGCGGGTATGTGGCTGGGGCTTATCCTCGGACTCACCCTGGCTTCTGTTTTCCTTGGTGCCCGTTTTTTGAGAATGGTCAGACAACATCATCCGGTGGGAGAAAAATGATCATACGGTCAGTTTACTCAGGCCCAGTTCCAGGTCGCCGATCAGATCATCGATATATTCAATTCCAATGGACAGGCGAAGCAGGTTCGCGGGACTTCTGGGTGCACTGCCCTCCGCCGAACGACGATGTTCAATAAGGCTTTCCACTCCGCCGAGACTGGTAGCGTGTTTAAAAAACTGCATACCACCCGCAAAAAGGAGTGCCTGTTTTTCACCACCCTTCATCTCAACAGATATCATCGAACCATACAGGCCATGCATCTGTTTTTTTGCGATATCATGATGAGGATGATCCGGAAGGCCGGGATAATATACTTTTTCCACCAGTGGATTATCTTTTAAAAAAAGGGCAACGGCTTCCGCGTTTTTTGTCTGCCGTTCCAACCTGAGGGAGAGCGTTGCCAGACTCCTGTTTAAAAGCCAGCAGTCAAAAGGGGAGGGCACTGCGCCGCCGATAACCTGGTATTCGCGGATCTTAGCGGCAAGTTCATTTTTTTCTTTGATGATGATACATCCACCAAGCACGTCGGAATGTCCGCCGAAAAACTTAGTGGAAGAATGAAATACCAAATCGGCCCCCAGCTCGAATGGTCGCTGAATAAGCGGGGTAGTCCAGGTATTGTCGCATCCCACCAGAATTCCGTTCGATTTCGCTAGCCTGCAGACTGCTGCGATATCCGTAATCTTGAGCATCGGATTCGACGGCGTCTCGATAATGAGCAGACGTGTATTTTTTTTTATTGCCCTTTCAATGGCTGCGGAGTCGGTCATATCGACTTCAGTATACTCAATTCTCCATTTTGGCAGCATGGTTTTAACCAGGTGGGCAATACCATGATAGCAGTCGTCGGGAATAATGATATGGGTATCGGGTTCCAAAACGGCCTGGGCAAGCACCATGGCGGCCGACATTCCGGAGGGGAAAGCAAAAGCCTCGGCGCCTCCTTCCAGTAAAGCGAGTTTGGCTTCGAGTCCGTGCCTGTTAGGATTATCCCAGCGCGTGTAGATATATCCCTTGCCACCGATATGACCGGCTTCATCCCGCTCAAAAGTAGTCGTCAGGTGAATGGGGCTTGTTACAGATCCGATCTGATCTTCCGTATGTCCCGCGTGAACTGAAAGAGTATCAAAATGCATGTTAAACCTATTATAAGGCAAATATAGTTTTAGGCTTTAAGCTTTGGGCTTTAGGCTTTTAATAAATATAGTTTTAGGCTTTAAGCTTTGGGCTTTAGGCTTTTAATAAATATAGTTTTAGGCTTTAAGCTTTTAGCTTTAAGCTTTTAATTAAATTGTGTACATAAACGAAACATATGCCTGCCATTCCCTCCGTGATGAGTCTCCATTTGAAATACAGAGTATTGATTGCCGAACTGAATTTTGACATTAATGTGCTACGCATATTCGGGGATTACCTGACCGAATTAAGGACAAAGAAAAAGGATTCGGATACCCGGTCGAAATCGGAGTATTTCGAAAAAGTATTTCAGACCCTCAGGGCGGAAATCGACGAAATCCGCCACGAAATGCAACTGGGCAAAATGAAGCTGGGCGCTTTTTCGAGAGACGACAAGCCCTTTGATTTTAAAACTTTTAATAAGGAAAATCATAGTCCGTTAAAAAAACGGTTAGCTGCCTACAAAGCCCATCTTAAAAAAATAAATAAAGAGTTTGCCGGATTTGAAGGCTGAGCAGCATAAAAAAAGTCCGGGGGTTAACCGGACTTTTTCATTATTTATTTTTTTTCGTATCTACTTCACAGAAACGGGAACGGTCAGTTTATCCCAGCTTAGAGAAAAGCCGCTGCCGGAAACGGCATAAAGCAGGGTTTCCTGGGTAGTCGCTGTTGTGGAAGGGGTAACTTTTACTTCCAGTACATTCTTTTTGGTATTTATATTCGCATCGCCTGAATGGGTATCACCCCACTGGCCGGTTTCGGAGTTGAAAATAATCGTCCATTCTTTTTCTCCGGGAATAACGAAGAAACTGTATTTGCCGGCAGCCAGTTTTTTGCCTTCAACCTGAATGTCTTTGTCTGTTGAAAAAATAGTGGCTTCATTGGCACCTGCCCGCCATACTTTATTATAAGGTACCAGGCCACCCCATATTTTTCTTCCTTTTACAGAAGGGCTGCTATAGTCGATGGAAATCGTGGCGTCATTTACTTTTCCGGTCGCTACTGCCGGTGGACTTGGTCGTTTACTCTTGTCTTCCTGGGCGAATGAATGACCTGACAATAAAACACCGATAAATGCAAAAGCCATAACTCTCGCGAGAACTGTTTTTTTCATATGAATGTCGTTAAGTGATAAAAAAGTGCATGTCAAAATGCGCGTCAAGGTAATCAAAATCTTTATGGCAATGGTGCCCGACCAGACGGACTCGCCGATTTAAGAATATTTTAATAAGTCAACCGGCAACCGCCAACCGGCAACCGCCAACCGCCAACCGCCAACCGCCAACCGCCAACCGCCAACCGCCAACCGCCAACCGCCAACCGTCAACGGTCAAGCGACAACCGATGACCTTGATCGTTGACGGTGCACGAACGAATGACAGCTTTTCACCAAATCGTTCGGATTTTGCCGTAAAATCGCGACCTTAACAGGCGTTTAATTATTATTTCATTCAAAACATTAAAATGAAACGATTTGCTTATCTGTTCATTCCCCTTTTTGCTTTGGCCGTCATGGCCGGATGTAACGGTTCCTCTTCAGGTCCGGCAGCTGCCGACAGTGCAGTTGCTAAAACGGACAGTGCCATGAAAACCGATTCTGCTGTGGCTTCAACTGCGGGATTTAAACTGGGCGTACAAATGTGGACGTTCCGCATGTTTTCATTTGCCGATGCACTGGACAAGGTCGATAGCGCAGGAATAAAAAATATTGAAGCATTTATCAGCCAGAAACTGGGAGGCGGAATGGAAGGGACTTTCGGATTCGATATGTCCAAATCTACCCGCGATAAACTCAAGGCAATTTTACAGAAAAAAGGCATTACCATCGTAGCCATGGGTGTGATCGTGCCCAAGGACAAGGCCGAATGGATCAAAACATTTGAACTGGCAAAGGATCTGGGATTGAAATATATTACTGCTGAACCCATCAAAACCCAATGGGATGTGGTGGACAGTCTCGCCGGCGTTTATGGTATACCGGTAGCCATACATGATCATCCCAAACCGAATATGTACTGGAGCCCGGACTCCGTGCTGGCCGCTATCCAGGGTCATTCTCATATCGGTTCCTGCGCAGACGTGGGTCATTGGGCCCGGAACGGTTTGAATCCGGTTGACTGCCTGAAGAAACTGGAAGGGCATATTATCGGAGTCCACTTAAAAGATATTATCAAGTTTGATGATCCCAAAGCAGCCGATACGATTGTCAGCAAGGGAGTCGTTAATTTCCCTGCTGTTCTTGCCGAATTAAAGAGGCAGAATTTCAGCGGTATGCTTTCAATCGAACATGAATCCAACTGGTACCATAACCTGCCGGATGTGATTTTTACAAAAAATTACTATGATTCTCTTGTACAGTCCCTGCATTAGTTTAAAAGCCTAAAGCCCAAAGCTTTGGCGAATCAACGCCCGGCGTTCTTTTGATCTGGCAGTTTGTTAATGATTCATAAAACAAGCTGCCTGCGATCATAAATAGGAACGGCGGGCGTTGTTTTTGCGGAAGCTGTGACCAAACGTTAGAGTAGACGGCTTTAAAACCAGTTTTAGGCTTTCGGCTTTAAGCTTTGGGCTTTTTTAAACTATCCTTAATAAAAACAGTCAAACTTAAAATTTGTGTTATGAAGAAACTAGTTTCAGGTCTTTTTGTATTTGCGTTTTTAACGCTGGGAATTGGTCTGACGGCCGGTGCCCAGACGATTTATGTAAAAGTAAGGCCCGTGGCACCTGTGGTTGTAAGAACCGTGGCACCAAGTCCTAACCACGTATGGGTTGCCGAAGAATGGAGACCGGGACCCGGAGGTTACGTGTATTCCGGTGGCTACTGGGCTGCGCCTCCCCATCCGGGATGGGCCTGGATTCCGGGACATTGGAAAATGCACAGAAACGGTGAATACTGGGTTGCAGGTCACTGGAGACATAACTAGACCCATTCGTGCAGAGGCCGTACCAGCTATGGCGAAACAGAGGGATATCCCTTCGAAACCCAGTCGGTTTTGATATTGTGTTCCAGGTTGAGCAGGCGGGCATGGCTGAATTTCATTTCATTAAGGATTATAAAAGCGGGCCTGATATTCGGACAGTGTTCGAATGGGCAACAGCCACAATACACTACGATATCTGCGTTTTCAGGCAGGCTCATCAGGGCCTGCCTGAATTTTTCCAGCCCTTCTTTCTCATGGGCCGGCCCCATATCCCTCGAACCTTTTATCAAAGCACCTGGTCCCACAGAAAAAATAATCGGCTGTTTTCCTTTCGAATTGGCCATTGTGGCCGCCAGATCTGCGGGTGCAAGGAGTTGCTTCTCAGTCCAGGGCTCGGCGTGCCTTGCGGATCCCCGGCTGTATCCAACAAATGCCATGGTACTGGCAAACATGATTAAAAGAGCTATTCCGTATTTCATTTTCAATATATTGGAGAATTTGTCTCTTATTTAAAATTACGTCAATTCCGGCAATTTGAGCCTTCGCCGATCAGTCGCTCCAGAGGCGTAAGATCCCCCCTGTTTCTTTTTCCAAAGGGATTTATTTTCATGCTGAATACTAAAATATTTAGTAAACTTGTGCTGAATTCAAAAAGTAAAAAACAGGTCATCATGGAATTATTATACTATGAAACGGCGGTGCCTGCGGGCTTTCCCTCGCCGGCACTGGATTATATGGAGGAGCGTATTGATCTGAGTCGCGAACTCATCCGGCATCCTCTGTCGACCTTCATTGTGGAATGTACGGGAGACTCCATGATGGGCGCATTTATCCCTCCTAAAGCGCGACTGCTCGTGGATCGTTCACTGGTGCCGGTGAATGGGAATATTGTGGTGGCCATTCTGAATGGCGAATTCACGGTTAAATTCATCCGGAAAAATGATCATTACTGCTGGCTTGTTCCCGCCAATAGTAAATATCCTGAAATCAAGATTACTGCCGAGATGGAAATGGAAGTATGGGGCGTGGTGACCCACGTGATTTCCGACACGCAGGAACTGAGGAAATGTATGAGGTAGAATAAGTCTGTTTAAATCTCAAACGGAATCCGATGTATGCATTGGTGGACTGTAATAATTTCTACTGCTCCTGCGAAAGGGTATTCAATCCCCGCCTGGAGGGCCGCCCGGTGATTGTGCTTTCGAACAACGACGGCTGTGCCATTTCCCGGAGTGAGGAGGCAAAAAAACTCGGTATTGCCATGGCGTCCCCCGCATTTATGATGCAAAAATTAATTGATGAGCATGATGTTGCAGTTTTTAGTTCTAATTACACTTTATATGGTGATATGAGCCGCCGCATCATGGATACGCTTGCGCTGTTTGCACCGAAAATAGAATGGTATTCGATTGACGAGGCCTTTCTCGACCTGCAGGACATGGGTCGTTCCGATCTGTTGCAGCTGGGATTCAGCATTCGAAAAACGATTCGCCGGAATCTCGGCATACCGGTATCCGTGGGTATTGCGCCGACCAAGACCCTTGCGAAAATGGCCAATCGTTTCGCCAAAAAACATCATCCCGATGCCGCTGTATTCTGGGCCGCCAACGCAGCACTTACGACCGAAATGTTATCAGCTACTGCAGTCGCCGATATCTGGGGCATCGGTCACCAGCACGCTTTGTTTTTATCGCGGTCGGGATTTAAAACGGCGGCGGATTTGCTGCATGCCCCTGAGGACTGGATCCGCAAGAATCTTTCCGTGGTGGGGCTTCGCCTGCTGTATGAACTCCGTGGAATTCCTGCCATTGCCTGGGAGGAAGGCAAGCCGGTACGAAAAAATATCTGTACCTCCCGTTCCTTTGGGAACAGGCTGGGTGACAAGAACGCCATTGGCGAAGCGATGTCGAATTATGCGGCAGCCTGTGCGGCCAAGTTGAGGTCCGATAAAAGCCGCTGCCGCAGCATACAGGTATTTATACAGACCAACCCGCATAAAACGGAAGAAGCGCAGTACCGGCGATCGGTGGACATCGATCTGGAGCGTGCTTCCAATCACAGCGGCGAGATCATCAAAGCGGCCCTGCAGGGGCTTGATCTTATTTTCAAATCCGGATTTCTCTACATGAAATGTGGAGTGACCGTGATGGACCTGGTACCGGAATCCTCCGTGCAGACCAGCTGTTTTGACAGGACCGACGACAAAAAAAGCAGGCGCCTGATGCAGACCATTGATGAGGTAAACGGGAGCATGGGTCGGGACATACTACGCGCGGCAACCCAGGGATTTAAACGATCCTACAAACTCAAAGCGGCACATCTTTCGCCCCGCTATACAACGAGGATGGCGGAGGTTTTGCAAATAAAGATTTGAGCGTGGGAATGTGGTAGTGTGGGAGTACCAGGCAAATGCGATCGTTATGTAAAGGCCACTATAATGAGTTCCTTATGAAAAAAAACTACCACACTACCACACTAACACACTCCCAAACTCCCAAACTATCCCCATGTTACAACCATTCGAACCATTCCACCTCCGATACATCCCCAGACTCCTTGAACTGGGCCGGCCGTATCTGGTATCACAAACCTATTTTCGTGCCGGCAAAGATGCAACGGATCCCTTTGGTTCCCGGATCAACCTTCTGTTTTCCGACTATGCCGAACGGGGCGAAGCGAAACTTCACGTAAATGCAGTGAAGACGGACCGCTATGCCGCGATTATCGACCTGAAAAATCCGGCCCATCTCAAAAAGATCCGGGAAATGCTGCTCCAGGGATCGGGATACAGAATATTCCTGGCCGTGATACGCAGCGCAGCTGATCTGGAGGGGCAGGTGAATAAATTATACAGGGACAAATTAAAAAAATATATCGACAGTCAGACCAACTGGCGTCTCTCGAAGGATAACGTGGTGAAGCCAAACATACAGCTGAGCTTCGGTGAAATATTCATTATCCTCAAACATGGCAATCAGCATCTTCGCATTAAATTTTCGGATATAGAAGAAATATGAAAGGGTTCTACCTTTACCCTAAAGCCGAAGCATATGTGTTATGATATTTCATTCACGGTAAAGCTTAAGGAACTGTCTGCCTATTTCCCGGATCTTGAAACAGACCTGCAACTGGATTTCGATTTTGACGGCGTTCACATCATGGGTCATAGTTTTAACGATCATCCGATAATCTACCGGGACAGGGAAAACCATAAGCTCCGGCTGCGCGCAATGCAGTGGGGGGTAATTCCTTTTTATGTAAAGGAAGAAAAAAGTTTTCTCCGCCAAAGGGCATCCATGCTGAACAGTCGCAGCGAACGGATTCTGGGCGACGAGAAAAGCTACTGGTTTAAAATCCGCGGTCGACGCTGTCTGATACCCGTTACCGGAGTTTATGAACATCGGGCTGTCAGCGGCTGGAAAAAAAAGGTTCCGTATTTTATTCATCTAAAAAAACAATCCTTGTTTTTTCTTCCCGGATTATATTCCGTAGCGGATCTGCCTGACCTGCAAACGGGGGAGATGCTGAAACGGTTCACGTTCAGTCTGATTACAAGGAACGGCAATGAGATGATGCGAAAGATCCACAATGATGGCGAAAACCGCGGCCGGATGCCCTTGTTCCTCCCGGACAACCTGGCCCGCGAATGGCTGGACGAAGAACTGACCGATGCCCGTTACAAAGAGATTCTCGACTACGAAATGTCGGAACAGGATATGGAAGCCATAACGGTGTACACTATCCGAAGTGCCAAACCGCGGCCTGACGGAAAAGCGAAAAACGAACTTTGGCAATGGGATAAACTGCCGGAACCTGGCACCGGTGATCCGGAGGTTTACTGATACACCCTCACATAGTCGACATAATAATGCCTGGGCAGGGAATCGATCGCTACGCCGTGGGCGCCACCCCAGTCGCCTCCGAAGGCAAGATTCAAAATAATAAACTGGGGTTTGTCGAATGGCCAGGAGCTGCTGCCCGATCCGTCATTTTTGAATGTAAACACTTTGGTGCTGTCGAAAAACCAGTCGATCCGGTCGGCATACCATTCGATGGCGTAGATATGAAAATCGTTTTCGGGATGGGAATAAAATAGTTGTGCGCCTTTGTTTGATCCTGAAGCATGTTCATTAAAATGTAAGGTGTCGGGCATAAATCCAACGTGCTCCATGATATCTATTTCGCCACATGCCGGCCATCCCACCGCGTTGATATTTGAGCCGAGTGTCCAGAAGGCGGGCCAAGGTTCCAAGTGAGGAAGGAATTTTAGCGCGGACTTTCTATTCTTCCATAAGTAAAATCCCGGATACCCTGCGTGCTTATATCGGCGGAAGTAATGGGATAGACCTTTCCATTTAAATGGAAGGAATCATTTCTCGCAACCATATCCAGCAACCCGTTGTTTACCGAAGCATTTTCCTGCCCGCTGATAAGTATAATATTGAAGTTCGTTGTTTCGGATATAGCCTGTATCGTAATGCCATTTTGTTTGGTCGGGTAAACCGGCCTGGTCAAATTCATCCTGCCAGACGAGCCTGGTATAGGTTGTCTGAACGGGTGGCGGCACCGATTTTGACTGGCCCTTTGCACAATCCTGCAGAAAAAAGGCCAATAAAAGCAGGGAAATGAAATGACAAACTTTTATCGTTTTATTTTCAAATGACTTCATTTGACAAATCTACCCTTTTTGCTTTTTTCAAAGAACAGATTGGTTAATTTTACCTGATATTGAATCCGGACGTGCAGATTGTTGTGCAATGCCCGGCATACGAATAAAACGAATTTCACTACCAGATACCTTAATACAGATGAAAACGATTGCGATTGCTTTATCCCTGAGTCTCTTAGTCCACCTTTCTGTTGCGCAGACAAATACCAGTTTTCCGACAGTAAAAACGGCCAATGGACTATTGCAGGGAATTGAAGTTTCCGGTATCAGCGAATATAAAGGAATTCCTTTTGCACAGCCACCGGTAGGGGATTTGCGATGGAAGGAGCCCCAGCCCGTAAAGAACTGGGAGGGAATACGCAAGGCGGAAAAGTTCGGTCCCCGGGCCATGCAGTTACCCATTTACAGCGACATGAATTTTCGTTCTGACGGTGTGAGTGAGGATTGCCTTTATCTCAATATCTGGACTCCGGCAAAAACGGGAAAGGAAGAATTGCCGGTGCTCGTATATTTTTATGGAGGCGGGTTTCACGCAGGTGACGGTTCGGAATATCGTTACGACGGGGAAAGTATGGCCAGAAGGGGAATTGTTTCCGTGACAGTGAATTACCGGCTGGGTGTATTTGGATTCCTGGCCCACCCCGGGCTGTCCAAAGAATCTTCCCACCATGCCTCAGGCAACTACGGCCTGATGGATCAGGTGGAAGCGTTGCGCTGGGTAAAGAAAAACATTGCTGCTTTTGGCGGAAATCCGGATCATATTACTATTGCGGGTGAGTCGGCCGGCTCATTTTCCGTGAGTGCTCAGGTTATTTCACCATTGCCCAGAAATCTTTTTACCGCAGCGATTGGTGAAAGCGGGTCTTTGTTGAATTTCAAACCCCTGACCACATTGAAAGAGGCAGAAAGGATCGGGACTGCTTTTTCTGATAGTATGGGAGCGCATTCCATCAAAGAAGCTGCGCGCAATGACTGCCGAACAGATTTTTACAGGCGACGGCCTCGCCGGGTATGTCCAATTTCCCTGTTGATGTGGATGGCTATTTCTTTACTGAACAGCCTTCGGTTTCCTATGCCACAGGTAATATGGCCAGAGTGCCGTTGCTGGTTGGATGGAATTCCGGTGAAGGGAGCTGGAGCGCCATACTGGGGAAAGTAGAGCCCACAAAGGAAAACTATATTCGGGCAGTGAAGAGATTGTATCCGTCACATGCAGACGATATCCTGAAATTGTATGTGGTGAATAACGACAGTGATGTGCAGTCCGTTGCGTCTGCTTTGGCAGGTGACCGTTTTATTGCATACAGTACCTGGAGATGGGCCGAGTTGCACGCAAAGACAAACAGTCCGGTATACAGGTATTATTACACCAGAGCGCGTCCGCTAACGAGAGCCGAAGTGGACAAATACAATTCGGCCATTGCGCCCGGGTACAGCGCCGCAGTATCCTTCACTTCCGGAAGGACCGGGTTTTTTCAATGGCGCGTCTCATTCGGCAGAAATTGAGTATGCACTGGGAAATCTTCCTACGAACCGGGTGTATGACTGGCAGCCGGAGGACTACCGGGTTTCTGCGATCATGCAGGATTATTTTTTAAATTTTATCAAAACAAGAAACCCGAACGGACCGGCGCTTCCCTACTGGCCTATTTATCAAAGCTGGCAAAAGGATCCCGTTCAGTATATCGGCGTGGAAACCCATCGGGAGCCGGATAAAACGAGGGACCGCTATCTGTATCTGGAAAAAATGAGCAGCCTACCATAAGTTTAAGATAATAATTACGCGAAGGTCAACACGACCGGACCATTTTGAGGATGTCCCGTGCAGGTAAGCGTAAGACCCCTGAGCCAGTTCTATCCCGGTAAGGACTTCGTTATTGCTCAGCCATACAGATCCTGAGACGCAAACCGCTGCACAACTTCCGCATTTACCTGTTTCGCAACTGTAAGGCAGGTTTATTTTCTGTTTTTGTGCGGCCCTGAGTATGCTATCCGGATAATGCACCATGAAATGAAATTCCTTTCCCTGGAATCCGATCTGAACTTCATAGTCGTGTTTATCCGGGGGTGCCCGGTGAAGCGTTATTTGCCTGCCAGGATTGAAATCCTCCTTCCTGATATTCTCCTTCGGGAATCCTTCTTCGATCAGCAGGAAAATAATCATACGCATGTAATTTTCAGGACCGCAGGTATAAAACAGCGTCTGGTTTCTTCCGGCCTGATTGATGGAAAGTAGCTCCAGCAACAGATCACGGTTGAGCCTCGCCCTTCTCAGATTGGCTTCAGAGCTGATCAGAAAATCGACCTGTAATTGTTTGGGAAAACGCGCCTGCATTTCTTTTAGCAGGAAATAAAATGCGGTGGCTTCAATGGAAGGATTGCTGTATATGAGATGAACGGATACAAAGGGGTGAACATGTAACACTGTTTTTATTAAGGAAAGAACCGGTGTTATGCCACTGCCCGCGGCAAAAAAATATATTTTTTTTATAAGGTTGAATATTTTCCGGCAGGCAGAAAAAACCTGCTACACCACTGCACAGGAGGATATCTCCCTTACCTGCCAGATCCGCAAGTTTTCTTGAAAAAAAACCGTTATCAATCCGTTTTACTGCAATGGCCAGGGGTTCATTTATTGCAGGAGAAGAACATATAGAATAAGACCGCCTGAGTTCACTTATGCCGCTCTTATCAACCAGCGTGAGGAACTGGCCGGAGCGGTAGCTGAGTCCGTGCCCGTTCTCAAAAACAAAAGTCTTGAAATTCGCGGTTTCCTCCACGATGCCGGAAATAGTTAAATGGGTATATGAATGAACATCATTCATCTACGGTGCATGTTTTGATAGCTCAAAAGAATTCGCATTAAATTTATAGATGATGGTAGCACAACTGCAAGTTCGGCCCTGGATGCTTAAAAAGGAAATCATGATTCTTTATTATGCTTTCGCTGACAAAAGAACACCGTGGCTTGCGAAAGTACCCGCCCTTTTCTCTGTTATCTATCTGCTCAGTCCTATTGACCTGATTCCAGACTTTATTCCTTTTTTGGGATATGTGGATGATCTGGTTGTCGTTCCTCTGCTGCTTAACCTCTCCATTCGCTTACTGCCCCAAATAGTAAAAAACGATAGTATGGCGAAAGCTTCACGAAACAAAAAAAATATTCAGTTTTGGCTGGTACTGATGATTGTGGCCATTCTGCTCGTTTTAACCGGAATCTTTTTTCTGATCAGGTATTTGATTATCCAATAACCTCCTGTTCATGGTCCCGCATGTTAATAATTATGAAAATGGAACGGCTGGCACTGTTTTTTAACTCTTTGGCGGGTAGGTATTATACAACTTAAAATAATCTTTATGAAAAAGACAGGAATTGCTTTGGTGGTTATGCTTGGATTTGCTATCGGTGCGCAGGCTCAGGTAGATACCGTGGCTAAAAAAGTAGGCAACAAAACCGCTGAGATTGCCTCCAAAGGCAAATCAGCCATTGTAGATGAAGTATACAAGGATAAGGTAGGACCGGCAGGGCAGACCATTTATATTGATCACAGTTCAAAATACTATTATGTAGACAAAAAGGGGAAAAAAGTATACGTTCCCAAATCAAAACTGATGGATAAGCCAAAAAGTTAAGAAAACAGGTAAAGCCTGTGCCTATGCCTTGGCGTTTAGTACGGTGCTGGGGTGAAATGTCTGTTTGACACATAAATGACGAATAGGGGATCCGGCAACGGGTTCCCTATTTGATTACGGTGAAGAAGCCGTTGGTCGGAATATTTTTGACTACATTCATATTCCATAATAACGAAATCATGCCACCCGATTCTCCCAGGATAAATACGAAATCCGTTAACCAAAATACATACGATGCCATTGTTGTTGGTTCGGGCATCAGTGGTGGCTGGGCCGCCAAGGAACTTTGCGAAAAAGGCTTGAAAACACTTGTCCTGGAACGGGGCAGGAATGTGGAGCATATTAAAGATTATCCCACAGCCAATATGGCTCCCTGGCAATTTGATCATCGCGGGGCGATATCAGAAGAAATGCGGCGGGAACAGCATATTCAGGTTCGTGGATTCTGCAACGAAACCAACAGGCATTTTTTTGTGAACGACCTGGAACATCCTTACGCGCAGAAAAAACCATTCGACTGGATTCGCGGTTATCATGTGGGCGGGAGGAGTCTGATGTGGGGCAGACAGTGTTATCGCTGGAGCGATCTGGATTTTGAAGCCAATAGTAAAGACGGACATGGAGTGGACTGGCCGATACGGTATCGGGACATAGCGCCCTGGTATAGTTATGTGGAAAAATTCGTGGGTATCAGCGGATCCAAAGAAGGCCTCCCTCAATTGCCCGACAGCGAATTTCTTCCTCCGATGGAAATGAATTGCCTGGAAAAAAAAGTGAGTGAAGATATCAGAAACGGTTTTTCTGATGGAAGAAGAATGATTATCGGGCGTTCTGCCAATCTGAGTAAAGGACTGAATGGCCGGGGGCCCTGCCAGTATCGTAATTTATGCGACAGGGGATGCCCTTTTACGGGATATTTCAGCAGTAATGGCGTAACACTTCCCGCTGCAAATGCAACCGGAAACTTTACGTTGAGGCCTTTTTCTATTGTAGTGAATGTGATTTATGACAAGGATAGTAAACGGGCCACCGGTATTCGCATCATAGATGCCAATACCCTGCAGACTGAAGAATTTTATGCTAAAGTTATTTTCCTGAATGCATCAACTATCGGAACGACTTCCATTTTATTGAATTCGGTTTCTGAAGCTCATCCGGAGGGACTGGGAAATGCCAGCGGGGCATTGGGCCGTAACCTGATGGATCATCATTATCATGTCGGAGCAAGCGCAAGCTATGAAGGGTTTCGCGACAGTTATTTTTATGGCCGCAGAGCGAATGGAATTTATATCCCGAGATTCCGGAACATCAATGAAAAAACGAAGCGGAAAGAATATGTCCGCGGCTTCGGATATCAGGGAGGTGGCTACCGGGGCCGTGTAACCGAACTGGAAGGAATTGGCGAATCACTGAAAGCTAGCCTGACCGAAGCGGGCGACTGGTCGATGTGGCTCGGAGGGTGGGGGGAGCACCTGCCTCATCCGGATAACCGGGTTGTTTTGAGCAGGGACAAAAAAGACAAATGGGGGCTTCCACAAATGGATTTCGATTGTATATGGAGGGACAATGAATTAGCCATGCGTACCGATATGATGAACAGCGCTGCAGAAATGCTGGAAAAATCAGGATTTAAAAATATAAGTACATTCAACGACCCGGGAGCTAATCCGGGACTCTGCATTCACGAAATGGGAACAGCGCGTATGGGCAGCGATCCGAAAACATCTGTGCTCAACGGACATAATCAGATATGGGATGTTCCGAATGTTTACGTGACGGATGGAGCCTGTATGACCTCCAGCGCCAACCAGAATCCTTCCCTGACCTATATGGCATTAACTGCAAGGGCGGTAGATCACGCGGTTACGGAAATGAAGAAAGGAAATATCTGATAAGCCTAAAGCCCAGAGCTCAAAGCCTAAAACCAGGGCAACTATCAGCCATAAAATTCGTAAAGACAGAACGGAAACAGTTTTAAGCATTAAGCTTTAAGCTCTAAAACGGCAATTTTCTTCTGAATTTTTCGTTTTTTAAATAAACAATCCTATGAGCAAAACGAAATCCTGGATTCTGCTGGCCACTTTGACAATGGTTTTTGTTGCCTGTAAAAAAGACAATAACAGCAACGGTTCTTCCGCCCTGTCCGGTACCTGGACCTTCAACGGATTTCACGCTACTACTTATAGCTCTGCACAGGACATCGAAAGTGGAATTGTATTTAAGACCGTTACGACTTCGGACTATACGACCGTGGACAATACCGGATCGGTGAATATTTCCGGTAACACAATGGCCGGAACAGGAATCGGATATACGGCAAATATGAATTTATTTGTTACGGACTATCAGGACAATGTGATCGTAGACACCTTTTCAACCCAATTGCCCATTACGATACCGCCTACTAATTCTACCTCCGCATTCGAAGTCATAGGAACAGATTCCATACATTATACCAGTTCGGGCCTGATCGGTTCGGCAGGATCGGGATCACCCGCCGCCAATGGCGCTAAATTTACTATTGATACCGGTGTTTTGACCATTACCTCCAACGTGGTGGTCGACAAAGTCATTGACACTTTGGGAACGACCATTACACAACATGAAACGGCCACGGTTATCACCACGCTGAATAAACAATAAAGGGTAGTCAGACTAAAATTGTTTTCCATTTCCCCCTTCTGAAAAAATACCAGGCGAGTAGTGCAATCAGGGTTTCTGCCAAGGGTATCGCAACAAAAGCGCCAGTTTCTTTCATATGAAAGCCGTAGGCAAGCAGGTAGGCCAGAGGCACCTGGAATAACCAGAAACAGAAAAAACTGATCCATGTAGGTGTTTTGGTATCCCCTGCGCCATTTAAAGCCTGCGTCATCACCATGCCGATACCATAAAATAAAAAACCCGACCCAATACATCGTAAGGCGCGTACGCCGATTCGGATGACCGGTTCGTCCTGAGTATAAATGCTTAAAATGAGATGGGGAAATAAAAGGAAAATAAACATGACCGAGCCCATAAATACTACACTGTATTTTGCCGTGAGATAGACACTTTGCTCTGCCCGGAGAGGATTTTTTGCTCCGAGATTCTGGCCCACGAGCGTCGCAGCCGCATTGCTTAATCCCCAGGCGGGTAGAATAAAAAACACGAAATTACGTATGGCAATCTGGTATCCGGCAGATGCCGTTGTGCCTCCCGTTTCAGCCACAAGCCTTGAAAGCAGTATCCAGCTTCCGCTGCCGATCAGAAACTGGAGGGTTGCCGGCCAGCCGATAGCAATGATGGACCGGAGTAGTTTGGGATCGTAGTTAAAGTGAGTTCTGCGCAAACGAATGATACCCTTCCCCTTAAATAAGTGGTAGCACTGATAGAGAACACCACCACTTCTTCCGATTGCTGTTGCTATGGCGGCGCCTTTCAGTCCCAGGAAATGAATAAACACGGGACAAAGAACGATATTCAGAAGGCTCGCAAGCCATAAACTTTTCATAGCCATGGCTGCGTCTCCCGCTCCGCGGAATATACCGTTGATCAGAAACAAAAGCATAATCACGAGGCTGCTCCCAAACATAATTCTTGTAAAGATGGCGCCTTCTTTAACCACAAGAGCATCGGCACCCATGAGTGACAGTATATTGCCGGCAAACAAAACGCCGACTACACTGACAATGGCCGTGGCTATAAAAGCGACGATGAGCGACTGGGCTCCTGCATGGGCCGCAGCATCAGGATTTTTTTCGCCGATCCTTCTGGCAACAACAGCGGTGGCAGCCGTACTCAACCCGATGGCGATGGAATAAACAAGAGAAATGACCGATTCTGTGAGACCCACAGTAGCGATAGCATGAGAGCCCAGTTTGCTGACGAAAAAAATATCGACGACCGCGAAAACACTTTCCAGGCTGAGTTCCAGAATCATCGGAATAGCCAGGAGAAAAATAGCTCTTGAAATACTTCCCTGGGTATAATCCCGGGCCTCACCATTCAGCGAAGTGCGGAGGATATTGAATAATCTTTTAAAAATGGGTTGTTTCGGCATGCTGGTCGGGCTGAAATTCTGGCAAACATATTTAAATTACATGTTTATTGGAAACTATGGAACAAGTAAGGATTATTCAGGAAGAACTCTTGTCGGATAACTGGTACACACTCAAGAAATACACTTACGAAATTATCAAGAAAGACGGACAGGCACATCGGCAAACCCGCGAAGTATATGACCGGGGAAACGGCGCGGCTATTTTACTGTATAACCCGGAATTCAAAACGGTCATTCTGACCAGACAGTTCCGATTGCCGACATTCGTCAATGGAAATAAAAAAGGATTTTTGATTGAGGTCTGTGCGGGACTTCTCGAAAAAGAAAATCCGGAGTCCGCCATCAAAAGAGAAACGGAAGAGGAGACCGGCTACCGCATACGGGATGTACGTAAAGTATTCGAAGCGTATATGTCACCCGGTTCGGTGAGTGAAATTCTTTATTTTTTTATTGCAGAATATACCGAATCCATGAAAGTGCACGCAGGAGGTGGTGTGGCACAGGAAGAAGAAGACATTGAAGTCATCGAAATGGGATTTGAAGAAGCGGTCGCGATGATCGGTACGGGGGAAATCCGGGATGCCAAAACGATTATGCTGCTGCAACACATGAAAATCAATCCGGTTTTCTAAAGAGGGATACTTACATTCGCAAAGCAGTGTGGGCGAAATGAGGCTGGCTGGTTCATACAGTTTACAATTATTCAAACATATGGGAAAAAAATTACAGAACCAGGTTGCCATCATCACCGGTGCCAGCAGCGGAATTGGCGCAGGAGTTGCGAAATCCCTTTCGGAAGCCGGTGCCACAGTGGTTGTGAATTATCCGGTGCCTGCTACTAAAGACGCGGCGGAAGCCGTACTGGCTGGGATTATTAGCGCAGGCGGCAGGGGAATCACTTCCATGTGCGATGTGAGTAAGGAAGATGAAGTACAGCGTATGTTTGCAGATACCATTAAACAATATGGAACCGTTGACATTCTGATTAATAATGCAGGGCTTCAGCGGGATGCGCCATTTGAACAGATGACCCTCGAACAGTGGAACTATCTTCTGTCAGTCAATCTCACCGGTCAGTTTCTCTGCGCCCGTGAAGCCATTAAGGAATTTCTGAGAAGGGGAGTAGATCCTAAACGTTCCCGTGCAGCAGGTAAGATAGTACATATGAGCAGCGTACACGAAGTGATTCCCTGGGCAGGTCATGCAAATTATGCTACATCGAAAGGAGGCATCATGATGCTGATGAAAACGCTCGCCCAGGAATTCGCATGGAAAAAAGTCAGAATAAATAGTATATGTCCGGGTGCCATTCAAACCCCGATAAATAAATCAGCCTGGGACAGTCCGGAAGCTTTAAAATCGCTGCTGACCCTGATCCCCTATCAGAGAATCGGCCTGCCGGAAGACATAGGCAATGCGGCCGTATGGCTCTGCAGCGACGATAGTGATTATGTAAACGGCACTTCTTTATTTGTGGACGGGGGAATGACGCTCTATCCCGGCTTTACAACAAACGGATAAGCACTCAGGTCATATTTGTTTACCGAACCAGATCATTTCAGCATGGACAACCCCGAAACGAACCAGAGCTTTTCCATCAAGTCCAAACAGGTCATTCACATCACTCTTCAGTTGCTGGCCCTGGCCTTCCTGCTTGGCTGGTGTTTTAATATCCTGGCGCCTTTTTTTAATCCCATTATATGGGCTTCCATCCTGGCTATTTCATTGTATCCTCTTCACCAGAGATTAAAAAGAAAACTCGGGGGAAGAGGCGTGTTGGCGGCGGTAATCATTACCGTGGTGATTTTTGGTCTGCTGATTTTTGCAGGAAGCTGGTTGGGGATGAAAACCGGGTCTGAAATCAAAACGGAAATACTCGCCTATCAGGAAGGGACACTAAAAATTCCTCCACCACCCGCTTCAGTAAAAGGATGGCCACTGATCGGCGGAAAAGCCTTTCTGATCTGGTCGCAATTAACCGATGGTGTGGAAACCTTTCTGCTCAAATATCCGGAGGAAGTCAGATCTTTTTCCAGCAGTTTAATTTCTCTGCTGACTTCCACGGGCAAAGCATTATTTATTTTTGCGATTTCGATTTTGATCAGCGGGGTATTTCTGGCCTATGCAGAAGAATCGGCCGTATTTGCCCGAACGGTTTTCAACAGACTGATCAACAGTACAAAATTCGATATGGCCACGATTGCCGCTATCACTATTCGAAATGTAGTCAAAGGCATACTGGGCGTGTCCATCATCCAAAGTCTCTGTGCAGGAATTGGTTTTGCAGTGGCGGGCATTCCCTATGCGGGAATATGGACTCTTTTATGTCTGGTTCTGGCCATTATTCAAATAGGCATTTTTCCCGTTGTGCTGGGGGTATTGATTTATATATGGACCACGGATCATACCACAACCGCCATTTTACTTACCATCTGGATGATACCCGTGGGTTTTCTGGATAATATATTAAAGCCACTGCTGATGGGCAAGGGGGCACCTGTACCTATGCTTATCATTTTCCTGGGATCATTGGGGGGATTTATGTATTCCGGTTTTATTGGTTTGTTTACGGGTGCCGTTATTCTTTCTCTGGGTTACCGGTTATTCGATGTATGGCTCAAGGAATCGGAATTGTAAAATCCGGGAGCGGCAGATTAAATTAATTAATACATTTATTTATGCAACTCACTCAGTTCGATCTTATCCCTGCATTCTGGTTGGCCTTTCCTTTTTTCCTTCTTCTGATTCTCGTAAACTGGCTGGGATACCGGTTCAAGACCAACTATATCAGAAAATTTCCCGGAACTGAACATGTCGGAATCGGACCTACCGAGGGTTCCCTTCTGGGCTTAACTGCCTTGTTGCTTTCTTTTACATTTGGCATGGCGGCAACAAAATATGAATCGAGACGTCAGCTCATCGTACAGGAAGCGAATGATATCGGAACAACTATATTACGCTGTGATATGTACCCGGACAGTGCCAGAAATCTGCTCCGCGCGGATATTAAAAATTATCTGGAGACCCGCATTGACTACTATGCAGACTGGGATAAAGAGGATATGATTAAACTGGTTCTGCTTCAGGCAGATTCTATTTCTGCCAGGATTTGGAAAACAACTTCAGCACTTTCATTCGATCAGAGCAACCGGAGTGCGACAGAACAAATGGTGCCGGCAGTCAATTCGATGATCGACATCGTTTCGACGAGAGAAGCAGCCCGTATTTCGGTAGTGCCGCGGATGATCCTGGTGGTGCTTTCTATTTTAATTATTGTGTCGGCCTTTCTTTCCGGATATGGAAGCAAGAATCTCGAAAGAAATAAAGTTCTGGTCATGGCTTTTGCCATCATGACAACACTCGCTTTGTATCTGGTTGTTGATCTGGATAAACCCCGACAGGGCTTTGTGAACCTGAACGCCGCAGAACAATTACTGGTGGATCTCCGGAGTAATTTTAAATAAAATAAATTTTCAGGTCGTTGATATGAAAAATAGAGTAAATTCTGTCAGCATCATTTTGTTGTTCAACCTGATGTTCTGCATCGGAACCAGTTTTGCCGCAATTAAAGATACCTTGTATGCCTCTTCACTAATTCCGATCGGAAGATATGATCTTACCCCAAATGACGGGCTGGAGCTGATCAGTTCCGCCGTTCATTTTGGATTCCGGTTTAAAGGAAGAAGTTGTTTGGTGGATGCATTCATTAAAGACGCAGTGGGTCACAACTATATTCAGTACACGTTGGATGGGGTATATCAAAAACGCCTTAGAGTCAATGGTTATAAAAGTCAGCCACTGGTTATTGAGGGCCTGACGGACAGCGAACACAGGATCTGGATTTACAAAGCGACAGAAGCAGCCACAGGACCTGTTTTTATACGGAAAATTATTGCTTCAGGTATCACTCCTCTGAAAATACCTGCGTTGCCGTTAATCGAATATATTGGAAACAGTATAACCTGTGGTGCCGCATCCGACCCCTCTGAAATCCCCTGTGGTGCGGGAGAATATCATGATCAGCATAATGCTTTTCAGGCTTACGGTCCCCGACTGGCGCGTTCACTGAATATGAATTTCATCTTAAGCAGTGTGAGCGGTATCGGTATTTACAGGAACTGGAATAGTCAGGGTCCCGTAATGCCCCAGGTATATGAAAAAACGGATTTTGATGACAATGGCAAACGATTCTGGGATTTTAAAAGATACCGTCCTCGAATTGTAAGTATAGCTCTTGGCACAAATGATTTCAGCGACGGGGACGGTATCAAGCCCAGATTAGCGTTTGACAGTGCGCATTACGTAAATAATTATATCGGGTTTGTTAAGCTGGTCAGATCAAAATATCCTGATGCGCGCATTGTACTATTAAGTAGTCCTATGCTGAACGGGGAGAAAAGACAAAAACTGCAAAATTGCCTTTTGGCGGTTCAAAAAACCATCAATTCTTCAGATCTTTCTAAAAAAAAGATAGTCGTTTTTTTTTTATCAGCCTATGAAAGCCCGGGGTTGTGGCGGACACCCCAATGTTGAAGATCATGCTATTCTCGCTAAAGAAATGGAACCGTTTTTCAGAAAATTACTTTGACAGGAATTGCGTTATTTTTTCTTTGGTTTTTGCTGTGCGTCAGCCTTCTCCCTGTTTTCCAAAACCCTGAACAAGACAATATCCCTGATGAGTTTAACCGGAAGAGGTTTGTTTAATGGGAACCGGATGGTGCCCTTTGAAGTGTCATAGTCTTTTAATTCTTCTTTAAAAGCTATTATACCGCTGGACGTAGGGTAGAAGCCATAGTGTTCATTCATGGCGGCAAAAAAAACAACTTTACCGTGCAATGTATAGGCGGGCATTTGATAACTGATCCGTTCGATGGCGTCAGGCGCTGCTTTCAGAATAGTTTTTCTCATCAGCAGAAGTCCTTTCCTGATAGCTGGCGGGAATAAAGCGATGTATTCGTCCACGTTCGAAAAAGGTCCAAGTTTTTTCATACAGACAAATAAACCATTATAATTAAAAGACCCTTTAAAATCATAGATTCTAAAGGGTCTAAAGACTATTTTTATATTTACCTTCCCCCGAAATCGAAAACCAGTCCGCCTGTAAATCCGAACTGAAGAATGGTTGCGTAGGTAGTATAAGCGTACCCATAATAAAAGGCAGTTCCGGTTGCCTGTGCGCTACCCAGTAATTGGGCACCTATTTTTATTCCCACCGCATTGCTCGCTTTAAATTTGACACCTGCTTTCAAATCCCATGCGAATTTTGTTGTTGAGGTGGATCCGGGAGAATCGCCTTTATAGAAAGCAGCCCCCAGGCCTATTCCACCATAGGGTTCAATTTTTGGATTGGCGAGATAATACTGTTCAAAATTCAGGAGCAGATAGGACACCACAGCACCGGTCTCACTATTCAAAGGATTGCCACTGGGATATTTATAGGATGGGATATTGGTGCTTTGATATTGGTATAAAAGTTCAATGCCGGAGCCACGGGCGTTAACTCCTTCAACGGATACTCCCCAGATTCCGCCCGCATTAATATACGAATAGGCGTTACCAAAATCAATTCTGTCCCTGAACGTATAACCGCCGAAGGCGTTGACAGACAAATGCTGCGAATATCCGGCAACTGCAATGAAGACAATGGCGAGTGACAAAAGTAATTTTTTCATAATAGTTAGTTAGTGTAAAATTCGGTGTTTTGAATCGGGAACGAATTGTTTTGGTGATTTTACTGTTAAACAGTTACAAAATTAGGGGAAATTATTGATTGCTTATCCGGGACAACTTTTTCATAAACATTTCTGTATACAAATTTCCTATGGGTATTACTTTGTCTTTCACAAAGATCTGCTGTTTTTCGACACTGATGATTTTGTCCATGGCAACAAAATAGGATCGGTGCACCCTGATAAAACGATTGGATGGCAAAAGTGCTTCCATCTGTTTCATGGTTTGCAGGCTCACTATTCTTTGCGTTCTGGTCAGTATGGATACATAGTTTTTCAGCCCCATTACATAAAATATATCGTCCAGTTCCACGCGTAGGAGCCGGGTTGCCTCTTTGATAAATATATAACCTCCTTTTATTGCCGCCTGTTCGTCTTCCTGTTTTGATAAATTATATGCTTCTTTTATTCTGTATGCTTTATCTATCGATTTTTGAAACCGGGTGTATTCAATCGGATTCAAAAGGAAATCAATCACATCATGATCGAATGCTTCAAGTGCCAGTTTCGGATTCGAAGAAGTGAGGACAATCATGGCGTGTTTCTTCATTGTGCCCAGTAAACTGTTTTGTGGCATCGTTTTTTTAATATCGAAAAGTATCAGATCTGTGGCATTTTTTTCTAAAAAATCCATGGCTTCTTTGGAGTTGGAAAAGGAGCCCGATAGTTCAATAAATTTTATCTTTTTAATATAGTTCCTGATCAACTGAACAGAGAGTGGCTGCTCGTTGATAACAATACACTTGAGCATAAGGTAAACAAGATAGGAATAAAAAACAGTCCCGATGTCGGGACTGTTTTTGTAAACCGGATTTTACTGTGAAATGTAATATTTTACTGTTAACTATAATTTTGCGATCTGAATCACGCCGGTTTTGTTATCGATCGTAAACTTCAAAAGGTAATTGCCTGCGGGCAGACTGGAATAATTTACTTGCAAGGATTGACTTCCGGGCGAACGCATACCATCGAATATTACCGATTGGAGCTTTCCATCCATGCCGATCAGATCGATATGAACTTTTTTCTCTGTACCCAGCTTAAATAAAATATTAGATATCGAGTGAACCGGATTCGGTGCGACAACAATATGATAGTCGTCTATAATATTTCCCTGGTTATTCAATACGGTGAGAATAAAACTTTTTCCAACAGAGCCTCCGTTGCCATCATTTGCCATGATGGTAACCAGACAGTTCCCTGCATTCAGCCCGGTCATAGTCAGGTCGGATCCGTTAATACCGAGGCTTGCAAATCCACTGCTGTCCATGGTTGCCAGATACATGAGTATGTCACTTCTGTCGGCATCGGTAAACCACGTAGCCAGATCGATTGTACGGCTTGTCCCCTTATCTATAATGAAATTCGGGATATCTGCTGCAACCGGCGCTGTATTGTTTTTAACAAACAGACTCAGCGTATCCGTTGCGCTGGCGCCGTAAATATCTGTAGCAGTAAATGCTAACATGATATGTCCGGTATCCAGTGGTATCAGACTGGTTTCGCCGGTTGTGTCGGTATACACCCCGACGATCGGATTAGTAACTCCTGCAAACCGGTAGATCAGTCTGTCAGCATCCGGATCCATAAATACGGTATCCATACTAAGTCGTAGTGCGGCGCCCTGCAGGGAAATCGTACGCGTTTCAAGATGGTGAATGACCACCGGTGCGCGGTTTGTGTTCAATACCATTATGAAAAGCGAATCGGTGCGTTTATTTCCATTCTGGTCAGCCAGCTGAATTGGAAACGTATGCAAACCGGCGTCGTTATAGCCGGGTCGGTAAACAAAATAATTGCTCGTGTCTGAATGATTGATCACAACGGACTTGTCGGGACTGATCAGGCTGATGCCGATCGGGCCGTTTTCGTCATCGGTTGCAGGGATCAGCGCGTTCAGTGTGTCAGCTTCGTGTACGAACAGCGTGTCGTGATTGGTCAGTATCGGCGCCTGATCTACATGGGCGAGTACAATTACTTTTTGAACAGGCGTAAACGGATCATTCGAATTGATCATCAGGGAAACAGACTGGTCTGGCGGTGTAATCCTGGGGCCATGTGCCGTTAACATTAATGGCTGTGTCTTGCCGATATCAACAGATCCTTTGATCGGAGACAGCGTAAGCCATCCGCCGGTGCTGTCCACCGTTGAATAGGCGGCGGTCACGAAATTAATAATCTGTGTGATCTCGAACCAGCCGCTGTTCTGAACCTGCGCAAAATAAGTCTGTGGCCTTAACTGATCAGATGATACAAATAAAAATCCCTGCGGCGTACTCATTAAAACATTGTAATCCCACTCAACCCAAAAGGTTTCGTAAGCATTGATCATGATCGCAGAATCGAGTTTGGCAATCAGGTAATGTCCTCCGTCAGAAGAATCTCCCTGGATATTTACGGTCTGGGAATACACGACCGTAGATGTATTAATATTAGTGCCCAGCCGGATCCTGAAGCTGATGGTTTTAGGATCCATGTTGTCGGTCCGGTATAGCGTTGCCACATGGGTCATGTAGATTCCCTTTTCACCACCATTGAACTTAGTGGCTGTCCAGGCCGGAATGGTCGGATCGCGCGGTCCAAGGAAACTGCCTGTATGGCCGGTTGGATCATATGCTAAAATAGAATCTGCGAATTTCGGCTCGGTATCCAACACGGTACTGCCTTGTGAACCCAGCAGCTTTTTGCCCGCGTCATTACCCATCAGGGATCTTTCGACCCGGTTTAATTTTGCACCGGTGAGCAGTGGTTTTTTATTCGCCGTGCTATTATAACTGATGCCGGGCCTGATGTACTGGAGACTGAGTGTATAATCGAGGCTGCCCTTTCCCATATTACCAAGCTGAACATATTTATTGGCTGAATCGGTTTGTTGCAAAGTGAATTTCACCAGCGTTGTATCCGTAGTCACAACCGGAGGCAGGATAACCGTTGCGGTTACCGGAATGACGACTGTTGTCGGATAGTCACTATTGACAGTAAGTGTTTCGCTGAGTGGGCCTGCCATTGTGGAATCCGGTGTAAAGTCCACATGATAAAGAAGTTCATCACCGGGTGCCAGCGGAATGGGATTGTCGAATAAATCGGGATTGAGCGTCAGTTCATCAAGTGCCAGCGCTGTATTGCTGAGGCTGATGCCACTGACCATAATAGTCTTTGTTCCGTTATTTTTTATGGATACGGGTTGTGTATACATTTCAGAAGCACCATCCGACGGCCTGTAGGCGGCTACGACTTTCCCGAAATTCACCGAATCGCTTGTTTTCATAATGACCGCGCCATTCACATCCAGTTCAAGCGGGATATGTACGGAGGTATTTAACGGGTCATTCGTTGAAAGAATCAGATTGTCTTTGTACACGCCATCGGTCATATCGACAGTGGTCCAGGTGGCCGCCATATTGACGGACTGACCCGCTTTTAGCGTGAATGGAACAGAAGGGACAAATTCGACGACGCCTCGGTTTTTATACCAGAGGCTGCGGTTGTAAGCAACTGATGCATCGGTTCCGTCCTGGTTCTGTATACCCACAAAGAAGTCCTGCGTAAAAGTGCTTTCTGTTGCGCCACTCTGATAGAGCATTTTGATGCGCCCGTCTTTATACAGAATATTTTCAAATGTTACGGTTCCGGATCCGTCACCATAGAGCATATAATATTCTACAACCAGTTTTTCACTGTCTGCATAATAATATCTCAGACCGTTGTATATCAGTTTTGTCCAGTCGTAGCCCTGAGACAATGCGGTGTTTGCTCCAGCTATGTAGCCTCCCGGTCCGTATGGAGCGGGCGCGGGCAGGGTCGGATAGATATAGGGAGCAAATGTCTGGGCGTTCAGACTGATATCTCCCTGGAAGTTTATAAAAAGGGAAGAGTATTTCTTACCATAGTATGGGAATGCAAAAGGCAGGCTGACCTGCTGTTGGAAATTGCCAGCGTATGGATTGGTTACAAAAGAACTGGTACCTTTTCCAAAAGCCAGTTCCACCCAGTTGTAGGCAGCACTGTTGCTGTCGATATTATTATGAATACTATAAGTATGTGCAGAATCCACCCCATTGCGTATACCCAGGCTGTCGTTGGAAACGGCGAGCCATTGTGGTCTTTCGACCATGATATTCAGATCCGCATCTCCGTTGTTTTTCAAAGTAAGAACCGCGGGGTTGGTCTGACCGATACTTAAGGTATTTGTCTGACCGCCGGTAAGTGAATAACTCAGGGAAGGCGCTGCTTTGCCAGATCCGGACAGTACAACCGTGAAAACAGCCTTAGCCGAATCGTCGGTGGTAACGGTCAGTGTACCGGCGTAAGATCCCTCCGTTTTTGGTGCAAAGGTGATGGGTATATGCAGTTCAGACATCGCCGGCACCGTCACCGTATCCTGGGTAGTCGTGAAAGCCGCGTTGCTGATGGCAGTTGAAATTAATTTCACCGGCTTCGTTCCTGCGTTGAATAACACGGCATCGATTTCCGATGTTGCATTTTTATATATACTTCCGAAGGCAAGGGTATCTGTTTTTAACATCATACCCTGTATGCCCGTTACGGTTAATACAACGGGGATATCCAGCTTTTCATTTAACGGATCATTTGTTGTAAGCGCAATGCTGGAGAAGTAAGTGCTGTCGATCAGGCCGGCTGCAGAAGCCGTGACCGTGATGCTTACGGAATCACCGGGATTCACAGCGCCGCTTGCAGGCGCAATGGCCGTGATGAAACTTGGCATCACCGGAACAAATAATAAGCTTTCTCCGTCCATCGGAATAAAAGGAGCGGGCTGATAGTCGTAGGCGTTTACGCTGACTCCCTTTGTTTCGTCCTTACTTTCCAAACCGATCTGTGGATAACCCTGGGTTACCCAGGTGTTATTCACCGTCTTGTAATTCATTTCAATTTTTCCGTTGCTGTATAAAACAGCCTGGAACGTTGCTTTACCGAGACTGGTGGAAACGGGGAAATCAAAACTACCCTGGTTGAATAGTTCTACGTCATTCCATTGAACAATCAGTTTGCCCGGAACATATTTCACGTAAACATGTTCGGTAGGACCCACCACCGGAAGTACCTGCTCAAAAAAGCTTACCGCGATTTCACCGGTAATACCATCCTGTGGCGTTGGCAGATACAGTGATACTATATTCATATCTCCGGGCTCGTTGAGTGTCAGCGTTCCCTGGCTGTTCACATAGATCTGACGCATGGTGTCACCATAGAATTTCATGGGGAAACCCAGCTGCACGAGGTTAGACGATCTCGGATCCAGTTTCAGCTGTGCAGTAATGTCTTTACCAGTGGCAGCGATATCATCCCAGCTATATACCGGACCATCGGGCTCCTGGCTGTCGATCCAGGCATAATCATTCGTCGGATCAGTACCCCTGGCAAGTTTCGTTTTTGCTTTGTATTTGTTGATCGCAGCAATGACAGGCATGGAGAAGCTGAGTGGATATTTACCTGTTTTATTGCTGATCGTGAATTTACCGGTTCCAAGAGAATCTGCTTTGGCAACGATTTGCACCGGAACGCCCGTGAGGGTCATCACCGGCGGTTTAACGCCGATTCCCGATGCGGAAAGGTTCAGTGTGCCATCATTTGTTTTAATCTGGATTTTAGCCAGCTGCTGACTTGCAGCAGTGGGGGTGAAGGTTACGGTGAACTGAACCGAATCTCCGGGATACAAACTGTCCGGCAGCGAACTGCTGCTGAACAGTGCATTATTGGTGGTATAGGAGAAATTGTACAATTTCGAGAGGCCCGCGTTATACAGTGTAATCGTCGCATCGCCGCCTTTACCAATAAACACATTTTTGCAGTCGAGCAGACTCTGACCAGCAGTCAGTGTTCCTTTTTGTCCGCTCACTGTAACAACCATCGGAACACCCGCATTCGGATTGTTCAGGTCATTGGAACTGATCTGCAGATTATAATAGTATACACCATTACGGATCGTAGCCGCATTACCGGTTACGCCAATGGTTGCAGATCCAAGTCCCGCTATCGTACCGCTGGTTGGCGACAAGGTTACCAGGCCTCCTGGATATCCTTCATCGCTCAGTGCCAGTGTATAAAACCGTACGGCAGCATATTGACTGGTGATGGTTTTCCAGGTCTGTCCCTGATCGCTGCTTGTAAGGAAATATTGTTCCTGCGCGGCAGTTGCATTATTGTCGGCCCCCTGGACCTGACCATAAGCAGGATCATACTGATAGACTACCCAGAACCAATCGCCCGGCTGAAACAGGTACATCCCGTTCAGCTTGGTCTGCTCAAGGCCGGACCAGTCGGTGAACGTGCCCGCGCTTTGTTTTAATAAAAGCGTGCCTTTGGAAGGATCGGCGCCGCCCTTGTATATATAAATCGTAATGGGTGCTGTTACGCCGGCCAGCTGCAGATAATTTTGGACATGTGTCAGATTGAATTTTTTCTTTACATCGAATCGCGTCGCCGCTGAAAAATTAACGCGCTGATCGTCGCCTACCCAAACATCCGGGTACTGGGTTGGATCCACATATGTCAGGGTGTCGTTGAATCCTCCGTCTGTTCTCGCCCATGAAGTAGAAACTGGTGTTGGTACGCCGCTCCAGGTCATGGATCCGAGACCTGCATTCTTTAACAGGAAGGAAGTTGACTTGGTCGGACTGGTAGTCACGTTAATACTCATCGAAATCGTGTCCGTCGGCAAAAGCACGATCGGTCCCGGAATCGTGGTTACTTTCGCGATATTTGAAAAGGAGCTTTCATTTCCCCAAAGATCTTTGGCTGTGACACTGATATAGTAGGTAGTAGAAGGAAACAGTCCGCCGAGATTGTATTTTTCAGTCAGACCTGCCGCCTGTGCTTTGCTGATAAGCATTTTTGGAAGCGTATCCTTTTGTGTCGAATCAATCGGATGCGTGGAATAGTATACGATATAGTTAGAGGCATTGATATTGTCGGGATCGGACGGGGCAGTCCAGGTCAGATCCACGCTAACAGGGGTATTACTCGTTCCTTTCAGATCCGTGATGGTTGTAGGAGGCAGTTTCTTATCGGGCTGCAGGGCTTTTGCTGCGTCGAGACGGCCGCTGCCCATTAGGCCATTGTAGGCCGGATCCATCGCAATGAATGGATGTACCGAATTCAGCAATCTGTTTTTCAGATCCTGATTCGTGAATCCCATTTTTCCAAACTGTGAAACTATTAAAGCCGCCACGCCGGATACATGCGGTGTCGCCATGGAAGTACCTGCCATATAGCCATACTGATTGTTGGCAAACAGGCTGACCACCATCTGCTGGCTGATATTTGCCAGAGTATCATTTTCGTCTCCGCCTGGTGCAGAGATATCAACCCAGTCTCCGAAATTTGAATAAGACGCGCGATTGTCATAGGCCGTGGTTGCGCCAACTGCAATGACATTCGGATAATATCCTGGATAGTAAGGATCACTTGAATTGCTGTTTCCTGCCGCGAAAATGACAACGCCTCCGTTCATGGGACCGGTTTGATTTCCGTTCACATCCCGTCCGGCTTCAGCAATGAAATAATCAATGGCATCCAATACGGCCTGGTCGTACGCATCCGGCGTCGTGTATCCCCAGGAGTTCTGGGATATCACCGCGCCGTTATTGGCACCATATACAATGGCCGCAGCTGTTGTGGCGCCGTTACCACTACTGGCGCCAAAAATCTGACTATTCATGATCCTGGCTCCGTCACCGTTACCGGTACCGCCCGCGATTCCGCAAACCCCGATACCATTATTGTTTACGGCTGCAATCGTGCCGGAGGTATGTGTTCCGTGGTCTCCCGGGGAAATCACATTGGTATTATCTGCAAAATTATAACCGTGTATATCATCCACATAACCATTTCCATCATCATCTACACCGGGAAGTCCGTTCAGTTCTGCCTGGTTGACCCACATATTAGCGGCCAGATCCACGTGATTGGCATCGGCGCCTTCATCCACCACATCCACGATTACATTGGGGGTGCCGGCAGTGATTTTCCAGGCAGGTTCCAGGTCAATGTCAGCTCCTGCATAACCGCCTTCCTGTCCCACATTGTGATAATGCCACTGCAGGGGATAAAACGGATCGTTGAACGGAGCCTTATAGGCATCCATCGTTTTGGCTTTTGTGCCCAGCGTTTTGGTTTTAGTGTCCTGTACAAGTGCCTTTCCGGTAGAAGAGGTAATTACTTTTTTGCCGATTGGCTGATTTTTGATTTTGAAAGCCGGCTGCGCAATGTCAACATCGGCAATCTGTTTAAAAGAACTGATGGCCGAAGCAATCGAAATGTTTGGATCCACTTCAAGAATATACCACCTGTCCAGTCCGTATTTGTGCTGTTTTGCTTCCATTCGTCCGGCAGCCGGGAATACGCGGGTCATTCTGGTCGTTTTAAACTGGCGTGCAACCGCATCGAAATGCTGAAGGCCCGTTTGGAAATTTTCCGTCCTTCCGGTAATGGAAAGCTTTTGGAGATTTTTTTGGATTAAGGAAGAAGGTCCGGCCTTCATTTTTACCATCACCCTGCCGGCGACAATGCCGGATGGATCGATGGGCTTTTGCTGGGCATTCGCAAAAACGCAGAAGAGGAAAAAAACAGCACCTAAAATCATTCGTAATGACTGCCTGTAACTATTGCTCATGGTCCTTGGTTGTATATAAAGATGGGTAGGTATAGCTTATTTGATAATAAAGGAAAATCCGATTTTGAACGTGTTTGACATGGTCGATGAAGTACTGCTGCCGGCCGGTATGAGGTAGGCCATATCGAATTTGCAGGACCTGAATGCCAGTCCAAGTCCGGTGGTGACAAACTGGAAACCGCTGTATTGAGTGCTTTCAGAAGAGTATCCGGCGCGGATGAACAGCATGGAATGGTATCCGTACTCACCTCCGACATTATACTGCATTCTGTTTTCAAAATAACTATTACCCGGCATGGCGCTGGTCAGTGGAGATACGAGATCGCCCGAAAAGATCAGCTGATCTTCTTCCGTAAGTTTTTGTTTAAAGGCAATACCCAAACCAGCTGTTGCGGGCAGGGAATAGGAATTTACATTGCTTTCCGAACTGTATTTTATTTTGGAACCCAGATTGGTAGCTGCCAGTCCGAAATGCCAGGACTGTCCTTTTGATGTTTCCTTTGTCTGGTAATAAAGACCGAGATCTGCAGCTACGGCACTACCGTTCTGATACCCTGCGTAACCGGAACCGATGATATGAGAATAGATATAACGGAAAGAAGCGCCTAGAAAGAGTTGTTCTGAAAGCTTCCTGGCATAAGAGGCATCGATCGCCATATCATATGGATTGGACTGGCTGAGTTGCTGTCCGTAATCGTCGGTCTGTTTTAATTCACCCTGTTTGAAATAGCGAATACCAGCGCTGATTACTTCATTTCCCGAAGGTTTATAAAAACCGGAAACGGAATAGAGCGCAACATTTTTTACCAGATTATTCATCCACGGTGTGTATGCAACGGCCACGGTACTTTTGTTGACTACCTACACCATACGGGCCGGATTCGCATAGTGGGTTGCATTGTCTCCCGGAAGTGCAATGGCCGATTCGCCCATACCGGACGATCGGATATCCGTATTCATTCTGAGAAAGGGAGCGGCTGTCAGTGAAGAGGCATTGGCCGTTGCAGAATCATTGATTGTTTGAGACTGTACGGGCATGACAAAAAAAAGGCATGCCATTCCACAGAGGAGTGGAACTATTCTATTCATAACTGGTTGTTTTAAGTAAGCCAAATGTATTAATGTTAACTACGCATTAACTCCATTTCAAATTGGACTGTGCAGCCTGATTTTATTCAGCCGTAAGGGGAATATTGCAAACGGAATCTAACAAAAAGTAATTTTCAGAAGAAATTGTCTAAAAGCGATTTTGCCTTCAGCGGTTGGTCTCCGGGATGAATTTTTATTGAAAGACAAAAAATGATCATATCTCCATACGCCTGAAGTTAAAGGGATTGCCGGCTTGTGGGAATGAAAAAAGAGAGTATCTCAGTCCATCGGAATGATACAATATATCCGGCAGGCAGGGTTCAAAAAAAGAAAACCGGTTAATTCAGATTTAACCGGTTCAAATAAGACTTCTGGACGAAACAGATTAAATAATTGACGAAGTAACAGGAACAGAGGACCAATTGTTTTTACATTTTCCTTCACCAGTGGCACTAACGGTGCTGAGCAAACGAATTGAAGAAAACTTATTGATGCAGGTCAATATGCACTGGATATTTAATTGATCCTGATCAACAGGTTAAATGCAGAGATCAATATAGGGAGATTGTTAGTTTGCCGGGGTAATCACAATATTCCGGAATGAAATAGGACCATGGTCCCCCTGCATCATAATGGGTCCGGGTTCGCCTTCCCGGCTGTCGAGCGCGCCACCTGTTATTCCGGGAATCTCTGCATTGGTAATTACGGTTCTGCCGTTCGCAACCAGGGTTACCCGTCTGCCGATCAGGGTAACATCGTACGACTGCCATTCACCCGGATCTTTGGCCATCATAAATTCCGGACTGACGAATCCGTATATGGCTCCGAGATAATCCCGACCGGGTTCAATGCCTTTGCTGTCGACAATCTGAATTTCATATCGTCCGCGGAGATAGACTCCGCTATTACTTCCTTTGGGATATTTAAATTCGATATGCAATTTGAAATCATTGAAAATCCGATCTGTCATTATATTTGATCCGGAAGCTGCACTGACTAATTCGCCACCTTCCGCCTTCCATTGATTTGTGCCCTGGGTATGCCAGCCTTCCAGATTCTTTCCGTTGAATAAAATAACAGGTGTGCCCCATACCGTTTCAGCGGTTCTTCTGAGTGAAGGCGCACGCACACCGGTCATGGAAAATTTTTTACCGTCAGGCATTGTCACTGTCCCCAGCAGGCTGTCACCCTGGAATAATGCTTCAAATACCAGGTCGCTGCTTGCTGTATCCCATTGAGGCGGGATGGAGAAACTGACCCGTCCGTTCACAAAATGAATATTTGAAATAGGTCTGGCACTGCCACCCTGTCCCACATATTGACCGATCAGCGTTCTGGTGCCGGAATGATGAACTTCGAGCCAGGCAGGAAATGATTTTCCTGAGTTGACCAGTGTCAGGTCATATCTTCCTTCCAGCGGGGATTCAAAATAAGTCGTATGCCCTGTTGATAACAAATAAGAGAAAACGAACAGGTAAAGCAGAAAATGTTTTTTCATCATATGGCCGATTGAAACATTAAGTTACATATAAACTAATAAATCCCTTCCCACCAGTTTCCGAATGACTGATCTGTATCCAGGTCAACCATTTCTCCGATCATCGGATGCAGAAGAGGCATCTTTTTGTTCAATGATTCTTTCTGAATACGGACAATCGGTTCTTTCCATGAATGGGTTGAAAGACTGAATTTTGCCCAATGTACAGGCAGGAGTTTTTTAGCCCCGAGATCAATGGCAGCCTGAACGGTTTCTTCCGGGGTCATATGAATATATTTCCAGTCCGCCCCGTACTGCCCATCCTCCAGTATGACCAGGTCAAAGGGTCCGAATGCTTTGCCTATTTCTGCAAAATGCCTGTCATACCCTGAATCTCCTCCTAAAAAAATAGTTCTGCCGGGCGTTTTCAATACAAATGAACTCCATATCGTACCATTTCTTTTAAACCCCCTGCCCGAGAAATGCCGGGCCGGGGTGCTGTATATCCTGAATCCTTCATCTCCTTTTATTTCCTGGTTCCAGTCGCCCTCTGCAATCATTTTCTGATCAAATCCCCAGCGTTCAAGATGGGCGCCTACGCCGAGGGAGGTGATGATTTTTTTTACTCGGCTCTTTAGTTTCAGAACGGTGCGGTAATCCAGATGATCCCAATGGTCATGGGTTATAAATAAATAATCGATGGGAGGAAAATCATCGACGGTATAAATATCAGAACCCTTAAAACTCTTTGTTGTAAACGATAAAGGAGAGGCATTCCCGCTGAAGACGGGGTCTACAAGTATGGTTTTACCATCTATCTGAATGAAATACGAGGAATGTCCAAACCAGACCAGTATATTTTTTTTCGGATCCAGAGACAGAAGATCTGTTTTTTTTGAAGGAAGAATGCCAGATGGAACCCTGTCTTTCGTTTTATGGAAAAAGAATTTCAGTAGAATGGAATAAAAACTGCTGCCTTCTGTAAGCTGAGGAGTCGGACTTAAATTTTGAAACTGGTTGTTTCTGTAGTTAGGTGATCGTTTGATGATTTCCAATCGGTCTCCTGAAGGCGCAGAACCAAAACGGCTGCTCTGCATAAAAAAGTAAATACCTGAAAAAATGAGCAGAAGTAAAATAATTAATATCACCATGGGCTGTATTGAGCCCTGAATTTAGTTTATTCAGCCTAAAGCCTGTCTCCTGATGAAAAAAAGCTGGCTGGTTATTCGGAACGCAGGCTGGCAGCAGGATTCTCATTTATTTTCCCCGTATTTGGATTATATTCATGTACCAGCCTTTCAGTTAAATTAACCCTTTGAATAAAAAGCCACTATGAAATATTCAGTCCTCCTGTGCATTTTTTTCAACCTGATTTTTTTGGTTCCGGCAGGAGCGCAAAATGGTTCCGGGAATTTGTTGAGGGAAGCCTGGAATGCAAGCTGGATAAAAGTACCTGGCGAACCGAAAGCCGGTTACGGCGTATATATTTTCAGGAAATCTTTTTTAGTAAGAGACAACGACGGCAAATTGCTCGTTCATGTTTCTGCCGACAACCGGTATAAATTATATGTCAATGAATCGCTTGTTTCTTTGGGACCGGCGAGAGGCGACCCTGATCACTGGAACTATGAATCGGTGGATATCTCGACCTTTATTCATAAGGGTGAAAATGTCATTGCGGCCATTGTCTGGAACGAAGGAGCCTGGCGGGCTGAGGGACAGATTTCTTTGCAGACGGGATTTATTCTTCAGGCAGATAATGCTTTATACCAGGACTTAAATACAGGCAACGGATGGAAATGTACCAGGGATAGTGCTTTTCATGTATTGCCCTTTGATATTCCCGCTTACTATGTAGCCGGTCCCGGAGAAACGGTCGATATGAAATATCGGGCAGGTGACTGGAAAAAAACTTCATTCAGCGATTCAAACTGGAAGTTTGCCGAAAAGATTTCAGCAGGTATGCCAAAAGGTTTTATTGGAGGTTATGGAACGGAAAGCGACTGGTTGCTCCTGCCTTCTTCTATACCTGCAATGGAACTGACTTTGCAGCGACTGGCCCGGCTAAAATCTTCGGAGGGCGTGGAAGTTCCTGCCGGTTTTCCTTCTTCAGCAAAATCTTTTATCATTCCTGCAAATACAACAGCGACGATTTTGCTGGATCAGGGCTTTTTAACCAATGCCTATCCGGATCTTATTTTCAGTGGCGGGAAATCCGCATCCATATCGATTGGGTATGCAGAAGCACTCTTTACGAAATATCCGTCGAAAGGGAACCGTAATGAGACTTCCGGTAAGCTGTTTACAGGTCGGATGGACAGTATCCTTTCCAATGGCAGCGAAGATCAGTCATTTATCCCGCTCAGTTTCAGAACCTACCGTTATGTTCAGATAAAACTAATTACGAAAAATGAACCGCTCCTTGTGCGCGATTTTTTTGGAACGGCCACGGGCTATCCATTTAAAATGAATGCCAGACTGGAATCCGATAACCCGGAGATGGACACGATATTGAAAATTGGCTGGCGGACCGCCAGAAATTGCGCTATGGAAACATATATGGATTGTCCCTATTACGAACAGTTGCAATATATTGGCGACGCGCGTATACAGGCACTTGTTTCTTTTTATAACAGCGGCGATGAAAGACTCCTGCGGAATGCCATGAATGAAATGGATAACTCCCGCAGGCCCGAAGGAGTTACGCTCAGCAGGCATCCATCCTATACGCCACAGTATATACCCACTTTTTCATTGTGGTATATTGGCATGCTGCACGATTACATGATGTATGGAAGAGACAGCTCTTTTATCATCAATAAACTTCCGGGTGAACGACAGATTCTTAACTATTTTAGAAATTATCAGCAGGCCGATGGATCACTGGAGGGGGTGCCGTACTGGATGTTTACAGATTGGGTGGAAAGAAAGGGCTGGGAATCCGGCAGAGGTCCATTGGGGCAGCAGGGTGAGTCTGCATTGATTGACCTGCAGTTATTGTGGGCCTATCAGCTGGCTGCCGATCTCGAATTCAGATACGGGATGAAATCATTCAGCACGCTCTATCGTCAGTACGCCGAACAGTTGAAAAAAATGATTCGCAGGAAATATTTCGATTCAGAGAGAAAGCTTTTTGCGGACCGGCCGGAAAAGGATTTATTCTCGCAGCATAGTAATGCGTTGGCCATTCTCACGGGTATTGTAACAGGGAATGAAGCAAATACGATAGCCCGTAAAATTCTGGCAGATAGTTCGCTGGCGCCTGCATCTATTTATTTTAAGTATTACCTGCATGAAGCCCTGGTAAAAGCAGGCCTTGGGAATGATTATTTAAAATGGCTGGATCAGTGGCGGGAGAATATAAAAATGGGTTTGACAACCTGGGCCGAAATATCGGATATTAACAATGCGCGATCAGATTGCCATGCATGGGGCTCCAGTCCCAATATCGAATTCTACCGGACGGTCCTGGGCATTGACAGTGACATTCCCGGATTTACCCGTATTAAAGTGGAACCTCATCTGGGTTCATTAAAGTTTATACAAGGTGAAATTCCTCACCCCATGGGAAAAATTTCAGCTGCCTACAGATTTGAAAATGGAAAATGGAATATCCGAATCTTCCTTCCGCAGCATACGACGGGCAGCTTTATCTGGAAAAGTCAATCCAGGCCTTTGAAACAGGGAGAAAATGTTTTCAGCCTTTAAATGAGTGCTTTTTGATTGAACGAAATGCCGGCTTAATTGTTACTTTTGTGTATAACGGGGGCTGCCAGACGCCGTCAGCTAAATTAGACAGGCGGATCATAATTTCTGTTTTTTTTCGTTTATAGCCTGTGCTTTGGGCAAAAGACGGAATTCTTACTGACAGTCTTAAAATGAAAACCCGTATCAATGGACTTACATCTGAAATGCAGCATTTGCAACTCTGCCTTGTACAATACCGACCAATGTTTTAGTGAATTAACCTATCATTGTTCATCTCCGGAAGCCCGGTTCTGGGACTTTGAAAGAGGCAGCATTGAACAGATCAATTCCAAGGATCATTGGGATCGTTCCAAACAGGAAATACCCAACCGGGTCGCTAACAAGGCCTCCTGATCAGTTAATCCTCATACATGTCGAGCTGGAGCCGGGTTTCTTCAAGATCCAGTTCATTCTCTATTTTACGGGTGGTTTCTTCGCTGGATTCACCGGAATCATGCAATACTTTCAATGTTTTTCTTTCGACTCCTATCAGTTCAATCTGCAGTTTGGAATAGGCGTTAAAAATATTTTCTACCGGTTGCTCTGCCGAACCAAAATAGTTTGCGGGCAAATCAGTTTTCTGCAGACGGTTATATTTAATTTCATATTTACTCTTGATATTATTCAGTAGTTCGCCGTTCACCAATGAAAGATTCTCCTCAATATGCTGAATCGTGTGATTTACCAGTTTGGTTCTGATCTCATATTCTTCTGCGGCAATGGAATAAGGTTCAATTTTTAATTTTTTTACGAGCCAGGGCAAAGTAAATCCGAGCAAAAGCAGGGTTACCAGAATAACACAGAAAGTTATGAAAACAATCAGGTTCCGGTGCGGGAACAATTTGCCATCCGGAAGAAAAAGGGGAATGGATAATGCGGCCGCCATGGATACAACTCCCCGCATGCCCGACCAACCGAACACCAGCAGGTTGCGCGGATTGAAACTGCGTTTGGCATTGATTCGCCGGGACATGGATGGAATGAAACTACTTGGCAGGATCCATAAAAACCGCACAACGATAACCACCGCGCTGATGGTGAGACCATACCTGGCGAGTTCGGAAACGGAATAATCTTTGATTCCTTCCATTATACCTCTTAGCTGAAGACCGATCAGAATAAAGATCAAACCATTCAGAATGTACAGAATGGTTTGCCAGACAGAATAAATCATAATGCGGCTTTCATTCGTAAAAATCACACTGGAGCGAAAAGAAAGGTACAGTCCCGTTGTAACAACAGCCAGTACACCGGAAACATGAGCCATTTCTGCCAGCAGATAGGATGCAAAAGGCGTAAGTAAAGTAAGGGTCACTTCTATGACCGGAATGCAGATAAAATTCTTGTGTACGAGATACATCAGGTAACCGATCGCCAGTCCGATCGCTACACCTGCGATCACTACCCACACAAAATTTAAACCTGCCTGCCACAATATAAAATTTCCCGCCATAATTGCCGTGAGTGCATATTTATAGGCAATCAATCCGCTGGCATCGTTGACGAGACTTTCTCCTTCAAGAATGGAAATCAGTCTCGGATCCAGTCCCAGCCCTTTGGTAACCGTGGTAGCAGCCACGGCATCCGGAGGCGACACGATGGCGCCCAGCAGAAAACACAACGGCCAGCTGATATCCGGAATAATATAATGTGCCACAATGGCCACGATAGTTGTCGTCAGAAGGACCAGGCCGATAGCGGCGAGCGAAATGGAGCGCCTGTATGTTTTGAAATCATGCCAGCTGGTATTCCATGCGGCCCCGTATAAAAGTGGAGGAAGAAATACAAGGAAAACGATATCCGGTTTTAATTCGATATTGGGCAGTCCCGGTATGATACTGATCACGAGCCCGGATAAAACGAGGGCTATCGGAAAAGGGAATTTAAACCTGTTGCTCAGCACACCTAAAAAGGCAACTCCAAATAACAAAAGGATAATGATTCCGATATTTTCCATACGGAAACAAATTACTATAAAAAACTGATTGCCTGATTCCGGATAAATGGAATAGGGGGCTTGCCCCGGTCCATTATTTCCCCGATTTTGACAGGAGAAATTCCAGTTCGCTTTTGTCGGGAAGAACTTGTTTCCCCGAGCTTTTGTCGAATACCATCACTTCCGCATTTTTCCTGTTATAAGCCGGCCATTCGGGCAGGTGTCCGCCATTGGGATCTGAATAAGAAATAAAACGAATCCAATAGTTATTCATCAATTCTGCAAGTGACTGATCTGCCGCTTCCCAGGGCCTGTGAAGAAACCGTAGATTATTCATTACATAGGCAACTTCACCGGTATGAAACGCGCCATATTTGGTGAAGTCGGCAGTAGCAGGTAATTTTCTCGAAAAATAATATACATAGACGGGTACTTTACCTTCTGCGCTTTGCTCATTGGCCCATTGAAAACCGGAAGCCGCAAAAAGTAAATCGCGACTGATTTTCATTTGAGATCTCATGGATTCAGCTTCTGTAGAAGACGGGAAATAATTCAGAAACCTGTCCGCATCCGCTCCATATTTCTTTCTTGCTTCCGACGTAAACAGTTCTTTCGATTGAAATTTTGCAACAAAACTTTCGTCGGCATTCCATCCAATCAGAACCGGAACACGATTCTGTTTTCCGGCGGCAAATATATCCTTAACGGATGCGGGAAGAACATAGCCATCGATGTCTGGCATGAAGCGCCCCTGAAATTTCATAAGTGAATCAGCAGGAACCTGGCGAAGTGTTTCCATTGAGAGGGCATGTACCGAAGCGGCGAGATCCATGCCCTGCTTTTCAGCGGCAGGCAGTGCCGGAGATTTTGTATTGAACATGGACCCGCTTTCTGCAATGGCCTTATTGAAAAGTCCTCTTGCTGCCGGAGAGGCAATCAGACAGTTTACGCTCATGGATCCGGCTGACTGACCGGCAATAGTCACATTATCCGGATCTCCTCCGAATGCATCTATATTTTTTCTTATCCACTGAAGAGCTGCAATCTGATCAAGCAGTCCATAATTTCCCGATGCATGATGGGATGATTCTTTTGTCAGCTCCGGGTGTGCAAGAAATCCAAAAACACCCACCCGGTAATTGGCTGACACAAACACGATTCCTTTTTTGGCCATGGCTTCTCCATCATATATCGGTACCGACGTGCCCCCGCTGCTGAATCCGCCTCCGTAAATCCATACAAAAACGGGCATCCTGGCACCCCTTCCCGCCCTGGTCCATACATTCAGATACAGGCAGTCTTCACTGATCGGCTTGGCAGGTATAAGGAACTCCGGTGTGTAAACACCAAACGGAACCGGGTTGGATTGCATCGGGCTGGCCGCAAAGGCATCACAGTTTTTGATGCCCGGCCAGGGTTTCACCGGCTGCGGTTCTCTCCACCGAAGAAAGCCAACGGGAGGTGTAGCAAACGGAATTCCTTTATATGCGATGACATCACTGTGTTCTGACTTTACACCGGCAATCAGTCCCGACTCAATCCTCAGGGGATCTATTGCTCCGCTAAAAACCCGAAACGAACAGACGGATAAAACAAACCCTGAAAAAAAAATGCAGGCAACGATAGTTAGACAATATTTCATACTTGGGTGTCTGTTAATAAAAAGGAGGATATGACGTCCTAAATTAAAGATTTTACTTCAGATGATTTAAAAGTCGTTTCAGTACCTGCTGAGAGACTTTGTATTTTATATCTATAATTGCAATAAATTTATCCCCTGATCAGGCATCTCATCCATTATTATCCACAACAAAACGCATTTTATGTCAACCAGCCAGTCGGAAGAAAAGTCATACAGCGTCTCATTTATAGCGCGGGTAATCAGTACGATTATTTTATTGGGACTGGTCATTTTTGTTGGCAAAGGATGCAATGGTGCTGAGTCAGCTGAAGCGATGGCCGAAGCTGCCCATATGACAACAGATACCGCAATATTGGAAAAAAACCCGGTTGTGAGGGAATCATTGAAAGTAAAGCTCCCTGATGGGGTTGAGCTGGATGCTTACAAAGGGGGAATAGAAGATAAACTCGTTGGTTTTTTGAATAACCCGAAGAGCGTGGCGGGGAAAAATGTCTGGTTTGATTTTGATAATCTGAATTTCAAACTGGGAAGTGCCGAACTTACCGGGGAAAGCACAGAACAGGTTCAAAACATTGCCGCTATTTTAAAAGCATATCCCAGACTTAAAATAAAAATAGGAGGCTATACCGACAAGACGGGTGACAGTGTCTCCAATTTGAAATTATCAGGAAGTCGCGCTGAAGCTGTAGTTACCGCCCTCAGAACAACCGGCGCGAACCCGGCGCAGCTGCTGGGTGCAGAAGGTTACGGATCCGCCTTTGCTAAAGCTGAAGCGACCGCGCCCGATGAAGAAAGAAAGCCGGATCGCCGGATTTCAGTGGGTGTGCGCGCTCTTTGAACCCCTAACGATTGCTATGTCATTTAAGCCCCAGCTCAGTTTCAGGCAGATTATTAATATGAATGTCGGATTCTTCGGAATCCAGTACAGCTTCGGACTTCAGCAGTCTGCAGTCAATCCGATCTATGATTTTCTGGGAGCCACCCCCGATCAGCTTCCCCTGCTCAACCTGGCAGGTCCGGTTACCGGCTTATTAATTCAGCCACTCATAGGAACACTTAGTGATAAAACCTGGCACCCTCGTTTTGGCAGACGGAAGCCCTATTTTTTTGTTGGTGCTGTTTTTTGTAGTCTTTGTTTGTTCCTGTATCCGTTCAGCAGCAGTTTGTGGATGGCCGTAGGTCTCTTATGGATACTGGATGCCGCGAACAACACTGCTATGGAGCCTTACCGGGCATTAATTGCGGATAAACTGCCCTCCAGTCAGCAGCCCACAGGGTTTCTTACCCAGAGTTTTTTTACAGGACTGGGCATCACGCTGGCTAATGTTTCGCTGTTTATTTTTCAAAAGTATATTCCCGGGGAACATGGAAAAATACCCTATTGGGTTTTTGCTTCCTTCTTCCTGGGCTCCGTTTGCTCCATCAGTTCTGTAGCCTGGTCTATTTATAAAACACCCGAGATTCCTCCAACCCCGGAGGAACTGGCTAAATTGAAAGCGGCTAAAGGAGGATTTACCGAACCTTTCAAAGAAATTGTTCATGCCCTGAAGTATATGCCCGGGGTGATGTGGAAGCTCGCACTGGTCTACTTATTTCAGTGGTATGCACTTTTTTGTTACTGGCAGAATGCTTCCAAGAGTATTGCCCAATCAGTTTGGAAAACTACTCCGGGTGAAAACCGTATTTTGTATGAAGAGGCAGTAGGATGGACCGGACTGGTTAACGGATGGTATAATGTGGTTACTTTTCTGTCTGCTTTTGCGCTTGTAGGGCTCGCCCGCCGTTACAGCCCGAAATGGGTCCATTTTGTCTGTCTTCTCCTGGCGGCACTGGGACTGATTATTTTTCCGCATATAGAAAATAAATATTTACTGTTTGCGCCTATGACCGGGTTCGGTATCGCCTGGGCCAGCATGATGGGAGTGCCTTACCTGATGGTGGTTGGTCATATTCCCAAGGAGAGATATGGCGTTTATATGGGCATTATCAATATGATGATCGTTGTACCCATGATTCTTCAAAATCTGACTTTTGGATTTGTCTTAAAACATATGTTGAACAACGACCCCGGAAAAGCTATTGGATTTGCCGGTGTTTTTTTATTGATCGCTGCTGCAGCAACCCTTTTGATAAAGTCTGTTAAAGCAGATCCTGAAATGGAGATTCCATTGCCATCGGGACATTAATTCTAAAAAAAATAGTGCATGTACGACCATTCTTTATACAAAGAAATCAACACGTCTTTACGAAACGAAATTGATTTCGGCGGGAAAGACAATTTATTCTATACCCGTTTCCTGGCAAATGCAAAGGATTTGTCTGCACTGTTTAATGAATTGTATGCCGGACATCCTAATGAGCAAAAAGCTTTCAGGCAATTGATTCAGACCATCCTCAACGGCTATAAAAACCGTCAGCAGGAACTGAAACAGAAAGATGAAAAAAAAGCGGATGAAGGTCACTGGTTTCTTTCCAGTCAGCTCGCGGGTATGAGTTTATATGTCGATCGGTTTTGCGGGAATCTTTCCAACCTAAAATCCAGGCTTTCCTATTTTGAAAAACTCGGGATCAATTTTTTACACCTGATGCCTCTTTTTGAAAGTCCCGCGAACGAAAGCGACGGAGGTTATGCCGTAAGTGATTTCAGGAAGATTGACGCGCGTTTCGGCACAATGGAAGACCTGGAAGATGTTCAGGATGCCATGCGCGGCAGGGGCATGTTCCTGATGATGGATATTGTTTTAAATCACACTTCCCGTCAGCATGAATGGGCAAAAAAGGCAACGGCAGGCGATAAATATTACCAGGACTTTTTTTATTTTTTCGATGACCGGCAAATGCCTGATGCTTTCGATCAAAGTATGCCGGAAATATTTCCTGAATCGGCACCCGGCAATTTCACCTGGGTTCCGGAGTGTCAGAAGTGGGTGATGAGCGTTTTTCATCACTATCAGTGGGATTTGAATTACAGGAATCCGCTCGTATTCGTGGAAATGCTTGACAACATTTTCTTCTATGCCAATCTGGGTGTTGACCTCCTTCGTATTGACGCACCGGCATTCATATGGAAACAGGTGGGAACAACCTGCCAGAATCTGCCGCAGGCACATACTATTTTACAGCTGATCAAATTATGTGTTGAAATTTCAGCGCCGGGTATGGCTATACTGGGTGAAGCGATTGTGGCGCCCGCAGAAATCATGAAGTATTTCGGAACGGGGCAATATACGGCAAGAGAGTGCGATTTTGCCTACAATGCCACACAGATGGCGTTGCAATGGGACGCACTGGCAACGGGTGACGTCAGGGTAATGATGGCAGCCCAGCATGAACTGCTTAAAAAGCCCTTGGGAACTTCCTGGATAACCTATACCAGAAGTCATGATGATATCGGCTTGGGCTATGAAAACTATATGATCGAAGAAGCCGGCTGGAATGCTTTTGATCACAGGAACTTTCTGAAAAATTTCTATTCCGGGAATTTCGCAGGCTCTTTTTCTTCGGGCGCCCTGTTTTCATCCAATCCCAAAACTGGGGATGCGCGTATCAGCGGCACACTGGCTTCTCTTTGCGGTCTTGAAAAAGCACTGAATTCAAAAAATGAGCGGGCAGTGGATATGGCGGTGAGAAGAATACTGCTGATGCAGGCCCAAAGTTTCTTTATCGGAGGTATGCCGATGCTTTTTTATGGAGATGAAACGGGAACCACAAATGATTATTCCTACCAGGGAGACCCGGGGAAAAGTTATGATAACCGGTGGATGCACCGGCCGGTTATTCACTGGGAAAAAATGAAAAGGAAAGACATAAAAGGCAGCCCGGAGGAATGGATCTTTTCCGGTACAAGAAAACTGCTGGAGCTGCGCCGAAAATTTCCCCTGCTGTCCGATTTGAAAAATCTGTCCTGGCTGACAGCTCACAATGTACACGTCGCTTCTTTCGTAAGAAAAGACAGAACAAAAAGTCTGTTCTTCCTGTTTAACTTTTCATCCGAAGAGTCTTTTGTAACCTGGTATCTTTTCAGGGAGCATGGAAATCCGCCAGTTATACTCTATGATCACTGGCATGGAAAACAATATACCGTAGGTGCCGACAACGAGTATCTGGTGATTGCAGCTTATTCTTTTTGCATACTTGAACCAGTAGAATAATAATGATAAGAAATGGCATGGCTTTGTTGCTGTTATTGTTCATCCACCGAAGCGCACATGCACAAAATGCATGGGTTCTGCAAAAAGATAAGGAGGGTATCCGTATCAGCAGTCGACATGCGGCCAACTCTTCTTTTAATGATGTTCGGGTGGAAATGGATCTGCCGGGCACCCTGGATCAACTGGCAGCCATACTACTGAATATTCCTGCTTACACCGAATGGGCCTATGCGACAAAAAAATCAATACTGATCAAAGTACTTGCTCCCGGAAAACTGATTTACTATTCGGAGATTTCAGTGCCCTGGCCGGCAACCAATCGTTGTTTTTATGCGAGTTTTGAAATGAAGCGGGATACTCAGTATGGTACACTGCAATTGATTTCTGCCAGTATCCCGGACTATAAGCCGGTGCCCAAAGATCTGGTACAACTTCCTTTTTCGAAGGGAACCTGGAAGGTAAAAACCATTTCTGCGAAATCAATACATATCGACTATACGCTGGAACTGGATCCTGGCGGCTCACTGCCAGCCTGGATATTGAATTTGTTTACGACCAAAGGACCATGGGAAACTTTCGAAAATATAAAAAGAAAAATGACAGCCCTGAATCCCTGACCCCTATGGATTGTTTGAAAGAAATGGCACGATTATTAATAAGAAGCAGTATGAAAAACAAATGGATTGTTTACTTTTTTGGTTTTTCCCTTGCGTTGATCAGCTGCAAAAGCGGACTGGTAACTACTTCCAATGGCTGCTATAATCTGATACAGTCTGCCCAGGCCCAAAACCGCGCTGGTGATTATACGGACGCGCTGGCCAATTTCAATGAAGTGTTAAAAAAATGTGACGCTTTTGACGCCAAGCGGGGTGCTTATGGAGGCAAGGCCGCTGCATTAAACGGATTGAGGCAATATAACGATGCTCTTGCTGCGGCCCAGGAAGGCTTGAAGATTGATAATAATAACCTGGAATGCCTTTTTGAAAAAGCCAGCGCTGAATTGGGACTGGGTATGAATACAGAGGCAAAAGCTGATTTGCAGACAGTGGTTAGTCTGACGGAAAAAAACCACAATACGGCAGAAAGGGCCACCCTTTATGCAAAAATGGCGGCGATGGACAGTCGCCAGCAGCAATATAGTGACGGGTTGAATAATATCCGGCAGGCGATTTCTCTCGATTCCGGCAATCCGGATCTGTATATACTCCAGGGCGATATATATTCGTCGTCCGGCGACTACCATTCAGCTATTCGAAGTTATGATCAGGCCATTTCAAAAGGCAACAGCAACGGAGCAGCATATAAAGGCAAAGTGGAAGCGCTCATAAAGATGAATCAGGCAAAGTATGCCAGCAGCAATGCGGGAACACTGGCTTCCAAAATGACTTCTTCTGAAAAAAAAATGCTTTGCGATGCGATTAAATCAGGTCAGGCACAAGGTATGAAAGACATGAATATTGACCTCACTCAGGTTGCCATTTGTAAATAATTGAAAAACGACATGAAGAAATATTTTTTTATAGCGCTGGCAGGATGGATGATTTTCCCGGCTTGCAAAAGTCTAAATAACACCCAGAAAGGAACAGGAATCGGAGTTGCCGCAGGCGGTGCCGCGGGTGCCCTTATCGGTGGCGGTGGAAAAAGTTCGGTGATCGGTGCCATTATAGGCGCTGCAGTGGGTGGTGGAGCCGGGTATCTTATCGGGCATCATATGGATAAACAGGCGGAAGAAATTAAACAGGCTGTTCCGGATGCCCAGGTTGAAAGAGTGGGAGAAGGGATTAACATGACGTTCAATTCAGGATTGCTTTTCAAAATCAACTCCAGTGATCTCAGCGATGATGCCAAAACCAACCTTAAAAATGTAGCCACTGTATTTATCAAATATCCCGAAACGGTCATTCTGGTTGAAGGACATACGGACAATACCGGTACCGTCGATTATAATATCGCGCTGTCAAAGAAACGGGCCTATTCCGTCAGCGACTATCTGATCAGTCAGGGCGTCTCCGCCAGTCGGCTCAATATTAAATGGTACGGTCAGGATCAGCCCAAATACCCCAATGACACAGATGCCAACCGTAAACTCAATCGGCGGGTAGAAGTGGCCGTTACCGCTGATGATCAAATGAAGAAGGAAGCGGAATCCGGCACTTTGAAGAATTAAATGGCCGGACTATTCCGTTAGCTGCCCGCACTGACCTAAATTTATGGGAACTCATTTAGGTACTACCAAGTAAAAGCTATGCACTACAGAAGAATGCCGATAGAAATTGAGGCTCCAGAAGGGTACGGATATGAAAATATCGACTGCAATCTTTCAGAAAGTTCATTTACGGATCAGCGTTTGAAGGATCTCGGCATTTCCATTGATGACCTGTTGCTTTTTTACGGAGATCATAAAGGAAAACCGGAACTCAGGGAACTGATCTGTTCCGGAACCGGACTTTCGGCCGGCGACATACTGATCACTCCGGGAGCAGCCCCTGCTCTCTTTATAGTGGCCAGTTCCATGCTGAATCCCGGCGATCATGTGGTGGTAGCTAAATCCAATTACGCAACCAATATAGAAACGCCAAGGGCTGTGGGTGCCGATATTTCCTATATATCCATGGATTTTGACAAAAAATATACACTGGATCCGGATGAGCTGGATAATCTGATCAGGCCGGATACTAAACTGGTAAGTCTTACTTATCCTCATAATCCAACCGGAGCGGTGGCAGACGAGTCTCTGATCCGAAAAATTATTCAGATTGTGGAGAGAAAAAATACCTATCTGCTTTTTGATGAAACCTACCGGGACATGAATTTCGGTCCTGTTCCGCCAATTGCTGCCAGTTTATCTGACCGGGTGATCAGTGTCAGTTCCATGTCCAAGTCATATGGGTTACCCGGAATCCGAATCGGCTGGCTGATATGCAGGGATAAACAGTGGATGGAAACATTTCTGGCTGCGAAAGAACAGATCCTGATTACGAATTCCGTCATTGACGAAGAAATAGCCTTTCGTTACCTGCAGAACAAAGAAAAACTCTTTGCGCCGGTTAAAGCAAGCATACTCCATAATTTTAGCGTACTGAAAGGATTCATGGAGTCGCAGGACAAACTGGAATGGGTTGAACCTGCTGGCGGTTGTGTAAGTTTTCCCAGAATAAAAAAAAACATCACTGTAAACATCAGCCGTTTTCATGACATTTTACTCAACAAATACAGCACCTACGTGGGCCGGGGTCACTGGTTCGAAGAGGACGGAAGATATATGCGAATAGGATATAGTTGGGATAAAACCGCCAAGCTTAAAAAGGGGCTGGGGAATATTCTCGCTGCTATATCCGAATCGGTAGAATAGGATGACAACTAGTGTTACTTAACCACTATCGTTCCAAGCATGCCCGGATGTATTTTGCAATGGTAAGTATACGTGCCTGCTTTGCTAAAAACTTTTGAATAAGTGCCTTTGCTGGCAATGTTACCACTGTCAAAGCTGTTGTCATCTGCAGTAACCGTATGGGTAATGGCGTCCTGATTTGTCCAGGTAACCGTTGTTCCGGCTGTTACAGTCAACGAGGATGCAGAAAAGGACATGTTAACGATACTGACCGCATTGGGCGAAGGTGCGACATAGCCGCCACCGGTGGACGTACTGCTGTTATAACTTTTTCCGCATGAGAGAAGGATTGCTAAAGAAAACAGTGTCAGCATCAATCCCAACTGAACAACTCTTTTTTTCATAAAATTTTCAATTTATTAAAAGGTTATCAGAGTGGGAACGGCTTTAAGTCCCCAACGGTTGCGTTGCAATCGCTAAAGGGTATATTTGATGGATAATTGTATGATAAAGAATACATTTCCTGAATTCCCGCCTACTCTGATCTCTACCCGTTCTCATCCGGTAATTCAGTCCGTGTCCGTAAAACGGTCCATAGTCATTCGCTTATTCTTTCCGGTACTGATATGCTTTTCTATTCTTTCAGGTATTGGATCCTGCAAACAAAAGGCGGAGATTCCGGGCAGGAATGAAATCGCCGACACTCTTGTTGCACGGAACAAACAGTTTTCTGCACAATGCACCATCTTACAGGATGCGGTGAAATCCGGAGGCAGGTCTCAGGAAAAACTTCAGGAACTGTTTCTCCGGACAAGAATGGCATATAAATCATTTGAATGGGCAGCCGAATATTTCGCCCCGATAACTTCCGTATTTGTCAATGGGCCGCCGGTTGAAGACGTGGAAATGCCTGATATGAAAGTGATTCAACCCGCCGGACTACAGGTGATCGAGGGTATTTTATTTCCCGCATATGATACGACGAGAAAAAAAGAATTGATTCGCCAGCTCGATTTATTGCAATCCAATATCGCCCAATATGAATCCTATTTCAGCAAAACCTCGTTGTATGACTGGCAGATTTTCGAAGCCGCCAGGCTGGAAGTTTTCCGGATCATTACACTCGGAATAACCGGTTTTGATAATCCGCTCAGCCTGAAAAGCATTCCCGAATCCCGGGCAGCTTTGGAAAGTATGCTGACCGTTTTTTCCGCCTACAATACAAGGGGAGAAGCGGTGCTGGTACAACGACTGATAGATTCTGCAATCAGCTATTGTAAACGATACCCCGGATTCAACGATTTTAACAGGATGGCATTTATTACAGGCTACTGCAATCCGGTTACCCGGGAAATCGTAGAACTGCAGAACAACTTGCATATCCGAAGTCTGCACTATAACCGTTTACTCAATCAGGACGCTAAAACACTGTTTGACAGCAATACATTTAACGTAAACGCATTTGCGCCGGACCATTCGTCTTTCATCACTAATGAAAAAGTGTTACTGGGTCAAAAGCTATTTTCCGATCCGGTACTTTCCGGAACGGGTAAGAGAAGCTGCCAGTCGTGTCATCAACCCGCCAGAGCATTTACTGACGGCCTCATAAAAAATACGGTGCTTGACAAAACAGATCTGTTGGACAGAAATACCCCTACTTTAATCAACGCTGCTCTTCAACCTGCTCTTTTTTATGATCTGCGCGTGACCACGCTGGAGGATCAGTCACACAGTGTAGTTCAAAGTAACAATGAAATGCACGGATCGATGACAATGGCCGTAAAAAAACTCTGGAAGAATGCAAAATACAGGCAGATGTTTCTGTCTGCCTTCCCGTTTGAAGATAAAAGCCGGATAGATACCTTTGAAATCATGAATGCCATCGGATCCTATATCCGGAGTCTGGTCATGCTGAACAGCCGGTTCGATGAGTATATGCGGGGTAATACAGGAGCGATGGACAATCCGGAAATCGCGGGCTTCAATTTATTTATGGGAAAAGCCAAATGCGCAACCTGCCACTATCTCCCTCTTTTTAACGGGGCATTGCCACCCAGATTTACGATAATGGAATCCGAAGTGATCGGAGTACCCAAAGCTCAGGGCTCAAATGAAATTGATCCGGATCCGGGAAGATATGGTATTGTAAAAGTGAAATCCATGAAATATGCATTCAAGATTCCCACGTTGAGGAACGCGGCGCTGACAGCACCTTATATGCATAACGGAGCTTTTTCGACACTGGAGCAGGTGCTCGACTTTTACAATAAAGGAGGCGGTGCCGGAATGGGTATCGGATTAGAGAATCAAACGCTGCCGCCGGATAAGCTGAATCTTACCGACAGGGAGACGCAAGATATCATTGCTTTCATACACACGTTGAATAGTAAGTTGCCGTCGAACTAAACGGATATACCTGATATGCTCTTCAATTCGTTTGCTTTTTTGATTTTTTTTGTTGTAGTCACCACGGCTTACTATCTCTTTCCTCCCAAAACGAGATGGTTTCTGCTTTTGCTGTCGAGTTGTTTTTTTTATGCTTTCCTCATTCCTTCCTATCTGCTGATTCTTTTTGCGATCATACTGATTGACTATTTCGCAGGCAGACTGATTGAAAAAAACCTTGGACGCACCCGCAAGATTTATCTGCTGTTAAGTATTCTTGCCAACCTGACCATTCTGTTTGTTTTTAAATATCACGATTTTTTTGTGGACAATATGAACAGACTGGCAGGGCCTGAATCGGCCTACCTTACTCGTTTTTCCTTTTGGCGCTGGGCCCTTCCGATCGGTCTTTCTTTTCATACTTTCCAGGCCATGTCCTATACAATAGAAGTGTACAGGGGAAAACAGAAAGCTGAAAAGCATTTGGGTATTTATGCGCTGTATGTACTTTTTTATCCCCAGCTTGTTGCCGGCCCGATTGAACGACCACAACATCTGCTCCCGCAATTAAACGGGCTGCGTAAAATCAATTTTGAAGGAATACAGGTAGGCCTGAAGTGGATGCTTTGGGGATTTTTTATGAAAGTGGTCGTCGCTGACCGTCTTGGAATTTATGTGGATTATGTTTATCGAAACCCGGAAAATCATGGGAGACTGGCCCTGGTAACGGCCTGCCTTTTTTATTCCTTTCAGATTTATTGCGATTTTGCAGGATATTCCCTCATTGCACTCGGTTCAGCAAAGGCTTTAGGTTTTCAGTTGACGGCGAATTTCAGAAGACCCTATCTGGCAGCCGGTTTGCGTGAGTTTTGGTCGCGTTGGAATATCACGCTTTCTTCCTGGTTTCGCGATTATGTTTATTTCCCATTGGGTGGGAGCAGGGTGGCGACTGTGAAATATGTCTTTAATATTCTCGTTGTTTTTATTCTGAGCGGTTTGTGGCATGGTGCGAACTGGACATTTCTTGCCTGGGGACTTCTGCACGCCATGTATATTTTCACTGGTCATATCAGGAGGAAAATTTTACCTGGCCTGTTTCTTCCAAAGGCGATAGGGATTATTTTCACTTTTATTGCCGTAACATTAAGCTGGATATTTTTTCGCTCGGCGGGTGTCCTGCAGGCCTGGACAATAATTAAAAGAATATTCAGTCCGTCTACTGTTCAATCTATCGGTGGGGAATTTGATGAAAGAGCGCTGCTCGTTTATTCAGTGGCCGGGATAGCGACTGTCCTGTTTGCTGACTGGATGCAGGAATACAATCACGGCAGAAAATATTTATACAGTAACAAACTATCCGTGCGTTTGGCGTACTGTATTGGTTTGGTCATTGTAATTGTTCTTTTTGGTGTATTCGACGGAAGCCAGTTTATATACTTCCAATTTTAATTCAGGTTATGAAAATAAACCTATTCCTGACTAAATTGATCTTTATAGCTGTATGCTGTATGATCCTGGATCTTGTGATCGGCAATATTCTTCAGTACGGCTATCTGCGTATACAGCATGGAGAACAGGGCAGAACAAACTTTGCAGTGGATTCCTGCCGTGCGCAGGTTTTGATACTGGGATCTTCCAGAGCAGCCCATCATTATGTTTCGCCGGTTATTTCCGCCATGCTTGCGAAAAGCTGTTATAATGCGGGTAAGGACAAACAGCGACTGCCGTATGATGAGGCTATGCTCCGGATGATTTATCAGAGATACAGCCCGGCACTTGTTATCCTTGATCTGAATCCAACCGCGTTTGAAAAAACGGAAACAGGTCTTGATGAACTTTCCGTTCTGCTACCTTATTATCACAGACACCCCGAAATCAGGGATATTCTTAACCGGCGCAGTACGTTCGAACGGGTCAAATGCCATTCCTTACTTTACTGCTTTAATTCCCAGCCACTAAAAATTGTTTTTAATCACTTATCGGATGAAAGAGATGCCGGCGAAAAAAATGGATATGTTCCACTGACTATTCACAAAGAAATCATTCCCGATTCGCCTTTGGCTTTGCCCGGTCCGGAACCGATTGACAGCAGTCTGGTCGCCTGTTTCCGGCGTATCCTCCAGATAACCCGCATGCACCATACCCAATTGACCGTTGTGGTTTCTCCAATTTATTACCGGTTTTCGTCAGAGCCCGAATCAGTACGCATGGCCCGTTCGCTCTGCGAAAAGGAAGGCGTTCTATTTCTGGATTATAGTCAGTCGCCCCTTTTCCTCAGACATGGCCCTGCCAGTTTTCTCGATGCAGGTCATTTGAATGACTCCTGTGCGTCCGTTTTTTCAATCAGATTGGCAGACGACCTCAGGCAAAAATTTGTTAAACCCTGAGCGACTGTGAGAGACAGTACGCGTCTTCAATTTTCCTTCAAAATCATTGTTTACTTTTAGGTTGTATGAAGGTTTTGATTATAGAAGACAACGAATCGCTTGCCCATAGCGTGAGGGATTTTCTTGTAAGAGAGAATTATATATGTGAACTGGCATTCAGTTGCGCGGAAGCAGAAGAGAAAATGTATCGGTTTCAGTACGACTGCATTCTGCTCGACATTATGCTGCCCGACGGCGACGGTTTAAAACTGCTCAGACTGATTAAAAGTGAACAGGCACAGAGTAATATTCTAATTATTTCTGCTAAAAACGGACTGGAAGATAAAGTTGTTGGTCTCGAGGACGGCGCTGACGACTATATCACCAAACCCTTTCACCTGCCGGAACTCCATGCGCGGATAAGAGCCATTTACAGGCGCAAGAATCTGAATGGAAGTAATATTGTTCAGTTCAATGAAATCAGCCTCAATACCAACACGCTGGGAGTCAGCGTAAACGGAAAACTACTGGAAGTTACCCGAAAGGAATTCGATCTTTTATTGTATTTTATTGTGAACAAAGACAGGGTTTTGTCCCGGCAGTCTATTGCGGCCCATCTGTGGGGTGATTATACAGACGATCTGGCTAACTTTGATTTTGTTTACCAGCATGTTAAGAACCTGCGTAAGAAGATAGGATCGGCTCAGGGAACAGATTATATCGGCACGGTCTATGGCATCGGGTATAAGTTTGATACGTCGGCATCATGAAACTGATCAATAAATTTACTTTATGGTATCTCAGTATTGCCCTCACCTGCACGGTGGTGGGTACCGCCATTACATTTTATAGCATTCAGGACAAGATTGACAATGCCGCAAAGGAGCGTCTGAAAACAATCAACCGTCTGGCTGCTGAATTAGTCAGAACGGGCCAGCCTTTTGACTCCGTAGTGCAGGGAAGAAAAGTGAAAATCGTTGAAATAGACGGACCCTTACCTGCTAAGCCTTTTGAACTGACCGAATTGAAATCGATTGATCCGGTCAGCCAAAAAACAGAATATATACTAACGGTCAATTCTTACTACCATTTAAACGGAAAAAATTACCGGATTGCTTCTTATGGCTATACCAGCAAGGCAGATCAGGTTTTATCCGGATTAAAAATTTCGATACTATGGAAATGGCTGCTCATACTTTTTCTGATTGCCGTTTCAGCGAGACTGGTTTCAAGAATCATTTTGTCCCCTTTCAAAAAAACCATCCGGGCCATCGAGCTTTTTAATCTGAAGCAGAAAGAAAAAATTCAGTTGCCTGTTACCAATACGAAAGAATTCATTGAATTGAATCGCTTCGTGAAAGCCATGACGGACAGGGCAGTGGATGAATACATCGCGTTAAAGGAGTTTACTGAAAATGCCTCACATGAGTTGCAAACACCGGTCGCCGTTATGGGCATGAAACTCGAGCTGCTGGCCGAATCCGCTATCACCGGCGAACAGGCTTTGCTCATTAACGATTTGCAGAATTCCCTGGATAAACTTTCGCGAATAAACAGCTCACTGATCTTGTTAACCCGGCTTGAAAATCATGAGTATGCAACCAGAGAACCTCTGGGACTTTGCAAACTGATCAATGAATCGCTCGACTCTTACAAAGAACTTATCGAATTGAAATCCATTAACCTGACCAAGGATATCGCACAGGGAATATATGTTGAATTAAATCCGGTACTGGGTCAGATACTGATGAATAACCTCGTAGGCAACGCCATCCGCCACAACAACGCCGAGGGGGCCATCGATGTATACCTGGGTTCCAATAAGCTGGTTATAAAAAACACCGGAGATAAACCCTCTGTTCCGACCAATGAGTTATTCCAGCGCTTTAAAAAGAGCAATCAAAGCAGTAAGTCCATCGGCATTGGCCTGGCTATCGTAAAACAGATATGTGATATTCATCAATTTGCCATTGAATACATATTCGTCGATGCTAAACATATCATAGAAATTCAGTTCTCTGCGCTGACACCCGTTTCTTCATCAGGTAACCGGGAATCCAGAACGGAACCAATGGTTAACCCGCTCGCACAAACGGCATCCCAGCCTGCGTGACAGGGGCTGGTCAGCTAAATATCCTTCTTCAAATTTACTTCAAGATCTTTTTTTCCCTTTGTATCCGGAATTAAAGACTCTTTACATGAGAATAAGATATCTCAGCGTTTTTCTTCTTTTTCTTGTTCATGTATATCCGGGCTTCACCCAGCAACCGCTTACGTTGAAAGAAGCTTTGGAAACTGCAGCGAATAATTATCCTTCTATCCGGGCTAAGTCCAACTACATCAAAGCGTCAGCAGCCTCAGCGGAAGAAGCAAAAAGGGAGGCTCTTCCCAATATCATTCTGTCGGGTCAGCAGGATTACGGTACGGTAAACGGACAAAATGGTCCGCTCTACAGTTATGGGTATGCCGTTGCCTCTTCGGGTATTCCGGCGAATTCCCAGAACTGGCAGGCCGCCTTCGGCGCCCTCTATCTGGCTAATGTGAACTGGGATTTTTTTGCGTTTGGAAGAGCCCGGCAAAGAGTGAAAGCGGCACAATCTTATATAACGCGGGATTCTTACGATCGCGAACAGGAATTATTTCAGCAACAGGTAAGAGTAGCTTCAGCCTACCTCAATCTTCTGGCTGCCCAGCGTCTTACCCGTTCAGAAGAATATAACCTGGAACGGGCAGATACCCTGAAAAACGTGGTTACCCTGCGTGCCAGGAACGGACTGATTGCCGGCGTGGATTCTTCCCTCGCCAATGCCGAAGTTTCCAATGCTAAAACAGCACTGATCAATGCCCGCGACGCGGAACAGGAGAGGGCCAGTCAACTGTCGGAACTAATGGGTGTTCCCCAGGGGGATTATTTTCTCGACACCGTATTTATTACAAAGATGCCTTCTTCTTTTACAGATACTGTCGTAAAGGTCCATCCGTTATTGAAATTCTACAGCAGCCGTATCGGCGTAAGCGATGCGGAAATAAAATACATAAACACCCTCAAATATCCGACCTTCTCATTCTTCGGTGTTTTTCAGACGAGAGGATCAGGATTTTCTTCAGATTATATTGTCAATCCCTCCGGTTACGACAAAAATTATTGGACGGGGATCAGTCCCGACCGCATCAACTATGTTGTTGGCGTGGGACTGACCTGGAATATCACTTCCCTGACCAGAGTCAAACAGCAGGTGAATGCACAGTCTTATGTGTCGAAAGCATTGAAAGATGAGTATGACCTCGTGAGCCTGCAATTGAAAACACAGCAATTGCTCGCCGACAGGAAAATGGTGAATGCCATTGCGAATTACAATGAAGCACCGATTCAGGTAAAAGCGGCATCTGACGCCTTCCTGCAAAAATCTGTTTTATACAAAAACGGACTCACGGATATTATTGATGTTACCCAGACGCTCTACACGTTAAACCGTGCGGAAACAAACCGGGACATCGCCTACAGTAACGTGTGGCAGTCACTCTTGCTGAAAGCCGCTTCCACTGGAAATTTCGATTTGTTTTTGAAAGCAATTTATTAATTCTAAGCCTAAAGCCTAAAGCGTCAACCGATACAATGAATCTGATTAAAGCCGCACTTCGTAAACCCATTTCCATACTCGTATTGGTAGCAGGACTGTTATTTTTCGGAATTGGCGCCGTGACCAGCATCAAAGTGGATATTCTTCCCAAGATGAATCTCCCGGTCATTTACCTGGCTCATCCATTCGGTGGATATACACCTACCCAGATGGAATCTTATTTCGCGAAGCAATACGTCAATATCCTGTTATACGCAAACGGAATCAAGAGTATCGAAACAAAAAATATTCAGGGACTCACGCTGATGAAGCTGACTTATTATGAAGGAAGCAATATGGCCCAGGCCGCTGCAGAACTCAGCGCACTTTCCAACCGCGCACAGGCGATCTTTCCGCCGGGAACAAATCCCCCTTTTGTCATTCGCTTTGATGCTTCTTCACTGCCCGTCGGACAATTGGTATTGAGCAGTCCGACCCGAACCAACAATGAACTGGAAGATCTGGCTAATGTATATGTACGTGCTTCGTTTACTTCCATCCCCGGTTTGCTGGCACCTTCTCCGTTTGGTGGGAACATACGCACCATAGAAATCAATGTGGATCCCGAAGCCCTTCGCAGTCATAATCTCACGCCGGATCAGGTAGTGGAAGCGATCCGGTTAAATAATCAGACGGCTCCTTCCGGCAATGTCCGGATAGGCAATAAACAGTATATCACACCGACCAATAACACGATTAAGGCGGTTAAGGATTTCGAAAATATCCCCTTGTTTAAAGGTGGGGTTCAAAACCTTTACCTGCGCGATGTTGCTACGGTGAAAGATGGGGCAGACATTACTGCGGGATACGCCCTGATCAACGGGAAACGTTCCGTTTATATCAGCATCGCCAAATCGGCCGATGCATCCACCTGGGAGGTTGTCAAAAACCTCAAGGCCGCGCTTCCGAAAATTCAGAGCACATTGCCTGAAGACGTGAAGCTTTCTTATGAATTTGATCAGTCGGTTTATGTGATCAACGCGGTGGAAAGTCTCGTGAGTGAAGGAGTGATCGGGGCACTTTTAACCGGACTCATGGTATTACTTTTTCTCGGAGATCGACGGGGCGCGCTCATTGTTATACTTACGATTCCCATATCTGTTATATCCGGTGTACTGTTTCTGAAATTATGCGGGCAAACGATCAATATCATGACACTCAGTGGTCTTGCACTGGCTATAGGTATTCTGGTAGATGAAAGTACCGTGACGATTGAAAATATTCATCAGCATTTTGCGATGGGCAAACCCAAAGCGCTGGCCATCTGGGATGCCTGTAAGGAAATTGCGTTTCCGAAATTGCTGATTCTCTTTTGTATACTGGCTGTGTTTGCCCCTGCGTTTACCATGGACGGCATACCTGGTGCGTTATTCCTGCCGCTCGCACTGGCTATCGGATTCTCGATGATCATTTCTTTCCTGCTCTCGCAAACTTTTGTTCCGGTTATGGCCAACTGGCTGATGAAACCACATAGTTCTGCAAAAGCAGGTCATTCAAAGGCAAAACCCAATGACGAATCGGTGTTTGCTTCCACAGGATTAACTGCCGGATCAGAAAAAGAAACACTGAACCAGAAAAAAGAATTGGTGGAACGCGCAGATTTTAACAATGACGGGAGGATCAGCGGATTTGAAAGATTCCGAAACCGTTTCCTTCGTTTCATTAACAGGATAATGCCTTATCGTAAGCCGGTGGTGTTGGGTTATCTCGTAATCATAACCGGCACGGCCGTTCTGTTGTTGCATTCCATAGGAAGGGATGTATTACCCAAAACCAATGCCGGTCAGTTTCAGCTTCGTATGCGCGCACCGGATGGCACGCGTATCGAAAGGACGGAAGAAGATGTAATTGCCATACTAAACGACCTCAATAAAATGGTTGGCAAAGAGCATATTGAAATCACTTCGGTGTATGTGGGTCAGCATCCTTCGCTATTTTCAGTAAGTCCCATTTATCTTTTTATGGCTGGTCCGCAGGAAGCCGTTTTCCAGGTTGCATTGAAAGACTACCATACGGATATGGACGCCTTCAAGGATAAATTTCGTGAGCGGGTTCACCGGATCCTGCCGGATGTAAAACTTTCCTTCGAGCCGATTGATCTGACAGATAAAGTACTCAGCCAGGGATCACCTACACCTGTTGAAGTAAGGATTGCGGGAAAGAATAAAAAACTGAATGAAGCCTACGCCAATAAAGTCGTGGCAGGGTTAAGGGCATTCAGTTATATGAGGGATGTGCAGATTGCCCAGTCCACAAAATATCCGGCACTCAACATCAATATCGATCGTATTAAAGCCGCGCAGCTGGGCATTGATATGAATGATATTTCCCGTTCGCTTATTCCGGCAACATCGTCTTCACGATATACAGAAAAAAATGTTTGGCTGGATGAAAAACTCGGGCTGCCTTATAATGTACAGGTACAGGTGCCGCTGAACGAAATGACCAGCAAGGCCAATATGGAAGAAATTCCGCTGCTTAGGAATACCTCCAGGCCCGTACTGGGAGATGTGGCTACTATTACGGAAGATACGACCTATGGTGAAAATGATGATCTCGGCGCCATGCCTTATTTGTCGGTAACGGCTAACCTGAACAAAAAAGATCTGGGATCTGCCACCAACGATGTGAAGACGATGATCGATTCATTGGGCAAATTGCCGCGGGGACTGTTTGTAGAACAGATCGGCATGGGCAAAGTGCTGAATGACACTTTGAGCAGTTTGCAGACGGGATTGCTGGTGGCCATCGTCGTGATCTTTTTAATGCTGTCGGCCAATTTTCAGTCGTTCAAAGTACCGCTGGTCATTCTGGTCACCGTACCCTCCGTGGTACTTGGATCACTGACTCTTTTGTTACTGACAGGGTCCACGCTGAATCTTCAATCCTATATGGGAATCATTATGTCGGTGGGTGTTTCTATTGCGAATGCGGTATTGCTGATCTCCAATGCCGAGTCTATCCGTAAATATAATGGAGACGCGATCCTCTCTGCAAAAGAAGCGGCTGCCCTTCGCCTGCGGCCGATTGTAATGACCAGTCTCGCGATGATTGCGGGCATGCTGCCCATGGCCATCGGACATGGAGAGGGAGGCGATCAGGTATCGCCACTGGGCCGCGCGGTGATTGGTGGACTTATTGGCTCTACCTTTGCGGTACTGATCATTCTGCCACTTGTATTTGCCTGGGTGCAGGGTGAAACTTCCACTCAGTCAGTTTCCCTTGATCCGGAAGACAGCGAAAGCCTGTTCTATGTACATTCTGTAACTGATTCAAAACGTTAACCATGCGAAATATATCTATGATACGCATAACTGCCAACCGCCAACCGCCAACTGCCTGCCTGTTGACAGCTGCTGTTTTTGCTCTGCTGCTGAGCGGCTGCTTCTCCTCCGAAGCTAAAAAAACCGAATCTGAACCGGCCAAAACAACCCTGCCTGTTTTCCTTCTTCATAAAGAAAAAATGTCCTCCACCCTGCATATGCCCGGAGAGCTGATCGGTTTTCAGCAGGTGGATCTGTATGCCAAAGTAAATAGTTTTGTAAAAAAACTTCAGGTGGATGTGGGATCTGAAGTGAAAGCAGGCCAGTTACTCGCTACGATGGAAGCGCCTGAAATTAATTCGCAGTTGTCCGGCGCTGAGGCCAGACTGAAATCACTGGAAGCGGTTTATATTGGAAGTAAAGCCACCTACAACCGTTTGCTCGAAACCAGTAAAACACCCGGCACCATTTCTCCCAACGAACTGGATCTCGCGCTGGCAAAATCGCAGTCCGATCTCGCTACACTGGATGCTGCCAAAGCCGCTTACCGCGAAATAACGGACAACAGAAATTATCTGGAGATCCGGGCGCCATTCGAAGGCGTTATAACGGCCAGAAATGTGAGTGAGGAAGCTTATGTGGGCCCTTCAGGAAAAGGCTCAGAACTGCCCCTGTTCAGCTTACAGGAACAGAAAAAATTACGTCTGGTGGTGTCCATCCCGGAAGCCTACACGGCCTACCTCAGAAATAAAAATCAGATTCATTTTACCGTGAACTCATTGCCCGACGAAGTGTTTACCGCCAGCATACAGCGTATGGCCGGCGCGCTCGACTATAAACTTCGCTCTCAGCGTATCGAAATGGACGTGATCAATACCAATCATAAACTCTTGCCGGGTATGGTTGCCGAAATGACCATCGATCTGCCCGGCCAGGATAGTACGTTCCTGATTCCGGAGACCGCCTTAGTGAGTGCTGCGGAGGGTGTATTTATTATCCGCGCCAATCAGGGCAATGCTTCCTGGGTTCCGGTAAAAAAAGGAAGAAACGAAAAAGATCAGGTCGAGGTTTTTGGCGATATCCATGCGGGCGACAGTATCGTTTTACATGCCAGTGAAGAAATCCGGAATGGAACCCCACTGACGCAATAATTATCCGGGTTCACCGGACATGAAAACAATTTCCGAAAACTGAAATCCGCCTTTCACTGTGTACAGCCTTAGCTTATGAATGCCCGCAGAAAAAGATACCCGGCCGACTTTCACGTACTGAAGTTTTTTATTAAGACCTGCGGCCTGAATTTTTATTGCGGCAGCCAGTGTGTCTGATCCTTCAGTCACTGCCACCATAGTTTCATGCGCAGCAGGATAAATTCCCAGTTGCAGATCATAGCGACCGGCTTTTAATACATCTATCGTATACTGGAGCCATTCCCCGTTTTCCATACTTCCGACCACATATTTACCCCTCCGGAAAGAATCTTCATATATATCAACGCCATCATTGCGGTATACCTTTCCGCGGTTACCTATACTTTCCTTACCGGCAGAGATGCGGTAGTTGGCGGTATCCAGATCATAGTAAGCTTTACCATTCACACCCAGATCATAATCCACCGCGTCAACAACCAGATCGTAAAGTGCTGAAGAGTATGCGGGCCGGGGGCTCAGTATAAAAGAATGAAAGGGTACAGTGGCATCGCTGAATGGCTGACGTATCATGGCATCGATCACATCGCGGTGAACGATATTGTTTTCGTTTTTCGAATCCTTTGCCAGTTTCATCAGCGCTTCATAGGCATTTTTATTTTCAGGAACTTTTGTTGTTTTCCCGTTCCAATAATTAACCAGGCTGTCGTAACCGGGATTGGAAAGAGTTTGCAGGGGATTGTTGTTTCCGAGTTTTTTGAGTGGCCACCACGACCATCCGATATTGTTCTTTTCAAACAGGCGGATGGCATCCGTGAACCAGGTGTTCGAATTCTCACCGGTTTCTCCAAGCCATATCGGAACCTGGTATTGATCACGTATATCCAGCATATGCTGAATGGATTTCTTGTCGTTATCATTCCAGTATTTGTGGAAACTCAATACCATATTATCGTCCCAAAGCGGCAGTATGCCCTGATAATTATTTCCCCATCCATTTCCTTCAATGATGATCAGATGATTTTTATCCACAGTACGAATGGAAACCGTAATATCTTTCATCAGCTGTTTCAGCGGGATATTTTTTCCTTCGCGCAAACCATTTCTGTCATGTACAGAATCTTCAAATCCCCAGTTGGGTTCATTGAGAATATCATAACCGGCTACCGCAGGTTCGTTCGCATATCTTAAAGCCAGCTGCTGCCACAACGCGATCGTCTTTTTTTTGTTCGCTTCAGACTGCCACAGAGAAGGCCTCGAGGCATCACCGTCCGATATGTTCAGATCATTGCCCTGACCTCCGGGTGCCGCATGCAGATCCAGTATCACGCGCATCTGATTGGCTTTGCACCAGGCAATGAGACTGTCCGTCAGTTCAAATCCAAGAGGCAGCCAGGTGTTTTCTCCCAGCACCGGTTCTTCTTCAACCGGCAACGTATAGAGATTATAGTGCATAGGCAGACGCACGGAATTAAATCCCCAGGCATGAAGGGAATCGATATCGGATTTCGTGGTTTGATTGCGCAGCCAGGCGGTATAAAACGAAGCTGTTTTTTCTTTACCTACAAGGGATTCTATTCGCTGCCTTATTTTATGCTGTTGTCCGTCATTGTTCACATGCAGCATATATCCTTCCTGTATCATCCAGCCACCCAGCCCGATGCCGCGCAGTAAAATATCTTCTCCTTTGGCATTGACAATTTTTTTTCCGGAGGCTCGCAGGAAATCCTGACTCCGGACAGCTGTAAATAATAGCATCGTCATCAAGAGCAGTGTTGGCTTAAGCAATTTCATATTGTAAATTACGGGCTGAAAGGATATTCGCCAGATTATATTAAAGTATATACCATGTCTGATCAGGTCATCGTACGGGCCGTTGAAAAAAAAGATTATGACCAGTGGCTACCCTTATGGGATGGCTATAACGCCTTTTACGGAAGATTGGGCAACACGGCTTTGGATCCGGCAATTACACGCTTCACCTGGAACCGTTTTTTCGATAAGGCCGAACCTGTTCATGCACTCGTGGCCGAATGGAATGGCAAGCTGGTCGGACTCACGCATTATCTTTTTCATCGCAGTACCACTTCCATAGGTTTAACCTGCTATTTACAGGATCTGTTTACAAATGAGGAACAACGCGGAATGGGAATCGGCAGAAAACTGATTGAGCGGGTTTACGAAATGGCAAAAACAGCCGGTTCACCCAGAGTATACTGGCTTACCCATCATACGAATGCCACCGCAAGAAAACTTTACGATAAAGTGGCGGACGATTCCGGTTTTGTTGTTTACCGGAAAGTATTCTGAAACCTGCGCGCAGCCGTTGATCAGAATCCGTCAAATACGAATTTTTCTTTTATCCCTTTCTTTCGGGGTAAGAGATCGGGACGAATGCTTGCCTGGTAAACAAAAGAAGCTACAATAATGGCGGCCTGTTTCAGATCGTCCATCTGCAGATAGTCGTACGTATCCACATTGGTATGATGGGTTTTGGTTTCATAGTCCAGCGGATCCTGAATAAACTGGAAAGCCGGTATACCTGCCCAGTCAAAAGAAATATGATCGGTTGAACCGGTATTGCTCAGCGTGACCGTGCCGGCTCCCAGATCCCGGAAAGGCGCCAGCCATTGTTCGAAAACGGGTTTTACTGCGGTATCTCCCTGCGCAAAAATGCCCCTGATTTTACCTGTGCCGTTGTCCAGATTAAAATAGGCGGATATCTTCGACTGCTCCGGTTTAAAAATACCCGTTTCCCCATCTCCAAAATGATTCTTCACGTAATGATAGGAACCATACAGACCCTGTTCTTCTCCACTCCATAAGGCAATGCGTATGGTTCTTTTGGGTTTCAGGTGCAGGGAATCGAGCAGTCTGACCACTTCCATCATCACGATGCATCCCGCTGCATTGTCAGTCGCACCGGTGGCTGCATTCCAGGAATCCAGGTGACCACCGAGCATCACTAACTGCGTTTTTAATTTCGGATCTGTTCCCGGTATTTCACCCACCACATTATACCCTTTGGTGTCGGAATCATAAAACTTTCCCCTGATGTTCAAAGACAATTGTACGGGATGTCCGGAGGCTTCCAGCCGCACAATTTTTTGTCCGTCCTCGAAAGAAATAATTGCTTAGGGTAACAGTTCCGCGCTGCCGGTTTTGAATGCGGAGAAATTCTGAACGGTTACCGTGCCATCCCGTCCGCCTCTGCCGGCAGTTACAATAGCCAGCGCTCCGTAAGATTTAATCGCCAGTTTTCCCTTTTCAGCTTTTGCAAAATAAGTGAGATAAAAAGCCAGCTGGCTTCTGGTAAGCATTTCAGTATCCGGCATTTTTAACAATTCACTATCTGTATAGCGCGTCGAAAAAGGTTTGAAATCCTCTCCGTGTTTCAGATTGGCAACCGTCAGTAAAACGATTTTGCCTTTGAAATCCGCCTGGTGACTGGCTATATAAGCGGAGTCCCCGATACTGTAATAAGGCATCACAAAAACAGGAGCCTGTATTTCTCCATTCGTATTGCTGCTCCAGGGGAGGGGATATCCGATCACATAGGCACTATAGGGTACTTTCATTGAAATATTGAAATACTCAGGTTCCCATCCTCTTCCGTATTCGCCCCATGCCTCAAAGCCCGCATTTTGCAGTCCCCATGACTTCATCGTTTCAATGGCCCATGTGCCTGCTCTTGTGAAACCGGGCGAATTGGTCAGTCTGGAACCGGATACATCCGTTAAGTAATGGGCGATACGGGGAATTTGTGAGCTGCTTAATTCCGCTTCGCGGATTCTCCGGAATACCGCGGTATCCGGATTTTCATTTTGCGCAAGGAGCTGCGCAGAGCAACAGAAGAAGACTGTGGCCATAAGAAAATGAAGGGCCATTCTTTTTGATAAACTGTCTGATATTTTTGAAAACGAAATAGACATGTAGATTTTTTTAGACTGTGAATCCGGGTGGCAAAATACAAAATAACCGCACAAGGCAGTGGGGATTATTTATAACCAGAGTGCGCCAATGGCAAATAAAAGAGCCAGCGTCATCACCAGCGCACCGATTTTCAAAAAGGTCCAGGCACTCACATGCATTCCCTCGCGCCTCAAAGCCACCAGCCAGAGAATGGTGGCCAGCGATCCGGTAATGGAAAGATTCGGTCCGAGATCCACGCCTATCAGGATGGAGCTTTTAACGATCTCCGGCACCTGACCGGACTGAACAACCTGCCCTGCAATCAGTCCCGCTGGTAAATTATTCATCAGATTGGAAGCCATGGCTACAATAAAACCGCCGGCCCAGGTTGTTTCATTTACCGAATGTGAAATTCCCGCCTGCAGCATTTGACTGATAAGCTGAATGAGCCCGGTTTTGCCCAGCGCTTCCACGATGATGAAGAGTCCGGCAACCAGAGGTATCACCGACCAGGAAACGCCTTTTACCACGAGCCATGGATTTTTTTTAGAACGGATCAGAACAATAGCGGAAGTGAGCAAGCCGGTAAGGGCAGTGGGAAGTCCGAGTGATACATCCAGCGCTGAGGAGATCAGTAAAATAACCGCCGTACAAAGGATGCCGATGATCGCCGTAAGTGCACCGGGCGTAAGAACGGGTATGGGAATTTCTTTTTCAATAACCTGCTTCAAAGCATCTCTTTGAGTGAAACGAAGCATCCAGAAGCTGACCAGAACCGCAAAAAAAGACGGCAGTATATATTGCGAAAGCCAGTGTAAAAGGGAGGGCATATGGCTCCCGTAAATGACCAGATTGGCAGGATTGGAAATAGGAAAAATAAAAGAAGCCGCATTGGCAATGAAGGCGCAGATCAGTAAATAGGGCAGTGGCTTTTCAGCTTTTGCCGCCCGCATGGCAGCAGCAACGGCCGGCGTAAGCACAACGGCTGTTGCATCATTGGATAAAAATGCGGTCACAATGATCCCCACCATATAGATCAGCAGAAAAAGCCTTGTCGGAGATCCCTTTGCCATCTTTGTGGCATGAGCAGCCAGCCAGTCAAATAACTTTTCTTCCCTCGCCGTTTCCGCCAGCAGCATCATACCGGCAAGAAAAAGGTACACATCGGTTCCCTTAGCTATGCCGTTCAGTCCTTCCAAAGGACTCAGTAGCCTGCAGAGCACGAGGAGAGCCGCTCCGGAAAGCGCCCAGACCACCTCAGCTATCTTAAATGGACGAATGATCACGCCGGCTACAGACAAAAAAGAAATCACCCAGATGAGAATATGGTTCATTGCGTTCGTCAAAAATAAGTATATAAAAAGGGCTTTTTGACCTCGGACGACAATCCGGCGGATTGATCTATTTTTGGAATGAATGAATACTGTCTATGTCCCTTCCATTCATTGATTTCATTGACATTCTGGGTACTTTCAGTTTTGCTGTTTCGGGAGCTTTTGCAGCCATGGAAAAGAAACTGGACCTGCTGGGCGTGCTCATACTTGCCTTTGTAACGGCTATCGGAGGGGGCACCATAAGGGATTTGCTCATTGGTAATACTCCGGTGGCATGGATGCAGGCTCCTTCCATTGGCTGGGTTATCGTGGCGGGTGCGGCCGGAGCGCTGTTTTTCGGAAGGAGACTGAAGAAAATGCAGTCCTTACTGAATATTTTTGATGCCCTCGGACTGGGCCTGTTTACACTTATTGGCATTCAGAAGGGACTTATACATTCCCTTTCTCCGGGTGTATGTGTTGCACTGGGAACCATAACGGGTTGCTTTGGGGGCGTTTTACGCGACGTATTCCTGAACAAAGTGCCCTCCATTTTCCAGAAGGAAATCTACGCTTCAGCTTCCATTTTAGGAGGCGCTATTTATTTCCTGATGATCCATTTGTCGGTTTCCCGGCCTGTTGCAGCAGTGACGGCCATCCTCCTCATTTTTATTGTTCGCATGTTGGGGATACATTTTAAGTGGCATTTACCAGTAAGATATGAGCCGAAATGATGATTTTACTTAAATTTGAATCTACTAACTATTTAGTAACCCATTAAATTCCCATTTATCATGGCAAAGACAGCGAAAAAAGCAGCTAAAAAAGTTGCTAAGAAAGCACCCAAAAAAGCAGCAAAAAAAGCTGTAAAGAAAGCAGCTCCGAAAAAAGCAGCTAAGAAAGCAGTAAAGAAAGCAGCTCCAAAAAAAGCAGCTAAGAAAGCAGCTCCGAAAAAAGCGGCTAAGAAAAAATCGGCACGTAAACCCAATGCAGCATTCATGGCTCCGCTTACCGTGAGTGATGCACTGGCAAAAGTAGTTGGCAGCAAACCTCTGCCAAGAACAGAAATTGTAAAAAAAATCTGGGTCTACATCAAGAAAAATGATCTGCAGGACAAACAGAACAAGCGCATGATCAATGCTGACGCGGCTCTCAAGCCTATTTTCATCAAGGATCAGATTTCCATGTTTGAAATGGCAGGTGCATTGAACAAGCACGTGAAATAAATTTCACCGCCGGAAACCGGTTATTCACCGTTTGAATTAGGTTCATTACCTAAGTGGCTTTGTAACTCCTTTGTCATGACTTTATTTTTGAATCAAATAAAAATATTGTCATGGCAGAGGAGATTGCATTTTACGAAACACCTAACACGGGACTATTCCATTTTTTTGAATCCATCTGGAATATGTTGTTCAAAAAGAACTGCCGCCCGGAAGAGAATTATTTTCTGATCCATTAATCGGGAAACTACTCAAACAAAAGAGGGCGTTTGTGAACGCGTCGCCCCAATGGCCAAAACCCCATTCTAGTATGCCCCTGCCTTGATTTCATCGCTGGCATGCACGATCACGCTGTCGGTTTTGTTAAGATTTCCAAAAACTTCCACGGACTGGCCATTTTCATTTCCGGATGTCACATCCACTTTTTCGAGTCTGCCTGAACGGCCGACCAGTACATATTTCCTCTCGGTAGACGTGACCAGGCTTGACCTCGGAACGGAAAAACCGCTGGCGTTTCCCTTTGCATAAATCAGAATGTCTGCATACATCCCGGGATTCAGCGACTCGTCGGCATTATATATATCCGCTTCCACTCTTTCCGAACGAAACTGGGCGTTCACATTCATCGATTTCCGGCTGATATGTCCGGTTATTTTCCTGCCGGGTAATGAACTGGTATAAAATGAAAGGGTGTCGCCAACTTTCATGGTTCCGGCCAGGTTTTCCGGAATATCCACCTGCAGTCTCAGATGGCCAATTTCCTTTAACTCAAGCATCGGTTTGGCATCCCTGGATTCGGCACTCACCAGCGCGCCGGGATGCACATTCCGGTCAGTGATCACACCGCTAAAGGGCGCAGTGACCACCAGATAGGCTTCCATAGTCTGCTGCATCTGCCAGTTTGATTTTGCGGCATTACTCACGGCACTGTCCGATTCCATTTTTGATTTTACAAACGAAAGATCCAGCGGAGAAATCGCCCCGGGTGTCTGAGACGCTTCAAGCAGTCGGTTATAATGCTCCCGGTCAATGGACAGATCCGCTTTCGTTCTTGCATATTTTTCCTTCGCCTGCATGGTTGCCTGTTCGAGCTCCGGCGCTTCCAGCGTCATCAGCAACTGACCTTTTTTAACATGGGAACCAATATCCACTTTAACCTCTTTTACATATCCGTTTACTTTAGGGAAAATGCTCACTTCCTGGTAAGCAGCCAGCTGCCCGGGCAATTTGACCGTACTGGACAATCCGGTCATTTGAACAGGCGCCCAGCTGAATACTGCTTTTTTATCATTATTGTTTTTGGGTTCTTCGGGTTTGGCTGACTGGCAGGCGCTGAACAGAATCGCCAGGGACACGATGACAAAAATCATATTTTTCATAAAAAAGTATTTAGTTGTTTTCATCTTCTGCGAGTAATGAACTTGTTTTAAATGTGGTTTTCTGTTGTGTCCATCCGTAAACAAGGGGAACAATGAACAGGGCAGCCAGTGTGGAAGCAGCAAGGCCCCCGATCACCGCCCTGCCTAACGGGGCGGACTGATCGCCGGCTTCACCCAGACCACTGGCCATCGGTATCATACCGGCAATCATGGCCAGACTGGTCATCAGAATCGGTCTTAAACGAATACTGGCCGCCGTATACGCAGCTTTAAAAGGATCTTTATATTCCAGCCTTAACGATTCCGCATTGGTTACAATCAGAATCGCATTGGCTACGGATACACCCGTCGACATGATGATTCCCATATAAGATTGCAGATTGAGGGTGGACCCGGTAGCCAGCAACATCAGCATGGATCCGAGAATAACGGCAGGCACAGTGGACAGCACGGTGATCGCCAGCCCAAACGATTGATAATTCGCAGCCAGCAACAAGAGAATGACGACGATTGCCGCCAGCAGGCCATTCTGCAGGGATTGCAGTGTTTCGGTCAGCAGGGACGACATGCCCCTGACCTCTGTCACCAGACCGGTCGGAGGTTTACCCATCTCTTCAATCGCCCCTTGTACAGCCACAGTGGCTGAGCCAAGATCTTTGTGATAAATATTTGCACTCACGGTAACAAACCGTCGCGGCCCGCTGCGGTCATATTCGCCCGGCAGGCTGTCGGTTGTAATTTCCGCAATATCGGAAAGTACAGGACGCATTTGTCCTTTTACCACAGGCACCGATTGCAATTGCTCCATGGAATTCATATTGTATTCCGGCACCTGAACCTGCGTCTGATAGGTATAGGCGCTCTTAGTATCGAGCCACAGATTTTTATTGGTAAAACGGCTGGACGAGGTAACGTCTGTTACGCTCTTTGCCACGTTGTCCAGCGATAATCCCATCAGGGCGAGTTTACTCCTGTCGATATGAATCTGAATGGTTGGCATACTCAGTGGCTGGGCGATTTGCACATCTCTTAAAAAATAAACCTTCCTCAGCTTTTCAGAAAGTACGGTTGCATAGTTTTTTATGTCCGTCATATTTTTCCCGGCCACCCTCACTTCAATCGGAGTAGAAGCTCCCTGGGCCATGATTTTTTCAGTAAGCTCTATAGGTTCAAAAGAAATCAGCAATTCCGGATACAGTGCCAGTAGTCTTTTACGGATGGTTTCTTTCAGTTCCTCCGTGTTCACTTTGTAATCTTCGTCCAGATTGACCTGGATAACAGCCTCCTGGGTACCGCTGTTAAACACGTAGAGATTACTCGTTCCGAAACTGCTGGGCACGATCCCAACGTAGGCTGAAGAAATGGCCACATGATGATCCGCAATGGTATCTATGATGGACAGGATATCTTTGGTGAGTCGCTCCGTAACTTCAAGTCTTGTACCCTGCGGTTCCCGTAGTCTCAATTGCAACTGTCCGTTATTTGTTTTTGGCAGGAGGTCCTTACCAATATGCACATAACAAAATCCGGCTACTCCCAGTATCACAACCAGGTAAATACCTGCAATGAGTTTTCTCCGGGGCATCCAGGTTCGCAAGCGGCCAGCGAGGCCTGTTTTCATTTTTTGAAACAACCCATTATCTTCTTTATGATGTATCTCCTGATCTGCGTGAGCATCCACTTCACTGATTTCAATATTATCCAGCGCGAGACCCGCATGGGCATGTAAGCCGGATTGATGGTACTGAAATTTTTCCGTCTTCAGAAGCCATACAGAAATTACCGGAACCAGTGTTTGAGCGGCTACAAAAGAAATCACCATGGCAAAGGCAATCGAAAGCGACAAGGGCAGGAACATGGCTTTCGGCACGCCGGTCATTATAAATGCCGGAGCAAATACGGCGAGAATACAAAGAAGGATCAGCACCAGCGGAAATGAGATTTCTTTACAGGCATCTTCAATTGCCTGTTTCTTGGGCTTTCCCATCTCCAGGTGCTGGTGAATATTTTCAATGGTCACCGTTGCCTGGTCAACGAGAATTCCTATGGCGAGCGCGAGACCGCTCAGGGTCATGATGTTGATGGTTTGACCGGCCATTTTCAAAAAGAATACGGCTCCCATTACGGCAATCGGAATCGTAATGATCACCACCAGGCTGCTCCGCCAGTCGCGCAGAAACAAAAGCACCATCAGTCCGGTAAGGATAGCTCCCAGTATGCCTTCTGTCATCAGACTTTTGGCTGAATTGATGACGAATACGGACTGGTCAAATTCATAACTGATATTCACATCATCGGGCAGCAGGCTTTTCATTTCCGGTAACTTGCTGCGAAGCGTCTGCACCACATCCCAGGTGGAAGCATCAGCTGTTTTTACAACAGGAATATAGACTGAACGTTTGCCGTTAACCAGCGCATAATCTACTGTGATGTCTGCTCCGTCGGACACCGTCCCAATATCGCGTATAAAAACATTGCTGCTGCCATTGCTTTTAATCGGTATATCCTCAAATTTTTCTACCGTTGATTCCAGTGAATTGATCGTTGTGATAAACATGGTCGAATCCACTCTCAGATTACCTGCCGGTGAAATGGAGTTATTTTTTACCAGTGCATCCACGACTTCATCAGCCGACAGATTATAGGCTTTAAGTTTCTCCGGAGTCACGTTGATCACAACCGTTCTGGCATTGGAGCCGAAAGGAGGAGCAGAGGACATTCCCGGAACGGTGGCGAATAAAGGACGTACCCGCGTAAGTGCCAGGTCAAAAATTTCCTTGAGTGAACGCGTTTTGCTGCTGAACACCAGTTCGCCGACAGGTAAAGAAGAGGCATCAAAACGGATCACCTGAGGGGGCAGGGCACCCGGTGGAAAAAAAGCCATGGTCCGGTTCACCTGCAGGGCGACCTGCGCTGAGGCTTCTGCCATGTCGGTAGACTCATAAAAACTCAGTTTGATCAAAGAAAGGCCCTGAATATTTTTACTCTCCACATTTTTGATCCCGTTGATATAGAGGAACTGGTCCTGCATGCGGGTGGCAAAAAAACCTTCCATTTGCTGGGCCGACATACCCCCGTATTGTTCGATCACATAGATCGTGGGTGAATTCAGTTTAGGAAAAATGTCAATGGGGATCGTTCGGATGGCCATTACGGAAAAAAGAAGAATAGCCAGAAAAATGACCACAATAGTGATGGGCCTTCGTAACGCGGAACGTACCATATATCGGATAATTGAAAAGAATTATTGAATAGATTTTATGAAGGCGGCAAGCTGCCCGGTTGCAATGGCTTTGTCCAGTTGGGCGAGATACCATCTTCCGGTGGTTTCTGCATAATCGTTGAGCGAGCGATCCAATACAAAAGCCGCATTCGTCAAATCAATCAGTGTAATAATACCTGCTTTATACTGGGCAATTTTCTGATTATAGGTATCCACAGCCGCCTGATATTGAATCGGCAATTCCAGCAGGTTTCTTTCTGCAATATCAATACTGTTTTGAGCCTGACGTCCGGCGGATGCCAGGCTTATCTGCTGTTGCTTTAGTTCTAAATCTGCAGCCTCTTTCTCAAAGCCAAAAGTCTTCAACCGGTCCTTTTTGTGAAGTCCGTTAAAAAGATCATATTGAAAGGCCAGCCCCGCCATATAGTTAAAACGCTGGTAACCGAGGCCGTTGTTGACGGATTGATACTGGTCATTGTAAGCAATGCTGGAACCCCGGGCCCAGGACGCAGCCGTCAGATATATTTTCGGCAGATAACTTTTGGAAATGAGCCGTTGGTTGGACAGATAGAGTTTACTGACGTTTGCATAATAATCGATCAGCGGATTGACCAGTGAATCGGCTGTTGTATGTTGAATATTTTTTCTCCTGCCGGTCTGCATCAAAACCGTGTCAGGTAAAATCATCGCCGGTGATACGCCGGTCAGATAAGAAATTTCTTCACGGTAGTTGCTGGAAAGCTCCGTAAGCTGGTTGTAATTGATCCGGCTCTTCGACAATTCCGCTTTTGCAAGGGAAGAATCGGAACCGGGTTTAATTCCACTCGTGGTGAGGGCGTTAATTACGCTAAAGATGGTATCATAACGTTTAACCGTTTCTTTTTCGACCCTCATTCTGGCCTCGCTGATCATCAGGTTAAAAAAAGCTCTGCAGATACGCCCGTGAAGAATATACATTTCCCTCTGGAGATCAGACTGCGACAGAACCTGACCGGATTTTGCATAGTCTATCCTGGCATTCTTATAGCCAAAATCAACCAGATCATACTCGCCATATAATATGGCCAGATTGCCTGAGGCAGCCTGGTAATCATTGGCAGCCCGAACGCCGGATGAAGTGGATGGTACGATGCCATAGGGGAAATAACTGCCCGCAGCCGAATTGTCGGAACCCAGATTTACCTGATCATTGAAACGAATGGCAGGTAAAAACTCGTGCCTGGTTTCGACAACTGCAGCGACTGCGCTATTCACCAGCGATTGCTTTTCAAGCAGGCGGGGCAGATAGTGATCTGCGCTGTCATTCAATGCGGAAAGGGATAAAACAGCGTTCTGTGAAAAAACGGAAGCGGAGGATAATAAAATGAAGAAGGATATATACAGGATCCGCCCCCCTGTCAGGGAATTAGACATCTTAATTAATTAAATGGATAAATTGTTTAATGCTTTACTAAACAATCGCAGGCGGCCCCCGGAGAGAGGGGGAATTGAAGGAAAACTGCGTCAGTGGCTGGTCTTCGTGGATCAGCGGAGTTATGATATGATAGCAAAAATAAACTTCGGTCTGTGCAAGTTTGGGTGCGGTCAGTAATTTTTCGGGATGAAATCTCTTGTTGAATTTAAAACCGGAATGCCGGGTATTCTTATGAACCATCCATTGATCATCGGACTGGGTTGGATGGCTGTTATTCGCCATACTGTAGTCGCTGGAGAAATAGGACAGTTTCTGAGGGCATGCTCCGGAATGCACGTTAAACTGCACAAGGAAAAAAGAAAGGTAAACCAGACCTGCCAGCCACTTATTGATGATTTGATATTTGGTCTCCCGTCTGCCCATGAGAAAATGAAAAGATTTTGCAAATCTACAAATATCCTCTGCAAAACACGGTCCATCGCCCGTTTTTGAATCATTTAACATTTGGTTTCCACAGGCATACAGGTTAATTTTATGATCAGGGGAACCTAAATGGCAATGAAAAACGCAATGATAAAAAACCGGATGGTATGGTTGGGTGCACTGCTCGGAGGCCTGGGCGGGTATGCTTACTATCATTTTGTGGGCTGTACGAACGGAACCTGTATGATTTCTTCCAAACCGCTCAACAGCACGCTTTATTTTGCTGTACTTGGCGCGGTTTTTTTAAGCATGTTTAAAAAGAAAACGGATGGAAACGCAAAGCGGTCCTAAAACCTTCTCCGAAATGATCCAGGCAGATAAACCTGTGCTGGTTGATTTTTCAGCGGAATGGTGCGGGCCCTGCAAGATGATGCCACCGATTCTGAAAGAACTGAAACAATTAACAGGGGAGGGCCTCACCATCCTGAAAGTGGACATTGATAAAAACCCCGCAGTGGCTGCAAACTACCAGATTCAAAGTGTACCCACCCTGATTTTATTCCGCAGGGGTCAAATCAAATGGCGCCAGAGCGGCGTAATTCAATCCAGGCAATTGAAGGCTTCCATAGATCAGGCACTCCTGGGCGGATAATGTTTTAACTTGTGCCGGATTAAATCATTAAACGATTTCCGGACATGAGGGTGCTGTTATTCTTCATTTTATTTTTTTGTTCACGTTTTGATTTATTGGCGGATTGCCGCGCCGACAGTATTCCGGTTCCCTGCTCAGGTATCCTGAGCGTAAAAGATTTCGGTGCCCGGGGAAACGGATCCACGGACGATTTTGCGGCCATACAAAAAGCCTGCGACTATATCATACAGCATCCTGCCGTAGCGACCAGTCTCCGTTTTCCCGTGGGTACCTACCTGATTTCACATCCGATTATTTTGCAGCATGTGGTGCAGGGTAGATGGCAGTTTTTTACCGTCCGTCTTTTCGGCGACGCGCCAGCCAAATCGGGGGCCGACGGATACCTCTCCACCATCAAATGCGCTTTTACCGACGGATTTGGTATTGGCGTTCAGTTTGGAAGGGGAATTCAGATTCAGAATCTCAATATCGTGGGCAGTTATACTTTCCCCAATCAGATCAACAATTATAATATCGGCACCACTTTATATTCGGCCTGGAATAACGGCAGTGTCCGCGACAGCCGCTATGCGCCCTATGCGGGAATCGTCATAGATCCTTTCTGCGATTCCAATTTTATAAAACCTGCCGATGGTTATCAGCAATTGCGCAGCCAGTATCTTCCGGGTACCGGTGCCGGTGGCACCAGCGGAATGGAAATAAGCCAGTGCGGCATACATCAGTTTGCGGTAGGCGTGATGCTCACACCGAATCCACGTACGCAGAACGACGAAATGATCAATATTCTGGACGACAATATTGACGCGGTGAAAGTGGCTATCGCTATTGGTCAGGATCAGTCGAAGGAAATTCATATCGACCGGCTGAAAGTCTGGGCATCTACCTATACCATTCTCGACGGCCTGAGTTATGGATCTTCCAATGCCCCATGTTCCGTGATGATCAGCGGAATGAATATTGCCGGAAATGTGAACCAGCTTTTTAATATCAATGCCGGCAGATTTCCATTGAGTGCACGGGATATTTATGCAGAAAGCCTGTTCCGCATCGGATTTGTACACGGTGTGGCAGGGGTCAATTTTGATAATTTTCAGATTGATCTGCTGACCGGTCCGGGCATGCCCGCTGCTGACTATATTTTTGCCGGCGGACCGGCTACCTGGAAGGGCGGTATGTTAAGATATTATGATGGCAGCTTTAATCACCGCATGAACCTGAGTGAGATGACCATCAAGTTTAAGGACATGACGATGAGTAATCCGCCGGTCACCATTGGATTGTATGCGTATGGCATCAATGGTCACCCCACACCGGAACTGGAAAATATTCAGATGTATTATGGAAACGGCACGGGTAAACTGAAGAAAGATTTCGAAGTACTGGTTCCTTTTCCTTACGTGCCTGACTTCACTGTGGATAAACAAAAATGGGTGGCCAGTTTTAAAATACCGGCGGGTCTCGATATACAGGCCGGAGATTATATTATGGCTTCGCCCACAGATAAAACGGGACATGCGTACGACAGGGCGATGTATAACGGTAACTGCTCCACGATACAGATCGGAAGGGTCGTATCTGTAAAAAATGGAATGGTTAATCTGGATGATGTGGGACTGAATGCTTATCCGGGTAAGGATTACGGTGCGGTATATATTGATAAAATAAACTGGAAATAATACGGCGTTCCCCTGAACTATTATTCGGGCATATTGTTCTTCTTCACGCATACGGTAATTAAAAACAAACTTTACGATTATGGAAAAATTTGCATTGCTGGCCAGAGTGGAAGCGAAACCTGGCAAAGAAGCCGAAGTGGCTGCCTTTTTAAAATCCGCTCTGCCTCTTGCAGAAGCAGAATCTCAAACCATTCGCTGGTATGGATGGCAGATCAATCAGAATACATTTGGGATTTTTGACACATTTGAAACGGAGGATGGGAGATCGGCCCATTTGCAGGGAGAGATCGCCAAAGCATTAATGGCCAATGCCGATACTTTATTATCTAAGGACCCGGTTATTGAATTCGTCAGTTTACTTGCCGTTAAATAGGAATACAATTTTCATTTCAAACTTAACATACGTATGAATATTACATTAGCCCAGGCCGAAGCGGTGGTTGCCGCAGCCAAAGTCAAAGCGGTTGCACTGAATACGAAAATGGATATCAGTGTAGTGGACTCCGGAAGTAATCTGGTGGCCTTTGCCCGTATGGATGGCGCATGGATCGGTTCGGTGGATATTTCGCAGAAAAAAGCAAAAACCGCCGCCTGGTTTACCATGGATACAGCGGCATTGAGTCCGCTGGTTCAGCCCGGACAACCTCTTTTTAATATAGAACATTCCAATGGAGGATTGATTACTTTCCCCGGAGGCGTGGCTATAAAAAACGCGGCAGGTGAAGTGGTAGGCGCTATCGGAGTTTCAGGCAGCTCTGTGGAAAATGACCATGCAGTGGCGACAGCCGGTGCAGCTGCCTTTAAAGGCTAAATGAGCTTTTGAGGCTGCGTATATCTTCCGGTGTCGTCCGGCAACAGCCTCCTATCAGAAGAGCTCCGGCGTTTTGCCATCGCCGGGCGTTTTCGGTAAAATCGTGCGACTTGCCATCACCCGGGAGCCAGCATTTGTTTTCAGCATCCCATACTTCGCCCTTATTGGGATAGGCCAGCACAGGTTTCTTGCTGGCCTTTGCAGCTATTCCCACCAGTGATTCCACATAATGAGGCGCTGTGCAATTCACACCGGACGCAACAACCTGATCGTTGTTATTTGCGAGTGCCACGGCCAACGCAAAGGAATCCCCGCTGCAGGTTTCTGTTGCATTTTTACAACTGAAGCTGATCCATGCTTTTACATGCGGAAATTTATTCAGTAATAAAATGATGGCCTCTGCTTCTTCCAAACAGGGAATGGTTTCGAAAGCGAGCAAATCGGCCTCAGCTTCTGCGAGAACGGAAATTTGTTCCCGATGAAAATCCATCAGATCCTGTACACTTAATCCGTAGTTGCCCCTGTATTCAGAACCGTCGGCCAGTGACGCACCATAGGGTCCGACAGAGGCTGCAACTAAAGGCTTTGCTGTTCCGGAAGAAGTTGACCGCAGGAATTCTTCCCTGGCTTCGAAGGCAAGCCGAACGGACAGCTGAAAAAGTTCTGCTGATCGCTCTTTGGAATAACCCTCTCTGGCAAATCCCGTAAAACTTGCCTGGTAACCGGCTGTCGTAATGATATCCGCGCCGGCATACAGATAGTCCAGGTGAACTTCCTTAATCAGTTTGGGATTTTCGCTCAGCAGCCGGGCCGACCAGAGTGCATGATTCAGGTCAGCGCCTTTTTTTTCTAATTCAGTGGCCATAGCTCCATCCAGAATGACAAGGCCCTTTTCTTTAATAAACGGATCAAACAGTTTTGAATGCATGAATAGGTAATTATTAACAGGAGGCACCCTGTGTCTGCTTTTTTTAAATAGGGAATAAGACTAACTTTCTCGCCGAATTGAATCCGGAATAAAATGAAAGATAAGAAAGTACAACCTGCTGCCATTACCATTTTCGGCGCAAAGGGAGACCTGACTCACCGCAAACTCATACCCGCCCTCTACAATTTATTTATCTCCGGCCACATGCCACCGGGCTTTGCCATTTTTTGTATTGATTTTCTTCCGGCAAAAGAAGACGGATTTCGCCGCGATCTCAGAGCCGGCGTGGACGAATTCAGCCGGACGGGCAAGGCCGACGAAAAAAAGTGGCATGCATTTGCAGAAAGGGTTTTTTATATTCAGGGTGATTTTTCCAAAATGGAAACCTTTGTCAGCCTGAAAGAAAAACTGGAAGGCTTTGATAAACAAAATAAACAAAGAGGGACCCGGATGTTTTATTATGCCGTGGCACCGCGCTTTATTGAAACCATATCGGAGGCTTTGTATAAACAGAAAATTTGTACGCAGATTAAAAAAGACCGCATCGTGGTAGAGAAGCCTTTTGGTAACGACCTGGCCAGTTCCAAACGGCTCAATCGTTTTCTGGGCAGACGGTTTAAAGAAACACAGATTTACCGGATAGATCACTACCTCGGTAAGGAAACCGTGCAGAATATTCTGGCATTTCGCTTTGCCAATTATGTATTTGAACCTTTATGGAACAATAAGTATATCGATCATGTACAGATCAGCGTGGCGGAGTCTGTGGGGGTAGGGAAGAGGGGAGGCTATTACGACAGCAGCGGGGCGCTGCGTGATATGCTGCAGAACCACATGCTGCAGTTACTCTGTATTGTCGCGATGGATTGTCCGGCCGACTACCAGGCGGAAATGATCCGGAACGCAAAAACAAAACTGATGAAAAATGTACGCGTCTGTTCAAAGGCAGATGTCTTTAAGAATGTGGTACGCGGACAATACAGCGAAGGCATGGTCAATGATATGGTGCGGCCGGCTTACCGAAAAGAAGAACAGGTATCTCCGCATTCAACAACGGAAACTTTTGTAGCTGCCAAATTTTTTATTGATAATAAGAAGTGGAAGGGGGTACCCTTTTTCCTGGGAACCGGCAAGTCGCTGCCCCGGCAGACTTCTGTGGTCGTCGTGCAGTTTAAAGATTCACCCCATAAGATTTTCAAGGATGATGTGATTCCAAACCGTCTCGTCATCAGTATACAACCCGAACTGGAAATTTCTTTATTGTTTGAAAGTAAGGTGCCGGGATTGCAAATGAAACTTCAGCCGGTCAATATGGATTTCACTTACCAGGAAAATTACACCGAATCACTTCCCGAAGCCTATGAGGCATTGCTGCTGGATGTGCTGGAGGGAGATGCCACATTATTTATGCGTGCCGATCAGGTAGATGCGGCATGGAAAGTAGTGATGCCGATTATCGATGCCTGGAAAAAATATCCGTCTAAAGGGTTACACTTCTATAAGGCCGGAAGCTGGGGGCCACCTGCTGCACGTGCACTCGTAAAACCTTATGCCAGCGAATGGTTTCATCTGCCCGTAAAAAATATAGAGAAAGAATAAGGTCAGCTTGTTTTTTTCCTGTTTATTATTTTCTTCCTGTGCAAAAGTCCCCAGTCCTTTAAAGCCATGATCACCGGCGTCAGGGTTGCCGCATGGGGCGTGGCGCTGTAGGTAACTGATACCGGCAGGGTGTCAAATACTTCTCTCCGGATCAGCTGGTGACATTCCAGATCCTTGAGCTCTTTGCTGAGCATACGGGGACTGATGCCGGGTATCTGACGTTCGATATCCTTGAACCGGCTGTTTCCATTGCGGATGGCGATAATAATCTGCAGTTTCCACTTGCCGTTAACCACATCCAGCGCGTCCCGGACGGGCAGTAAAAGACTCATGCATTGCTTGTGATCCTGTGGTTCTTTTTCCATCATATCTGATTAACAACTGATACTCAAGTGCTATACTCTGGTATACCGGTAACAAAAGTATAGCAAAAGGGTTGTAATTTTGTATCTAAGCTAAAAAAAATATACATATGAGTCTGGTAAAAGATCTTCAGTGGCGTTATGCAGCCAAGAAAATGAATGGTAAATCAGTGGCGCAGGAAAAAGTGGACTACATTATTGAAGCTGCCCGCCTGGCACCCAGCTCGGCAGGTTTTCAACCCGTAGAACTGATTGTGGTCAGCAATAAAGAACTGCTTGAAAAAATAAAACCCATTGCCAATAATCAAACACAGATTACCGATGCTTCGCATCTCCTGATTTTTGCAGCCTGGGACAACTATACGCCTGAAAGAATTCACGGGGTTTTTGATCTGATCAACGCCGAACGCAAAATGCCTCACGAATCCACATTGGAATTCAGGAACCGGATGCTGGGTTATTTTGGAACCAAAACAGCGGAAGAAAACTTTCAGCATGCGGCCCGTCAGGCTTATATCAGTTTTGGTCTGGCCATTGCCGCTGCGGCAGAACAAAAAGTGGACGCCACACCTATGGAAGGATTTAACGGTCCTGAGTTGGACAAACTGCTGGAGCTCGATAAAAAGGGACTCAGAAGTGTAACCATCCTGCCCCTGGGTTATCGCGATGAAACGGGTGACTGGCTGCTGAATCTGAAAAAAGTACGCAAGCCGTTGAATCAGTTTCTGACGGAATACAATTAATTTATTTTATAGACAGATTTATGCGCTTCTGAAACGCACGACCGCAAATCTTTCCCGGCCCCGGGAAAGGTTTGCGGTATTATAACCCGATTTCGGCGTTGTTATAAATACTATATTTAAACCTTGCAACGCCCTTCAGATAAACCCGCAAAAAGCCTCGCTTTCTTTGGAAAAAGGAAGGCAGCAGTATGTTATTTTATTTTTCTTATTCTTTTTCATTTTTCTGTCAGAGCCCAGGATCTGGAAGCCAGATCCTATGCCGTGGTGCCTAAAGGACTTCACGCTCTGGCGGGTTCATTCACTTACTCATCCGGCAATGTCATCTCCGGACTCACTTCGCCTATTCAGGATCTGGATGTAAAGACATCTGCTTTCGGCATTGCGTATGTGCAGACCTTTTCATTTTTCAATAAACTCGCGCGAGTGGCCCTGAGCCTGCCCGGAGGTCACCTTAGTGGAACCGCAAAAGCCTATGGTGTGGATACGTCGGGATCCAGAACCGGATTCTATGATGGGAGAATCAAATTCGGTGTGAATCTGCTCGGCTCGCCGGTGATGGCGCCCAGGGATTTCAGAAAGTTTCAGGAGCATACGGTGTTGGGCGCGAGCCTGGTGATATCGGTTCCTATCGGACAGTATTATTCCGACAAGCTGATTAATATGGGTACAAACCGTTGGGGATTCAAGCCGGAAATCGGCATCTCTCACCGGGAGGGCCGGTTCTACTATGAAATGTATACCGGCGTCTGGTTTTTTACAGCTAACAACCGGTATTATAAAAATACAAGTCAGCTGGACCAGAAAAGCCTGTTCAGTTTTCAGGCCCATGTGGACTATGTTTTTAAGTCGAGCTGCTGGCTGGCGGTCAATGGAGGATATGCCGACGGAGGCTCTACCACGCTGAACGGAATAGAAAGAGACGATGCCCAGCGAAACTGGAGACTGGGCACCACGTTCTCACTGCCGTTAAATATTCACCAGTCACTCAAAGCGATGATCAATACGGGCGTGGCCACCCGTGCAGGCCAGAATTATACAGCTTACACAATCGTCTATCAATACAGCTGGTTCTAAAACAAAAAACATGAAAATTCTGCACAGTATATGGAAGGAATTAAAAACCATTATCCGGACTGCAGCTTATTTCGCTGTTGTTTTTATTCTGCTGATGGCGATAAAAACGCTGCTCTTAAAAGACTATAATATTGAATTCAGCGGAATGGGACAAGCGCTGATCGGAGCGCTTATTCTTTCTAAGGTAATTATACTGATGGAACTCATCAGACCAGCGAAATGGGTACAAAGGCAGCCTCCCGTTGTTTATGTTGTTTTGCGAACCCTGCTCTATTCAGCCGGTGTGTTGTTCGTTTCTATTCTGGAAAAAGGATTCGAAAAAAGACATGAGCATGCTGGCTTCAGTAATGCCGTATTATATGTCATTCAAAACCGCGACATGTATCATGTCTGGGCCACTACCATTGGTGTTTCTGCATCAATTTTTATTTACAATGCATTTTTTATCATTCAGAAAGCCATGGGGCCAAACGCACTGAGGAAACTCTTTTTCTCCATACCCATGGATCAGGCGGAACTTGTTGCGCCACTGTCGGTGCTCGGTGACAGGCCATAAAAAAATGGCTCCGACTGAGGGAGCCATTTTTTATATCTATTAAGAATAAATTATTTTCCTGCGCCGGAGGCACCGTTCTGAACGGCTTCCAGAAACTGTGTAACAGTAAGACCTCCGCTTTTCTGACTGGGAGGATACGCAACAAAGGTTTCCAGAAACTGGGAGACAATGACTGTAGCCGGAACCATGGTCCAGAGTTTGTCGCCCCACCATTTGCCATAATTCATGGATTCATCCTGGTAACGTTCCCAGGGATCCTGACGCAGATTGGTTACAATGGGTGCCTGCGTGCTTGAGGGTGTTCCTGTAAACAGGTTGCCTTTGATCGTTTTGAAACTCACCTTCCATTCATCATAACGCATAGCCATCAGGTCTGCGGTATTACTGAAGTAAAAAAATTCGTGTCTTGGCCCTGTAGTACCTTCTGTTTTGAAATAGGGCATAAAATTATAACCATCCAGATGGGTTTTGAACGTTTTGCTTCCTACTTTCAAACCTGTGAGTAAATCATTTTTTTGTATTGTCGGCTACACCCAGTTCGTCAATCTTCTTGAGCAATTCTCCCACTTCCCAGTCAAGTTCCATCATGCCATCAGCATAAAGACCAAAATGACTTTTATTTTCCCATTTTGGAGACAGATGCGTCCATACATGCATGCGGGTGGAGTTGTGCCACACCAAAAAAAGCTTGCCTGCTTTCAATCATAGGTATTCACAAATGTAGTGGCATGGATATACATCACCCCAACCATCTGTGTACCCTGGGCCGGCGTCAAAGAAAAGGCCATTCGGAAATCGATGGTCTGGTAATCGGGCCAGCTTTCAACCTGTGGTGTATATAAAACCAAAATGGAACCATTGTTAGTCAGTTGCCTCGGCCATCCGGGATCCTGAGCAAAAGCTGACAGCACAGCAAACAGAAATCCCACTATTAAACAACACTTCGTTTTCATCATAAATTATTTTTCGATACAGGACACGTGCTCATTGTACTCAGATCAGATTACTGCAGTTTTTTCGCATAACCGGAATTGGAAATCATCAGCTTCAGGGTTTTGGCCGGAAGGTCGAGTTCGGAGTTGTCGATGGCCGTCAGTCCGTTATCGAATGTTTTGTAATTCACGGTGCCGGCGATCGCGTCTCCGTTCGTTACGGTTGATTTGAATGTCTGGCTCACAAAGGCCAGGGACGGCGAAGCCACGATCAGCACCAGCTGATCATTGGGTTTGTTGACATTACTGCCGGAAGCCGTAATGGTATTTCCAGCCTGCGATACGCCTGCGACAGTAAAGAAATCCAGCATCTTTCCCTGCGATAAATACAGGTAACCCATACTCGTTTTGATGGCATCATCTATATAATCTTTCATCTCATCGATTTTATTCTTGGCCACTGCACCCCGTATGCCTCTGGTAGGAGGTGCTTTAGTGGGTGTGGAAGAGACAGCTGTCGTAACCATTTTGCCGTCTGGCCCGATGGATAAAGAACTGACAATGGTATTTTTTAATTCGCCCCCGATAAAAACCTGGACGGTTCTGGTCCATACATAGGAAGCCAGTTGTTTACGGTTGGCAGTTGCTGCTGCGGATACCTGCAAACTCAAATCCGTTTTGGATGACTGGGCGCTGAGGTCGCTGGCGATGGTAAAACACAGCAGAGAAAACAGTAGAATTTTTTTCATTTTTATTATTTTTTTTATCGTGCAGACATAGTTATCCCGATGCTTAAAAAATCAGGGTTTAGGCAAAAATGTTTTTTACATTATGACAGAAGATAGGGTACACCTATAAAATTGAACTGAAGCAGATGTTCAACCATACGCGCACCTGTTGGAAGCGAACTCAGAAAAGGATATTCTTTTCTGAATCACCGGATAGGAAATACAGACCTTTTAATTCACGCACTGGCATATAACTTATGGCTTGAAAATTGTTTTCCAGTCATTCTTCATGCTGATAACGGTCCAGTTCCTTTTTTTTGCCAGATCAAAAAGATCCTGCGAAAAAGTTCCCACCTTACTATCGGGAAGTCCCTGCGCCGGACCGTAAGCATATTCACGCGTGGAATCGTCGTGCAGTACGAGCATCCCAAGTCTGGTACCGGTTCCGGTTGTGGTATACTCCAGCATCTGCTGATCTCCGGAAGTATTACCAAATGCGGCGTAGGGCCGGCGTCCGATGATGAGCTGAATACCCTCGGGTTTTCCGCTTTTATCATTATTCATCAGCATTTTTGGAATCTTCACCAGGGAAGAACTGCCGGTTGCCGTATCATACACATAGGAGGTTTCACCAACCGTTCCCACCACCTGCTCCGGCGGCACGCCATAGGTTTGCTGCGAAAATGCCCGGACAAAATCCTGACCACCGCCCGTAACGATATAGGTTTTATATCCGTTTTCGCGGAGATATTGCATCAGTTCAAGCATGGGCTGATAGATGAGATCCGTATAAGGTTTTTTCCATCGGGGATCTCTGGAACTCGCCAGCCAGGCTTTTACCTGAATGGTAAACTGATCTTCCGACATACCCGAAAGGGCATAAGCGGCAATTTTTTGCATATCCTCCATCGTCAGTTTGCCAATGGCCGCACGGCCTTCGGTCACCAGCGATTTGAATGGTTCAACTTCTTTCAATTCCGGTTTTGCTTTTACCATGTCCGGTACACGATCGAGACAATACATCAGCTGACTATACAGGGGGTGTTCCACCCACAGCGTGCCATCCTGATCAAATGTGGCAATGCGCTCTTCAACAGGAACAAAGGCGGCGCTGGATTTTTCTGTTGTTTTGTGTACAAAGTCCAGGATGGAATTCTTTGCTGCGCCCTCATTCCAGGAGGGCAGGGGATCACGAAAAACAGGCTTACTCCTGAATGCAAACAGAATTCCTAAAAGCCCAATGGATAACAGAATAAGGATGCGGATGCGACTGCGTAGAAAAATATTCATAACCAGATTCTTTTTTAATTTCTTCCGGATGAAGGAAAGATAGGCATTATACCGAATGATCGGTCAAACGGTTCCCACTTAACTGTTACATCCACGGGACTGATACCAGCAAAAAAGCCGCTCCTTATGAAAAAGAGCGGCTTTTTATTTTAAAGGTTAACTTTTAATTATTCGATCACCAGTTTTTTTGTCACATTAATTCCGCTCGCCACAATTCTTACAAAATAAACTCCGGTGCCGAGATTATGGGTAATTTTTCCCGACTGCGGAAGGCGGGTATTCAATACCGGCTTCCCATTAATATCCAGAATCGTTACTGAAGCCTGCTCATTATTTTTTAATCCGGAAATAAAAACATTAAATGAGCTTTCTCTGACCGGGTTAGGATAAATAGTCGTCGAAGAGAAGAAACCGGATGTCATCGCGCCCGCATCTTCCGCTGTGATTCCGGAGATTTTTGCCGCGGGAATTTTCGGTGCCGCAGTGATTGCAGGAACAACCGGTTTGGTATCATACCAAACGCCATCCAGGTACCAGCCCGTTGTGCTTCTCGGCAGATCGGCGGATTGCGCTGAACCGTCATTGAAAATCACGACAGCTGAAGCGATGTTCGTAAATGTATAAATGTACCAGTTATCGCCCCCGGTGGTCATGGGAACTCCCGGCCAGGATGGGCTCGGAAGCGATCCCGTGGGTAACGCATTATACCAGTAAATATTGATTCCTGTGCCCCAGGTGCTGGGCCGGTAAAAATTAACCGTCCAGGTAACCGGCGGAGTGGAAGGTTTGGTATCATACCAAACGCCATCCATATACCAGCCATTTTTGTCGCGGTAGGAGTCGACCGACTGATTACTGCCGTCATTGAATATGATCGTTGCCGCCGTGGCGTTGCTGAACGTATACGTATACCATCCGTCGCCGTTATTGGTCATCGGCACACCGGGCCATGCAGGACTCGGCAGTGATCCAGCAGGAACGGCATTGTACCAGTAGATATTGATTCCCGATCCCCATGAAGCGGGCTTATAAAAACTCACCGTGAAGGTGCTGGTGGGTGCTGCGGGTTTCGTATCGTACCAGACGCCATTGAGATACCAGCCGGTTGTACTTCTCGGCAAATCGGCTGATTGTTTGGTACCGTCATTGAATATAACGACAGCAGATGCTACGTTGTTGAACGTATAGCTATACCAGCCATCGCCTTCGCTGGTCATTGAAACGCCGGGCCAGTTTACGCTGGGATAAGAACCATCCGGCAAAGCATTATACCAATATACATTGATGCCGGTTCCCCAGTCAGAGGGTTTAAAAAAATGAACCGTGAACACATGGGTTGATGTTTGCGGTTTGGTATCGTACCAAACTCCGTTGGAATACCAACCTGTTTTATCTCTCGGCAGATCGGCCGATTGTTTGCTGCCATCATTAAATATCACGGTTGCCGAATTCACATTCGTGAAACTGTAACTGTACCAGCCATCACCCTCGCTGGTCATCGGCGTGCCCGGCCAGCTGAGATTGGGAAGAGAGCCCGGAGGATCCTGATTATACCAGTAGATATTAATGCCTGTTCCCCAGTCAGCCGGTTTGAAAAAATGAACCGTAAAATTATGCTGCGGAATAACGGTAACCTGCGAAGTTGCGTTGATCCGGTTATCCAGAGCGGCAGTTATCGTAGTAGTGCCAAGTGCAATGGCAGTAACGAGTCCCGTATCATTTACCGTAGCCACGCTGGTATTGCTGGAACTCCATTTCACATATTTTTTTGTAAAAGGAAGAACCACTTTTGCCTTGATGGCGAGGGTTGTGGCAATCGGTATGCTCGAGTTTAAAGGCGAAACCGATATCAGGTAACTGTCCGGAATATTGAAACCCGTATATACAAGATATTGAAAGCCGGTCAGCGTAAGCGTATCGAGACCCTTCAGTGTTTTTCTAACTCCTGTAAAAGCATCCTTATAAACACCTGCGAGGGCTGCAGGAATAATATATTTGGATTCCGTGCTTCTCAGGTTGGAAAAAACCAGTTCTTTTTCGGGACCTGATGACTTGGTAAAAGCGCAAACATTCAAATCGGAATAATTGAGCATTTGTCCGCGGCGAATGGCTTCACTGTTTTTTCTGAATTGTAAAACCTTTTTAAATTCTGCGGTCACGCTGGCATTTTGTGTCCAGTCGATCACCACGGTGTTCCAGGGAAAAGGAATTCTTTGAGCGAAAGCCACTTCCTGTCCGTTATATAAAAACGGAACGCCTTTCATATAGGCCGCAACAACAAAATTCGCCATCACACCGGCACTGCCTCCGAATACCTCGAGCGGTGTGCCGCTTCCGTTTGTATCATGATTGCCGGTGTAGCGCGCGATCTGCTGGGAAGCATTTGCGCCGGCATATTCCACATCGGTGGCGGTTTGAATTTTAGTAACCACCGATCCGCCGGCAATCGGCACCAGGGCATCGCCATAGAAATGAAAACCAAAATTCATATCGAATCCTGCAGTGAAATTATCATTTCGCGAGCCTTCCGCGAGCATCACCAGTTTGTGATTACGGATGCTTCTTAAGTTGCCGATGGTTTGTTTCCAGAAACTGACCGGCGGATGATCTGCATAGTCGCAGCGAAATCCATCCACATTGGCGGCGAGTATCCAGTACCTCATGGCGCTATCCATGGCCAGCTGCACATTCGGATTATTCATATCCAGTGCGGCGACATCAGTATAGGAGTCGAGTTGCTGAATCACCCCGTTCGCATCCCGGATATACCAGTCGGGATGCTGGGTGATCCATGGATTGTCCCAGGAAGTCTGGTTCACCACCCAGTCGAGAATAACAGCCATGCCTTTTTTATGGGCTGTTTCCACCAGGGTACGCAGATCGGAGAGTGTGCCGTACTCCGGGGCCACCGATTTAAAATCTTTAATACAATAGGGAGAATTGGAACTTTTCGGATCAGTGCCGACCGGGTACACCGGCATCAGGTAAATCACATTTATCCCCAGGTCTTTGATATTACTGAGCCGCGCCGTTACGCCGGCCAGATTTTTCCCGGCACTAAAAGCCCGGATATTGACCTGGTATAAATTGATGTCACGGGTAGCCGGCACATCGTCAAAGCGGGCTCCGTAGCGGGCAGGATCCTGTGCCCGGGACCCAAGGAAGACGGACGAAAATAGCAGGCAAAGCAGTAGCTGGCGCAGGCGCAGCAATCGTTGTATTTTCATGTTGGCGGGTTTTGTAATCCTAAGTTAAAGGATTTGAATTATAAATGTGTTTATTTCACACATTAATATTTATTGACCGGCTGGCCATGTTAAGGTTCAGCAAAATACATGTCTGTGGCGCCCTTGTTTTTCGCCTCGATTTTTCCGCGGTATTGGCAGGTGAATTTGTCTTTTACCATCTGACAGGTGGTGCCCGATATATTTACCCTGCCCGTTTCCCCGGTGCTTTCCATACGGGCCGCCAGGTTTACGGTGTCCCCCCAGATATCATAGGCGAATTTCCGGGAGCCGACGATACCCGCGACTACCGGTCCCGTATGAACGCCAATCCGAATTTCAAAAAACGGTTCGTTGAGGTTAAGTTTTTCTGTTTTATAAGTCTCCATAAAATCCCGGATGGCCAGGGCGGCCCGCACCACGTCTTCCGGATGCGTAAAATTCATGGCCGGTAGTCCACCAGCGCAGATATAGGCATCCCCCATGGTTTTTATTTTTTCCAGTCCATGCCGGTCAATGATTTCGTCAAAATGCCGGTAGCAGTAGTCAATCTCCCTGACCAGTTGTTCAGGCGTCAGCATTTCACTGACGTTGGTAAAATCTTTGAAATCGGTAAACATAATGGTAACCGAAGGAAAACGCCGGGCTTTGGAGCTGCCCGTTTCTTTCAGCTCTTCCGCGATATCTACCGGCAGGATATTGAGTAATAATTCGTCGGATTTTCTTTTTTCTTCACTGAGTTGTCTGTTCGCTCCCCGCAGTTCCCGCGTTCGTTCTGCAACTTTTTCTTCCAGCGTAATATTGGCTTCGTTGAGATCCTGCGACAGATCCTCTATTTGATGATAAGCCGTTGCATTGCGTGAAGCCAGTATATAGGCCTGCAAAACCAAAAAGCTGCTGAAGCTGTAAAACAAAATAAACTGCCCATTGATTATTAACTGGGCAACCATAATATCGTGCGCGATGGCAGCAAACAGAATACAATAACTCAGGAAAGAAATTACCGCATAATCCCTTTTATTTGACAGGGCGCGGATTATACTATAGATCAGGTAAATGCATTGCAGAATAACAATCACTTGTATAACCGGTAAAAACCGGCTGTAGACAACCGCCGGGAGAACGCAGACAAGCAGGGATTGCGCGATGCCTACCCAAAGGATAATATTTCGAACCGTCTTCGACCATTCTGCAGTATAAAACTGGTAAGCCACCATCGCATACATGGGAACGCCCAGCGTAACAGTTATATATTCTATCCGGAATCCGATATTCAGAGAGAGCCCCGGAATTAAATGATAGAGCAGCCTCTCACCGGTGGCCAGACTGCGTACCGTCGAATCCAGACAAAGCAAGGCGAACCAGAGCGAAGCGTATTCTTTTCTGCGCAGCAGGAAAATAAAAATATGATAAACAAAAAGGATGAACATGGCGCCTGCCATCAGTAATTCGGCCATTCGCTGATTGTCTCTTTCCGCCAGCAGGGAATCGAATTCGCCCAGCTCGATGCTGGTCCACAGGCCGCCTCTTGCATGAAAAAAATTACTGACCTGTACCAGGATCACAAGGGAATCGGCATGGCTGTAGAATGGCTTTACCTGAGGCTGAAACTGCGGTTTGGCAATTTTGGGGTCAGAAGAAACTCTGCCATTCCCTGCAACCAGTTCTCCGTTTACCCATAATTTGTAGGCACTACCGGCATCCATTATGCGTAATCCCAAATGGCTGTCGCCCTGAAAATTTTTTACCAGTAGCCGGTAAGTGGCATAACCCTGGCCGTCCAGTTTTTTTCCATCTATAGCCAGGCCGTTCCAGTTTCCCGGAACCAATGTATAGATATCGGGTTGATATTCCGGATGAGCTGAAAAATCTGCCGGGGGCAATAGCTGGTTATAATAAAATGCCCACTCACCATCCAGCGCAACAGGATCTGAGTTTTTAAGGTTCAGTCCGTTCAGATCCATAGTCCCCTGTCTGGCAACGAAGAGGGTAGTATCCACATGGGATTTACAGGAAGTCATTCCGGTAAGGAAAAACAAAATAAAACCGTATCCCGCGATTTTCATGAAAGAATTAACCCTGCTTTTATCTCATTCCGGCTGATTCAGGAATTCTAAATGTATATGTTTTTTAGATTTCTTTCAATTAAAGGACTGCCGGAATTCCAGGGGCGAAACATTTGTTTTTGATTTGAATAATTTGCTGAAGGATTGCAGATGTTCAAATCCCAGTTCGTATGCGATTTCACTGACGGATTTGCTGGTCGTGGATAATTTATCTTTTGCCAGTTCGATGAGTTTATTATGAATATGCTGCTGGGTACTCTGCCCCGTAAGCGTTTTCAGCAGTCCACTCAGGTAGCCGGGCGAAACGTTTAGTGCCCCGGCCATATAGGCGACGGTAGGCAGGCCATTCAGATCATCTCTTTTAAACCAGGCATTGAGTTCTTCTTCCAGGCGTTGGAGAATTTCATGATTGCTGATCTTTCGCGTGATAAACTGGCGCTGATAAAACCTTTCCGCATAAGTCAGCAGCAGTTCAAGCTGCGCGATCATTACATTCTGGCTGAACTTGTCCATATTATTATGGTACTCCTGCTCCATATACCTGGCGATTCCGGTCATCATGTTTTCTTCCTTGTCCGACAGATACAGGGCTTCGTTCACCGAATAATCAAAATATTCATACTGCCGGATAGTTTTTGCCAGCGGCGTGTTCCATAAAAAATCGGGATGGATCAGTATCATCCATCCCGAAGGTTTTTGTTTTGCTTCTTTGTCGAATTCAATACCAAAAACCTGTCCGGGCGCCATACAAAACAGAACGCCTTCGTCAAAATCAAAAGCCTGCTGGCCATATTTGAACCGCGCATTCATATTTCGCTTCATGGAAATAACATAAAAATCAAACAGCACCCGTACCGGTTCATCAAAAGCCGGCTGCTGAAAGGATTCCATATTGATCACACTGATCAGGGGATGTTCCGGTTTGGGAAGTCCCAGCGCGCGATGATATTCCGTAATGGATTTGAACCGGTGCGGTTGTATGTCCTTCATGTCAGTCGGTTTTAAAATAGGTTCCCAGTTCCAGGTCGTTCAGCAGGCCGGGTTGATTCGGATGCCAGCCCAGTTGTTTACTGGTGAGTTTACTGGAAGACGGACAGTCGAGCCCGGTAAATCCGGCGAACCATCCAAAATGTGCGGCGGCTTCTTCCCGGGATTTTGAAACGACGGGAAGATTCAGTTTTTTGCCAATCATTTCTGCAATATGTCTGAATGCAATTCCTTCTTCCGCCACACCGTGAAAACGTGTGCCGGCCACGGCATTTTCCAATGCCAGTCTGTACAAAACAGCTGCATCGAGTTTATGCACGGCGGGCCAGCGGTTGAGACCTTCCTCCACATAAACCGATACGCCTTTTTCCCTGGCGGTATCAATCAATATGGGAACAAAGCCATGGTCGCCGTCACCGTGCACAGAGGGTGAAAGACGAAGCACGGAAACGCGAACGCCCTGTGAGGCGGCGAAATCCGCGGCTTCTTCAGAAGCCACACGGGGATGGGCACTGTGACCGGATACCGGCATCATGTCTTCCGTGGCGAGCTGACCCGGATTCACCAGGGCCACGCCGGAAGTCACAATAAAGGGGCGGTCGGAACCTGCGAGAACCGATCCTATGGCTTCGATCACTAGCCGGTCGGTTTCACAGACCTCTTTGAACCTGGCGAAGTCGTGGATGAAACCGGTATGGAGAACGCCGTCGCATGATTCTGCTCCGCGCCGGAGACTGTCCGGATCCTCCAGATCACCGCGATGAACTTCCGCGCCCGCAGCCTTCAATGACTCTGCGGCAGCAACCGAACGCGCAAGACCCAACACTTTGTGGCCCGCGCCCATTAATTCCTGAACAATACCTGAACCGATGAAGCCCGTAGCTCCTGTTACAAATACACGCATCTTTTTTTTAATTTTTTATTGTCTGATTCATGACGGCTGCAAATTCCTTCGCAAAGTCAGCCAGTTTAACTTTGCCCAGTTCTTTTGGTCTGTTGCGGTAATAATCTTCATCCACGAGACCGCTGTGGATGGCGGCATTCATTTCCACGATGCCCTCTGCCCGGGCCTGCGGTATGCCAAACATTTTTAACCCGCCGAGCATTTGTTTATCGGACATCAGGGCCCATTTCAAATAGGGCTTGCCGATGGCTTTGCCCAGTGTGCCCGCGATCTGGTTGCAGGTCAGTTCTTCACTGGCAATATACCGAACTTTTCTGCCGGCAAAAGGCAGGGATATTTCTTCGGCAATGGCTGCCGCAATATCCTTTGGAGAAACCCAGAGTGTTTTGTCGTCTGCCCCGTAATTGGCTGCGATAATGCCCGTTTTTCCTTTCAGCATATCCATAAAACCGGAATAACGCAAAGTTAAAAATCGACCGAGCAGCCCCTTGCCTTTGATCATCTCCTTAAAGTCGAGCAGATTATTGTAAAAGCCTACCGGACGCATATGGATAATCGCCACCTCCGGCGGCAGCTCCCTCAATATGGTTTCTGCCAGGTGATGAAAGGCGAGAAGACCGTTTCCTTTTTCCAGATGCGCACCGATGCTGCTGAGATGCACTACGCGTTTTACGCCGGACTGGCGGATCGCTTTGACGTAGGCTTCGGCATAGATGCGGGCTTCTTCCATCACGTCCAGTTTCGGATCAAAATAGTTGAAAGGCGGCAGCATGCAATACACGGCGTCGGCGCCTGTAAAAACCTCCGTAACAAAGGCGGCGTCTTTTAAATTGCCGATGGCCGCCCGGGCTCCCAATGCTTCGATCTCCTTCTCCTTTTCCGGCCTGCTGCTGATGACCGTAACCGAATGGCCTTTCTGAATGAGCTCTTCAGCCAGCGGCCTGCTGATATTTCCTAAAGAACCCGTGACAACTATATTCATGACTTGTTTTTTTTGTTGGTACAAATCTCGCCCGGATTAAATGGGCATATGTAGCCGAATCTGCTTTTGATTTAGCCAAAAAAGGTTTTATTTACAGCTGAAAAATCTTCTGAACCTAAAAATGGAAACAGGTGGGGAATTCTATTTACTATGAGCAGTTGGAAAAAGCGGCCGCCCGGATCGACAAAAAAATGCTTACGCAAAAAGGGATCGAAATGGCCGTTGTAAACTACAAGGACTCTGTTGTACTGAAACTGTATAAACGCCAATGGGCAACGCCGGGCCAGGATCCTTTAACAGCCGGGTCCAGAATTTTCTTTTCCATCTGGACAAGCGATTCAGACGGCGAAGAAGAAAAACTTCTTTACAATATACATGCCCTCAAACTCCGGAAATTAAAAGCGTTTTCGATACAGAGCCGGAAATTCGCAGAGACCTTCAGAAAAAAATTTAAAGAATTTGAGC
>CBDCCE010000021.1:0-14681 GCA_965214575.1 Puia sp.
GTCCCAGTAATAATGTCCGATTTCGTGGCGGAAATGCCCCAGCAGCGTTCTGTAACGTTCCCCCAGATCCTGTTTGTGTTTGGCACGCTCAGCTTCGTCAGCCTCATCAATGTTTAAAGTGATTGTTCCGTTGTCATGACCGGTCAGTACTTTTTCCTTGGAAGTATTGTTATCAGCGAGGAAATCAAAAGCAATCCCCGTCTCTTCTTCACCGATTTTTTTCTGCACCGGCAGCCTGAGTCGAAGAAGGGAATAAACCAGGCGGTGCTTGGCTATTTCGATATTTTTCCACCTTTTCAGGTTTTCCGTCTTCGTCAGATCCGGAATAATCCTGTTTAATTCGCAGGCCTGACAATAATCTGTTGTCTGATCAGCAGGAATCAGCCAGTTACAGGTCGAAAACTCTGCATTTTTACAATATTTAAACGCCTGCTGTTTATTCTGAATATTAGAGAATACCGGAACCTTTTCTGCTACCAGAGTAATCAGGGTCAGTGTATTGGCATCAAATCCCAGGGAGTATCCACAATGCAAACAAACATTATTTTCGAAATAAATTAAACTGTGACAATTGCTGCAGGTATAAAGTTTCATATTTTAAAATTGGATCTTGGCTTATTCAATAACTATACCAGCATACAACCTGTGGAAAACAGGTATCAGTATTCCCTTTTTACATCCACGGACACGGTTAATTCATGAGAGCCACTGCTTAGAATTATGCCTTCCAGGGGCGCAATATCCGCATAATCTCTTCCCCAGCCTATAGTGATATGCTGATCTGAAACCAGGCAATTGTTGGTTGGGTCAAAATCGGTCCAGCCCATTCCGGGGATAAACACGCTAAACCATGCATGGGAGGCATCCGTACCAATTAATTTTTCAACGCCAGCGGGAGAAAGCGTTTCGATATATCCGCTTACATAACGGCCAGGTAATCCGACAGATCTCAGACAGGACAGACCCAGGTGCGCAAAATCCTGGCATACCCCCTTTTTTTCGCTCATCACTTCAGACAACGGAGTCGATATCGTGGTGTATCCGGGTTTATATTCAAATTCTTTATAAATACGACCCATGAGATCTTCCGTCGCTTCGAACACGGATCGTTTGGGAGTAAAGGACAGTAGAGCGTATTGACGAATTTCCTCGTTCCAAGCTGTCATTGGAGTTTCGAATGAATATTGTTTGATATCCACTGATCCGGATTTCAGAAGCGTCAATTCGCGCTTTACGTCTTCCAGCCCCGCCGTTGGATAAACATGCATTTTCATTTGTCCGGATATATTCCGCTCCACTTCAGAGGTTACGTTAACAGTGAGTTCCCAGTGCTCTTTTTCAATCGAAAAGTAAATCACCTTGTTCCCAAAAAAATCTTCATACTCATTGATCCGGTCGGGTTGAGGAAAAATATCGATCGTTGTGTTTTTACAAATCTGGTCCCTTGTATTTCTCGGAACCAATCGCGCAATATTGTGACACAGGCTGACGGGCTCGAGATAGGTATAGGCCGTCTTATGCTGAATGGTATACTTCATCATGAAGAATTGCTTATCGGAGAATAATGGTTTTGGGTGTCAGCTCATGTTTGAAAAAAGCCTTGGAAAGCACGCCGGGTATGGATGCAAGAATTTGATGCAGTTTGGATAAAAATAAATCCAGCTGTTGATATCCATCCCCGTCAGACTCTGCCAGACTGTTTTTATCCGCGAGCTTTAGCAGGGTATCGGCTTCCAGAATCAGTCTCTCATATTCTGTCAGCGAATATCCTCCGCCATTTTTTGGAAGATTTTGTAAGTAGTTTTTTAAACGCACCACCTGATAAGTGAGCGATCTCGGATTATTCGGATCGAAAATCAACAAGTCGATCACCAGCACGTTTTGCAGCGGCCTCCGGTATTTGTACCGGTAATTTACCAGACTCTCATTGCTCATGAGGACGCTCTGCTGCAAATTATACTCAACCTGTTCATTGTACCTTTTTACCAGTGTGGTTTTTAACATAGTAATCACCAAAAGACTTTGTTCAATCTTTCTTCCGAGATCCAGCATGATCCAGCCCTGCTCCCTTGAAATACTTTCCCTGTTCAACCCTATAAAGGCAACAATGGAGGTAATGAGATTGTCCAGCGTATGAATCATCTGCAGGTGACCGTGATGGGATAAAGGAATACCGTTATGCAATCCTTCTTCCATGCCCCGGATTACCCTCCAGGTATCAGTCGACCAGTGATCCCTCACTTCATGAATCGCTTTGTGAAATTGCTGGAAATTATATTTTATTCCACCCGGTCTTTTTTCGTTGAAAAGAACGTCCTTTAATTCTTTCCACGAATCCGCCAATACATCTTCTGCTTCCTCGCCGATAAATCCCGGAAGCGTATAACTATATCTCGTAAATGCTTCCAGCAAATTCTTTTCCGTTTGCCGGTTATTTTCGGTAATCAGTTTATTCCCCTCCGCAAGAAATTGCATGATGGTTCTCAAAAACCGGGCATTCCCGAGTACCCGTTCAGTATATCGTCCCACCCAAAACAAATTTTCTGCCGCATGGCTCGGAAGCATATCATTGAAATTCTCCGCGGAACCCTCTGGCGTTTCCTTTAATGTATTGACTATCCTGCCAGGCTCCGGTGAAATGATCCATGCGTCTTTACTGAAACCGCCTGACTGACTCGAAATGATAAAATTATCCGCATCCGAAGAGGAACGTACAAGGCCGCCCGCCATCGCCACATAGTTGTCCTGGTTGCTGACAAGAAAACTTCTGAATAGCACTTTCTGTGGTATTATTTTGCCTTCAATCAAAGACGGACTTAATGAAATTTCCACTTTTTCCTGGCCCACATACATGGCGGGATTAGCGATGATCAGTTGTTTACAGGCCTCCAGCTGAATATCCGTCAGCGAAGCTCCGTCGATAGATGAGCTCCCCGTGGGATTGCGATGAATTTTTTTTATTACGAGTTTCTGAATATTTTCCAAAACGTATTTCAACTCCTTGGGCTGCCCGCACCACCAGGACGCAATCGTTGGCAATATGAGGTCTTCTGACAAAAAATACCTGGAAACCTGCTGCAGAAAAGGCATGATACCCGGATTTTCCAGCACACTGCTGCCTAATGGATTGGCCAGGCTCACATTTCCGCTTCGTACACACTGCAATAATCCGGGAATTCCGAGCTGTGAATCTGCTCTCAGTTCAAGCGGATCGCAATAAATATCATCCACCCTGCGAAGAATCACATCCACGCGTTCCAGTCCGCCCATGGTTTTCAGCCAGACAAAATTATCTTTTACAATCAGGTCATTCCCCTGCACAAGCGTAAAACCCAGATAAGACGAGAGATAGGAATGTTCAAAATAGGTTTCATTCTTTGAACCCGGTGTCAGAATCACAATACGCGGATTCAGGTTTCCATGCGGTGCGATTTCGTTCAGCCCATTTCTGAGTGCAGAAAAATAAGGGGACAGGTGGCGTACTTTCAGTCCGTCAAATAATTCCGGAATGACCCTCGTCATGGTGGTCCTGTTTTCCAACGCATAACCGGACCCCGATGGTGCCTGGGTGCGATCGTTTACCACCCACATTTTGCCCTCCGCACTTTTTGCAATATCAGCAGAATACAGAATTAGCTGATGTTTACCCGGCTGCCTGATGCCGCAACAGGGCCTTAAAAATCCGGAATGATTATAAATCAGCTCCATGGGCAAAATGCCCTTTTTTATCAGATTCCTTTCGCCGTAAATATCTTCCAGTATCAGGTTTAACAGCTGGGCCCTCTGGGACAGGCCACTTTCGATATGCGCCCATTCCGTCTGACTAATCAGAAAAGGAATATTATCCAGTTTCCAGGGTCTGTTTAATCCATTCGGATCTCCGTAAATATTGTAAGTAACCCCGTTCTCTTTTAGGAGACGCAGGGTATCGGCATTACGGTTGCTCATTTCCTCCTCCCCCAGACGGTCATATGATTCGAAAAAAGTTGACCAATGGGGACGAAGCTTTCCGTCTTCACCGGTTAATTCACCATATGACTGATGAATATTGAAATAGTCCCTGAAAACGGGATTGGAGAGTAAATTCGGGCTCATTTTTTCCGGTGGAATGGTCGTGCAGTCAGCCAACATGTGTTTAAAAATAGGAAAAATAGGGGTTATATTTAGGAACTGTTTTCAACAGCCCGCGTGCATAAAAATATATATCTGAAATCCTGCCCGCATGGGTCAGGATTTGACTGGTTTTTGCGGGTTCTGTCGTATTTAGCTGGTCACTGGGCATCTGCCTCAGAAAAATCTTCGTTAACAAAATGAATCGCTTTGCCATGATCGCAAAATTTATCAGCCCTGTTCCATTCCTCATCTGTATTTTGTCATCGCTCACTTCGTTTTCGCAAAGCGGATCCTGGCTTCCGCGCAGTACTCCGGAAGCGGAGGGTGTCGTCTCATCAGGCATAACCGGCTTTCTGGATGCTGCAGCCAGATCGAACAATGAATTTCACAGTATCATGATCCTCCGCCACGGTAAAGTGATCGCAGAAGGATGGTGGAGCCCCTATCGGTCCGACCTGAAACATACCCTGTATTCCACCAGTAAAACATTTACTTCCACAGCCATCGGTTTTGCGGTGAGCGAAAACAAGCTAAAACTTACGGACAAAGTCATTTCTTTTTTCCCAAATGAACTGCCAGACAGTATTTCGCCCAACCTGGCCGCTTTAACGATAAAAGATGTGCTGATGATGTCCGATGGCATGGACCCGGATCCATCGGCTTTGGCCGGAACTTCGAAAAATTGGGTCAAAGCATTTCTTTCTGTCCCCGTCAGAAATAAACCGGGAACCGTTTTCCTGTACAACTCTCTCGGCTCCTTCATGCTTTCCGCCATCCTGCAAAAAGCGACTTCCCAAAAGCTGGTGGATTATCTCAAACCCAGATTATTCGACCCTCTGGGTATTTCAGGCATGGACTGGGAAGAAAATATGATGAGTCAGAATACAGGCGGATGGGGTCTTCGGATTAAAACAGAAGACATGGCCAAACTCGGACAGCTTTATCTGCAAAAAGGAAACTGGAACGGAAATCAGATTTTACCGGCATCCTGGATAGAAGAAGCCAGTTCCATGAAGATAATTCAACATCCCGATCTGCCGCAGGCAAAAAAAGATTCAAGCGACTGGGAGCAGGGCTATGGCTATCAGATCTGGCGGTGCAGACATCAGGCTTATCGCGCGGATGGGGCTTTTGGTCAATATATCATCGTGCTTCCGGAACTCGATGCCGTCGTGGCGATTCAGTCTGAAACGAAAGACATGCAGGATGAATTAAATCTGGTCTGGAAATACCTGTTGCCTTCCTTCAAGAAGGGTAAATTACCCGCAGACTTAAAATCCCAAAATATATTGAATGGAAAATTGTCTTCTCTTCAGTTGCCCGCAGCCGCAGGCAGTTTCACCGCTTACAGTGCACACAAACAAACGGATAAATATTTTGTACTGGAACCGAATGAAAATAATATCACTTCGGTAACCCTGGATATGAAAGACAGTATATGTCACCTGGTTTTGAATACCGGTTCAGACACCTACAATTTATTTTATGGAGCGGGTCGCTGGAAAACCGGACAGACCAACAAACCAGGTCCTTCCCTGGTATCATCTGCCAAAGAAAACTGGGCCATACTTTCCCCTTATAAAGTTGCGGGTAATTTTTACTGGAAAGATGATAACACGCTGATCCTGCAACTCAGATATATCGAAAGTCCACATACAGAAATAACCAGTTTCTATTTTAACGGAAATAAGCTTTCCATAGATATAGAAAAAAGTTTTGATTTTGGATCCAAAAAATCGACTATGCAGGGCGTTCTGAAATAATTGCAGGCTGTCTGATCGTTATTGCGGTTTGTAGTCGTAGACCACATATCCCCAGGGTTCGATTTTCCATGGAGTTGATTTGAGTATTTCACGGGTCCCCAAAAAGACATTGTACGGATTACCCAATAGTGATTTGTCTTTAACAGTAATCGTCTGTACGTTGCCGGAAAGGTTCAGTATTACCAATACCCTGTTATATCCCTTTTCCCTGACAAAAGCATAAATGGCGTTTGGATTCCCCACAACGATCTTTCTGAATGAAGCATCAGCAGAAAGAGCCGCATTTTTTTTCCGGAGAGTTAATAAAGTTTTATAAAACGGCGCCCTTCCAAATTTCCCAAACTCAATCGGGTCCTTATCAAAAAAAGATAGCGGTCTCAGAACCGGCTCTTCCTGACCACTGTAAATCAGGGGAACAGAACCCGCCATCGTTTGTGTGAACACGGCAAAAGCTGCATGTCTTTTTCCCGGGAAACTGCCATAGTCGGCTTTGTTCCAACTATTCTCATCATGATTGCTGGTAAAATACATCTGAATCGTGCTGGCCGGATATTCGTTCAGATTCTGACTTCGTATGCTATCCAGGGCGAACGCAGGCCTTTCGCCTTTGGCTATCTTTTCCATCATATGGAACATATGCCATGGGTATATCGCGTCAAAACCCGACTCTGGCAGGTAGGTACTATCGCCCTCCGCAAGCATAAAAACATTTTTTATGTTGCGCAGTGCCGGTATACATTTTTTCCAGAAGGAAGCCGGCACGTTCCACGCCACATCACACCTGAAGCCGTCAATATTGGAATTCACCAGCCAGAATTTCATGGCAGCAATCATACTGTCTTCCATGACCGGGTTTTGATAGTCGAGCTGTCTGGTATCTGCCCAGTCCTTTGCCACAGCAGCTTTCCCGCTACTGTCCTTCACGAAAAAATCCGGATGTTCTGTAAGCCAGCGGTTATCAGCTCCGGTATGATTCGGCACCCAGTCTATAATCACTTTCATACCCCGCGCATGAATTTGCTTTACCAAATTAATCCAGTCTTTCAGGTTCCCGAATTCCGGATTAATTGCCGTGTAGTCAGAAACAGCATAATAACTCCCCAGCGATCCCTTTCTGTCCAGTTTGCTGATCGGGCTCAAAGGCATAAACCAAAGAGTTTGAACGCCCATTGACTTGAGCCGGTCCAGGCTTTTTGAAAAAGCGTTTAATGTTCCTTCACGGGAATACTGCCGCACATTCACTTCATAAATATTACCCTGCATAATCCAGTCGGGATGTCCGTCAATGGATTCGGATTTCTGTACAACCAGAAGCCTGTTTTGAGAAAAAGCAAGCGTAAGGATAAAGAACTGGAGAAACAGTATGGCGAATGTTTTTTTCATGGCAGGATTTAAAATTAAGACAAATCATCTAATAGTCTCAAAAAGGCTCTCCTTTTTACACTACAGAACGGATTGGTCAACCAGCTGTTTCAATTCAAAATAACGTTTGTGGCGGTCTTTGAAATTCATGTTGAAAGTCATGAGAAAAGCACAATACTGATGTTCATTGTCAACCCAGGGAAAGCTGCCAAATAAACCGGGGCTGGTTACCCATTTGCCCGGTTTTGTTTCATCCTCGTTTTTTACAACCCACTCCCCATAGCCATAACCCAGTCCCTCTGCCTCACCTGGCGAATAGGCCACTTTTACGCCGGGCAACACCCGGTTAATCTCCATTTCGCGAATGCTATTTTCATTTAAAATTTGATTTCCGTTAAAATATCCGTGATGGAGAATCATAACCAGAAAATCGAGATAGTCTTCAGGTGTGCTCCGCGCCCCGCCGGCCGGAAATGCCAGCATTCCTTTTCCAAAATCCGTATTTTTCATGCCTATGGGGTTCGCTATACGTTCAGCAAACAAGGTTTCGAATGACTTACCACTGATTTTTTCAATGACTGCCGCTGCAATCTGTAGTCCTGCATTACTATAGTGAAATATTTCACCCGGCCTGCCCTCCATGGGCATTTCTGCGATTTCCCCTATCGCCTGATCCATGCTGTGAATATTTTTCATATTTCTAAGGCTCTCTTTCAGCGGCGGGGTTTTGATCCCGGTCATATGAGAAAGACATTCCGCGATGGTTATATTGCCTTTGCCATGTGATGAAAGAACAGGCAACCAGGTCCCAACCGTATCCTTCAGGCCGAGTTTACCTTCATCTACAAAAGTCATGATCAGTGCCGCACTGTACCACTTGCTGCAACTCGCCATCATTTCGCGTGAGTCCGGACCATAGGCGCCCATATCAGCTTCTTTACCCTGCTTTTTCGCAACATATTTGTTGATCATTTTCTGGCGTCCGTTCATATTATTGACAGACTTATTGTAAATCACCTGATCATCCTTATAAATCACCAGAATCGTTCGTCCACCCATGTCTCCGGCCTTGGCCTCCATCCATTGATCCAGGTTCCTAAATGATTTTTGTGCCTCGGTTTTAGGCCCCGGACACATCAGGATTATGGTCATTCCGACAATCCCCATACTCCTTTTTATAAGTTCTTTCATTCTGATCGTATTTAATTGAGTTACTATGGACTGCTCATTCATCAAAAAGTTTAATGGCAGAATATCTGCCATTTTAACAAATGATCCCATTGGCATAACGCCTGCTGCCATTCATAATTTAACTGCCATAATAATGAATCAACGATTATAGATTGGGCTTCACCCGTTATTATAAATCGATCAACCTGTCGACCATGCTCCGCCTGATTCATTTTTTAAAATATTACAACGGGCATCCCGTTCTAAACATTCCGGATTTTAATTTAGAAAAAGGTATTTACTGGCTGCAGGGGAAAAACGGATCGGGAAAAACAACCATTTTACGGGCACTGGCTGGTCTCATTCCATTCGAAGGAAGTATTCTGCTGGAAGATATACAGCTCAGCAAAAATCAAAAACAATACCGCAGCAGGATTGGTTTCGCCGAAGCGGAGCCTGTTTATCCTGAATTTATTTCGGGTGATGATCTGATCCGGTTTTATCAAGAAGTCCGTCATGCGGACAGGAAACAAACAGATATGCTGACAGACATTTTCAAAATGCATTCATTTGTCAGCCGCCGGGTGGGAACTTATTCCAGCGGAATGACTAAAAAACTTTCGCTGCTGCTCGCATTTATTGGCAGGCCTTCTCTGGTATTGCTGGATGAACCTTTGGCAAACCTGGATGAAGGATCCATGGATATCATTCCTGAACTGATAAAAGCTTACTATATGGAATTCGGAACCTCCTTTATATTTAGTTCGCATCAGAATTTTGCGATTCCTTCTGTCGATATCCGGAAATTGCTGGTCTCAGACCAATTTCTTCACTATACCGGCTAAACTTTCAGGGCGAATGCTTTAAAATATCGAGCTGTCTGGCAAAATCGGCGAAACTCGGCTGAATGGAACCAATATAGGGATTATCCAGATCACGGATGCTTTGAATGCACAAGGATACGATGACTATAAAAATAAAAGGTACCAGATAATGGGTTTTGTTGTTGAAACTGTTTAAAAATCCGACTAATACCCCAATTAATAATGAAGAGAAAACCAACAGGATCATAATGAGTGGTGGGGTTCTGACATCATAGGAATGTAAAAAGCGAATGAAATTCCCATTGAGTTCATTCACGCTCGGCATCAGACTCAGTTCATCGTTTTTTATCCCTGCATCCTTTTTTGCCATAACGGACAACGTCATCATATAGCCATGATTACAGTTTTCTATCTGACGCCAGAGCAATTCTTCACTGGTCAGATATTGCCCTTTAAAATCGCACATGACCGACAGGTATGCGGTTAAATACCTGTCCGTTGCATATCTGACTGAATCGTTGGTGAGCAAACTCATACGATGAAGACTGGCGGATGCCTCCTTCATATTATTTAATATGATAAGGCGGTCTCGCATCAGATTATTGGAAGCAAAAAAAGTAAATGAAAGGAGGAGTGAATAAATGGCAACCACGGAAGAGTCCACACCGGAAGATTTCCATTCTATTTTTTTATTTACCCAGGTTTTTCGCGCGATCATCCTCCCCGCAATTACCGAAAGCACCAGGAACAGCGGATAAATAATCGTAAAGAAATGAGAATTAATAATGATTTTCCACATCTGTGAAAATAGGATTAGTATTGATCAGATTACTAATATAATACTAAATCGCCAGGCTGTCCATAAATCCACGGGATAACAGGTTGCCGTCAAAAAATAACGCGGAATCATATTTGAGCAACCCCTCAGCTATTCGCTTCATCGCAGATAACGCATGATTCATCATTTGAGGACCGACGCTTATCCTTGATACGCCCGATTTTTCGAGACGTACTAAATCCGAAATTGACTTTTGAAGATTGACATTGAGCGGCATATCGACCTGTTGCTTAAACAGTTCAATATCTTCGTAGCTGTTTATCATGATCGGATAGATACAGTCAGCCCCCGCTTTTTTATAGCTCAGCCCCCTTTGTATGGCCGTGCTCAGCCTGTTTTCTTCCGGTTTTAATAAAAAAGAATCTGTCCTCGCGTTGATCACAATAGAAACACCAAGCCGTATTCCGGTTTCCCGGACGGCCTCTATTTTCCGGCACTGCTCATCAATCGAAAAAAGGCCCTTGCTGTCAGCTGTTGAATCTTCAATGTTTATTCCTACTGCGCCATGTTCAATCAATAGTTGAATATTATCCTTTAGCTCAGAAATTCCGACAGCAAATCCCCGTTCTATGTCAATAGATACCGGAATCGAAACCGCAGATGAAATTTTCCTGACCACCTGAAGAAGCTCCCGAAAGGAAATCTTTTCACCATCGGAATAACCATTTGCCAGGGCTGTGGCTATGCTGGCCGTTGCAACAGAAGGAAATCCGATTGCTTCCATTAACCTGGCCCCGGGCACATCCCAGATATTGGGCAGTAACAATAATTTTCCACTCTGATGTTGTGCCCTGAATGATGACGCTTTATCCGATTGTGATGCCTGATGTTGTTGCATGGAATGATTGTTTAAAAATGGTCCGTAAAAACCTGCATGCCCTCATGACAAATTTACTATTTACTGGTAAGAGCGGCTGAATAGGGGGTAACCGACATCCTTGTTAATTAAAGGAAGAAATGTACATTCGGGCATGAAAAGAACTGAACTGTTCATTCCCGCGTTTGTCTTTCTCCTTGCTGCCTGTTATTCCCCGACTGCCAACATTTACCAGGCCGAAAAAACCAAAGGAGTAGATTTCAAAAATTATAAAACTTATGCGTGGCTGCCTACCAGGGATACTGCCACCTATACCAAACTGGCCAGCAAGAAAACAGTGGAGACAGCGCTGGCGGCTGCTGTAAAACAACAACTGACTTTGCGCGGAATGATACTTGACACCGTAAATCCGGACTGCCTGTTCACTTATTCACTGGTTCTGAACAAAACCTATCAGCTGGGACAGGAACCCCCACCGGTGTATGCGCCTCAGTCTAATGTAGGTGCGCTGCCTGGTCAATACGATATGTATTATTATGTTCCCGCTTCAACGGCCATGTATAATCCGGATCTCTACCAGGGAAGTTTGAAAGTAACCACATTCCGGGATGGAACCCTGGTTATCGATATGCTTGACCGGAAAGAAAACAAAATTGTCTGGCGCAGCAGTGCTCAGGGTCAGGTAAATGAAAAAGAAAGGAAAGGAGTGAGGCTCACAGTAAATGAAATCGTGCCGGTAATGTTCAAAAAATTTCCGATCAGCAAACAATAACACCGACCAGCTATTTTATTGCAAATACAAATTCCGAAACAGATTTCACCAGTTCTGCTTTCAGAGGTAAGTCCGGATTATTATAAGTTGCCCTGTTAGATTCAGCATTTGTGCCCGCTTCTTTAAGCACATGATTCATTTGGGGAATGATAACCAAACGGGCAGCCGGATAAGCCGCTTTAAGCTTTTGGGCGTCTTTCTCTGTCACCTGCAAATCCTTTGTTCCCTGTATGATTAATACCGGTATTTTCAGTTTCCTGATTTCGACTGCCGGATCGAGCTGAAGCCAGGAAATCAGGTAGGGCTGAATAGACGGCCGAAAAAGGCTTTGAAGCGCAGCTCCGGGATCGGAAACCGATTTTCCCTGTTTCAGACTGTCTAAAATAATTTTTGCTTTTGAAGCCAGCACAGGAGACTGCGACTGCAATTGCCTTTCAATTATCAGGTCTATTTTTTCTCCGGCGCCGGCCACTGAAATAAATCCGTCTGCAGATGCTGCCGCCGATGCGAGCATCCCCACCAGTGACCCTTCACTATGACCCAGAACGATGAGTTTTGAAAATCGCTTATCCGATTTCAACAGACGGACAAACGCGAGCGCGTCCTGAATGCCATCCTCAAAAACAATATCAGATTCCGATTTCATGGCACCACTGCTTTCCCCAATGCCCCTCTTGTCATATCGCAGTGTGGCAATTCCTCTTTTGTACAACGAATCTGCCAGCATGGAATACGCATTCGTGTTCAAACCTCCTGCCTGATTGCCATTTCGGTCGGTCGGGCCCGAGCCGGCAATAATTAAAACTACGGGCATGGTTACGGTCAGCTCCGGAACTTTCAATGTGCCGTATACCCTGCCTGCCCCCGACTGGATGGACAGGTTGGACGGACTGTTTTTTTTCTGTTCCTCTGTCTGTTCGGGAGTGTATGGAATAAAACGAAGTCCCTCAATCAGGCCCTGCCTGTCAACAGCCAGCACCAGGGTCAGTGTCTGGTCCTTAAATATCGCTTTATACCGGGCATAGCCCGTGTCCTGTCGCATAACTTTCAACGACTTCAGATCGCCAAATTGAATATGCAAACCTTCCATGACCGTTTTATTTTTATCCTGCGGAAGTTTTTCCTTTACGATATCCGAGTACATATTGAAAATACTGTCGCTTTGCTCCTCATTATAGAATGCCATGAAGCGGTCAGCCAGGGGTTGATAGTTAGTCTGTCCGGTCATGACCAGAGGAATTCCGAAAGCAAAGAATAAAAAAATCACCTGTTTCATAAAGAGCAAAGCTGTCAGCGCTTTTCAAAAGCCGGAGTTTTAGGTGCTTCAAATCCTTTTTTCCGGACTTCTTCTGTTATTTCGCTGATGGCGCGCGCCAATTGCGGATCTGTTCCCCTGGCCATGGAACCGAGATCCTCGGGCACGGGGATATCCGGATCCACCCCATGTCCTTCCTTGAACCAGCTTCCATCCGGATTAATCATCCGGAACGAAGGAACAGTTATCTCTCCTCCGTCTATCAGTTGCGGTGCCCCGCTGATTCCAATCAGTCCGCCCCAGGTTCTGCTGCCAATCAGCGGCCCCAGTCCTTTTTTACGAAAATAGTCTGGAAATGCATCTCCCCCGGATCCGCTCCATCCATTGATGAGCATTACTTTTGGTCCGAAATGCGCGTAGGGAGGCCAGGGCCAGGTAACCCCGTCACGTATTGCCCAGAATGCCAGAGGCGTTCGGTTTAATATTTCAATAAACCTGTCTGGTATCTGGCCACCGTCGTTAAAGCGCTCATCAATAATTAATCCTTTCTTGTCCCACTGGGCATTGAACTGCCTGATCAGATCATTCTGTCCGTCAATACCGGTGCTCGGCACAAAAATATAACCCACGTCAGCATGAGTCGCTTCTTCCACAAGCTTTCGGTTTCCTTCAATCCATGCCAGATTGCGCAGACGATATTCATCCGGCAGGGTTTGAACAACTTCGGTTTTTGCTCCTATCCAGGAAGCGGTGGAATTGTAGGTCAGTTCAACGGGTTTATTCGACAGATCCTGAAATGCTATAAATGGTTCGTGCGCCGTTGTCAGCGGCACACCATTCACTGCCAGTATAAAATCGCCCTCCTTAATTAAATTACCCGGCAAATCAAGCGGAGAGCGAATCTCCGCATCCCACGGGGCGCCGCGCAGAATGGTTTTAATTTTGTAATATTCGCCCTCAGCCTCCCAATTCACACCCAGATATCCTACCGAAGTACGGTTTTCCATTTCCAAATCCCCACCGCCGTGATAAGTATGCGAAGCATTCAGCTCTCCAATCATTTCGCCAAGAATAAAATCAACTTCTTCCCTGGTCATGGCACCTTTCAGCATTTTTGAATACCTGTCTTTTACCAGGTTCCAGTCAACCCCATGCATGGTAGAGTCATAAAAGAAATCCCGCTCCAGTCGCCAGACATCAGTAAAAATCTGTCGCCATTCGCTCATCGGATCCACCAGAACTTTCATTTCCGATACCCTCAGGGCTTTCTCAAATTTCTGATTGTCCTCGGGTTTCATCACAGCCCATGCATTGTCTTTGTGAACGAGGAGTTTTTCCCCGTCAGCAGACATTTGATAATCGTCAGCACCCGCGAATACCGTTTTCTCCTCCCGCTTGTCAAAATCATAATATTTGACCGAACCCTGTGTTTCACCAGTCCCCGTATTCGGATACTTTATATAGATCAGCTTCCCTTTTGTCGCATATAAATAACCATAGTGCCCTGCCTGTACAGGAAGAATCATCAATCTGGATTCCATACCATCCAAATCGATTTCAGTCGGTACAATGTCTGTTTTCTCTTTTTTTGGATCTGCCTCTTTGCCCCCTTTTTTATTTTTTACCTCATCTTTACCGGGAGGGTTGTTTTCTGCTTTAACAGCAACGGTATCGTTCCTGGGATAAAATAGAGAGGCAGTTGTTTTTTTTAACGATATAGCCGCAACCTGGCCTGCGTTTGCATAGATAAACGAATTGTCAATATCA
>CBDCCE010000022.1:0-36409 GCA_965214575.1 Puia sp.
AATATGATAGCACCACAGATTCATCCGAAGATCCTTGCCCCGGTCTGATAAAAAATAAATGTCTTCTCCGCTCCACATGGGATATTCATCCCCGGCTTCCTCCAGCGCAGATATATCTTCAGACTGGAGGGTCTTAAAATTGAAAATATAAATATCCGCCTTCCATCCGCCGCGGTATCTCTTCCAGTTCCTTCCCGCCCCTGCGTGCGAAAGGTCACTGCCATCTGGCCACCATCAGGAGAATAAGAACCAAATTCAGCATAAGCCAGTGGCAATTTACCGGCAGCACCTCCGGAAAAAGGAATGGAATAAAACTGGTTAAACCGCTCCTTACCGCTTTCACGTGCAGAGGCAAAAAGTATATTTCTGCCATCAGGCGTCCAGTCCACAACCCGGTCTGTATATCCGTGTTCCGTCAGTCGCTTCGGAATTCCACCCTGAACATTCATCGTATATACATCCCTGTTACCGTCATAGTTTCCGGTAAATGCGATGATCTTTCCGTCAGGAGAAAACTTGGGACTGGATTCAACTCCGGGCGGTGAGCTGATTTTATAAGCGGCACCTCCGGACCTTGAAACCAGCCAGAGATCATTTGCATAGGAAAAAACGATTTGTGTTTCAGAAACATCGGGATAACGAAAAAGGCCCGCATCAATTTGGGCCCGACTCTCCAATAACCCCGACGCAATCGAAAAACATAGTAGAATAGTCTTTTTCATGATCACCTGTTATGGCGATAAATATATTGAAAATGCCACTAAAACTTTCAGCCACCCGGAATTTAACAAAGGGCTTGCCAGCCATTCCCTTTTTGCGGGAGGATTCTAGAATTTTTATTCGCCGAAACCTTTCTGTATCTTACTTTCGTCAAATCACCCTCCATTGCATTTTTAATTAACCCTAACCTTTTTTATGAAACGTCTTCTCCCTGCTTTACTCTGCCTGTCGGTCATTTCCCGTCTCCAGGCACAGACCCCAAATAGCGATAGTCTTGTGATTTTGAGGATTGCCGACAGCCTGGTAAAAGTGGACGTCGACAATTATTCGAAAAAAATACATGACAGTATCCTGAAGGATGTGAAAGACAGTATCCGATGGGCCCGTTTAAAAAGCACCGCCAATTACCCACTAATAAAAAACAGCGAATGGTCCGCTGCTTTTCCGGTTGACTCCGTAAAAGAAAAGCCAGATGCCAACATAAAATATAAACTGCTTTTCAATATGACGATTTGGTCAAAGGACAGCAGCGCAAGAAGGCAAATAAATGAAGGCCTCGCTGAAATTGGCCGTATCGTCAACCTGCACATTGCAGCGGGAGTACCAAAGGAAAATCTGGAACTGGCCATCGTCATTCACGGCAAGGCGATGAACGTATATCTTAAAAATGAAGTGTACAGGAAAAAATTTAAAATGGACAACCCGAATATGGATATACTGAAACAGTTTCTCGCGTTAAAAACCAAATTGCTGGTATGCGGTCAGGCGGAACTCTTTTTCAATATGCCGGCGTCTGATTTTATTCCTGAAGTCAGAACATCTTACAGTGCCCAGGTTGTACTGTCTACCTATCAGTTAAAAGGATTCGTCCTTTATAATATCCAGGAAGAAAAATGATATCTGCTACACCTGGCCGCAATCTCCTTCGGGTGTGCAGCTTTTATTTTCTGAAACGGGCAATCCTTCCGACGGGCGATTCTGTTCTTATTCCTGAAAAGACCGTTCAAGAGTTTGTAAAAATACCTCCGGTGGTTGTGCGCCCGAGATGGCATATTTTCGCCATCACTGCTTTTTCAAAATGCTAATCCAGCCCTGCTTTTTTTGCGGTTTGCATTAGGTTCAGATGCATCTTTTCCGATTGCGCTAATGTCATTCCTTTTTTTTCCGCCAGGTATTGGTAAACGCTTTGTTTCACGGGCATTTCAGCCTGGTTACGCTTCCCGATATAGCAAAACGGGCAGATGATATCGCTCCATACCTCAACTTTCATCGCTTACTCTTTCGTTCTGTAATTTTAATTGCCCAGCAACACCAGCCCTTCATGGGTCAGTTCGAGTAATTCCATCATCACCTGATTGTCCTGCGCATTCAATTCTCCCCACTTCACTCTGCAGGGCCATGCATTGATGAGGCTCCAGATGAGAACAGGCTTATGCTGGTCGTCGAGCAGAGAAATAGTTACATCCCTTCTGAATGCCTGGCCATTCTCCATAAACTGATATGTTTTCTGCCACCAGGCAAAAAATTCAAAATCGTTCAGGAAAATACCCCTTTCAAGAAGTATATTACTATAAGAAGTCCTGCCCGGCTGTTTTGTTGAATTATAAATCAATGAACTACCCTCCCGGTATTCAATTACTTCAGTGGTCACTTCCAGTCCGGAGATCTTTACAAAACCAATCCTTGTGCCACCCCAGTTTACCTCAAAGTGAAAATTGGGAAGTGGATAGTTTGAATGGGAACTCATGTATTAAATGGTTTGATGATGTATATCAGATCGGCATAAATTCTGAGGTCATGCACGATCCTGCTTTTAATTTTCTTTTTCCTTTTACTTTTATAGGATATCCTGAATCGTATTTTAGGCTTTTTTAAACGGCTGAAAAAAGACTGGTAACTGTCAACGAATATTTTTATTTCTTTATTGGGTGCCAGATACCTGATTTTTTTAAATACCGCGAGTTTCGTGATATCCTTTCTGCCCTCCAACCCCATAATGGCATGCGACGGCCTGATTTTTAATTTGAATGCTGGTTTCTCTCCTCCATTCTTAATAACTAAAAATACAGTCTCTGCGTTCACTTCAAAATCAACGATAATCAGGGCCTTTTTAGAACGCGATGGCATAAGGGATGTTGAAATCAGGCCGGTTTAAACCGGGCCTCCAAATTACAAATAGTTCCTCAATTCCTAGCCTCCGGAAGAACAACCGGTCCTATTTCTTACCCGTAGCTGCCCAGAAAATCCCGGCATAAAGGAAATTGAGAAAGGCAGGATCCGAAAACGAAGCGGGCATATGCCCCAGCGCGGTATAAAAGGAACGGCCCCCGTCATAATTATGATACCAGGCAACGGGATGTAACTTACCCATACCCATGCCTTTCTTTTCGCCCCACTGAACAACCGGATTGTAGGTCGTTTCATCCACTGCCAGGATATAATTTAATCCGGCCGTTTTTTCCTCTCCGAATTCATACCATTCGTCGGTCCACAGCTTGTTGCCGGTATAACCCTGCAATCCCGGGAAATTCGGGTCAATAATATTCAATCGCGCGGTTTGAATTGCCGGATGGATATGGAACATCCTGCCTACCAGTTTGGTATACCATTCCCAGTCGTATTCGGTATCGGAAGCACTGTGAATACCTACAAACCCTTTTCCGGATTCAATAAAGCGTTCCATTACTTTTTGCTGTGCTGAATCAAGGATGTCTCCTGTGGTATTCAGAAAAATGACCACCTGGAATTGTGACAGGTATTTATCCGTGAAGCCATTGGGGTCTTCATAGAGTACCGCATCAAAAAAATTTCTCCTGGCGAGATCCTGAATGGCGATTACCCCATAATGAAGAGATTCGTGATGCCAGCCACGGGTGGTTGTGACAATCAGTGCCTTGAATTGTTTTTGCTGGGCCCTTGCAGATACAAGCAGGAGAATTTGTACAAAAAACAAAACCCCGATGCGCTTAACTGTTTTCATTGCTGATGAATTGTAAATACTGATATAGTTGATGTACTCAGGCTGAAAGTTACAAATTTTAATGTCCCCCGGAAATGAATGAAGCCTGTACCCCCCGGCCTGTAGTAGAAAGGATGTAGTCATAGAGCGGATCCTTTGAACAGTAAGTCGTAATTTCCATCCATGGATTTTAAAACGGAAGCCGCACGGGCCGCATATGCTCTTATTCAGCCTGGACATTCCATCGGCCTGGGTGATGGTTCTACCATGCTCCGGCTTGCCGGATTGATTGAAGAGGGTATAAGAAATGGACTCCAGGTACAACTCTGTACCTCGTCTGATAAGACGCGCCAGTTCCTGGCAGAAGCCGGGGTCGAAGTTAAACCTGTTGCTGACAGCGATTCCCTGGATCTTTATTTTGACGGCTGTGATCAGATTGATCACGAACTCAATGCCCTGAAAAGCGGAGCAGGAATTCATACCAGTGAAAAACTGGTGGCTTCCATGGCAAAGCAATTCATTATCCTGGCTGAAGAGTCCAAATTTATTTCAAAACTGGATGTTCAGTTTCCATTGGTCATCGAAGTACTTCCTCAGGCTGAGCGTTTCATTTATAAAGCGCTGAAACGGATTTTTACCGACACAGTCCTTTCCACGCGTGTTGCAGAGGATTCTAATAATCCCCTGTTAACCCTGAATGGCAATCATCTGGTGGATTGTCGTTTCACTGAATGGCCGCCCCTTCATTACATTCAGGATCGTTGTAAAATGCTCACCGGAGTCGTTGATATTTCACTCTTTTTCCAGATTGTAACCAATGCTATAATCGCCGGCGCAGAAATCAGACATTATGAAAGGAAAAATGGCCTGGTGCATGCCATTCATTAGGGGCACTCTGTTACTGAAATCGGATCCCAGTTTGGTTTCACCGATGTGAATTATTTTGTCCGGCTGTTCAAAAAAACAGAAGCCATAACACCCGGTGCGTACAAAACCTTTTTTGACCGGTCGGCCACACGCGAATCCGTATGATTACACAGTGGCACTCATTAAAATTCTCCTGAAAGGGAAAAAAACAGGAGAGCCCGCATAATTTTCCGAAAGCCAACGGCGGTAATCTGACTTAAATTTTTCCGCCAGCAGATCCGGCAACCTCTCCATATATGGAATAAGAGCAGTACCTGATACCCAGCCGAATATTTCCTCCCAGTCCTTCAGGATATGGGGATATACTTTTTCAAAAACAATAATGTCCGAACAACCATTGTCAAAAAATAATTGTGAATACTCGCTTATTCCCATAACAGGCGAACGCCGCTCCCATCCCTGTAGTGCCTCTTGATAGGGTGTCTGCCTGGCGAGCTCATAAATATAACGGTACGCCGGATGGTCATGGTTGGAAGGTACCTGCACGGTCAGCTGACCTCCCTGATTAAGCAGGCTGATCAGTGAAGGGAATAATTGTGTATGATCTTCGAGCCACTGCAAAGCCGCATTGGAAAAAATCAGATCCCATGTCTCCCCTCCAGTTACCTGTTCCTGTATTGTCCGGCAAACGAACCGAATATCCGGATGCGGAAAGGCATCGGATTTTTCAAGCATTTCGGGTGAAGAATCAATTCCCAAAATCTGCGAACCGGCAAGATGACCGGCCAGTTTCCGGGTCAACTCTCCCGTACCACAGCCCAGGTCAGCAACTTTCAGGTTTGATTTAACTTTCACAAGAGAAAGCAGGTCATAAAAGGGAGCAAAACGCTCCGTTTTAAATTGATTGTACAGCTCCGGATTCCATGACATAACCAGTCAGTTGAAAAACTAAAAATTAATCACCTATTTATACCTGTACAGAGGTCTTGTCAGACAAGTGGGACCTCCGCCACCCTTCAGGCTGATTTCGACACCCCGATATAAAGTCACTTCACAACCGGCCCTTTCCAAAGCGGACCTGGTCGCCGGGTTTCCTTCCAGCATCAAACATTTTCCGGGAGCAAGAGCCAGCACATTGCATCCCATTGATTCGAATTCATTTTCCGGTACTTCAATCAGCTCATATCCGCGCTCAATCAGGAGATTGCGGAATATTATTGGAATCAGGGGCGAATAAATAACTGCCAGATGCGTATCCACCGGACTCAATACAGACATCAGATGGAAAACATCAGCAGGACCTTTGAAATGAGGCAGCGCGACCGTAATCACCTCCACGTTCAGGGGTTTCAGTAATTCAGTCAGCTGCCGGATACCTTCCTCATTGGTTCGGTAACTTCGGGCAACCGCCAGCATACGTTCGTCAAGCCATGCCACATCCCCGCCTTCCAGCGTCCCTGGTGACTGTATCCTTCCCAATACAGGAATTCCTTTTTCTTCGAAGGCAGATTTCACCGCATCAGGTTCATTCATTCTGCCAGCCTTTCCCATACGGCAAATAATCATGCCCCCATCCGTCGCAATAGACGCATCGCGGCAATAAATCGAATCCATATTGACCATCGCATCTGAGGGAAAAGAAAAAACTTCCGCACCAAGAGAAGCCACGCATGACTCAAATAACACGTATTCGCCTACGGCCACTTGCATGTCCGGCTTACCGAGATAATTTAACAGTGACCAGTTTGCTTCAATATGCTGCTGATCTGTAAAAGCCTGCTGCACATTTTTAATAAACACGGTCTTAATCCTTCCGGTATCTGAGTGGCATGTATAATTCATAAAAACCCGATAAAGTCACAATATATTCATTTACCATTTGCGGAAGCTCCTTCCATTTGTGCGATAATTTTATTGACCTCCGATTCTGTCGATTTTAACCGTGTCTGACAAAATGTAATCAGTACCGAAGCACGCTTAACCTTTTCCGCGAGCACATCCACCGAAACCGATTCGCTTTCAATTTCGCCGGCAATTTTTACCAGCTCCTCATAAGCAGACTCATAGGTTAAATTCTGATCCATTGTATTTTGTTTTTTTTCTAACTGTAGTTTGGATTTGACTCTTATCCAGAATAATTTCCAGCTCCTCACCCACTTGTATATCAGACGCATGGCTGGTCACCCGCCCGTTGACTTTCACAATGGCAAAACCTTTTTTTAATATGTTTACCGGAGACATGATTTTAATGATCGAAATATGGTGAAGCAGCTGATCGCCAGAACTTTTAATAAATCGCCTGGTAAACACTTTTAAATGACTCTTTCTGTTATTGATGTCATTCATCTGGTTATTGATAAGAATTCTGGGGCCTGATATAAATCGCGAACCGGTATTCAGCAGGGCCATTTGGCTGGTGTAGAGTAACGCCCTGCTTCCATGAATGGTCACCTGATTCGCCCGTATCAGAAAATCATTGTTACGGCTAACCAGTGTTCTTGAATGATTCACGATCATGCCCGAACACAGAGACAGCGACCGAAAGTTTTTAGAAAATAACTGCTGCGAACGAATAATGATCATTCTTTGAAAAACAGCAATTTTTTCTTCGAACGCCCGGTTATGGGATATAATGAACTCCGAGGCCTTTGTTGGTGTTTTGGTCGCCGTATGCACCATGAGATCAGCAATTGTTTCGTTTTTCTGGTGCCCGATGCCTGTAATAACAGGTATCGGAAATTTGGCCAGCGCCCGGCCGATCTGATAATTGTCGAAAATCAACAGGTCGGTTTGCGAACCACCGCCCCTGGTAATGACCAGCACGTCGTACGCTTTCCCTGAATTGAAAACCTCAATAATTTTCTTTAAAAAAGAACTGGCATTGGCTTCTCCCTGTACTTCCGTAAAATAAAAATCGAGGTCAAAATGATACCCGTACAGATTATTTTCCAGCGTGTGTCTGAAGTCTTCAGCACCGGCCGAATTTGCTGAGGAGATCATCGCTATGTTTTGAATCACAGCGGGTAATTTCAGCTGATTGTTCCGCGTAATATAACGGTCGCCCGATGCCTGAATAAATGCGTTTTCCGCCACCAGTTTTTGAAGCGTAAACTGTTTTTGCTGTTCGAGAACACCCAGGGTAAAGTTCGGATCAATGTCAATCAGGTTTATCTGCAATCCGTACACAGAATGGAAATCAACCGCCACATTCACAAGGACCTGGATATTATTGGAAAATTTTTGCCCCGTCAGTTTTTCGAAATCCTCGATTTTCGCTGCTCCCCTTCCCCAGGCTTTGCCCGATATTTTGGCAATAAGTTCATTGGACTCCCGGGATTTCTCTACCAGCTCAAAATGGTGATAGTTTTTGTCCGCTTTAAAACCATGATTGGTAATATCGGCAATAACCCAGAACGTAGCGGTCCGGAAGGCCTTATCCAGAACATCATTTATTTTTCTGCTCAGTTCCGAAAGCCTCATGGGCATGCCTTCTGCTCCCATTGTTGTCATAGTCTGAATTCTTTGCGGTTAAAGGCCATTTTTTTGCAACCAGTTAAACGAATAGTCGGCCACTTCCATCAAGCCCTGATCAACAATTAATGAAAGCCCCCGGCCCCCGAATAATTTAAAATCAGATATGACCAAAGAAAGATATTTCTTCAAAGACGCCATGCCCGGAACAGGTGGCGCGATATGATCTTTTTCACCCCCGGTAATCAGTAAAGGACCGCGTGTTGGGTTGGACAGGTCTGCTTTTGTCTCTTGTCCCGCGAAACTGGCTACGGCCGCCTGGAAATGAGGGCGTGCCGGCGCGGAATCCATACGGGGTTGCCATGAACTGCTGTGGATCCATAATCCATGGATGAAAACAATGGTCGATCTTGCCATTGGGTATTATTTTATGAGCCTATATGAATACGACAATATTACCAAAAACAAATTGAAGTTAATTTTATTCCAAAATTCCCCGGATGATCCCAAAGAGGCGTTAAATAATTTATGTTTGACGCAATAGACGAATAGAAAAGATGCCCAAATCGAAAACCGTCCTGACCTTCCTTCTCCAATTTCTTATTTTTCATATAGCCCGCGCACAAAATACCCATACCGTCAGTGGCTCCGTGAGAGAAAAAAAATCCGGCGAGTCCCTGATCGGAGCAACTATTTATCTGCTGGAATACCCCAAAGCCGGTGCTTTGAGTAACAGCTATGGTTTTTATTCGATCTCCGCACCCGCAGGAAAATATACACTGATCACCAGTTTCGCGGGTTACAAACAGGATACCTCCGTCGTCAGCCTGGATAAAAATAGTATCGTCAATATAAGTCTCGTCCAAAAATCCTCCGAACTGCAGGAGGTTATCGTTACTTCCCGAAAAAGAAATGAAAATGTAACCAGGGCGCTAACAGGTGTACAAAAATTATCCGTTGCCGACATCCGGAACGTCCCCGTGATTTTCGGAGAAAAGGATGTCCTTAAAACGTTGCAATTGCTGCCGGGAGTAAAATCCGCGGGAGAAGGGAACAGCGGCTTTTATGTTCGGGGGGGAGCGGCAGATCAGAACCTGATTTTACTGGACGAAGCAACCGTTTATAATCCCTCCCATTTGCTGGGTTTTTTTTCTGCCTTTAATTCGGATGCTATTAAGGACCTGACTCTGTATAAGGGCGCCATGCCGGCAGAATACGGGGGTCGCCTCTCTTCCGTAGTGGACATCAAGATGAACGACGGTAACAACAAAGACTACCATGTCAGCGGCGGACTCGGCCTTATTGCCTCCAGGCTTACCGTAGAGGGACCGATCGTAAAAGACAAGGGCTCTTTTATTGTCAGCGCAAGAAGAACCTATGCCGATCTTTTTCTGAAACTCTCCCGCGATTCCTCTGTCAATAACAACAGTTTGTATTTTTATGACCTCAATGTAAAAGCAAATTATACCATTGATCAGAAAAACAGAGTGTACCTGTCAGGCTATTTCGGAAAAGACAATTTCGGAATCGGTGGCCAGTTCAGCATAGACTACGGGAACAGCACAGCCACTGCACGCTGGAACCACGTATTCAATAGCCGCCTTTTTTCCAACAGTTCCCTGATCTACAGTAACTACAATTACAATATTAAAATCAAGTCAAATGGAAATGACCTGCTGATCAAATCGAAAATCGAAGACCTCTCGCTAAAACAGGATTTTCAATACTATGTCGGCAGTAAAAGTAAAATCAACTTCGGACTGGATATTATTCATCATACCATCAGCCCGGCTGTACTGAATTCCACCGCCAGCTCAAGCTTCAATTCTATTGAAGTACAAAAAAACTACTCATTTGAAACAGCTGCCTATATTTCCCATGAATACACAGCAACCGATAAATTAAGATTTAACTATGGTCTTCGTTTTTCGTCCTTCCTCGTGATGGGTCCGGGTACTTTTTACACCTACGACAGTACAGAAAACATAACCAGCACAAAAACGTATGGGAATGGTCAGCTGGTAAAAAATTACTTTAATCTGGAGCCCCGGTTTTCTGTAAGTTTCCAGCTGAACGAGGCCAGCTCGATCAATGCTTCCTATACCAGAAATGTACAAAACCTGCACCTTCTGTCTAATTCCGCCACAACCAACCCGACCGATCTCTGGATACCGAGCAGTCCCAATGTCAGACCGGAAATAGCGGACCAGATTTCACTTGGCTACTACAGGAATTTCAACGACAACAATTACGAGTTCTCTTCAGAAATTTATTACAAGTCCATGCAGAATAAAATCGATTATAAAAATGGCGCCGAGCTAAGGGCAAATGCCAATGTGGAATCCCAATTGTTATTCGGTGTGGGCCGGGCCTATGGACTTGAACTGTTTCTTAAAAAGAAGGCGGGCCGCCTCACCGGCTGGATCAGTTATACCCTGTCCAAAACCGAAACCAAAATCAACAGCATCAACAACGATAACTGGTATCCTTCCAAGCAGGATCAAACCAACAATATCGCTATCGTCGGAATCTATCAGCTCAATAAAAAATGGACTTTTTCGGCAAACTGGGTTTACAATACAGGCACACCGGCCACTTTCCCCAGTGGTAAATATGGAGTAAACGGACTAACCACTTTTTACTATACGGAAAGAAATGCCTACCGGCTGCCCGATTACCACCGGTTGGATATTGCCGCTACACTCGAAGGAAAAAAACATCTGAAATGGCAAAGCAGCTGGACTTTCTCACTGTATAATGTATACGGCCGGGAAAACGCTTACAGCATCACTTTCCGTAATAATCCGGATGATCCCTCCAAAACACAGGCGGTGCAGACCTCCCTGTTTCGCTGGGTTCCTTCTGTAACCTACAACTTCAAATTCTGAACCATGAAAAAAACAAATGGAAAATGGGCCGCTTTTATTTGTGTACTGTTTTTTTCCTGTACCAAAGTAATCAGCGTGAATCTGAATGATGCAAATCCCAATATTGTTATCATAGGAGTTGTCACAGATACCACGGGCCCCTATCAGGTGCAGATCACAAAAACAGTCAATTTCAGTGCATCAAACGTTTTTCCGCCGGTATCCGGTGCCACGGTAATAATAATTGACAGCACAGCAGGTTTTACAGATTCCCTTCAGGAAACATCCGACGGCATATATACCACAGGTGTTTTGAGACAGGGTCAGGCCGGTCACACCTATCAGCTTTCCGTTTCAGTTAACGGCCAGCATTACGAATCCTCTTCTGTCATGCCCCAGCCCGTGTTGCTGGATTCCATCTCCTTCTACGGAAGTAATATCTTCGGTTCAAATAATATTAATGCCATTGCGAATTTCCAGGATCCCCCGGGTATAGCTAACTACTACACCTTCTCCGAATCAGTAAATGGCCAACCGGTCGATCAGATTTACGATTTCAGCGATCGTCTCTCGGACGGAAAATATATCCGGCAACAGCTGTTTAACGACAGCACCTATATACAAACCGGCAGTGAAGTGACCGTTCAGATGAATTGCGTTGACAAGAATGTATGGAGCTATTTTCATACCCTGGGACAGGCAACAGGAAATAATTTCCAATCCGTTTCCCCGACCAATCCCATCAGCAATATCAGCAACAATGCACTGGGGTATTTCAGTGCGCAAACACTGCAAATCAAAAAAGCAATTTTAGAATAGAAAGGCGCGAATCGCTGCGACAGGCCGTTTCTTATGGCGTACCTCCTGAAGACTTGCCCGCTTTTTTGTCGTCGTTATTGATACCCCGCTGATTTTTTTTGATGTCGCTATTCAGCTTTCCAAACTTAAAATTGAATCGCAGCGCAAATGACCGGTAGAAAATATCATTGTAAGACGACTGGTAAAAATCAGGCGTAACGGTAGTGGATTTAAAAGTATAAAACCGGCTGTACGGATTGTTCATCACCGCAGTGAGTGTAAGCCTTTTATTCAGAAAGGTTTTGGATACGGTATAAGAATTGAATATAAAAGGACTGGTCTGACCCTGCAGATTCACATCGCCGCTGAAATATCCTGCATCAAATCCAACACGAAATCCCTTGCCAAACTTATATCCGGCGTTTAAGAAAGCATTTCCCGTATATCCGTCGTTTCGATAAAATTGTCCGTTATACGTCCCCTTCAGCCAGACATGCGATAACTGTGTATTCAGACTGACACTGAGATCCTTGATGCTCGATAAGGTCCAGTTCAGATTGAGTCCAAGGGTTTTATTGGTTCCCAGATTTTCATAGGTGGTAACGGTAACCGTATCGGTCGCAGCTCCGGAATTAATCGTTTGGAGACGGCTCACTGTTTGTATGGTATTATTCGAAAAAGAATAACTGACACCGGCAGTCAGCGAATTCTTGGAAAACAAACTATAATTCAATTCGAAATTATGATTTACTTCAGCCTGCAGATTGGGATTGCCCGTATTGATAAAATTCGGATTGGAATAATCCACAAATGGATTGAGCTGCGAAATACCGGGCCTGCTGATCCGGTCCGTATAACCCAGTGAAATATTACTGCCCGTCAGGTTCCACTGCAATGACAGGGAGGGAATCAGATTGTTGTAATCCTGGTTCACTGTTCCGGAGCTGGAAATAAAATCGGCCCGCACGGTCGTGTGCTCCAGGCGCAGGCCGGCCTTGGCATTCCACTTTTTCCATTTGGCAGAATAAGAATTATAGATGCTATAGATATTCTGATCGTAATTGAAGTCGTTCGTTTGTGTAGGATTTATTTCATAATCCTTTGTCGCTTCATCGTAGCTGCTGGATTCAAAATTGCTGAAATTTTTTCTTAGGATGGTCTTGGCACCTGCCTCCAAATTAACCAGCTTAAAAGGATGTACATAGTCCACCTGCACCGTATGCTCTTTGCTGCCGGACTGGTTGTATTGTTTATAGTTGGGCAGACTGTAATTAAACGTATCGGTTATGGTGTTATTGATATTCTGGGTATAGGGCGAATAACTGTATTTGTAAGAAACGGTCAGCAGCCTGTTTTTGTCCTTTTTGAATCCCAGCTGATAGTTGAGAGAGGCATCCAGGCCGGCAAAATCATTGCTGGCGCCCGATAAAATACGATAGGCCTGGATCAGCGACTGATCCCCATTGAACGCATTGGAAAGCTGGTTTCCGTCCTGACTGTAATTACCTCTGTAAAATTCAAGGGAACCGGTGAGCAGATTCAGGCTGTCAAATTCATAACTCAGTTCTGCATCGCCGTAGGTATTGTGTGCCTCGGCCGTACTAAAACCATTTTGCTGAAGGCTCGAATTGTCGGAGAAAAAATTCTGCTGACCTCCGAGGGCGTTCGTTTGCGAATGCCTGACATTGTAGCCCATGTATCCGGAGAATCCGAATTTACCCTGCTTGTACGTGCCGTTCAGATTGATACCCGGGCCCCAGACCGAATTCAATCTCCCGTTAACACCTATATTATAACCCTCATCCAGCTTCTTTTTGGTGATGATATTGATGATGCCCGCCAGTCCCTCCGCATCGTACTTCGCAGGAGGCGTGGTGATCACTTCGATCCGCTCAATATTCGTAGCCGGCATCGATCGCAACACATCGGAAGGGTTTTTTACCATCAGTGCGGATTCCTTTCCATTAATCAGAATTTTGTAGTTGGCCTGACCCTTTAACCGGATATTGTCTGAACCGTCCACCGAAAGCAAGGGTACTTTGCGCATCATGTCAAGGGCACTGAGTGACTGGGTTTCCGGATCTGCACTTACATCGTAGGTTATCCCGTCCAGATCTCTTTTGATCAATGGCCGCACCGCAACAACAGATACTTCTTTCATTTGCCTGTCGGCTGGTTTCAGGGATATCTGACCCAGGTCCGACTGCCCCCTGGTTAACGGCAGAGACTTATTTTCATAACCGGTAAAAGCAATCACCAGCTGGTAATCCAAGCTGTCTGAAACGGATATCTCAAAACTGCCATCGTCTTTTGAAAGAAAGTTTTTTACCGGCTTCGACGTCTTGGCATTTTGAAGAACAAGGGTTGCGAAAGCAAGCGGCTTGCCGGTTGAAAGATCCGTCACGGTACCCTTTAGTTGAATAGTGGAAGAAAGGGTTTGTGCTCCGGCATGAAATAGCACGCAGGCCAGCAGTGTAGTCAGGAGTAAGGTTTTCACGAACAGGTTTTTGGTTGATACAGGGAAACAGGAAATCTCTCACCACAAAATCAGTATGAAATTATAGGGAGTTTTTCAATTATGAAATCTTTCGTAGTTTAATTATTAGATAAATATGATGGTCGGCCAATCCGGCGTAAGAAAGGCGGATACACTAAAAATTGTAATCGGGAAAAATAATAAGTGTTCGTTATCGAACAGTTTTTGTTTTTGAGAACTGCCGTCTGTTGCGGCATTCAAATGACCGCGACGCAACCAATGGCCAAATAACAGTACAAAAAACAAAACCCTCCGAATAAAAATATTCAGAAATACAAAATGGAAATTTCCGGTAATAAATAATTGGTATCGTGAAAAGGAATAGCAATGCTTTTATGGTATAACCGTACAATAAAAAAAGTGGAATATACTAGCTGAATTATAATTACATATTGTTTTATCTTCAGCGATCAAACCAACCCGATACCGATGCCTTCTTTGATCAGAGTGCTGCTTCTTCTTTTCGTTATGACACAAGCCATTGCCCAACAGAGTTCACAGGTCAATTTTTCCGCCAGGGAACTGAGTATCCGATGGGAGGCGGTTCAGAATGACTATCAGAACAGGCCAAGATCCCTGAATGCCATCACCATAAAAAACAACGGAGCAAAGGAATTCACAGGCAAAGGCTGGAAAATGTATTTTAATTCCGCCCGCCTGCTGGCAACGGAAGCGATCTCCGGTAACGCAAGGTTTTCTCTGATCAACGGAGATTTATTCAGTCTGACACCGGCTGATAACTTTCCGTCGTTGAAACCCGGAGCCTCGGTACGAATAGAATATATAGCAGAGGAACCGGTGGTGAATATAACGGACGGTCCCGAAGGTTTTTATATTGTGTGGGACGCACATCCGGAAAAAGGATTTGCGATAGGTGAATTCGTCATTCAGCCTTTTAAACCAACCTATAAGGGACTCGTCACTCCCGCTATCGTTTACGGGCAGAATAAAACCATTCGCGATATTCCCGCTGATCAGCTGATAAAAATATTTCCCACACCCGCCAGTTATAAGGAAACCGGAGGGTATTTCATACTGACCAATCATTTTCCGCTTACCGCAGACGAAAAATTTGTCCGCGAGAAAAACGGGTTAGAGTCTGTATTGGAAACCCTGCTGGGTAAAAAAAATACGGTCGCATCCGGCAACGGGATTAGTCTCGAATTCAAAGAAGGTATTCCCGCCGAAGGTTATGAGCTGCAGGTAACGGCCGATCATATTACAATCAGCGGAACAACGGGCGCCGGCATATTTTATGGCATCCAGTCATTGAAAACACTGATACCATCCGAAGCCTGGGCGAAGCCGCAAAAATCGATTCAGATACCCGCTGTTTCCGTGAAGGATGAGCCCCGCTTTGGTTATCGGGCATTTATGCTGGATGTAGGAAGAAATTTCACGGAAAAAAGCGAGATTTTAAAACTGCTCGACCTGATGGCCCTGTACAAAATAAATGTTTTTCATTTTCATTTAACAGAGGATGAAGGCTGGAGGCTGGAAATCCCTTCCCTGCCCGAATTGACTGAACTGGGATCGCAAAGAGGTCATACACTCAACAGCAAAAATTTCCTCCCTCCGTCCCATGGATCTGGACCTGATACAGGAACCCTGCCGGGATCCGGCTTTTACAGTACAAAGGATTTTATCGAAATTCTCCGTTATGCCAATGACCGGCATATTATTGTTCTTCCCGAAATCGAAACACCGGGTCATGCCAGGGCGGCCATCAAATCAATGAACGCTCGTTATGAAAGACTACAGAAAGAAGGTAAACCGGAGGAAGCCGAACGTTACCTGCTTTATGACCCCAACGATTCTTCAAAATACAGTTCGAATCAATACTGGAATGACAATATTATGGATCCGGCCCTGCCTTCCACTTATCATTTTATTGAAACGGTCATTGACGACCTCGTAAAAGTATACGCCGCAGCCGGCGTGCCGCTGAACAGTATTCATTTCGGCGGAGACGAAGTGCCGGACCATGTGTGGGAAAAATCTCCGGCCTACCTGAAATTGAAAGCCAGTCACCCCGAAATCAAAACCACCTCGGATCTCTGGTATTATTTTTATGGAAGAGTGAATCAGATGGTAAAAGCCAAAGGACTTTACTTATCCGGCTGGGAGGAAATGGCACTTCGAAAAACCTCGCTCGACGGGGTTCCGGTTTATCTGCCCAATCCTGATTTCGAGCCCGAACATCTGCAAACGGAAGTCTGGAACAATACGCTCGGGGGAGGAAATGAAGACCTCGCTTATAAACTCGCCAACGGAGGGTATAAAGTTGTGCTCACCTGCGTTACCAATAATTATTTTGATATGGCCCACTATAAGTCTTTCGAAGAGCCAGGATATTATTGGGGAGCATTTACGGATATAGACAAACCCTTTTCATTCATACCCTACGACTATTTCAAAAACTCCACTGTAGATAAAGACGGTTTACCTCTGAACCGCAATATTTTCATAGGGAAACAGCGCCTCACGGACTACGGCAAATCAAATATCGTTGGTTTGCAAAGTGCGGTCTGGGGCGAAAATATCAAGACAAAAGAGCGTTTTGAATATATGCTCCTTCCCCGCCTGCTTGGATTTGCTGAAAGGGCATGGTCATCGGATCCCGCCTGGGCAACAACCCCCGACTCAGCAAAGAGCAGCTTGTTATACGCCGAAGCCTGGTCAGCTTTTCTGAATGGAATTGGGAAAAGACAGCTTCCTCTCCTCGATTATTATCAGGGAGGTTATGGCTACCGGATTCCGAAACCGGGTTTGGAACAGGTAAACGGTTTATGGTCAGCCAATATTCAGTTTCCGGGGCTGACCATACGCTATACCAGCGATGGCCGGGAACCTGATGCACAAAGCAGCGTGTATGGGTCGCCGTTACCCGACAATGGAAAAGAATTAAAATTCCGGGCCTTCAACTCCATAGGCCGAGGCGGACCGGTTGCGGATACCAAACCATGAACTAAGGCAAACGGGCAACCCCGCTTTCCGGCAGAATTTTGAGGATCCCGTAAATGATCTTCCACTTCCATCCGGGAACAATGGTAAACCCCTTACCCGCGTTTACGATGGCAAGGGCCACAAAAGAAGGTTCCATAAGAAGTGCCTCGGGCAGTGTGAGTCCGGCAGTCATTTTGCTCCGGATATAACCCGCAACAACCACATTTACGCAAACACCGCGCGGAGACAGATACTGACGGAGGCCGGCCAGGTATTGCGTGAAAGCCGCTTTTGTACTTCCGTATATAAAATTACTTTTCCTGCCGCGAACTCCGGAAAGAGAGGACATACCGATGATTCGCTCGAGATGATTGTTTTCCGGATCCATACTGATGATATTGAGTATGGAAACCGCGCCGGCATAATGAACATTGATCATCCGGTAACTGCCCTTCCAGTCTGTCAGGGCCACGTCATTTGCAACCTGATATCCTGCAGCATACAAAACAATATGCGGTTTTGCCGGAAGCGTGGAATAAAAAGCCTTATGCTGATCAAAGTCGATGGCATCGAAATAACGAATATCCACCCTTCCATCTGCCATCTTTTTGGACTTGAGAAATAATTCAATTTCTTCAGTACTTCGGGAAGCCGCTATCACTTCATAGCCCTTTTTGAGGTATAATAAAATAGCTTCTTTGGCTACATCCGAGTTGGCGCCCAGAACAAGTACGGTTTTAGCGATTCGGGATTCCATAGTACACAAAATAGCTATTAATTATATTAACTTGAACCGCTAACCATTCTAAAATACATTTTCAACTTTCCCATATGAAACGCAATGATTTTATCCGGACCGCCGCACTCACAGCCGGCGCTTTCGCTTCAACAGGCTTTCATACTATAAAAAAAACAGGCGAATCCTGTCCCGATAAAAAGAGCCCTGAAATAATGACCGGTGGTCTGGTGGCCATTAGTTCGGACGAAAGAAAACAAAGAGTCGCCAAAGCCCAGGGGTTACTTCGCCAAAATAAAATGCAAGCGCTCATTCTGGAAGGCGGATCATCCATGTACTATTTTACCGGCATTTCCTGGTGGCTCAGCGAGCGCACCATGGTTGCCGTGATTCCCGCAGACGGAGAAATTTTTTATGTATGTCCCGCATTTGAAAAAGACCGCCTGGAAGAACTAATCAGCATCGGAAACAAAACTTATGTATGGCAGGAAGACGACAGTCCCTATCATCAGATAGCCGACGCCTTGCGGAGTGCGGGTATTCATTCCGGTACCATAGGATTCGAAGAACAGCTTCGTTATTTTATCGCCGATGGAATCAGGAAATCTGCACCCGAATTAAACTATTCCAGCGGCGATCCGATTACCATACCCTGTCGCATGTTCAAATCAGCCACCGAACTGGCTCTGATGCAAAAAGCCAGTGACATTACGGTCGCCGCCATCAAAACCGGAATCAGTCATCTGAAAGAAGGAATTACAGCCAGTGAAATTTCATCCGTTATAAACAAAGCACAGGCCGACCTGGGTGCCGAACCCGATTTTGCACTGATCCTCTTTGGCAAAGCATCTGCTTTACCACACGGAACCGTAAAATCCCAATTTCTTGGAAAAGGCGACATCGTTTTAATGGACTGCGGATGTAAAGTGGAAGGCTATTGTTCTGACATTACCAGGACCATCGTCTATGGGACTGAACCAACCAGGCGGCAACTGGATATCTGGGCCCTGGAACAAAAAGCACAGGCGGCCGGCTTTTCTGCCGCAAAGATCGGCGCCCCATGCAGTGAGGTCGACAACGCAGCACGCCGTGTGATAACCGCAGCTGGCTTCGGTCCCGGTTATCAGTTGCCGGGCCTGCCGCATCGGACGGGACATGGTATAGGATTGGATGGGCATGAATGGGGAAATATAGTAAAAGGAAATCCGCTGAAGCTTCAGGCGGGAATGTGTTTCAGTATCGAACCCACCATTTCCATCCCGGGAGAATTTGGTGTCCGTCTGGAAGACTGCGTGTATATGACAGAGTCAGGACCCCGCTGGTTTTCTTCGCCTGCCATTTCGCTTTCACAACCCTTCGCATAAATCCTCACATTCAGTTTTAGGCTTTAGGCTTAAAGCTTTAGGCTTATTGACAATTGATTAACAAAAATATTAATCGTCAAACGGTCATTCACAACCGACATAAAAACCCGCGAAAAGAAGCCGGCTTTCCTGCTGTTGTTCCCCTCATTTGATTTAGATTTGATTACCTTATCTGGCTTCCTATGCCCGACGTGTTGAAATATATGATCGTCGACGACGAAGAACTGGATCGGCTGGCTGTTGAAAACGAGGCAGGGAAATATCCGTTTCTTAAAATGACGGCTTCCTGCGCCCACCCCCTGCAGGCTGCCGAAATGCTCCGCCAGCACCCTCCGGATATTCTTTTTGTGGATATTGAAATGCCGGATATGAACGGGCTGAATCTGGTAAAAATGTTTCTGAGTAAATCGATCCTGCCTGTTTTTATTACCTCACACCCAGAATTTGCGCTGGACAGTTATGATGTCGAAGCCTTTGACTATTTGCTGAAACCGGTAAACGCCGAACGTTTCGGAAGATGCGCCCTGCGACTGAGGGATTTCTTTCAGCTGCGCGACAAGGCATTCGCGTTCGAGAGGGATCAGGAATCTGATTACATCATTATTAAACAGGGTTACGACAAACACCGCATTCGGATACAGGATATCCTTTATCTCGAAGCGATGAAAGACTATACCCGGGTAAAAACACAGGACAAACAGTATCTCGTGCTCGCACCCCTGATGCAAATGCTCGAAAAAATGCCGGAGAATAAGTTCGTTCGTATTCACAGAAGCTTTGTGGTCAACCTGGATAAAATAAACGAGGCCCGCGGAAATAAAATAGTTATCGGAGAAACCGAATTGCCCCTGGGGAAATTATATAAAAATGCCCTGAACGGAAAGTTTTGAATTAAATAACCCTATATGAAAAAGTTGTTGCTGCTGCCATTACTGATAGGGCTGATCATCCTGTCCTGTTTAAACAGACTAAATGCCCAGGAGCCGGATCTGACTAAAATATCCGGTAAAACGGAAAAAATCAAATCACTCACCGACTATTGCGAATCCCTGAGATTAAATAGCACAGGAGCAGCAGATACTTATCCAAAGTTACAAGAGGCCGGTATAAAAGGCCTGACCATGCTGGATTCGGGCGACTATTCAAACCGTTCGAAATTTCTTTTTTACATTGCCATTGCCAACTACTACCAGGTCAGATTCGACAGCGCGCAATATTATTTTTATGAAAGTCTGCATAATGCCCAACGGGCCAATAACACCCAGCAAATCACTAAAGCCTGCGTGGCTCTGATCCCGGTCAACTTTCAGTTACAGCAGCAACCTAAAGTGGAAGAATGCAAAAATATCCTTCAGTCCATTGCCGATACAACACACAATCAGCTTTTGTTGCAGGATCTGGATTATGCCCTCGGAAGCTATTACCAGCAAAAATCTTTCTATAGCACGGCGCAGGACTATTTTATCAAAAGCCTGGAGCTTCGCGAAAAAGAAGTGGATACCACATCGAATATGAAAAAGAAATTCGATTATGCCATCCAGTGCGACATGCTTTCCAAACTCTATCTGAATACGGAAATGGTAGATAAAAGTCTGGACGCACTCAAGAAAGGTGCCCGTTTTGCCTCTGTGTCTCCTACAGTGAATAACCGCCTGCTGAGTTCTTTTGTGGAAGCGTATACTACAACAGGCAATATCGATTCGGCTTTATACTACAACAACAAACTGGCAGTTGAAACCAGCAAGAACCCGATGTTTCCTTCCGAACTGGTTACCTCAAATCTGAATATTGCCATTTATTATATCAATCATGGGCAATACGCAAAAGCGCTGTCTTTTATAACCACCGCGGATACGATTGTCAACCGGATCAAATCTCCCTTACTCACTTTTCAGTTGCAAATGATCCGGGGAAGATACCTGCAGGAAACCGGAAAATATGATCAGTCCGTCGCCGAACTCACACAGGCCATTCCGGTAGCCAAACAATTAAACAAAGAATTATATTCCAATATCCTTAAATCCATGGCCCTCGACGAAAAAGGCAAGGGAAATATCGCCGCCGCGCTAAAATATTTTGAAGAATATATCAGTCTCCGGGATACACTGAATAAAGAAAAGCTGTCGCATACATTTGCCGATCTAGAAACGCATTACCAGACCAATGAAAAGGAACAGCGCATTCAGTCGCTCGACAAAGAAAACAGGCTGCACACCCTCGAATTGCAGGATGCTTCCCATCAGCGCCAGCTGCTGATACTGGGACTGGCGGCATTGGGTGTTATTTCGCTTTTGCTTTTTTTCAACTACCGCAGCAAAGAAAGACTGAATTCGGCATTGAATGAAAAGAACGAAAGCCTGGATCAGATCAATCAGCATCTCGCAGAAGCGAATGAAACCAAAGCCCGGCTTTTTGGCATCATCGGCCATGATCTGCGCTCGCCGGTAAGCAAAATTGTTCAGCTGCTCCAGCTGCAAAAAGAAAATCCAGGCAGGTTATCGGAAGAATTGGGAAGACAACACAATGAGCGTCTGAAGAAAGCTTCCGAAAATGTATTAGAAACCATGGAGGATCTGCTCATCTGGAGTAAAAGCCAGATGCAAAGTTTTAAACCTCAATTTCAACCGGTGAATATCAGAGCGCTGGCCGATCGTGAAATACGATTTGCGAAGGACCAGTATGAAAATGAGAACCTCTCGATTGAAAATGATGTTCCCGAAAACTTCGTACAATCCAGCGACGAAAATTTTCTGACCGTTATCTTCAGAAATCTTCTTCAAAACGCTATCCGTTACGGGGACAAATCAAAACCCATCCGTATCGATGCTTCGGACCAGGCATTGTCGGTGACCAATTTTACGAACACCGAAGCCGCCGATTCCCTGAACGCGCGATTGGCGGAGGCCAGCGTAGACAGCAAAACATCCGGCCTCGGACTACAGATAGCCGCCGATCTGGCTGCTAAAATCGATGTCAGTCTCCGCTTTATCCAGTCCTCAGCTAACACCCTGCAGGCCCGCCTGAGCTGGATCCCGAAAACTGTCTAGCATTATTCAGCGATTTTAAAAGGACGTTCGTCGACTAATCCGGCGAACGTTTTTTTATACCCGGAATTTTGAATGGAAATTAAAGCCGATGGGAAAAAAGTCCGGAGTAAAATGGGTTCCAGCCTTCTTTCTTGCAGCGGCTATTTTGTTATTGTTGCTCGCCCTGGGTCTGCTATTCAATTTATACCTGAATTAATTTGGACGATTTAAAGAATACGTTCGTCGGTTAATCCATCATCTGCCTCCCCGCTCCATTATTTTTATCAGGACATTAAACATCAAAATGACGCCATGAAACGATTTTTACTCCACGCACTGTTCGGATTGTTAACCTTTTTTTCAGGCAGTATTCTATATGCGCAAAATATTGGCATCAATGCCGATGGAAGCACGCCTGACCCAAATGCCATACTGGATATTAAAGCGGCAAATAAGGGTCTGCTCATTCCGCGAACCAGCACGACCACAAGAATATCAATTCCTAACACCAAGGGCCTTCTGGTCTATGATTCCACCACCAGTTCTTTCTGGTTTAATGATGGAACGAACTGGAATGAGATGACAACAGGAAGTTCTGCCCTGAGCGGAACCACGAATTATGTAGCCAAATTCACAGCTCCGACTGCAGCAGGCAACTCGCAGATCTTTGATGATGGAAAATATGTAGGGTTCGGAACAACCACACCTCTGGCCCGTCTCCATGTGGCAGACAGCAGCGTCTTATTCAGCGCAGCAGGTGATATACCCGCTGCGCCGGATAATACGCCGGTATCAGGTACCGGCCGGCGATTAATGTGGTATCCGTATAAGGCCGCCTTTCGTGCCGGATTTGCCACATCGAACGAATGGGATTCAGCCTATATCGGAAACTATTCAGTGGCCATGGGAAATGGATCCCGCGCCAAAGGTATAAGTTCTTTTGCCGTGGGTACCAATACCACGAGCAACGGCGACTATAGTTTTTCAACGGGTCTGTATTCACTTGCCAACGGGCCTTACACATTCTCAGCAGGTTACGCCACAGATGCAGAGGGTTTTGGTGCCATTGTTATAGGATATAATTCAAGTGCCATAGGCCAATATGCTGTCGCGCTGGGAAACCTGAACTATGCAGGTGCCCCTTATTCTTTTTCTTCAGGCTATAATAGCCAATCCAATGGTGTTTATTCTTTCACTGCAGGCAATGCCTGCAATGCAAAAGGTATTTCTGGTTTTGCGGCAGGCACTTCCACCGTAGCCCAGGGCGATTATTCCTTTGCAGTAGGATACGGTTCTGAAGGCGCGGGCCAATATTCAACTGCCAGCGGATATTCAACTCTGGCTCAGGGTGACTTTTCTTTTGCCGCAAATATTCAGACAGTAGCCGGCGGCAATTCTGCCTTTGCCACAGGATATAAATCCTACGCAAATGGAATCACTTCCACGGCGATGGGTTATCAGGCGGGTGCCAGCGGGAATTATTCCTTTGCAGCAGGCCTCAATACCGTAGCTAACGGAACCTCATCCGTAGCGATGGGTGCCAATGTTACTGCAGGTGGTAATAATTCATTTGTATGGGGCCAGAATTCAAATACCACCGGTACTAGCTCTTTCGTACTTGGCATCAATCTGTTCGACGGCGGCCACAAGGGAAATGCGATGTTCGGCGATACCGATCCATGGAACGCAGGTTCCGTGGGCAGCGGCACGGATGATCAGATGATCTGCCGTTTCAATAACGGGTATTATTTTATTACCGGCGGCAACACCAACCGCACGGGCGTAGTTGCCAATCACGGAGACAACAGCTGGTCGGTCATCAGCGACAGTACAAAAAAAGAAAAAATGATCGCCGTGGACGAAGAGGATTTGTTGCATAAAATTTCCGCGTTTAAATTATACACCTGGAACTATAAGGGTCAGGATCCGAAAATATTCCGCCACTACGGTCCCATGGCTCAGGACTTCCACCACGCTTTCGGTCAGGATGCCATCGGCACCATTGGCAATGACACACTGATCAATCAGTCCGATTTTCTCGGCGTAAGTTTTACCGCCATTCAGGCGCTGGAAAAAAAGAACGGAGAAAATAGAAAAACAGCAACAGCAAATCGCCGAATTGGAAAAACAGAATCAAATCCTGCTGGCCGGTAATAAAGAACTGTTGAATCAGATTCAGTCCTTATCCTCCGTTGTCAGTTCACTGGACAAAAAAATAAACGGGCTGGCTGCTGTTGCCATTTCTTCCAACGCAATTCCCGGTAAATAACTTTTTATGAAAAGTATTCTGAACTGCCTGCTTGCCCTGCTCCCATTAAGCGGTTTCAGCCAGGCAAGAATTATTTTTAACGGCGCCAATATCCTGATCACACAGAATGGCTCACTGGTCATCAGCAATCCGGCTCCCAATGCCCTGACCGTTTTAAGCAGCGGGGGAATCATCAGCGAATCGGCCGAAAATAATCTGGTCTGGAATCTCGGCAGTACGGCCGCAAACTATACCATTCCATTTATGTCAGGCACGAATCCGATTCCGGTTTCTTTCAGCAGCTCGGGCGGAACAGGTAATGGAAGTTTTACTTTCAGCACCTATGCCGGTTCCAACTGGCAAAACAGTCTTTATCTGCCTCCCGCAGTAACCAATATGGATCAGGGCGGAACGGATAATTCCATACGTACCATCGACCGCTTCTGGCAGATCAATGCTTCCGGATACAGCACCCAGCCGGCCCTCTCCAATCTGCTGTTTACTTATAACGACAAGGAATGGAACGCAACGGGCAACAGTATTTCTGAAGCCGATCTGGCGGCCCAAAATTATAACAGCAATACAAATGTCTGGATGACACCCGCGGGTACAGATAACCCGGCAACCAATCAGGTAACCATTGCCAGTGTGAATGCAGGCAATTCATTTCCCTGGTGGACCCTCTCCTCTGTGGATTTCGCACTGCCTCTGACCCTGTTGGATTTCACAGCGGAAAAAGTAAACAACGATGCGCTGCTCAAATGGCTGGTGACTTCAGAAATCAATGTGGACTTTTACGAAATACAGAGAAGCATTGACGCGGTAGGTTTTAAACCTGTCGGACAGGTTACGGCTTCGGCCAATCCGGGAACAACACAGGCCTATTCCTATACCGATACGCTGAGCCCCGGCAGCAGCGGAACGTTCTACTACCGGCTTCGTATGGTAGATAAGGACAGCCGGTTCAGTTATAGTCCAGTTAAGTTTATTTCGTTCAGCGACAACAACCCCATCCGGGTTTTCCCCAACCCGGTAACGAATCTGGCGGTGGTCCGTTTCGGAAATCAGCCAGCCGGCTCTTACGATATGTCCATTTTCAATGCCGAAGGAAGGCAAATCGAAACCCATCATATGATCGTTACACCCAATTCCACTTTCTATTTTCCAAGGGCCGCAAATATGCCGGCGGGAGCTTATATTATCAGTATAACGGGTAGTCATACCAAACAGGCATTTACCCTGATTTACCAGTAGAAAGCCGGCAGCAGAGGTTGTTTTTGATTGATGGACGGAAACTTCATTGACAAATTCTATAGTAGATTTGGCCATGAAGACGAACCCGGTGCTGATTTTTCTCCTTGCCCTGCTTCCTTTTTCTGTCACCCTCGCGCAAAATACCCTGCCCTTACCACTGAATATAACACAGGCGATTCAGAAGGGAACCCGAACTTTCGCCGGAGTTCCGGGAATCCGTTACTGGCAGAACAGCGCCGATTATTCCATACAGGTCCATTTCGATCCGGCCACGCGTCTGGTCAGCGGCACAGAGCAGATTACCTATCAGAATCAGAGTCACGATACGCTGCGCGAACTCCTTTTTAAACTCTATCCGAATATTTTTCAGAAGGGAGCCATACGCGCCTCATCCGTTAAACCAGAAGACCTGACCGAAGGCGTATCCATCAGCAATTGCCTGATCGACAAAGTCGGTCAGAATATAAAACCCATTCCCGCAGGAACCAATCTGCAGGTACCCATTACCCATCTGCTTCCCGGCCATTCCACCCAGGTATCCCTGTCCTTTTCTTATACCCTCAACAAAACCTCTCATTTAAGAACGGGGCAAATTGACAGCGCCGCTTTTTTTATCGCTTATTTCTTTCCGCGCATCGCGGGTTACGATGACATTGACGGATGGAATAATTATCCCTATATCGGCTCACAGGAGTTTTACAACGATTTCTGCCATTTCCATGTGACCATCACGGTTCCCGATAATTATATCGTGTGGGCCACCGGCGATTTAAAAAACAGGGAGGAGGTACTCAGTCCGAAATATATCAGCCGGATAGAAGAAGCAGAAAAAAGTAATGGCATAACGAGGATTATTGACAGCAGCGATCTCTCGGCCGGCGATATTACCCTGCACAGCGGTTCCCATAGCTGGCATTTCGAAGCAAACGAAGTGACGGATTTTGTGTTTGCCATCAGCAATCACTATATCTGGAACGCATCCGGTGTGGAAACAGATCCGTCAACTAAAAGAAGAACCCGCGTGGATGCGGTATTCAATCCCAATCACAGAGACTATTACGACGTGATCGGCTTCGCGCGAAAAACAGTAGACTACATGAGCAGCCGTTTTCCAAAATGGCCCTTCCCTTATTCCCATGAAACTGTTTTCGACGGTCTCGATCAGATGGAATATCCCATGATGGTAAATGACAATCCCCTGAGCGATCATGGAGAAACCGTCTATCTGACCGATCACGAAATTTTTCATACCATGTTCCCTTTCTATATGGGTATCAATGAAACCAAATACGGATGGATGGATGAAGGCTGGGCCACTTTGGGTGAATGGTTCCTGTCCCCGATGATCGATTCTTCCCTTCATGACAAATATGGCATGGAAGAATACAATGAATCCGCAGGAAAAGAATCGGACCTGCCCATTATTACTTTAACAACTGAACTCTCCGGCGTCGCTTCCTATCTCAATTCATATCCCAAACCGGGACTGGGTTATTTATATGCGAAAGATATTCTCGGAGATTCCGCTTTTTTCAGCGGATTACATTTCTATATCAGCCACTGGCATGGCAAACATCCCATCCCAACCGATTTTTTTTATTCCATGAATGCCGGCTCGGGAAAGAATCTGAACTGGTTCTGGAAGCGCTGGTTTTATGACGACGGATATCCCGATCTCGCCATCCGGTCGGTCAGGAATTTGGGGAAAGAATACGAAATCATCATCCGGAGTATCGGAACAAAACCCGTACCGGTGGACCTCACTATTTTTTATGACGGCCACAGTACTGAAAAAATTCACCGCAACGCCGCCTGCTGGGAAAAAAATAATCGCGAGATCACGTTACATGTGTCCGCAATGAAAAAAATAGATAAACTCGAGCTGGGCAGTTTATATGTTCCCGACGTAAATCCGAAGGATAATAGATGGTCATTGAGTAATAATTAACTTTTATTTTTCCTCTTACCCTCGCAGGAGGCAACCCGGATACGTGAAATCCAGTACCTTCAACGATTCCAATTTTGCCCCCTTTTCACAGTGCGACGGGGGCATTTTTGACAAAACCGAACAAAAAATAAAAATATGAAAAATAGCCTGCTGGGCTTATTCCTGCTCCTCTCCGCACCCATTTTCGCGCAGCTGACCGTCACCGAACAGTTTCAGAAAATTACTACCCTGCCACAGGCGCAGCAGTTTATTGACGCCAATGCGGCGCTGAAACCGACCATCCTGCATCTTTCCTATGGAAAAGATTCCACCCTGATCGACAAACGTCTGCTTCGTCAGAACAAGGGAGATATTTTCTCTGTAGGCTATGTTACCTATAAAGTACTGGAAGCTACAGAAACCGTAAACTACCGCGCGAGTTATGTATTTCTCGATGGCTCTACCCTGTCTCTGCCGGAAGTGGACAGTATGAAAAAAATCATCGTACAAAAGGCAAACGGCGGTGCCAATTTTGCCCAGCTTTCCGATCAGTACACGATGGATGGCAATACAACTCATGGTGATACCGGCTGGTTCTTCGGTGTTGAAATGATGCCGAAGGAATTTCAGGAGGCCGTTAAAAATCATAAAACCGGGGAAATCTTTTTTGTGGATGTGGCCGACAGGCAGTGGCACTATATCGTCAAAAAAACCTACGACGACGATCTCAAAAAAGATATCACGGTTCTTCGGGCGAACGGCAGATAAAATCAGCCATTCATTTCCTTCCATGGAGTTCAGCGATACAAAGCGATACAAAGCGATACAATTTGTCATAACATTGTATCCTATGGAATTAAAGGAAACCAAAGCAAGACTGCGCTCGCTGGATTTTTTCAGGGGAATGACCGTTGCCGGAATGATACTCGTGAACAATCCGGGCGACTGGGGACATATTTATGCGCCTCTTGAACATTCAGTCTGGAATGGTTGTACGCCCACCGACCTAGTATTTCCTTTCTTTCTTTTCATTGTGGGCATCTCGATCGTATTTGCGATGAGCACAAAGAAACAGGATCCCGCCACCCACGGTGCGATGCTCTTGAAGGCTCTCCGCAGATCGCTCACCATCTACGCACTGGCCCTCCTGCTGAACCTGATTCCGAAATTTGATTTCGCGCATCTTCGTTTCCTTGGCGTTCTTCCGCGAATAGCGATTGTATTTTTTATATGCAGCGTCATCTTCATAAAAACTCCCCGTAAAACACAGCTCTGGCTTTTCTGGGCCATCCTGATCGTCTATTATCTGATCATGAATTTCATTCCCGTACCGGGCTTTGGTCCTTCCAATCTGGAACCATCCACTAATCTCGCTGCCTGGCTCGATACGGTTATACTCACGCCCAGCCATATGTGGTCGGGTTCCAAAACATTTGATCCCGAAGGCATACTCAGTACACTGCCTGCTATTTCTACCTGCCTGCTCGGCATGCTCACCGGAACCTGGCTTCAGAAAAAAGACAGAAGCGCAGAAAACAAAGTAGCCTGGCTTTTTTCAGTGGCCGCGCTACTCATCGCCGGCGGACTGGTATGGAATGGATTTTTCCCGATGAACAAGGCGTTATGGACCTCTTCCTTTGTTTTATTCACCGGAGGCCTCGCCATGGCCACCCTCACCCTGTCGTACTGGCTGATTGATGTTAACGGCAGAACAAAATATACGGAACCCTTTGTTGCTTTCGGTTCCAACGCCATCACCATCTATGTCGTGTCTGGCTATCTTCCCCTGCTCATCGGTTCCATTCCTGTAGAGGACAACGGCGCTAAATCGAATGTATGGCAGTATGTTTATCAGCATATGTTCAGTTCCTGGCTCTCTCCCGTCAATGCCTCCGTGATCAGCGCACTGGTTTATGTTTCCCTTCTGACTATTCCCATGATCCTCATGTTGCGGAAAAAGATTTTCATCCGCTTATAAAAACAATTCTTTAAAAGAATATTTAGTGCAGCGCTCCTGACTCATTCGCCAGAATAACATGGGACAGCACGGCCGTATCGGCTGTTGCCGGCAGATGCGAACAGAATCCGATCCCTACATAAAAGGGTTCGCTGAAGGAAAGTTGCATAGATTCTCCGACAGCGTGCATCGGTTCGCCATGCTCGCTTACATAAAGTGTAAACCGGTCGCCTGTTTTTACCAGACCGATACGTTTAACCATTCCATTCACCAGGTCGGGCAGACCCTTTCTTTTGTTGGCGCGGATTTCCTTCATCTGCGCCCCGGCTTCCGGCCGCCAGGCCAGATGCAAAAGACCCGCTCCGTGTAGCGCCACCACTACTTCTTTGGAATCGTCATCCAGACTCTGCCGGATCACCAGCACGGCTTTGCGGTCATTATAACCTGCGGTATCCGGAAAATCCACGTCCGCGGCGATCGAGATATCACCCGACATCTTCTTCCAGACATAACGAAACTCATCCCGCTGGTACCAGATATTATAACCCGCAGAAACAATCGTATACTGTTTAGTGGATGAATTGTAGGAAGAAGATCCGGGCACCAGGGCAGCGCCTACGTCCGACTGCCCCTCGAATACGCCGAGCGGACTCTGGTCTGTTCGGGCAGGCCTGTGAAAATCAGCCGGCGGGGGAATCTGCTTATGTGTCGCAGATCCGGGAAGCGCCCAGTCCGGCACTTCCGGTTTCGCGGCTGTTTGGGCTGAACTTTCAAATACGGCGATACTGAATACAAGAACGGCAAGTAATTTTTTTAGTGACATGTTATCCATTTTTTAATTTTCATATAGCTGCGCACCCAAAAAGCTACTCATAAAATGATTCCGAAAAACGGCATCAGGTTTAAATAGAGCTCCTGCTGTAGTAATGATGTGGCGATAAGTTCAACAAATTGAATTGATGTAGATATGATGTAGTAAATTCATTCTCAAATACGATTCATGGATACCGCCGAATTAAAAAGCCTGCAGGCTCCCATCAAAGAAAAATACAAAGCCGATCCGGGCGCTGCCCTGATCACGTTGAAAGCGGAAGGAAAACTCGGGGAAGGCATTTCCTGTTCTGTCGCCACCGGTAAAGCCATGGTGGAAGCGGGGCTCCATCCTGCCACAGGAGGAACAGGCCTGCTCGCCTGTTCGGGAGATATGTTACTCGAAGCACTGGTTGCCTGTGCAGGTGTAACGGTAAGCGCCGTCGCCACGGCCATCGGCATAGAAATAAAAAGCGGAACGGTAAGGGCAGAGGGCGACCTGGACTTCAGAGGCACACTCGGCGTATCCAAAGAAGCGCCGGTCGGATTTACGGCGATCCGTTTAATCTTCGAACTCGAATCCGACACCAGCCAGGAACAACTCGAAAGTCTCGCGAAACTGACGGAAAGATATTGCGTGGTCTACCAGACGCTCAGCAAAGGCGTTCCGGTCGAAACCATTTACAGGACATAACACGAAAACTCCGGCCTTTTTAAAAGCCGGAGTTTACTTCCATTCAAAGGAGGGGTTTAATTGGTTGCTGTAGCGGGACTGATCACAGAAGATACTTCATACACCGCATTGATCGGGAATCCGCCTTTCTGTGCGTGCTCTCTCAGCATGGCTTCGTTTTCTGCTTTATAAATGCAGAATATTTTGTTGCCGGTCACATAACTCTGCAGCCACTGAATACCGGGGCCCATGTCTTTCAGAACCGAACAGGAAGTCTGTGAAATCGTTTTCAGTTTTTCAGGAGTGAATTCACCAGCTCCCGGAATGTTTCTTTCAATTACATAAGTGTGCATTTCTTTTGGGGTTGTTTGGGCCATGGAATGAAGTCCTGCAAATAACATAACGGCGAGCAGAAGGCTGAAAAGTTTAATTGTCTTTTTCATGATTCAGTTTTTTGTTGTGGTTAAGAATAATTAAAAGTAGCTGAGATATTTTCTCCCAACTATCACAAATCATTCAATAAATGGTAAAATTGAACCAATCCAAAATCCCTATGCCAGCGCGTGCTGATAGGCGGCCGGTAGCAGACCGAATTTCTTCTTAAAGCATTTGGTGAAATACGAAGGGCTGTTAAATCCCGAATCGAATGTGGCCTGGGATATGTTTACGGACTGCTTTTTTAAAAGCTCTTTGGCCCGGTTTAGCTTGAATTCATTCAGCAGCTGATTGGGCGACATGCCCCATAAGGCCGTTGTCTTTCTGTAAAGCTGCGACTTGCTCATCGAGAGCCCCCGGCAAAATTCAGTAACCGTGAAATCCGGATCCTGCCAGTTCTTCTGAAGCTTAGTAAATACAGAGTCTATAAACTGTTCATCGGGCAGCGAAAGACTGAGCAGGAACTTTTTATCCTTCTGAACGATATCGTTTCCCAGCAAATCCTTTACCACATTGGAAATCAGAATCCGGGATTCCGCAGATTCCACCGTGCACAAACAGGAGGCCAGCTGAATGGTATCTCCGAACACTTTGCTGCTTTTCGATACCGGCTCACCGCCATGCAGGGCTATGGAAAATCCCGCTGTTTGTCTTTCCGCAGCAGTTATATTTTTGAATATCGTTTTCGCACAATCCGTTGCTTTAACCGCTGAGGTAAAGGAAACAATAAAACCCAGGCCGGCGTGTTCCACTTCGCTGCCGGCATGCAACGCAATTTCCTTCCTGACAAGTGTTTTTATTTTAACAGCGAGCTCCATGGCCTTTTTTTCCCCGATGGCGTGTGTGAGTATAACCGGATCAAGAATATCGGTAACGAGTAAAATGCGGAAGGCACTTTCGGCAAAAACTTTGAGACCCCGGTCGTTTATTTTTGCATCCAGCGGATCTCCGGTTCTGCCCAGAAAAGATTCCACAATCTCATTGTTTACCTCAATTATTTTATGGGGAATAAGGCCATGGGCTTCTTTGTGCATTTCGATCATGGCCGCTTTGGTGGGTGCTTCTATCAGACAAAACGCATTGCCCTTGATCTCATCAAACCAATACGTCATGCACTTGCAGCGATGTTTGCCCTCAATCAGCATGTCTTTCCTGTGCGCCTCGGCCAGGTCAGTCGGTTCAGCCCCCCGGGCATCGTGAACATCCATGTAAATCGGCATAAGTCGTATTAAGTGGATCCGAATTTATTATTCTTTCCGGTTATTACCATATTTTTCCTTTGTTTGTCTATTTCTTACTTCCTGTATAATCCGCCCCGCCATCTTTCAGTCTTTATCTTTGATGTTTTTTAACCGTTAACAGGTATACTGCATGACCCGAACGAGATATATTTCTCTGATCCTGATCCTGGGAAGTCTCACGGCACTTAGTCCTTTTTCCATTGATATGTATCTGCCTGGTTTTCCGGCCATCGCAGCAGATCTGGGCACCAGCGCGTCCAAAGTCTCCCTCTCGCTCAGCAGTTTTTTTATCGGATTCTCGCTGGGTCAACTATTATATGGCCCGCTGCTCGACCGGTTCGGAAGAAAAAGACCTTTATACATCGGACTGTCCGTTTATATCGCCGCTTCCCTGGGCTGTGCTTTTTCTCATTCCATTGAAAATCTGATTGCCCTGCGTTTTATCGAGGCGCTGGGTAGCTGCGCGGCTACCGTCGTTTCGGTTACCCTTGTCCGGGATCTTTTCCCGGTGAATGAAAACGCCAAAGTATTTGCCCTGCTTATTCTGGTGCTGGGAGCCTCACCCATGATTGCACCCACCGTCGGCGGTTATATTGTAAGTTCTTACGGATGGCATACCGTATTTCTGGTTTTAACTTCAATCTGTGTATTGATTTTTCTTTCCTGTATTTTCTGGCTTCCCGCAGGCAATAAGCCCGACCTGAGCCTTTCCTTAAAACCCGTGCACATTACCAAAAGTTTTCTAAGCGTTTTTACCACTCCGCAATTCTATACCTATTGTTTAACCGGAGGTCTAGCTTTCACGGGCCTGTTCGCCTATGTGGCCGGCTCGCCCGTCGTATTCATGAGTGTTTATGGCGTTTCACAAAAAGTATACGGTTGGATATTTGCAGGAATTTCCATTGGTTTTATTGGCTGCAGTCAGCTGAATAATGTGCTGCTTAAAAAATATAACAGCCAGCAGATTCTTCAGGTCATACTTCCCTGCTACCTGGTACTCGGGTTTACTTTTCTCGTACTGTCGCTGATGGGATGGATGATTCTGCCGGTGGCCCTGGTTTTTTTATTTTTACTCATGTCCTGCGTGGGAATAGCCAATCCGAATACGGCCGCGCTAACGCTCGCGCCTTTCGATAAAAATGCGGGCACGGCATCCGCACTCATGGGCGCCATTCAAATGGGACTGGGATCAGCGATTTCTGTTTTTATCAGTCTCTTTGAAAAACCCTCCGTGATCCCACTCGCTTTTGCTTTTTCCATATCCTCTTTATTCGCCCTGCTGATATTAAAATGGGGAAGCCGCCGGATACACAAGACGATCGACGGAAGCCCGGACGTCATTGCAGGGCACTGATGAAATATTCATTATCTTGGAATGAGAAGACCATGACTAAGATCCTGACATTTCGATATCTCCTGCTGTCAGTCTGCCTGATGATTGCCGGCATTTCCCGTGCACAGCAACCCGGCCCTGCCGCTCCGGCAAAAACCACGGACACAACGGCTCCAAAAAGCTTTGTGGAAATCGTCAGAAAACTGGCCGCCCGGGAAACCGACAGCAATACCAAAATCTACAAACAGGGAAGGCTGAATATAGCCCAGAACCGGACCATCGAAGCCATCCGGCTCGGCAGCCAGCGCGTAAGACTCTACATGAAGGACGCACTGGATACCGTGCAGATCCTTAAATATCTTGCACAAACGAACCGCTCGCTGGCTATCGCCAAAGAAGGCGTACTCATCAATAAGGGCAGCATACAAACCCAGCGCAACCTGGCCGTTACGTCAACGATTATTTCGGAGTTACTCAGCAGTATGCTTGAACAAAAAACCCTGCTCGATAAATACACCGCGGCCCTGATTAATTTTAAGGACAACCTCGATTCGCTGTCCGGCGATCCGGCACTCTTTACCCTGCCACCGGATTCGGCCTCCATTATGAAATATGTCAAGAAACTAAATATCATCAGCCTCGAAACCCTTCCGGTTGACAGTATCCTGGGCCTTGCTGTGGCTAATGCTCAGGAACTGCAATTGCGGGTAGACTTCACCGTAAATGAACTGCGCTCCGTTGGAGAAGACCTTGAAATCTACCGCTCCAGCCTGGCATCCGGCGTGCTCGACAGGGAACTGTCCAATATCTGGGGACCCGCAGGTCTCAACCGGCCCGTTGGAGAAATCATGCAATTTTCCAAAGCCAAGGAAGGCATGGTGCTGGGTTTCTATGTAAAGGAACACAGCGGACGCATAGCGATTATCTTTCTCCTGATCGCCCTCGCCGTTTTTTTTATCCGCTCCGTAAAAAAAATGCTGGACAACCAGAAAATGCTCAACACCGATTTTAAGGATCAGCTGGTATTAAAATATCCCGTACTCACATCCATCTTTGTTGTACTGAATATTTTTCAGTTCATCTTTGTGAATCCGCCTTTTATATTCAGTTTCTGCATTGCGGCCATTTGTATTGGCTGCCTTACTTTTATTTTTCGTGAAACGGTTGCCCCCTACTGGTTAAGATTCTGGTGGGTCGTTATTATTTTCTTCTTCCTCGCTTCGGCTAATAATTTTCTTCTTCAGGCCTCGCGGCCCGAACGCTGGTTCATGCTCATACTCTCCGCTGCGGGTGTCGCACTGATCAGTTTTATTTTTATAGACGGCAGAGCGAAGGAATTGAAAGAAAGGGGACTACTTTATTTTTTTGTATTCGTGGGACTAGCAGAAGGCTCTTCCTTTATGCTGAATATATTTGGCCGGTTTAATTTCTCCAAATCCCTGCTCATTACCGGTTATGTCGGGATCGCCTGGGCCATTTTATTCTTCTGGACGATCCGCCTCATCAACGAAATGCTGGGACTGTCTTTTAAGGTCTATAAATTCCCTGACCGTAAACTATTTTATATCAATTTCGATAAAGTGGGAACGGAAGTGCCGGGCCTCTTTTATTTTTTTCTGGTCATCGGCTGGTTTGTTATCACCGGAAGAAATTTTTATGCCTTTAAACAGCTTGCCGAACCCGTGGAAAATTTTCTTACGAAAATGAGGACCGTCGGTGAATTCAATTTCAGCATCGGGGGCATTTTTATTTTTCTGCTCATTCTTTTATTGTCCGTCCTGATATCGCGGATCATTTCTTTTTTCGCCTCCACCCCCCAGCCCGCACACGGCAGTACAAAGGGCGACCGCATCGGGGTAGGAAGCTGGCTCCTGCTGATCCGGATTTTCATTATCAGCGTAGGCATTTTTCTTGCCTTCGCTGCCACCGGCATCGCCATCGACCGGCTCACCATCATTCTGGGCGCATTAAGTGTGGGCATTGGCCTGGGACTTCAAAGCCTCGTCACGAATCTGGTCAGCGGACTGATCATTGCTTTCGAAAAACCCGTAAACGTGGGCGATCTGCTGGAAGTGAATGGAAAAATCGCCACGATGAAATCCATTGGATTCAGAAGCAGTGTGGCCCGGCTATCCGACGGGTCGCATATGGTGATCCCCAATGGCGATGTGCTGAACCAGCATCTCGTAAACTGGACGATGGGAAAAAATATCAGGAAAATGAGTGTGGTACTCGGACTCG
>CBDCCE010000023.1:0-12500 GCA_965214575.1 Puia sp.
GGCTGTATCCGGAGAAGATGTTTTTGCCACCGGCAAAAATGTTGTGGTCATCGGCGGAGGGGATACAGGCAGTGATTGTGTAGGTACTTCCAATCGTCATGGCGCAAAGTCAGTAACCCAGTTTGAACTGCTGCCGCAGCCACCGAAAGAAAGAACGTCTTACATGCCATGGCCTACTTATCCCATGGTATTGAAAACAACTTCCTCTCACGAAGAAGGTGTGGAAAGACAATGGGCAATGGCTACAAAAGAATTTATCGGCGACGAAAACGGAAATCTCAAGGCATTGAAAATTGTTCAGCTGGAATGGAAAATGGCCGACGATGGCAGACCCGCTAAATTTGTGGAAGTGTCGGGAACTGAACAGATCATTCCCTGTGAGCTCGCTTTACTCGCTATGGGATTTGTCCATCCGCAGCATGAAGGGATGGTAAATGAGTTTGGCCTCGAGCTCGACGAACGTGGTAATGTGCGGGCCGCTGAAAAAACATACATGACCAATATTGATAAAATATTCGCAGCCGGTGATATGCGCCGGGGTCAGTCACTCGTGGTATGGGCCATCAGCGAAGGAAGGGAATGTGCCCGGAAAGTGGATGAATACCTGATGGGAGAATCACTTCTGGAAACAAAAGACCATTCTCTAATTGGGGTGACCTGTTAAGCCTAAAGCCTATTGAGCTTAAAGCTTAAAGCCTGAAACCTTTTTCTGTTAAGAGAAAAGTCCTACGAAAGAATTATTGAGCACCCCATCGGTGCTTTTTTTTATTTTCATTTTACCGCATTTGAAAGTTTTAGGCTTTAAACTTTAGGCCCTCAGGCCTTTTAAAAAAAAGCGTAGATTTATAAAATATGGATTACCATTCACTATTAAAAAAAGTTGAGCAGTATGCCGCAGAATCGTTTGACCATACGAATTTGAACAGGCTGCCTTATCATAATCTCGGGCATACTGAATCCGTTGTTTCCCATTGCAAGCAAATCGGTCATCATTATCAGCTGAATGAACGGGATTATTTTGTGGTGGTCGCTGCTGCCTGGCTGCATGATCTGGGCTATACGATTGAAAGAGCGGGCCATGAAGAAGAGGGCGCCAATGCAGGAGGTATTTTGTTAACCAGCATGGGACTGCCTGAAGCAGATATTGAGTCTGTCAAAGGATGTATTCTTGCCACAAGACTTCCTCAGGATCCGCACAACCTGCTTGAACAAATTGTTTGTGATGCTGACCTTTATCATCTCGGCACCTCGCATTTTGGCGAACTGAATAAATCCATGCGAAAGGAGGCCGGAGAAATTCTTCATACCAAAATCAATAAAGAGGATTGGCGCAGGAAAACAATCGCTTTCCTGGAATCCCATCATTATCATACCGACTATGCGCGGCTTTTGTTGGATGATCAGAAACAGAAAAACCTGAATGAACTGAAAGAAAAGTCTGAATACATTCAAACAGTAACAGTCGCTGAAATGCCGGATCCGGAGCATCCGGCATTTCAAAAACATAAAGAAGAAAAAGAAAAACATGGTAAAAACAAAAGCGAAAAACCAGAGCGGGGTATCGAAACCATGTTCAGGGTGAGTTCTTCCAATCACCAGCGCCTGAGTGATATGGCTGACAATAAAGCGCATATCATGATCACCGTCAACTCCATTATCCTTTCGGCCGTGATCAGCCTGTTGTTGCGAAAACTGGATGAGAACAGCTACCTGATGATTCCCACGTTCATGTTACTTGCCGCCAGTCTGATTACAATTATTTTTTCCATTCTGGCAACCCGGCCCACTATTCCAAATGGAATTTTCAGCAAAGAAGATATTGAAGAAAAAAGAGTAAACCTTCTGTTTTTTGGAAACTATTACCGGATGTCACTGTCCGACTACAAAGGAGGAATGGAAAAAATGATGGACGATAAAGAGTTCCTTTATGGAAGCCTGATAATGGATGGCTACGCCCAGGGTATCGTGCTGGGAAAAAAATACCGCCTGCTCCGGATTTCTTACAATGTGTTTATGTTCGGTCTGATTCTGTCCGTTATTGCTTTTATTCTTGCCTCCGCTTTCTATGGTAAATAGACAGATACTGCCTTTTTCATTGTTGCTGATTACCTTGTTTACTGTTGCCTCCTGCAACAGTCAGCAACAGAAGTATCTAAGCCCTCCCGGCTATAACCTCAACAACCCGGAGAGGTATAAAATGCCTTATCCGTTGCGCGAAATTTCAGGTATCGCATTTAATCAGGGAAGAAAGGATACGATCTACGCGGAAGAAGATGAAAATGGTAAGGTTTATCATTTCAGGCTGGGCGACCATACCATTCAGTCAACCCGCTTTTGGAAAAAAGGTGACTTTGAGGATATCAGCATTTGCAATCACTACATCATTATGTTGCGCAGTGATGGCACGCTGTTTACTTTTCCCATAGGAGAGACTGGCAAGCCACAAGCGGACCGCGTGAAATATTTTGACGGGCTGCTCCCTGCAGGTGAATTTGAAGGCCTCGCCTCCGCAGATTCTTCCGGCCAGGTATATGTACTTTGTAAACACTGCAGCGACGAAAAAACCAGTAAGTGGGGCGGCGGCTATATTTTGCAAATGGACAGCGCAGGAACACTCAGAGCCGCCGGAAATTTTGTGATCCGCATCAAAGAGATTGAAGCAATCACCGGAACGGGTAAAATGAATTTTCATCCCTCTGGCCTGGCAAAAAACCCCGCTACCCGGGAATGGTTTATTCTTTCTTCCGTCAATCATATACTTGTTATTGCAGACGAGAACTGGAAAGTCAAATCCGTATATCCCTGAATCCGTCACTGTTTCCACAACCGGAGGGTATAGCCTTCGATAGTCAGCAAAACCTGTATATTTCCAACGAACGAAATCAATTGCCCGAAGCCAGTATCCTGGTTTTTACTCATCAAAACAAATAATCAACCTCAACAATGGTTTATTATTACCTGTTAATGATTAACTTTTGACAGCTGCCATTGGATTTTTCAACAAACGCTTAAATCAATTCAGAATAAAAAACATTGAAGTATTTTATACTTTTTTTATTAGGTATTTTGTTGCTGGCTGTTGCCTCCGGTCAGGACTCGGTGATGCAGCGTATCATCATGATCGGAGATGCAGGAGAGATCGATCCCGCACAGCAGGCTGTAATTCCGGCTGCTTCCAACCTTATTCTTCCTGGTAAAACCACTGTAATCTATCTCGGCGACAATATATACCCGCGTGGCATGGGACTGCCGGGGAGTACCGAAGAATCTGAAACTAAAAACATTTTGTTTTCCCAATATCAGCCGATGCGCAGTAAGGGAGCCCCGGTTTATTTCATTCCAGGCAATCACGATTGGGACCGGATGGGCAGGAATGGCCTGGCCAAAATAAAACGACAGTGGTCCTGGCTGGAGGAGCAGTCCGATTCACTATTGAAACTGGTTCCCCCGGATGGCTGTCCCGGCCCATATGAAATCAGCGTATCTGCGGAACTGACCATCATTGTTTTTGACAGCGAATGGTGGTTATTCCCATTCGACAAAACAAACCCGTTTGCTGATTGCAACTGCAAGACCAAAAAAGACGTCATTCTGCGGATGCAGGAATTGTTTTATAAAAACAGGGATAAAATTATTTTCCTCGCTTCCCATCATCCTTTTCAGAGTTACGGTACCCATGCAGGTTATTTTTCATGGAAGGATCACCTGTTTCCCCTAACAGCAGCCAATGAGCATTTGTGGATTCCCCTGCCCGTTGTCGGATCACTCTATCCGCTGCTTCGTAAAACATTTAATAATCCCGAAGATCTGAGCCACCCTCTGTACAAAAGCATGATCAGTCAGGTAGATGCCGTGTTTGACAGTTTCCCCAACCTGATCCATATTGCGGGTCATGATCATGGTCTGCAATTTATTAAGGATAAAAATATCCAGATAGTCAGTGGGGCAGGCGCCAAACAGACGTATGCAAAAAAAGGAAAGTATTCACTTTTTGCAGAAGCTAAGCAGGGCTTTGTAACTGCCGATCTGCTGGTCAGCAAAACACTGAGGTTTACTTATTATCGATACCAAAGCGCCGGGATCATCCCCGTATTTACCTACGATCAGCCCTTTACCCGAACCGAATTCCCACCGGATTCATTTTTTACGACCCGGCCGGCCGACAGTATCACAAGAAGGGTTCATCCTAAATACGACAGGCCTGGCAAATTTCACAGAGAATTATTCGGAGAAAACTATAGGAAAGAATGGGCTGCCCCCACTCAACTGCCTGTAATAAAGATTTCCGAATTCCAGGGTGGGCTCAGACCCCTGCAACGGGGAGGGGGTATGCAATCGAATTCATTGCGCCTGGTGGATAGTTCAGGGAAAGAATGGGTGATCCGGAGCGTCGAGAAAACAGTTGACCAGCTCCTCCCTGAAGCCCTTCGAACTACGTTTGCCAAAGATTTTCTGGATGATGTGACCAGTGGACAGCATCCTTTTTCGGCGCTCGTCGTTCCGCCATTCGCAGAAGCTGTTCATGTACCCCATGCCCACCCCGTCATTGGCGTCATCGCGCCGGATAAAGCGCTCGGGTTTTATGAAAGATATTTCGCCAATACCATTTGCCTGATCGAAGAACGTGAACCAGAAGGCAAGTCCGACAATACCGGCAAAATGATGTCCAATCTGATCAAAGACAATGACAATTCAATAAAGGGCAGAGAGTTTTTAAGAGCACGGATGCTGGATATGTATCTGGGTGACTGGGACCGGCACGAAGATCAGTGGAGATGGGTGGATGTGGACAGTGGCAAAAACAAAAAATATCTGGCGGTACCCAGAGATCGCGATCAGGTGTTTCATCTGACACAGGGATTACTGCCAAGACTCGCCTCCAAATCTTATCTGCTTCCGACCTTGCAGAATTTCGGTCCCAAAATAGAACATCCCAAATTCTCCCTGATCAAAACCAGTTTTTTGAACGCCTATCCCAATATGCAGTTTAATCATAAAGACTGGACGAGAATCGCTGCGGAGTTCAGTGCAGAGTTAACCGACAGCGTCATAGAACAGGGGATCGGGAAACTCCCTGCTGCATCTTACGGGATAAGGCACGATGTGTTGCTGAAAGATCTGCAGCAAAGACGGCTGGATATTCCCAGGGCCATGGATGTCTACTATCGGTTCATCAATAAAATCGCAGATATCCGGCTTAGTAACAAAAACGAATGGGTAAATATTTCTGATGCGGCCAATGGCTCGATGAACGTAGTTGTTTACAAAATAAATAAAAACGGTGAGGTCAGGGAAGAAATCATGAATAAGGTTTTTGAAGCCGGTATCACAAAAGAAATCAGAATATATATAGGGGATGGCAACGACAGCGTAACGGTTAATAACAAAAACTCGCGCATTGCCTTACGCCTCATTGGCGCCCGGGGAAATAAAGCATATTATATTGTTGAAGCCAAAAGAAAAATCAAATTATATGATAAGCCCGGTGCCCATTTGTATGGCGATAGCAGCCGCCTGGCAAAACATATTTCTTCCGACAGCGCGAATATGGCTTTTGTTCCGGTTAACTTATATAATGTGACCATGCCGCTCGTTTCTTTCGGAATGAACCGCGATGACGGACTGCTGATCGGCCTGGGTTATTTGCATACAGAACAGGAAGGATTTCGTAAAACACCTTATACCCACCAGGACCAGCTGATGCTGACCCATTCATTTTCAACAACGGCTTTTAACGTGGCCTACAAAGGTGAATGGAATAAGCTCGTGGGAAATGCGGATTTTGTGATACAGGCAAATGCCTTTGCACCGGATAACACCCAGAATTATTTTGGAACCGGAAATGAAACCCGGTTTAACAAAACAGGCGACTATAAAACATATTACAGGTCACGTTTCAATTTATATCAGGCATTCCCCGCTCTGCGATGGTCATTTAATGGACGGCGCGCAAGTGTTAGTATCGGACCTGCGATTCAATATTATCATTTCGACGCCGCTGAAAATAACGGGCGGTATGTTTTACAACCTGGTGCGGTAAAAACCTACGACAGTTCGAATCTGGCATCAGATAAAACGCATGGAGGGCTTGTGCTCACTTTTACCCAGGATCTTCGAAATAATAAAATTGTCCCGACCTGGGGTTCTTCTGTTTATATACAGGCCGCTGCCTGGCAGGGACTGAATACCGCAACCAAATCCTTCGTCCAGTTCAAAGGCAATGTGGCACTGATCAAGAGCATCAATACGCATTCGTCACTGGTACTTGCCGATCGTGTCGGGGGTGTCGTAACTATAGGCAACCCCGCTTTTTATCAGGCTGCCTTTCTCGGAGGACAGGGAAACCTGCTCGGCTATGCACAATTCCGCTTTTCCGGTGAAAATAGCCTGTATAATAACCTCGAGTTGCGGTTAAAACTCGCAGATTTCGTAAATTATATTTTACCCGGGCAGTTAGGTGTTTTCGGTTTCTGGGATATTGGCAGGGTTTGGGCAAAAGACGATTATTCCAATAAATGGCATAACGGTACAGGCGCCGGAATTTACTTTGCGCCTGCGCAGATGGCGGTTATTCAGGTTGTCGCCGGCCATTCGACCGAAGGGTGGTATCCTTACTTAAGCGTAGGGTTCAGATTTTAATTAAAAAAATGAATACAAAGGTTATCCATATCAGTAAAGAAATTCATTTTGAGAACGCGATGCGGTCCGTCATCTCATTCAAAAAATTTGTTGATTTTCTACAAAACAGCATACACTCCGGACTAAAGATAAAAGACCCCTACTTTAAATGGATCCTGAAAAAATTCAAAAGAGCTCCTGAACTATTACAATCTGTACCGATAGAAAAACTGGCCTCGCACAAGGAAATCCTTGAGCTGGTTTCTACCTGCCTGTTGGCGCTGACTGCAGATGAAAACAGTCTGTGGGCGCTCAGCAGTCCCCTGTCTCCGGAAATATTTTATAGCACGGATGGATTTTTTAACCTGATGAAAATATTAGACCATCCCTCCGTTCTGAATCCTGAAACAGACAATGAAGATTCAGAATCTGAAAAAATCCTTGAGGAATTGCAGTATGGTATGGTGCTGGAGAAAATCTATAAATTACCCTACCTGAAAAAAACTGAATGGATCAGAAAATTTGAGGACCCGGCAACTGGTCTTGACAAATATTTCCAGGTTCATATCGACACGCGTTTTATCGAGTTGAGACCCATTGACGATATGCCGGCGCTTGACTGTACCCGCATGACGCCATCTTCCGTGTGGGGTGAGGAGTTTAATAAGATCAGAAATATACTTCCTCTGAACCGGTTCGAGGCGCGGGGTTTCAGTGTCCTTACATTAAGTGATGTTACAGCTCAGCAGGCGATCGAAGAAATAGGAAAGCTGGTCATCAATCACCCGGGAAGCGACAAAGGCAGGTTTTTCAGTGAGCTCAGCCATTGCCTGCAAACCATTGCAGGCAGCAGATTATATGAGTTCGGGATTGTACCGTTTCTGAATATCAACGACCGCCCTGCCTTATTATATGAAAATTTTCCCTATAGTATCATAGTGCAGGCATGCTGGCGAAATGAGGTTTCCAAGAAAGAATTCGCAGTACTGCGCAATGATTTTGCAGCCAACCCGCGAACCATCGTCTGGACCGCAGAAAACCTGGGCAGACTGTCGATGCCAAAAATAATTGAAGACGCTTTTATTCACGCAGGCATTCATACCTATATGATGTTTCCTGTTTATCATGACAATAAACTGACCGGTCTTTTTGAAATCGGCACGCGGGGAAATCACCCCATGATGAGCGAAGAACAACTGATTAAAATTCAGCCTGCTATGCCCCTGATTGCACAGATGATTCAAAATCTCATTTCCAAATTCACCAATAGTATTGAAAGTATCATCAAGGAAAAGTTCACCAGTATTCAACCCGCGGTGCAATGGAAGTTCAACGAAACCGCCTGGCACTATCTGCGGGATCATATCATGGAAGAGAAAAACGAGCCTTTGGAAGACATCAGTTTCAACAACTTATATCCGTTATATGGTGCAGTGGATATCAGAAATTCAACCATCCTCAGAAACCAGGCTCTCGAAAAGGACTATACGATTCAATTAAAAATACTTCTTTCGGCATTTGCATCTGTTCAGCCATCCAGTCCACAAACAGAACGTATTCTGGCTACAGCCAATAACTGGCTGCAGATTATTCGTGAACCGCTGACCACACAGCAGGAGATCCGCCTGAGCGATTTTTTTACGATGGATGTGCAGAGTGAAATTGAAATTCTCCTGCAATCCTCACCGGCTACAAAATTAGTATTGAGGTCCTACCAGGAATCGGCAGATGAAAAAAGCGGACGGGCTTATGAAAACAGGCGTCTGCTGGAATCTTCCATACAACAACTGAATGCAGTCATCAATAATTATTACGAAGAATCGACGGTAGAATTACAGGAAATATTTCCCTGCTATTTTGACAAATTCAGAACAGATGGGGTGGAATATGATATTTATGTCGGTCAGTCCATTGCGCCTAAAAAACCTTTTTTAAAAGATCATTTACAAAAGATGAAGCGATGGCAGATAGATGCCATGGTTAAAGTCATTCGTCTGACCAGTCAATTAAATACTGAAATGACTTATCCGCTGCAGACTACTCAGCTTATTTTCGTTCATCCGCAAACGATTGACATCACATTCAGAAAAGATGAACGCCGCTTTGATGTGGAAGGCGCTTATAATATCCGCTATCATATTATTAAAAAAAGAATCGATAAAGTATCTGTACTGGACAGTGGCGAACGCCTCACTCAACCGGAAAAAATTGCCATTGTGTATTTCGATGAAAGGGATGTACAGGATTACCTGGATCACATAAAAGAATTACAGCTGCAGGGAATATTATCGGACGATCTGGAAATGGTGGAACTGGAGTCACTGCAGGGCGTTAACGGTCTAAAGGCCCTCCGTATAGGTGTTCACGTAAATCAGGACAAAAGCTATGCAGTGCGTAACGAAAGCCTGCAACACGAAATCTGAAAAATCCAACGACCAAATCATGAAACCGTTTACACGAAAGCAATTTATACTGACAGCCGGCATCGGCCTGATATCCGCTCCCTGGATACAGTCTTCCGGTAAGCCTGCCATACCGGAAAAACTCTCTTTTTCCACCTTGGGTTGTCCGGACTGGCCCCTGGAAAAGATCATCCGGTTTGCAAAGGATAATGGATACCGGGGCATTGAGGTAAGGGGCATTCTGAAAGAGATGGACCTCGCCAAAGTGCCGGAATTTCAGGATGCGCCCGCCATTCATACCACGCTACTGAAGATGAAAGATCTGGATTTAAAATTTGTCGACCTCGGGTCTTCTGCAGCACTTCATCTGCCGAAAGGAGACGAAAGAAACAAAAATCTTGAAGAGGCAAAAAGATTTATTGATCTGGCTGAAAAGTTAAACTGTCCCTTTATACGCGTTTTCCCGAACCAGCTGCCTAAGGACCGGGAAAAACAGGAATCGCTCAATCTGATTATCGAAGGACTGCGGGAGCTGGGGGAATACGCTTCATCCACCCGGGTGACCGTACTGTTGGAATCCCATGGTGAGCTGATATATAAAAAAGACTTACTTACGGTTATGCAGGGTGCAGCTCATGCGCATGTCGGGCTGGTATGGGATATCTGTAATATGTGGATCGCAACCAAAGAAACGCCAGACGAAGTTTATGCCTTATTAAAACCGTACATCCGTCACACACATATCAAAGATTTGAAGATAGTGGATGGTAAGGAACAGTATGTTTTACTTGGAACAGGAATCGTACCTATCTTCCAGGCCATTGATATACTGGTCATGAACCGGTATGAAGGATATTACAGCTTTGAATGGGAAAAATTATGGCACCCGGAAATAGCAGATCCTCTGATCGCACTGGCAGATTATCCTCTTGCAATGAAAAAGCATTTCGAAAGCTGAGTCGGTGAAATAACAAGGGCATTCCATTCCCACATTCTTACACTTTCCACATTTTCACATTTCCACATCAAGAAACCAACTTCGGCTTCTTCTGAAAAAAACAAAAAAAGCCCCGTCTAATAAAAGACGGGGCTTCAATAAATATGGCAGCTACCTACTCTCCCGCATTGTGGTGCAGTACCATCGGACTTTAGAGTGGGCTTAACTTTGATCGGCAGGTATGGGCAAAAAAAAGCCCCGTCTGATATAAAAGACAAGGCTTCGATAAATATGGCAGCTGCCTACTCTCTCCCGGCTCAGCCGGGAGGCAGTACCATCGGACTTTAGAGTGGGCTTAACTTTGATCGGCAGGTATGGGCAAAAAAAAGCCCCGTCTGATAAAAGACGAGGCTTCGATAAATATGGCAGCTACCTACTCTCTCCCGGCTCAGCCGGGATGCAGTACCATCGGACTTTAGAGTGGGCTTAACTTTGATCGGCAGGTATGGGCAAAAAAAAGCCCCGTCTGATATAAAAGACAAGGCTTCGATAAATATGGCAGCTACCTACTCTCTCCCGGCTCAGCCGGGAGAGAGTACCATCGGACTTTAGAGTGGGCTTAACTTTGATCGGCAGGTATGGGCAAAAAAAAGCCCCGTCTAATAAAAGACGGGGCTTCAATAAATATGGCAGCTACCTACTCTCCCGCATTGTGGTGCAGTACCATCGGCCATAAGGGGCTTAACTTCTCTGTTCGGAATGGGAAGAGGTGAACACCCTTGGAAAAACCACCATAAAAAGTTAAGAGTTAAAAGTTAAGAGGGAAGAGTTTTAGGCTTTAAGCTTTGGGCTTTAGGCTTATCTCATCTTACTTAATTTCTATCTCAATAAATTGCATATTGGGAGTTGTAATAGGAATATTATTGGTTTTTTTTAGAATGCGTCTAATCCGAAGACGTCAGCATAATAAAAAAAAATTAAAGCATACGGGAAATTAGTACTACTTGGCTTTACTATTACTAGTTTTATACCTATAGCCTATCAACGTCATAGTCTTTGACGACCCTTAAAAGAAAACTCATCTCGTGGTAGGTTTCACGCTTAGATGCTTTCAGCGTTTATCCTGTCCGTACATAGCTACTCGGCACTGCACCTGGCGGCACAACCGATACACCAGCGGTACGTACGACCCGGTCCTCTCGTACTAAGGTCATGTCCACTCAATTTTCTTACGCCCATCACAGATAGGGACCGAACTGTCTTGCGACGTTCTGAACCCAGTTCACGTGCCACTTTAATCGGCGAACAGCCGAACCCTTGGGACCTTCTCCAGCCCCAGGATGTGACGAACCGACATCGAGGTGCCAAACCTCCCCGTCGATATGAGCTCTTGGGGGAGATCAGCCTGTTATCCCCGGAGTACCTTTTATCCTTTGAGCGACGGCCCTTCCATACAGAACCGCCGGATCACTTTAGCCAGCTTTCGCTCCTGCTCGACATGTATGTCTCACAGTCAAGCACCCTTATACTAATGCGCTCTTCGTACGATTACCAACCGTACTGAGGGTACCTTTGCAAGCCTCCGTTACACTTTAGGAGGCGACCACCCCAGTCAAACTACCCACCATGCACTGTTTCCCGCGAGGGATTAGATTCTAAATCAAAGAAGGTTGGTATTTCACCGACTGCTCCACCTCACCTGGCGGCAAGGCTTCGTAGCATCCCAACTATTCTACACATCCGTAATTCAAAATCAATGCAAAGTTGTAGTGAAGGTTCACGGGGTCTTTCCGTCCCGTGACGGGTAACCGGCATCTTCACCGATACTACAATTTCACCGGGCTCGTGGAGGAGACAGTATTCAACTCATTAGACCATTCGTGCAGGTCGGAACTTACCCGACAAGGAATTTCGCTACCTTAGGACCGTTATAGTTACGGCCGCCGTTTACTGGGGCTTCAGTCAGAAGCTTTGGCTTGCGCCGAACATCCTTCCTTAACCTTCCAGCACCGGGCAGGTATCAGGCTCTATACGTCATCTTACGATTTTGCAGGGCCCTGTGTTTTTGTTAAACAGTTGGTTGAACCATTTTGCTGAGGCCCACCGAAGTGGGCATGCTTTATCCCGAAGTTACAGCATCAATTTGCCGAGTTCCTTCTCCACGGCTCACCCGAGCGCCTTAGAATATTCTTCTCGTCCACCTGTGTCGGTTTGCGGTACTGGCTGCTTTAACCTAACCTTAGAGGTTTTTCTTGGCGGCTATTAGCACTCTCAATCAGGCCGAAGCCCTCATATACTTTCGTATTTCGTCAAGTCTTACGGATTTGCCTGTAAAACCTATAACTACGTACTTAAACGGGGAATTCCGTTTCCCTCGTGAGTGGGTCACTTCCGCGTCACCCCATCGAAATTAAAGCAGGTACTGGAATATTAACCAGTTTGCCATCATCTACCCCTTTCGGGTTTGACTAAGGACCAGACTAACCCTGATCCGATTAACGTTGATCAGGAAACCTTGGACTTACGGCGATAAAGTTTTTCAC
>CBDCCE010000023.1:17500-49425 GCA_965214575.1 Puia sp.
CTTTATAGGAAACTTCTAGGAAATAACGGGTCATGTCCAAAGATACTGACCCGGCGATTACGACCGTCTGTCGGCCATCTGCAGGAATTTTTTCTGAAAATTCTTGTCCGTATACATATCCGCCAGCTCCCGGAAATGGTCGCCGTCGGCGATGTGCAGCCGGGCGGCATCCATCAGGTGATACTTCGATTTATCGGAAACGAATAGTCCGGCCAGCACCCTCACCTGGGCTACGGTAAAGCATTTCATGGCAAATGCACCGGAGGCTACGGCAATTTTCTCCTGCTCCGAATTCGCAATCAGAATAGCTGAACGCAGGGATTCCAGGTCGGCATCTGTCGCCTGCTGAACACAGGCGGCAGCGCCGGTTTTTGTAACCGGCCTGTTTTTAACCGCTATAGACGACTGGCTGCTGTCCTGGCCCGAAAGTTTTTTTACCAGAACCGGCGCCGGAGCCCCCTGCTTTTTCGCTAAGGAATCACCGGTTTCGAAATAGACAAAAACAGTAACCGTATCGGTCAGTCCGTCATTCCCTGTGTCCAGGAAAACGATTTTTCTCGAGATTTTGAGAGACACTTCACGAATCTTTTTTACGCCGGGTTTGGCCGTGCCATGCGGAACCATCACAGTGGCAGGTAAACCACCGGATACAGCCGGTTGTACGACAGCCTCCGGTGTCCCCCTTCCCGCCTGACCGGTTGTTCCCGAAGGCGGACTACCGCCCGTAACCGGCTGCCCAACAGGCAAACGGGCTTTATTGTCAGCCAGTTGCAGGCTGTCCCTGGTTGCCGCCTTAACTGCTTTTTCGGCTGCCAGCAGACTATCCCTCGATGCCACAGCCAGTTTTCTGGCCGTTGCAATGCTGTCTTTTCTTGCCGCCGCAGCCGCTTTATTCACAGCTGTTATACTGTCCCTGAGACGTTTTTTCTCTTCCGCCGTCACACGCACGGCTCCGGCAGCGGCCAGCACCGGCGCAGTCACCGGCAGAGGAGAAAGCGAATCGGGCTTTTCACCCGGCACAGCCGGCTTCACCTGAACTGAATCCGTATGAAAGGCCGGCGCTGTATAGGTATTGTACATGACCGAAGTATCATTCACCACCGCAGCCATCAGTTGGGAAAACCCATCCACGCGTTTCACTCCCCGGTCGAGAATCCGGGAGCTGTCCCGGTCATATACGGGATGAATGGTTTCGCGTGACTGCCAGTTGTACAGCAGCCAGGTGGTATCCGCCCCCTTCAGCTGAAAACCGAGGTCTTTCTGCCGAACCGTAACGGGAAATACCTGCTCGGGAATATTTTTTTTGGGAAATCGCAGATTCAGCCGGTAGCTGCTGTCTTTCAAATGGGACAATACCAGATGACCGTGACCCGAAGAGGCGTAAAGTTCATCGCCGAGGCGCACGGTGAAAGCCTGTTTGTTTTCGGCATCAATCAAAATAAGGCTGCCGGACTGTTGCGCGCGGGTGCCAACAGAAACTGCAGTGAGCAGCAAAATCAATACACCGTTCATCCCAAAGAGACCAGGCTTTTGCATTATTTTATATTTCTTGCTGATTCATAGGAGACTCCTTGCGCATGTCTAATCCAAATAAAATGAAGCGAATGAAACGACTCGTGATTTTTTTGTTTTCCGTTCCCCTGATGCTTAATCTGAACGCCCAGAACAGCAGTTCATCGCCCAAAGACTCCGCCCTCCTGATCTACCGGGGAAGCTTTCCCCATATCAATGACCTCGTTCACACCAAACTCTCCGTCCGTTTCGACTATACCAGATCTTATATGTACGGAAAAGCCTGGATCACACTAAAACCCCATTTCTATCCCACAGACTCCCTTTCCCTCGATGCCAAGGGCATGGATCTGAAAGAAGTTTCCATACTCAAAAACAGTCAGCACAGACCACTCCGGTATAACTACGATGGTTCCACGCTGCGCATCCGCCTCGATAAAACGTATGGTTACTCAGAAAATTACACCATTTATATAGATTATACGTCGAAACCCAATGAGTTACGCGCTCAGGGCAGCGCTGCCATAACGGATGCAAAGGGTTTATATTTTATTAACCCGCTCGGAGTTGACAAGGACAAACCTACCCAGATATGGACCCAGGGCGAAACGGAGTCGAACTCCGCCTGGTTTCCCACGATCGATAAACCCGATCAGAAGTGCACGGAAGAAATCAGCATGACCGTTCCTTCAAAATATGTGACCTTATCCAATGGCAAACTGGTTTTGCAGGTAAAAAACACGGACGGCACACGGACGGATAACTGGCAGATGGATCTGCCCCATTCTCCCTATCTGTTTTTTATGGGGGTGGGCGACTACGCTATAGTACGAGATTCCTATAAGGGTAAGGAGGTCAATTATTATGTGGAGAAACCCTACGAAAAGGTGGCTAAACGAATTTTCGGACTCACACCGGAAATGATGGGTTTCTATTCCCGGATTCTCGGAGTGGAATTCCCCTGGGTTAAATATGATCAGATGACCGCCCGCGACTATGTCAGCGGCGCCATGGAAAATACCACCGCCACCCTGCATACCGACGCTCTGCAGCAGGATGCCCGCGAGCTGACCGACGGCAATAAATATGAAGACTATGTAGCACACGAACTCTTCCATCAGTGGTTCGGCGACCTCGTCACCACAGAAAGCTGGAGCAATCTCACACTGAATGAATCGTTCGCCAACTACAGCGAAACCCTCTGGGCCGAATACAAACACGGAAAGGACGCCGGCGCAGCAACCAACTATCAGGACATTCTAAAATATCTCGACAATCCAAAAAATCCGTCCAAAAATCTGGTTCGCTATTATTATGCCGACCGCGAAGACATGTTTGATATGGTCACCTATTCCAAAGGAGGCCGTATTCTGAATATGCTGAGAAATTATGTGGGCGACAGCGCTTTTTTTAAATCCCTGAATCTTTATCTCATCACCTACCGTTTCAAAAATGCCGAGGCCGATAACCTGAGAATGGCTTTTGAGCAGGTAACCGGGCAGGACCTGCACTGGTACTGGAACCAATGGTATTACGGCAGCGGACACCCTGTTCTTGATATCTCCTACAGCTATGACGACGTTTCGAAAAAAGCGCTCGCCGTTGTACACCAGGTGCAGCAGACGGGCAAAATTTTCAGAATACCCCTCGCGATCGACCTGTATGAGGGCGGTGTCAAAACAAGGCATTCAGTCTGGCTCAGTAATGAAAACGACAGCTTTTATTTCAGTTATAACAAACGTCCCGACCTGATCAATGTAGATGCTGATAAAATCATTCTCTGCCAGAAGCAGGATCATAAAACGCTGGACAATTTTATCTACCAGTACACACATGCCGGGCTTTATATGGATCGTCGCGAAGCCATTGAATACTGCGCAGAGCATGCAGAGGAACCGGCTGCACAGGCATTGCTTAAAAAGGCATTGAAAGACCCTTACTTCGAGTTGCGAAACCTGACCATGAATTCAGTGAATCTAGACAGCAACGGCCTGAGGACCTTCCTGGAACCCGTACTCGTGGATCTGGCAACGAATGACCCGGACCGGACCGTGCAGGGAAATGCACTGGGGCTGCTCGGCACGTATAAAAACCCGCAATACAAAGACCTCTTCCTTAAAAAAACAACAGATTCTTCTTATACCGTGGCTGGAAATGCACTTACGGCCCTGAGTTTACTGGATGAGCCCAAAGCCTACGAACTCGCCAATGAATTTTCAAAATCACCCGCGAAAGGAACACTGCTTTCTGCCCTGTCCGGCATTTTTATTACTGAAGGAGATGATACTAAATTTGATATGATTATCGAAGGCTTCAATAAAATGCCGATGAGCAATGAAAAAGTTGAAGAGTCGCCACGTTTTGCAGCCCTGCTGCTCAGAATGGACGATACCAATCAGTTTAAACGCGGAGTGGATGCGCTGGTACGTTTCCGGGATCATATTCCATCGGATGACAAGGCCGAATTCGTTAAACTGATCAATGAAAATTTTCTGAAACCCATCGGTGACCGCAAGAAGGCTGCCGGACTGAACGAGCAGGCGACTTATATTCTGTCGAAAATCGACTGAGTTTGCGCAGAACCGGACTTAATGATTTAACCGGAATATTTTTGTACTGTCATTGTTTAATCCGACAAATAATTGCGGGCCTATAAACAACGCGCTGCGCACATCGCCCCGCACGGTGATGCCGCTTTGCACAGAAGGCATATAAGAAAATTTCCCCTTTCCGTCGTTCATCAGTACCACACCATGGCTGGCATCATCGCGACCCAGACGGATCCGGTTATAACCGTCGTTGCCAAATAAAATCAGATCCTCTTTTCCATCCTGATTGAGGTCTTTTTCGACAATGGAAAATACAGGAGCGAACTGGGCTTCCACCGGTAAACGGCTTACTACAAAACCACTACCGGTATTTTTCAGTACAATGGTTTCAAAGGTTTTTGCCTGAAGAGGTTTGAGAGAGGCGAGTTTCTCATCGGGATAAATATCCTGAATCGTCGCATTGGCATACACCGGGTAATCATAAAATTTTTTACGCAGCACGGGAATCTGTTTATTGATATCATCCATAGCCGCAAAGGGATACGATATTCCCCCCACATAACTGGTCATCACCGGATCAGGCAATCCGTTTCCGTCAATATCTGATACAAATAATTGCACCGGCTCTTTTTCCGATGCTTTCAATTGTGAATTCAGGCCGTAGTTTCCAAGAATAAAATCTGTGTTCCCGTCCTGATCAAAATCACCGGCTGCTATCCGGTTCCACCATCCGGTAAGTGCCGACAACTGACTATTCACTGCAGCATACTCCAGATGGTCCTTCCCGTTTAAAAAAAACGTGGGCTGCATCCACTCGCCTACAATAACCAGGTCTTTCAATCCGTCTTTATTCATATCCGCCCAGACCGCATCGGTTATGATGCCGATATGATTGAGTTGCCCGCTCCAGCGATCCGTTTCATCCGTAAATATTCCTTTTCCGTTGTTGATATAGATGGAAGACTTGCAGTTGAAGGGCCATTTCCCGGGAACCACAGATCCTCCCACAAACAGGTCCAGGTCACCGTCGCCATCGATATCGCAAACGCGCACACAACTTTTACTGCCCCGGTTATCCGGAAGGGCATGCTCCATTTTTTTAAAATGACCCCTGCCATCGTTCAGGTATAACCGGTCACGTAAAAGTGCAGAGCCCTCTTCAAAATGATCATAGCCGCCGCTTACGATATAGAGATCGGGATAATGATCACCATTCGCATCAAAAAAAACGGCATCCATTTCAGGTTGTAAGGAATCGGCCTGTATCTCCGGATCTTTCGTTTGAATAAAATGATGATCTTTTGTCTGTATAAACAGGCCGCCGCTATGACCGGCAGAGCCGCCCACATAAATATCTTCCAGCCCGTCGCCGTTAATGTCGGCCTTAGCCATAGCAGGACCGCTGTGTGAATAAAAATGTGGCAGGAGAATCTGACGGTTGAAATCGTTGTAACTGTTTTCCCTGTGCATAAAACGAAGGATGTCGTTTTCCGAACTAAACAGTTGTTGCGGAAGTTTGTCAGTATAGGACCAGGAAGATGAAGCATCTGCCAATGAAAGATGTATGGTCTGATTGGCTTTCACATGGGTAAGCAGCCGGGTTCTGTCGTTTGGCCAGATAATCCGCAGCGAATCCAGCTCCAGGGCCTTTCCCAGACCCATATGGATCACCATGTCCACGGCGGACTGATAACCTCTGGCAGACAATTGTTCCTGATAGATCACCTGATGATTCAGGTAAGCATATATTTTGGTACCGATACCCTGTGCATTTTTTTTGTCCCCCGCCAGCTGTATGCGCAGGAAATTATTCTTTCCGACAGATTCATTATTATTCCGGTACACGCCTGCTTCCTCTTCAATATTATTGGTCACCAGATCCAGATCACCATCGTTGTCCAGGTCTGCATACACGGCACCGTTAGTATATCCCGCTCCCTCCAATCCCCAGTCCTTGATTTTATTTTCAAAATGGTCATTTCCTTTATTCTGAAACATATAGTTGTCCATCCGGATACCTTGCATATTCGACACATAATCTTTCACCTGAACGTTTTCAGCACCCTGCTGCATTTTCAGGGATTCGTTCATACTGTATTTGATAAACTGGAGATTCGTATTATCTCTTTTATATCCGTTGCTGATAAACAGGTCCTTCAGTCCGTCATTATCAAAATCGGCGAATAAAGGGCTCCAGCTCCAGTCGGTATTACTGATGCCGGCGAGCTGACCGATTTCACTGAAGGTTCCGTCGCCATTATTTTTTTGCAAACTGTTTTTCATGTACTGGTATCCGTAACCGAGCTGAAACAGGTAGTTGAACTTGTCGTAATTATCTGCCCCGGAATGCATTTTGATATCGTGATTATTTTCCGGCAGCATATCCAGCGTGCAGATATCGGGTAGTCCGTCGTTATTATAATCGGCGATATCACATCCCATGGAATAGAGGGAGGTATGGTCGGTTCTTTTATTTAATTCATCCCTGAACGTCCCGTCTTTCTGGTTGATGAACAGGTAGTCCGGCTCATTGAAATCATTGGAGATGTACAGGTCCGGCCAGCCGTCCTGGTTAATATCGGCAGTGCTGATTCCGAGACTGAAACTGAGTACATCGGATTGAATTCCGGAAGACTTCGTCACATCTGTAAAATGCCCGTTGTCATTTCGGTAGAGATGGTTTTCATACATCGCACCCGCAGGTTTTTTTCTTAGTTGTGCGTATTCCTGTCCGCCCTGGGCATACTGGGGCTGTGACTGGTTGATCACGATCAGGTCGAGATCTCCGTCCTTATCATAATCGAAAAATGAAGCCTGCGTGGAATAACCGGCATCGTCGATACCATACGCGGCCGCCTGTTCCGTGAAAGTCAGATCGTGGTTATTGATGAACAAAAGATTTTTTCTGAGTGCGGGATTCAGAAAACCGGACCGGCAGATATAAATGTCCAGCCATCCATCGCCATTCACATCGGCCATCGTAACGCCTGTGCACCATCCCTCTTTGGAAGCAATGCCCGCCTGTTCTGTGATGTCTTCAAATTTGAAATTTCCTTTGTTGAGATAAAGACGGTTCTTCACCATATTACCCGTAAAAATGATATCCGGTAATCCGTCATTATTAATATCTCCCACGGCCACACCCCCTCCGTTATAGAAATATGGGTATTGCATGATATTGAACTGATCACTGTTTTCGATCAGTTTATTATTGAAATGAATGCCGGTTTCATCCGCATCCATTTTAGTAAACAGCGTGGTTGGTTTCTGACGGCAGGAGAAACCGGTCAGCATGATTATCAAAAAGAAAACCGGTTTTTTCATAACTGCAAGATAAAAAAAAGGGGCAGGCAAGAATGCCCGCCCCGTGGTCGTTAACTTAACTGCTTAAAACAGCGTTTATCTCACATCCCACCAAAGGGGTGTGCCTCCTGTATCAGGGCCACCGAGCATGGTCACTGCTCCGGCAACTCCCGCTGGATTTGTTGCTACTTCACTGGAAGCAAATGGAATTCTGCGAACCATTTTCTGGGTCGGGATCAATCCATTGCTGTAGTTTACTGTGTTTGGCCAAAGTTTGGGATAACCAGTTCTCCTGAATTCACTCCAGGCTTCCTGTCCATCCGGATACATGGCAATATATTTCTGGGTAATGATACGTTCGAGCTGCTGATCGAATGTAGCCGCCGGATCCCACTTGATGGTAACCGTGCTCAAATTCGGATTGCCCGTTTTAATATCATTCTCACCGGCAGTTACCGAATTCGGATCAATATACTGTTGCGGTACGCTGGTTGCATCGTTCATATACGCCGTGCCGTCGAGACCGTACTGACTAAATGAATTCAGAATACCCGTATTGTAGGCGGTCTTTGCATCTCCTGCGTTGGCCCATCCGCGTAGTGCAGCTTCTGATTTCAGAAACCATGCTTCCGCAGACGTCATAAGCTGGATAGCATTAGGAAAAGTAACCAGCATGGAATAATTCTCATAACGGCCCTTGGCATCGATGTTGATCCCTGTACGTACTCCCATAATCTGACCTACCACAGCAGGATCAGTAGCTGGTAAAGCGTATTTGGGTGCACGTGCATCATTATAGCCATTGAGGAATGAACCGAGGGTTGCACCAAAACGAATATCTCCCCATGAGTTGTTAATCGTATTCAGAGGGTGAGAGTTTGTACCTGTACTCAGTTCGAAATTATCGGTATTGGCAGACATCAGACCAACAGGATTTGCCAGAGCAGCCTCACCTTCAGCCTGTGCTTTTACCGGATCTATATTCGCTATGCGAAGGGCCAGTCGGAGACGCAGGGTATTTGCAAATTTTACCCATTCCGTATAACTGCCCGCATACACGTAATCAAAATTGGTAAATGTGGCCGTAGAATCTCCCTGTGAATAGGGTGTCAAAACAGATATGGCGGTGTCCAGATCATTGAAAAATGCATAGTACGCATCTTTCTGGGAATCATAGGTTACCGAACCATCTCCATTTACCTGTCCGTAATGTGTATAAATGATCGGGCCATAGATATCACTCACACGATGCATCGCTTCCACACGCAGAATTCTTGCCCAGGCGATATACTGCGGATAGTTCTTTCCATTATCGAATACACTTTTAATCTGAGACATCACACTGCCATAGGCATCGTCCCAGGGATAGGTATTCCAGCCTGCCACGAGAGAGTAGGTCGAATTATTCTGATTGCCGGCGAATGGAGTTGGTGTTCCCATGTAATTGGAAAAGATGTCTGCAATCAGATTCTGCTGCAACTGGGTGTTCCAGGCTGGTGTGACTACATAAATATTCTGCTGTACCTGCTGGAGGGGGGTACCTAAAAGTTTGAAATCGACGGCCAGATCCTGATTGGAAAGACCATAAGGATCTGTATTGAATTGTTCAAAATTTTTGGTACAGCTCCCCAGTAAAAGCGAACCTGCAACAGCCAGGAAACCAAGCGGCAGTACACGTCTTTTTAAAGAGTTATATTTCATAAAATGTTTTTGTGTTGTTCTGAATTAGAATTGAATTTTTACGCTGGCACCCATACTTCTCGTGGAAGGAGGACTAAATGATTCAATTCCCTGTAATCCGTTGTTGGTAGCCATAGAAACTTCCGGATCAAAAGGTGCTTTTCTTTCGAAGAAAAACAGATCTCTGCCGATTAACGATACGGTTAAGTTGCTGATTCCCTTTACATGCAGTGGAACGTTATAAGCGAGCGACAGTTCGCGCAACCTGATAGCAGTGGCATCATACATATAGAATTCGCTGATACCGGCCCTTCCTCCTGCTACAGTATAAAATGCCTGGGCAGGTAATAAACCATCAACAGGTTTGTTCGTTACGGAGCTGGTTGCTTTGATATTCACACCACCCTGATCTCTTGCCTGTCCGGTCACTTTGCTGTCTCCGTACTGATCCAGCATGGCCTGCGTTACGCTCATCACTTTGCCGCCAAAACGTCCGTCGATCAGGAAGTTGATTACAAATTTGCCGATGTTGATATTGTTCTCCCATCCCAGTGTAAACTTAGGATTGGGGTTACCAAGGAAAGAAACCGAATCTGAACCGGAAACCTGTTTCAGTTTGATCGGGCTCTGGTTCGCATCTACTAAAATGGATCCGTCAGCTGCTCTGGCAAATTTGTAGCCGTAAATATCTCCCCACTGGCCTCCCTGAACGATTTCAGATCGGTACATATTGACACCGATATCCGTTAAAACAAAGGCGTTCCCGGCGTTCGCACCGGCCACGCCAGTTTTGGATAAGGACACGACCAGGTTTTTATTATAGGCATAATTAAATGTACTGGTCCATTTTATTTTTTGTGTCTGAACCGGAACGACATAGGCTGAAATTTCAACACCTGTATTCTGGATATTTCCCAGATTCAGATAGTACTGCGTATATCCGGAACCGTTAGGTGCCTGGATCAGCACATACTGCTGATAGTTATTATTCTTGTAATAGGTGAAATCAAATCCTGCGCGATTTTGAAGAAAGCTCCATTCTGTTCCCACTTCAAATGACCTGTTGTCTTCCGGAGCCAGGTAGGTTCCCGGATAAGGAACTACCGTATTTTTTACAGCAGTCAGATTCACATTACCCTGCTTGGTCCATTGTGGAGGATTGGTTGAATAAACAGCTACATCATTACCCACTTTAGCATAAGAAATACGGAACTTGGCAAAACTGACGGGATCAGGAAGTTTTAAAGCCTGTGATAAAATCAGATTCGCTCCAGCTGAGTAATAAAAATAACCTTTGTTCTCCGTGGGTGTAAATGCGAATGTAGAAGACCAGTCGTTTCTTCCGGTTAAATCAAGATACAGGTAGTCTTTGTAGCCTAGTTGCGCACTGGCAAAAATGGCCTGCTGCTGTTTATGAATGGATGTCTGAGCGATCAACAGAGACACCGGATCAATTTCGTTTATTCCAAATTTGTTGGCATAAACCAGTCCGTTTCCGGCAGTGGGGTCTTCGTCAAATCCCAGTGTGGTAACCAGATTGTCCGTAATGCTTGTACCCAGATTAACCTGAAGAGACAAATCAGTGGAGAGTTTTTTGTTGCCACTCAAAATCAGGTCACCGTACAATTGAGTATTATTGGCGGTGATATTGGTATATCTGCCGTTGGGTCCGGACTGCACACTTTGGGTACCCGCATACATTTTCTGCGTGAATGCATCCCAGGTTTTGTCAATATTTCCTCTGGCCTGGAGATTTAACCAGCTGTTGAAATAGTATTTGAGTGCCACATTACCAATTACACGATCTCTGTGCTGACTGGTAGGCATTCTGTTAATAACCCAGTATGGATTTTGCTCGTGATCCGTTCCTCCGGAACCATCCGGATTAAAATCATACCAGTTCTGAATATCGAGATTTCTCGATGGAGAGAACATGGTAAAATTGTTTTTATAATTATTCATATTCAGACCTCTGGGAAAGAGTTCAAGTCCAGTAAGCGGATTGGCATACAAACCACTCACCGGACGGTTGTCTGTCAGCTGATCAAGCATCATCACACTGGCATCCAGATTCAGTTTATCATCGAGAAATTTTGATGTCTGTCTGAAAGTCAGGTTATTTCTTTGAAGTGTTGACAGCGGAATGATGCCTTTGTTTGACACATTACCGTAAGACACATAGGTAGTCGATTTATCAGTACCGGTAGTCAGACTAACGGAATTGATGGTCGTGACCCCTGTCTGGAAAAAAGGTTTTACAAAATCGGAGGAATTGGAGACGGGTCCCCAACTATTCGGATCGGTGGGCTGAATACTGGTTGATGTATCCGAAGAACCCTGTCCGTATTTAAACTGGGATTCCGGGTAATATAACGGTGATTCAAAAGTGATATCAGAAGAAAAATTCAGGTGCGTTTTTCCTAAATGTCCATTTTTCAGCGTAACCACTATGGCACCGTTAGCCGCTGCACTTCCGTACAAGGCAGATCCGGAAGCACCTTTTAACACGGTGATACTTTCGATATCATCCGGGTTAAGATTCGAAATTCCGTCGCCCCCATCACTACCTGCAGCGCCCGATCCTGAAGACTGGCCCCAGACATCGGTCGGCTGCTGTGGACTATAGTTCTGCAGCGGAATACCATCCACTACATAGAGCGGATCGTTTACCCGGGTTGATTTATTACCACGCAAAATGACGCGGGAAGAACCTCCGACACCGGATCCGCTTTTCGTGATCGTAACACCGGCTACCTTTCCACTCAGGCTATTGATAAAGTTCAGATCCTTTACCGTAGTCAATTCGGAATTTGAAATTTTTTGAACAGAATAGGTGAGCGACTTGGCACTGCGCTGAATACCGAGCGCCGTCACCACCACTTCCGTCAGCTGATTGGCAGAAGCTGCCAGCTCAATACTGAGGTTGGCATCGTCGGCCACTTTTATTTCTTTGGTACCATACCCTACCGAAGTAATCACCAGCACATCGCCTTTGCTGGCTGTGATGGCAAACTCTCCGTCGGAATTGCTGACAACAGCCTTACGTGTTCCTTTGATCTGAACACTTGCACCAGCCACCGGCTTGCCGTCGGGTCCGGTTACCTTACCTGTTATTTTCTCTTCATTAAACAAGCTGAAAGTTTTTTCTTTTCCCTTAACGCCGTTGGTATGCCGGTCGCGGATGGCCGTTTTCATTTCCGCGGAGGCATTCACGTTACCGACATGATGCGAATAGCCCCTGGTTGCGCAAAGCAACTGAGCCCCAAATGCCCATCCCAGCAACAGATAGCGATTTTGTTGTTTTCTCATTTTTGCAGTTTTAAAAATTAATTGTTGGTCACATTTTCACATAGTTTACCCGTTATGATTTCATCATATTTTTTTTGATGATAAAATCATTCAGTCTAAGGCTCTTGTACAATCTGTTAGCTGCCCTGTAAAAAGTCTAGATCTTTTTACAGTTCATAACCGGACCAAATCCGGTCGTTTCATTCATGAGGAAGGTTTTCGTCGTTATACAGTTGTCGTTTTTCGGAAAGGGCAAAGAATTCCTGTTCGCAACAGTTTAAATTTTTTTTTACTGCAGCGTCAGATCAATGTTTTAAGCTCGGTAGTTTACGCGGACTGCCTGTCGGGCTGGAAAACCTGGGATCCAAAATTTTCCATAACCAGTGCGGCCACTCCTATCGAATACGCGTCCTGTGCCAAAGTCGATACCTGTACCTCTGTAAACTCAGCCAGCCTGGGAATACAGTATTTATTCAAAGCCTGCTGAATGGGCGCCAGCAACATTTTGCCCGCTCCCGCCCCCCTTCCACTCAGTACAATCAGTTCCGGATTATTAATATGAATCAGAATCGCTATTCCCTTTCCTATTTTATATCCCATCTCGGAAAAAAGCTCCACAGCAATCTGATCGCCGCGTTTAGCTGCATCCATCACTTCTTCACACATTTCCTCAGCACTGTTTTTCAATTGCAGATTGCTGATTTTGCCTTCTTTGATGAGTTCGATGGCCTTGGTAGCTACAACCCTTAAAGTGGCTTCGGTTTCCAGGCATCCTCTTTTTCCGCAATCACACAGTATATCGCTGTCCGAAATCGGAATATGACTGAACTCACCGGCGTAACCGGTATGCCCGCGAAACAGTTCCCCGTTTACAATCATTCCGAGTCCTATGCCCCACCCGATATTGATTACCATCACATCCTGACGGCCTTTCGCGAGACCGAATTTCAATTCGGCCAGCGCGATAATACTGGAGTCATTGTCCAGCTGTACCGATAATTTTAAAGAACTTTCCAGATAGTCCCTCAGACTTACACCCGTCGGGGACTGCAGGTAACTATAATTGATTCCTCTTTTTGAATTCACAAACCCCGGCATTCCGATGCCCACACCGATAATTCTGGAACGATCCACGCCCGAACGAACAATGGCTTCATTGATGAAACGGATCAGGGCGTTCACCGAATCCGGGTTATTCATCAGGTGCAATTCCACGGTTTCCGTTGGAAGAATCACCTTATTGTGCCCGTCCAGAATCGTTATTTTGGTATACAGCTGATCCATGGCCACCGACACGATAAATATCCGGTTCGGACTCAGCGAGTAAACCAGTGGACGCCTGCCTCCCGTGGAAGCCGCATATCCGTTTTCGATAATATGTCCCGATTCAAGGAGCTCCGAAACCACCTTTGTCACCACCGGAATGCTCTTTCCCACCATATCACTCAGATCAGCGCAGGATACAGACTTTTCGAAATACACATTTTTTATAATCTGATACTTTAAAAAACTATCGATTGAACTTCTCTCACCATTGTTCATACCCAACCATCAGATTTAAATTGTTAATCAAACTTAACGACATAATTTAAAAAGTCCAAAATATTTTTCTATAAGTATGACAATTATTTAAGATATCATGTACTTTTTTAGCCATTTTCAGCCAAAAGACGAATCCCTAATAATTCATATTTGTTATAAATAAATATTCACGGGCACACTTATCAATTATTTATCTCCTTAAAAATACACTGATTTTGCAACTATCCCGAAAGAAGTAGAAAAGGAAAAAAAAATAAGAATTCTTTCTTTCTGAATCAATTCCTGCTTAAAAAAATCCAGGGAACGATATAAACAACTCCATGCCGGTTAATGAAGACATTATGACATAGGAATGAGTTAAACCCTTATTTATTCTGTATTTTTTATGTGTTAGTCCATAGTTAGTCCATAGTTAATCCATTGAATCAATGCACTAATTATGGACTAACTATGCACTTACAGATAAAAAGACAATAATATGGTCTTATTGCGTGCATATAGATGGAATGAAATGGACTTATTTTCTCGTTTAAAACAGGAGGTCTGAAATAAAAAAAAGCACCCGGAGGTGCTTTTAATTATTTAATAACCATTCAGTTAGCTTTTAGGCTACCAGCTTCCGCCGGCTCCGCCACCGCCTCCGCTTCCGCCGCCAAATCCCCCAAAGCCACCACCGCCTCCGCCACCGAAGCCACCACCTCCGCCTCCTCCACCCCAGTCTCCGCCCCCGCGACCCATGCCGCCGAGCATATTTCCGATGAGAAAGGGCAGAACGCCTGAACGGTTAAACATACCGCCTTGACCGCCCCTTCCCCCGCCACCGCGGCTGATCAGGAAGAAAATGACGATAAAGAAGATGACAATGCCCAGAATATTTCCTCCGCCACTTCCGTGACCCTTACGCTGGTCGTAGCCCGAAGGGGCTACATATTCACCCCGGGAGGCCTTGATGATCGCATCGGCCGCCAGATCGAACCCGTGATAATAGTTTTGCTGTTTGAAATTGGGAATGATTTCATCCTCCACGATCTGTTTGGCCGTGATATCGGGCACCGACCCTTCCATACCATAACCCGTAGCGATAAATACTTTATGATCCTGGATAGCCGCCAGCACAACCATCCCGTTATTCGTTTTCTTGTTTCCTACTTTCCAGTCACGAAGAATTTTCAGTGCATAATCCTCTATGGCATAATCGCCCGTGGTCGGCACCGTAACAATGGCTATCTGTATGGATGTGCTGTCGTCGTAGGCCACCAGTTTTTCTTCGAGTTCCTGCACCTGGTCGGCCGTCATCACATGGGCAAAATCGTTTACCAGCCGGGGCGGATTGGGGGCTGCAGGAATATTCTGGGCCGCTGAAACCAGACAGGTGAAAACCAGCAGAAACAATAATAATTTCTTCATGAAGTGGCGCTTTACCTGCCGAATACAATATCGTCCGGCAGTTCATTCACGTCGGTCTGCCGGTCGTATGGAAAATGCTGTTTCAATGCGTCGCCGATATCCAGTACCGTTTTGGCGACCGCATCCGCATAATGATCTTTTTGAAACTGGGAAAGGATATGTAATACTTCCTTCTGCCAGAACAGTTCACCGACTTTTTCGTGAATGCCCTGATCGCCGAAAATCGCCATCTGGCGATCCTTCACGGCGATATACACCAGCACCGCATTGTGCGCGGAAGTATTTTCCATTTTCAGGACCGTGAATACTTCAGCCGCGCGGTCCAGTGCATCCACAAAGCGGCAATGACTCTCCACGTACACGCGGATTTCTCCGCTGGTGCGGTGCTCGGCTTCGCGGATAGCAGCAACGATCTGCTTTTTTTCTTCTTCAGAAAAAAAATCCTTTCTTGAAAAAAATGGAATTTTCAACTCGGTAATATTAAAGCGGTGGTCTAGAACTTCACGTCCGGAGCTTTATCAGATCCCGGTTCAGACTGGAAATATCCTTTTGCATGGAAGCCGAACATGCCGCCATACAATGAATTGGGAAATCTTCTTACCGTGGCATTATAGTCCTGCACCGACTCGTTAAAATCATTGCGGGCCACTTTAATGCGGTTTTCCGTTCCTTCCAGCTGTGCCTGCAGATCCCTGAAGTTCTGTGTGGCTTTCAGATCCGGATAGGCTTCCGCAACGGCGAGCAGTTTGCCCAAAGCGCCACTCAGTCCGGCCTGTGCCTGCTGGAAGGCTGCAATTTTTTCGGGTGACAGATCATTGGCATTGATCTGTACCTGTGTTGCTTTTGCACGGGCTTCTATCACGTTGGTCAGTGTGGTCTGTTCAAAATTGGCAGCGCCTTTTACGGTGCTCACGAGATTGGGGATCAGATCACTCCGGCGCTGATATTCGCTCTGTACATTTCCCCACTTGCCTTTTACGTTTTCGTCTTTTGTTACGAGATTATTGTATCCGCTGCAGGCACATCCGCCAAAAAGCAGGATAACAGCTACTATAATAATAAGCGATAGGTTGCGCGTGCTCATAGAATGGTTTTTTTTAGATGTTAAATGTAACAATTTCCTTAGAAAGAAGTTCAGCCAGACTCATTTTAAGAACCCTGAGTAATGGCTGCGATGCCCGGCAATTCTTTTCCTTCAAAATATTCAAGCATGGCGCCTCCGCCGGTAGATACATAACTTACTTTATCTGCCAGACCGAACATATTTACCGCAGCGACCGAATCGCCACCACCTACCAGGGAGAAAGCACCGTTTTTGGTGGCTTCCACTACGGCCATGGCGATGGCTTTGGTTCCGTGACGGAAACTTTCCATTTCGAAAACACCCATCGGTCCGTTCCAGAGAATGGTTTTGGATCTTTTAATGACGTTGGAAAACTGTTCTGCGGCATTGGGACCGATATCCAGTCCCATCCAGCCTTCCGGTATCTGGTTACTCGGAGAAGTCGAGGTCTGCGCATGGGCGTCGAACTTGTCGGCGATAATGGAATCTGAAGGCAGGTGAATACACACCCCTTTGGCTTCTGCTTTTTTCAGAATATCGAGTGCCGTGGGAATGCGGTCGTCTTCACAAAGTGATTTACCAATTTCTCCGCCTTCTGCTTTCATAAAGGTATAAGCCATACCCCCGCCGATGATGATGTCCGTGGCTTTTTCCAGCAGGTTCTCGAGGATGAGCATCTTATCAGAAACCTTGGCACCGCCAATGATGGCTACAAAAGGTTTCTGGCTTTCGTGTAATACTTTCTCCGCGCTCTTCACTTCGGATTCCATCAGGAGGCCAAACATTTTTTTATCCCCGGGAAAGAATTTGGCAATAACTGCGGTGGATGCGTGTGCACGGTGAGCGGTACCGAAGGCATCATTGATATAAATGTCTCCGAGCGCGGCCAGTTTTTTAGCAAAGGCTTCGTCGCCTTTTTCTTCTTCCTTATAAAAACGAAGGTTTTCCAGGAGCAGCACTTCACCCGGACGCAGCATATCCGCGGTCAGTTTCGCCTGCTCGCCGATACAGTCGTTCGCGAATAACACGGTAACGCCGCCCAGCAGATCGCTGAGGTGTTTTACCAGGTATTTGAGAGAGTATTTGTCAGTCGGACCATCTTTCGGGCGGCCGAGATGCGACATCAGAATAACACTGCCGCCGTCCTTTAATATTTTCTGAATGGTGGGAATCGCCGCACGCATCCGGTTATCGTCGGTGATTTCCATTTTATCATTGAGGGGCACATTAAAATCCACCCGGATCAATGCTTTTTTTCCTTTGAAATTAAAATCTGAAAAAGAGGACATGCGGAGTTGATTTAAAGAAGGGCATAAAAAAAAATCCTCCCGATTTTTGCCGGGAGGATATTTCCTGTTGATCTTATTTGCTGATCAGACCGGCGAAGTACTTAACCGTACGCACCAGCTGACTCACATAACTCATTTCATTATCATACCAGCTTACCGTTTTCACCAGCTGTTTGTCGCCTACCGTGATCACTTTGGTTTGTGTGGCATCGAACAGGGAGCCAAAATGACTGCCTACTACATCGCTGCTCACAATTTCGTCTTCGGTATACCCGAAGCTTTCGTTGCTTGCGGCCTTCATGGCAGCATTAATTTCTTCCACGGTTACTTTCTTCAGCAGGATGGAAGTCAGTTCCGTCAGGGAACCGGTGATTACCGGAACGCGCTGGGCGTTACCATCCAGTTTGCCTTTCAGCTGGGGCAATACCAGGCCAATAGCCTTGGCAGCGCCTGTGCTGTTGGGAACAATGTTCTGGGCAGCAGCTCTGGCGCGGCGCAGATCACCTTTCGGATGCGGTGCATCCTGGGTGTTCTGATCGTTCGTGTATGCATGAACGGTGGTCATGAAACCCATTTCAATACCGAATTTTCTGTCGAGTGTGTCGGCCATCGGGGCCAGACAATTGGTTGTACAGGAAGCGCAGCTGATAACCGTTTCCTTGCCATCCAGAATCTGGTGGTTTACATTAAAAACGATGGTCTTCAGATCTCCTGTGGCAGGAGCAGAAATCACCACGCGTTTCGCGCCACCCTTCAGGTGTAATTCAGCTTTTTCCTTATCGGCAAAAAAGCCGGTGCATTCGAGAACCACATCCACGTCATGGTTTTTCCATGGAATTTCGGCCGGGTTTTTCTGGGCGTATATTTTGATTTCCTCTCCGTTTACGGAGATGGAATTTTCACCGTGTTTTACGTCTTCGTTAAAGCGACCCTGTGCACTGTCGTATTTCAGCAGGTGCGCCAGTACTGCGGGACTGGTCAGGTCATTGATCGCAACGATCTCAATACCATCCATATTATAGATCTGGCGATAAACCAAACGTCCAATCCGGCCGAAACCATTGATCGCAACTTTTACTGTGCTCATAGCTTTGATTGTTTAATTTTAGGATGCAAAGTTACGAAACAAAAACATTTGGGAAGTTATCGGGTCAGTCTATATCTTTGCAGCCCCTAAACGGCCAAATCCTGTTGGGTTAAACTGTTCAAGCCGCGTTGGTCAAGGGGTTAAGACGCATCCCTTTCACGGATGAATCACGGGTTCGATTCCCGTACGCGGTACTTTAAGGGTTTCTCAACAATCCTCAACAATCATTCAAAGCCGCCACTGGAGACAGTTTGGCGGTTTTTTCATTTTTTCGAGTTTCGTTAAATTTCGTTGTTTTTCGTTAGTTTTTGCGGCGTTTGTTTTACACTTTTTGGCTGTTCTTTTGTTTTACACCTCCCTTGTCAGCCCTACTATTCCTCACTGTCAAAACGCGTCCCTTTGAATCTCCCAAATACCACCGTTTTGCTCAATTGGCGCAGAAAGACCAATAAATCAGGCAAATACCCAATACACATTAGGATAATGATTAACAGGTCATGTAAATATTACCTTATTCCAATACCTGAAAAAGTGCGTTTAGATCAATGGGCTGGAGTTGATGACTACTGGGTCAATACTAAACATTCGTTTTACTTCGAAATAAATACCAAAATCAGGGAAGAAAAACTTGTTATCCAAAATCTCATAAAACGGTATTACCTGGCAGGCAAAAAAATCACTTTTCCCATGATATTCGGAGAACTAAAAAATACCGGTTCCGGAAATTGTTTTAATATCTTCTTTGCAAACTATATTAAACATCCTAGTGACAGGATCGAAATTTGTACCAGCCCCCTAAATGGCTGGACTAAATTAGTAAATCAATTTAGTCATTCTTAAATTTAGGTTATGGCAAAAACACGCAGAAGCTTTTCTGTGGAACAGAAGCTTCAAATTATCCAGGAGGCTGAACAAAACGGGATTACTCAAACCCTTCGTAAACACAATCTCGCCCACAGTCTTTTTCTGAGATGGCGAAGTCAGTTTAATACCGGAGGTGCGAAATTACTGCAGCCGCAATACCACAAAATTGATCCGGAACTCCGGGCTTTGCAGGAGGAAAATGCGAAGCTGAAAAAGATCATTGGCAATCAGGCACTGGAGCTGGAGTTCAAGACCGAGCTTTTAAAAAAAAACGAGGCTTACGAGCGGAGACTGAAGGGCTTGTAAAAATCTACCAGCTCAGGGGTGTTGGCGTGCGCCGTTTGCTGTCGTGGTCGGGGCTGCAGCCTAGCAGCTTTTACTATAAGCGCTCACTGGGTCCGAAGGGAATAAAACCAAGTACGCATAGCGTAAACCGGGAAGGAGAACTCCTTGAAAACGCAAGCGTGGTAAAAGATATCGAGCGAACGCTGGCCCAGGAGTTCTGCTGTTATGGATACCATAACATGGCCGGGGAGCTGAAAGAAATGGGGTGGATTATCAATCACAAAAAGGTGTACAGGCTTATGAAAGAAGCAAAACTTTTATTTGGAGCAAGGATACGGGTGGCGCCGTTTAAGCGGAACTTTATCCGCTTCAGGAGCCTTACACCGGAGCGACCGCTGCAGTATCTGACCATGGATATCAAATATGTTCATGTGCATGGAACCGGCAGAAACGCGTTGCTGTTGACTGTTATGGACATCTACTCCCGCAAAGTACTAATCCATATGCTGCGGCAAAGCATAAAAAAAGGAGATGTTCTTTTAATGTTATCGCTGATGCTGCTCGATTACAAAGCCGAAGGGATGTCGCTCAGAAATGACAATGGTTCACAGTTTATTGCCAACGCTGTCCGGGAATACTTAAAAGAAAAAGGTGTGTACCAGGAGTTCTCCCACGTCGCCACGCCACAGGACAACGCCTACATCGAAGCCCTTCACTCCAATCTGCAACGTGAGGTGATCGATCGTTTTGAGTTCGAATCCATCTACCATGCCCAGCTGGTGATCGACCGTTATTACAAGTGGTACAATGAAAAAAGAAGGCACTGGTCACTGAACGGGCAGACTCCTGAAACCGTATGGAACAATTATAATCCGATCCCTTTTGAAAATGAAAAACTACTAAATTACCTTTAGAAAACTGTCCAGTTTATAAGGGGCCGGTACAAATTGATACCTTAAAAAAATACAAAGCATGTTTAGAACATCTAAACACATTTAATAAGGAAATAACTTTTCAGGAATTGACTCCGGAATTGATCGAGGATTTCTATCGCTATTGCAGAGACAAGAAAAATTTACAAGGAACAACCATCGACACTTATTTCAACGCTTTTAAAAAAGTAGCACGTCTAGCAAGAAAAGAACATTTAATCACAAAAGAAACAGAACTTGGCCTTTTCGAAGATTTGCATATCGAGGTTAAAAAAGCGAAGCGGACCTTTTTAACCATAGAAGAAATCAAAGCCTGGAAGAATTATAAATTCAAAAAAGATGAAGCCCACCTAGAACGGGATCGGGATATCTTTCTCCTTCAGATCTATACAGGCTACTATTACAAGGATATGATCGAACTAAAAAAGGAGCATTTGGTAAAGGACCATGAACATGGTTATATGATCGTCGGGAATCGAACCAAGAATAATGAGCAAACCATGATCCCCCTTTTTAAATTTCCAGAAGCAGCTGGATTAATAGAAAAATATTCGTCCCCCTCTAAACAGGATCCGTTCGTATTTGACAAAAAGTCATTTCTGGCTGAACCCGTCTTTAATCGCCAATTGAAACAAATAGCCAAGAAAATGGGTATACATAAGGACGTTTCAAATCGGACAGCTCGGCATTCTAATGCTCAATTGTGGATTAGGCTCGGAACCAATAGACCTGTTGTTTCTAGGATGTTGGGGCACTCAAAAGAAGAAACAACTAAAAATTATTATAAAGTCGATGTGATGGAAGTTATTGACGGCACAAATCATATAGACTTTACGAAGCTCGGGATATAGCTCTGGCAATCATATTTATCTACAAGGTCGATTTTTAAATTATTTGTCAGCCTGACTTGAAATTTGGGGAGGGAGGAACTTGAACCTACCCGCTAATAAGTTAAATACCAATACTTTATAATCCGGTGAAACTTCGTATCATGAACAACTCACTAAAACAAAATCCATTTATCTATTCTTTATAAATATAAGAATTAAATTCAAAATGATTTATAAACAGTTCATATAAACGCTTCAATAATTTCAAAAAAATAAACAAATATTTATTGCATACCGGCCCAGCAGCGCGTTTCTGCCGGTACCATACACATGAACATATTTGCGATACTTGGTTAGGTATTGCTATAGGCGTTCGGGCTTAAGGTTCCTGAACTTTATAAAGTTCCGTTTGAAAGGTGTTACCAGTATTCTTGCGCCAAAAATCAATTTTGCTTCCTTCATCAGCCTGTAAAATTTTTGTGATTGATGATCCAGCCCATTTCTTTTAACTCGACAGTCATATACCTTTATCCCTACAATGAAACTCCTCCGCCAGTGTCTGTTTGATATCTTTTAATACTACAGTAATTTCAACAAGTTCTACATTGCAGTTCACCTTTGGGTACTCGGCTTTATACCTTTGTGTGACAGTGATCGTTTGTAATAAAAATTGCTTTTCTGTGAGCCAGACCATGATAATAAACGCCGTACTCCAAGACCTCGCAGCTTGTAAATTTTTACGAGCCCTTTAGTCTCCGCTCGTAAACCTCGTTTTTTATTAAAGGCTCTGCTTGAACTCAAGCTCCAGAGCCTGGTTGCCGATGATCTTTTTCAGTCTTGCATTTTCATCCTGCAAAAACCTGAGTTCCGGATCAATTTTGGGATACTATGACTACAGGAGTTTCGCACCACCGCTATAGAACTGACTTCGCTACCGTATAAAAAGACTGTGGACCAGATTGATTTACGAAGGGTTTGAGTAATCTCGTTTTGTTCCGCCTCCTTAATAATTTGAAGCTTTTGTTCCACAGAAAAGCTTCTGCATGTTTTTTTACAACCTGAATTTAAATGCCTAAATTGATTTACTAACTTAGTGCAGCCATTTAGGGGGCTGGTACAATTTATTCAAGATTCCATCATTTATTATAGGAGGAATTCAAAGCACTGACGAGCAGGCAGCCTAGCAATAATTTTACAATCAATAAAGGCCGGTTGAAAAGTCCGACCTTTTTTATACGCGAATCCAAAGTACGACAGTACAAAGCGTATAATCCATCCAATCAGGACAAACCATAAAAAATTAGAATAGGGTAATCGTTGGAATATTTAAAGCCGAGTTTTTGGAAACAAATTCGTAGAAATATTATTATAAATAGCCTTAAATTAACAATTTGCTTCTTTGCTTTGCATATATTGTACTCCAAACCAGGGACTTATGACATATAAATAATATTTAGTCGTTATATGCCAAAGTCAGATCTTTTCAAATATCTATTATATGAAATAAACCCAACGACAACCGTGATATGGCAATAAAAAAATCTGAACTCTATTCTACCATCTGGGCAAGCTGTGACAAACTTCGCGGGGGTATGGATGCCAGCCAGTATAAAGATTACGTACTGGTAATGCTATTCCTCAAATATGTTTCCGATAAATATGCGGGCAAAAAGAATGCTATAATTACTATTCCCGAAGGTTCCTCTTTTCCGGATATGGTTAAGTTGAAAGGCAAAAAAGACATTGGCGACAAAATCAATAAACGTATCATTAAGCCTATTGCTATTGAAAATGGCCTATCAGGAATTATTGACGTAACAGATTTTGATGATGATGAAAAATTAGGGAAGGATAATGAAAAAGTAGATAAGCTTTCGGACTTGGTAGCCATATTTGAAAACCCAAATTTAGATTTCACTAAAAATAGAGCCGAAGGAGACGACATTCTAGGTGATGCCTATGAATATCTTATGCGCCACTTTGCAACACAATCTGGGAAAAGCAAAGGACAATTTTATACCCCTGCTGAAGTAAGCCGGGTGCTGGCAAAAATTATAGGCATTACTGAAAAAAATTCCAGTCCACAAACCTCCGCGTATGACCCGACTTGTGGCAGTGGAAGTCTGCTTTTGAAAATTGCCAATGAAGCAGGTAAAACTATTTCTCTTTTTGGTCAGGAAAAAGATGTGGCCACCGCAGGTTTGGCTAAGATGAATATGATTCTGCATAACAACCCCACCGCTGAAATAGCAAAAGGGCAAAGTACATTATCTAATCCGGCCTGGGTGTTGAACAATAATCTAAAGCAGTTTGACTATGCCGTTTCTAACCCGCCATTTTCCAGCAAAAATTGGATGGACGGGTTTAAGCCACACGATGATTTATACAATCGCTTTACAGGTTATGGTGTGCCGCCGCCAAAGAATGGCGACTATGCTTTCTTGCTGCACATCATCCGATCCTTAAAAGCAAAAGGCAAAGGAGCAATTATATTACCGCATGGGGTATTGTTCCGTGGTAATACTGAAGTAGAAATTAGAACCAGCATCATACGTAAAGGGTATATAAAGGAATTATTGGATTGCCGTCCAATTTATTTTACGGCACCGGTATACCCGCTTGCATTATTGTTATTGATAAAGATAATGCCGAAAGTCGTAAGGGTATTTTTATGATTGATGCCGGAAGCGCTTTTGTAAAAGACGGCAACAAGAACCGTTTAAGGGAGCAGGACATCCATAAAATTGTGGATGTATTCAATAAGCAAACACCGGTTGACAAATATAGCCGCATGGTGCCGCTAGCGGAAATTGAAGCCAACGAATTCAACCTTAATATTCCCCGTTACATTGACAGCCAGGAAGAAGAAGACATACAGGATATTGAAGCCCACCTGCTTGGTGATATACCCAATACAGATATTGACGCTCTGCAACCGTATTGGGATGTGTATCCTTCAATAAAAAAAGAACTGTTTGCCTCCAGCAAGCGCAGCAATAAATACTGTACGCTGAAAATGGAAAATAAGTTTATCCGAACTATTATTTTCAGCAACGCAGAATTTATCAGCTATGCTAAAAACATTGACAATTCATTTAACCGATGGAAGCAAAAAAACATACCTCTGCTGCAGGCAATAAAAACTGGCGACAAGCCAAAGCAAATCATTCATCAGTTGTCAGAAGATTTGCTGGCAGCTTTCGCCGGAAAAAAGCTAATTGACAATTACTCTATTTACCAGCACCTGATGACTTATTGGAACGATATTGCTATGCAAGATGATGTCTATATTTTGGTAACAGATGGCTGGAAAACAGGCAACGAAATTGAAAGCGACAAAAAGAAAAAAGAATGGGAAGGCAAACTCATTCCCAAAGAAATCATCATCAATAAATACTTTCCCAAAGAAAAAAAGCAAATAGAAGAACTCAAAGCCATCCGTGACTCTATAACGAGGCAGTTGGAAGAACTGGAAGAAGAACATAGCGGCGAAGATGGTTTACTGTCAGAAGCGCTGAATGACAAAGGCAAACCCACTAAGGCGCTCGTTCAAAAAAGAATAAAGCAAATAGAAAAGGAAGAAACAACGGAACTCCTTACGATAGCTGCCGAAATCGAGGTGCCTTATAGCGAACTGGAAGAAGATGAAGTAACCGCTTTGAAAAAATACCTGGCGCTTGCAGAAAATGAGTCTGTTGCAAATAAAGAAATAAAAGATGTCGAAGCTACATTGGAAAAACTGGTATTGATGCAATACCCCAAATTAAGCACTACAGAAATTAAAACATTATTGGTGGAGAACAAATGGATGAACAGTCTGCAATTGGAAGTACAGAACGAAATGGACCGCATAAGCCACCGTCTGGCACAGCGCATAAAAGAACTCGCCGAACGCTACGGTACCACATTGCCTCAGCTGGCTTACGAAACTGAAGATCTTACTGCCAAAGTAAATACTCATCTCAAAAAAATGGGATTTATATGGAAGTAAAGAAAGGATATAAGCAAACAGAATTGGGGTTAATTCCATCAGATTGGCATTTCAAAAAATTTGAAGATTTTATGGCAGGTTTTTCTAGCGGGCAAACGCCTTCAAGAGCAAAACCTGAATATTACAAAGGTCAAATACATTGGATTACAAGTGGAGAACTTAATTATAACGTAATAACAGATACTATTGAAAAAATAACTCAAGAAGCAGTAAGTAATACGCATCTAAAAATAATTCCAAGAGGAACTTTTCTTATTGCAATTACAGGGTTGGAAGCCGCAGGTACAAGAGGAAGCTGCGGAATAGTTGGAGTAGAATCAACTACCAATCAGTCTTGTATGGCTCTTTATCCGACTAAGGACCTAATTACAGAATATCTTTTTCACTTTTATGTTCGATATGGTAATCAGCTTGCTTTTAAATATTGCCAAGGTACCAAGCAACAAAGTTATACTGGGAAAATAGCCAGAATTCTCCCTATTGCACTTCCACCAACAACGAAAGAACAGTCAGCCATTGCGTTAGTGCTTAACGAAACAGATAGTTTGATTACTAACCTTGAAAAACTAATTGCCAAAAAAGAAGCAATTAAGAAAGGAATCACACAGAGTTTATTTACCGGAAAAAAAAGACTGCCGGGATTTAGTGAAAAATGGCAAACAAAAAAAATTTTTGAAATAGGAAAGCCTTATGGTGGTTTAACCGGTAAATCAAAGAGAGATTTTGATAATGGCAAACAGCCATACATTCCTTTCATGAACATAATGTCAAATCCAATAATTGATACGAACTATTTCGATTATGTTACAATCGGCACATTTGAAAACCAAAACGAGGTTCTAAAAGGAGATTTGTTATTTAATGGTTCTTCTGAAACGCCGGAAGAAGTCGGAATGTGTTCTACGCTTTTAAATGATATTCCGAATCTATACTTAAACAGTTTTTGTTTTGGATTCCGTTTAAAAAAGGAATTACGCGCAAATGTTTTATTCCTTTCCTATTTTTTTAGAAGTAGCGTTGGAAGAAAGTTGTTTTATTCGTCAGCTCAAGGGGCAACAAGATACAATCTTTCAAAAAATAATTTTTTAAAAATTGAAATCCCTTTTCCCAAACCAGAAGAACAAGAAGCGATTGCAGATGTTATCTATGATTTGGAAAATGAAGTTTTGCATCTTAAAGGTAAAGCAGAGAAGGTCCATATTTTTAAGCAAGGTATGATGCAAAGCTTACTCACTGGCAAAATCAGGTTAGTATGACTTCCATTGGTCAAATTGAACGGGCTACACAAAACCGGGTAGTGCAGTTGTTTAAAACACAATTACAATTCCGCTATTTGGGTGTTTGGGAAGAAAAGGGTGGCAGCAATATCGAAGAAGATTTGTTGCGTAATTATTTGCTTCAGTACTATGATATAATATTGGTTGATAAAACCATTTATGAACTTACAAAAACTGCAGGTGACCAGAGCAAAACACTATACGAGGTGAACAAGTCGGTATATGGCCTATTACGTTATGGCGTAAAAATAAAGCCAGAAGCCGGTGCTAATACCGAAACTATTGAATTGATTAACTGGAAGGAATGGGGAAAAAATGATTTTGCCATTGCGGAAGAAGTAACCGTAAAAGGCGAAAACACCAAACGTCCAGATATTGTTTTGTACATAAATGGTATTGCTGTTGCTGTATTGGAATTAAAACGCAGTACGATCTCTATTTCAGAAGGAATCCGTCAGAATTTGGATAACCAGTCTCCAAAATTTATTGAACGGTTCTTTGCTACCGTTCAGTTAATAATGGCAGGCAATGATACCGAAGGATTGAAATATGGCTGTATTGAAACCAAAGAAAAATATTACCTGCAATGGAAAGAGGAAAATAAAGAAAAAAATGTTTTGAATAAAGGGATTCTCCATTTATGCAACAAGCAGCGTCTGCTTGAAATGATTCATGACTTTATTGTATTTGACCGAGGAATCAAGAAATATTGCAGGCATAATCAGTACTTCGGAATAAAAGCTGCACAGGAAGAGATTCGAAAACGGGCGGGCGGGGTAATCTGGCACACACAGGGCAGTGGTAAGAGCTTGACTATGGTGTGGCTCACACGCTGGATAAGAGAAAATATTACTGGTGCAAGGGTGTTAATTATTACCGATCGAGAAGAATTAGATGATCAGATAGAGAAAGTATATAATGGTGTTGGTGAAAAAATTGTAAGAACCACTAGCGGAAAAGATTTGATTGATAAATTAAATGCCACCACGCCCTGGTTAATGTGCTCACTTATTCACAAATTTGGTAGAAAGGAAGAAGGTGATGTAGAGGAGTACTTAGAGAAATTGCAAGAAAGTCTACCTGCCGATTTCCAAGCAAAAGGAGATATGTATGTGTTTGTGGATGAGTGCCATCGTACCCAAAGCGGTAAGCTTCACACGGCCATGAAGAAGATTTTACCCAATTCTTTGTTTATAGGCTTTACCGGAACACCTTTGCTGAAAAAAGATAAGGAGAGCAGTATGGAGGTATTTGGTAAATATATTCACACTTACAAGTTTGATGAAGCTGTAAAAGATAAAGTAGTACTTGATCTTAGATATGAGGCTCGTAATGTTGATCAACAAATCAACTCACAAAGAAGGTATTGATAGATGGTTTAACGCGAAAACAAAAGGATTGACTGATTTTGCCATCACTGATTTAAAAAAACGATGGGGAACGCTGCAAAAAGTATTGAGTAGCCGTACTAGGATTGCAAGAATTGTGGCAGATATATTACTGGATATGGAGGAAAGGGAAAGGCTGCAAAATGGACGAGGGAACGCCTTACTGGTAGCTGGCAGTATTTTTCAAGCATGCAGATATTATGAACTCTTCCAAGAAGCTGGCTTTACCAAATGTGCTATCATTACTTCCTACAATCCATCTATATCAGATATAAAAGGGGAGACCGTGGCGGAAGAAGCAGATACAGAGAATGTTTTTAAGTATGATATCTACATGAAAATGTTAGGGAGCAAAAAGCCAGAAGAGTTTGAAAAAGGAGTAAAGGAGAAATTTGTCAAGGAACCGGCGCAAATGAAGTTGCTGATTGTAGTGGATAAGCTACTTACTGGATTTGATGCTCCTCCTGCCACCTATTTGTATATTGACAGCAGTATGCAAGATCATGGTTTATTTCAGGCTATATGCAGGGTGAACCGGTTAGATGGGGATGATAAAGAATACGGTTACATAGTTGACTATAAAGATTTGTTCAAACGAATGGAAAAAGCAGTAGACGATTACACTTCGGGAGCGTTTGATGGATATGAACAAGAGGATGTACAAAACCTACTAAATGACCGCTTACAAAAAGGTAGGGAAAGATTAGAAGAATGTTTGGAGAGTATCAAGGCTTTGGTAGAACCCATCAGCAATGTTAAAGATTCACTTGACTGCATCCGCTATTTCTGCGGTAATCCTGAAAACATAGACGACCTGAAAGAAACAGAGCAAAAGCGAATTACGTTATATAAACAAACTGTAGCATTGATAAGGGCCTACGTCAACATTGCCAATGAAATGGAGGAAGTAGGTTATTCCAGAGCCGAAATTGAAGAAATTAGAGAGGATGTAAAGTTTTTTGAAAATCTACGGCAGGAAATAAAAATTGCCAGTAGGGACTATATTGATCTAAAGCAGTACGAACCTGCTATGCGGCACTTGATCGATACTTACATCAGTGCAGGAGCAAGTAAGGTGATTTCGGCATTCGATGATTTTACCCTATTGCAGCTGATTGTTGAAGGCGGTCTGGAAAAGACCTCCGAAAAACTACCGGAGGGTATCCGGAGAAATAAGGAAGCGATGGCGGAGACTATTGAAAACAATATCCGCCGATTGATTATAGATGAAATGCCGGCCAATCCCAAATACTATGAAAAAATGTCCATATTGCTGGGTGAATTAATACAATCAAGAAAAGAAGAAGCAAAGGAGTATAAGAAGTATCTGGACAAATTGGTTGAGTTAATAAAAAAGGTTACTAAGCCAGAAACATCGATAGATTATCCTAAAACCTTGAACTCAAAAGCCAAAAGGGCATTGTTCGATAATCTGAACCGAAATGCACAGTTAGCTCTGGAAATTGATGCGGCCATCATCGCAGTAAAAAAAGATGATTGGCGTGGCAACAAGCAAAAAGAAAGAGAAATAAAGATTGCAATTGCTGAACTGATAGACGATGAAACATTGACAGCAACCATATTTAATATCGTGGAAAAGCAGACGTGGGATTATTGAAATGAGGCAGATAACTGTAAGTAATATTGAAATTGACGTAGAGAAGAAGGCTATAAAAAATCTTCACTTGGGCGTATATCCCCCCAACGGTAAAGTACGCATTGCAGCGCCATTGCGAATAAATGACGAATCACTACGCTTATTTGTTATTTCGAAACTAAGTTGGATTAAAAAACAGCAACGAAGTTTTGCAGCACAAGAAAGAGAGACAGAAAGGGAGTTTATTTCGGGCGAAAGCCATTACTTTAACGGCAGACGTTATTTGATGAATATTATTCCGACCACTGGTAAAGAAACTGTCGTATTGAGACATAGATTTATTGATTTATATGTAAAACCTGACAGAAGCCGAGATCATAAAGCTACAGTGTTGGCGAAATTTTACAGGAATTATTTGAATGAACAGATACCTCCTTTGATTGCAAAGTGGGAAAGGAAAATAAAGGTGAATGTGAACGAATACGGCATAAAGCGGATGAAGACTAAATGGGGAACCTGTAATATTGAGGCTAAGCGAATTTGGATAAACCTTGAATTGGCAAAGAAGCCTTTATTTTGTTTAGAATACATTGTAGTACATGAGATAGTTCATCTGTTAGAGAGACATCATAACGATGCGTTTGTAGCTTATATAGATAAATTCTTACCCAGATGGAAAGCTTTAAAAAAAGAATTGAATAAATCTCCCGTTAGTCATTCTGATTGGAACTACTAATTGGTAAACAATGGTCAGTTAACATTACCACTTACGGCAATATTTGAAATCAGTAACGGCAAGGCAAAGCTTGTTCGTCTAAGTGAATTCAAGCTCGAAAAAGACTTGCAAAAGCTGGTAGAAGGTAACATTGAAGTAATATTTAACTGCAAGTTTATTGCATCGGAGTTTTCTACCGGGAGCTTACATTCAGGTAGAATCGATACACTAGCCATCTCAGAAGACCAAAATCCTGTTATCATTGAGTATAAGAAAGTGGCTTCTTCTGATCTTATTAATCAAAGCCTTTACTATTTACATTGGATTAGGGATCATAAGGGAGATTTTGAAATTGCGGTAAATAAGGTCTTAGGAAGAACTGTTGAAGTCGACTGGTCTGATATTCGTGTAATTTGCCTTGCGCCGGAATATAAAAAATTTGATTTACACGCAGTTCAAGTTATGGGGGCAAATATAGAATTGTGGCAATATAAGTTGTACGAAAATGGAACTTTCAATATTGAGGAAGTATACAAGCGTTCAATTTCAATTTCAAATATTGATTCCGAGAATTCTGGAATCAAAAATCCTATTATGGTGGAGGCAGGGAGGAAGGCAGCGTTGACGCGAAAAAGTGCCTCTTATTCCATTAACGAACATATTGAGGCGATAGATGAAGAAATGCGCGAGCTTTTCGAGAAGGTTCGCGACTATATCATTTCTTTAGATAGTTCAATAGAGGAGAGCCCAAAGAAATTTTATATAGCCTATAAAACAAGTAAAAAATTTTTGTTTTGTTTTACAGACATATAAGAAAAAAGCTCACACTATATCTAAAGTTGAACCCTGCAGAAATACAACCTCTTCCAAAGCAAGGACGCGATGTATCTGAAATCGGGCATTATGGAACCGGAGATTTTGAATTGGCGCTTAAAGATGACGATGACTTTGAAGAAACGAAAACCTATATAAATGAAGCTTATAAGAATATTGGTGGCTAGCGTTAATACAGGTTAATCAGCAATTCAGATTTTGCCTACCCCCGTAATTCATTATATTTATATTCTGCTTATTGACTTACAACTTTCCATCTGGAGTTTAAGTACATGAACGAATATAACCTGGGATGCCATATAACTGAGCGTAAGACATATCACATTATCGCAAACAAAATGACGATTCATGTCCAATGCCGCCCTTTTTTATTTCACTTTTTTTGTACTTATTTCTTACCTAGGTCGCCATGGATAAGATCGTTTAGCGAAGCGATATTATTTTCTTTTAGAAAATTTCCGAGCTCCATGTCGCTTCGTACGCCGAAGTCGC